>NZ_JBIADZ010000006.1:0-423708 GCF_042868035.1 Streptomyces sp. NPDC007875 | reverse complement strand
CGCATCAGCGTGCTGTTCGCCATGCTCCGAGACGGCACCTTCTACCAACCCAGAACCCCACGCCTCGCTTGACGAAAGACATAGAGGCACCCCCCCGGCGGCGAGAGGTCAGTACGACTTCGGCAGCCCCAGGGTCTGGTGGGAGACGTAGTTGAGGATCATCTCCCGGCTGACGGGGGCGATCCGGGCCACCCGGGCCGCCGTGATCAGCCGGGCCAGCCCGTACTCGGCGGTCAGGCCGTTGCCGCCGAGGGTGTGCACGGCCTGGTCCACCGCCCGCACCGTGGCCTCCCCGGCCGCGTATTTGGCCATGTTGGCGGCCTCGCCCGCGCCCGCGTCATCGCCCGTGTCGTAGAGGTACGCCGCCTTCGCCATCATCAGCCGGGCCAGCTCCAGCTCGATATGGGACTGGGCGAGGGGGTGGGCGATCGCCTGATGGGCGCCGATGGGCTCCTTCCACACCTGCCGGGTACGGGCGTAGTCGACGGCCCTGTCGAGCGCGTAGCGGCCCATCCCCAGCGCGAACGCCGCCGTCATGATGCGCTCCGGGTTGAGCCCCGCGAAAAGCTGGAGCAGCCCGGCGTCCTCGTCGCCCACCAGCGCGTCGGCGGGCAGCCGTACGTCGTCCAGCACCACCTCGAACTGCTTCTCCGCGGCGGCCAGTTCCATGGGGATGTGGTGGTAGGAGAAGCCGTGCGCCTCGCGCGGGACGATGAACAGGCAGGGCTTGAGCTTTCCGGTCCGGGCGTCCTCGGTGCGGCCGACGATCAGGGTCGCGTCGGCGATGTCCACGCCCGAGATGAAGACCTTACGGCCGTTGAGTATCCAGCCGCCGTCCTTCTCCCGGCGGGCGGCGGTGGTGATGCGGTGCGAGTTGGATCCGGCGTCGGGCTCGGTGATGCCGAAGGCCATGGTGAGGCTGCCGTCGGCCAGACCGGGCAGCCAGCGCTCCTTCTGCTCGGCGGTGCCGAACCGGGCGATGACGGTGCCGCAGATGGCGGGCGAGACGACCAGCATGAGCAGCGGGCAGCCCGCGGCGCCCAGCTCCTCCAGGACGATGGACAGCTCGGTGATGCCGCCGCCCCCGCCGCCGTACTCCTCAGGGAGGTTGACGCCGAGATAGCCGAGCTTGCCTGCCTCGGCCCACAGTTGGCGCACGCCGTCGCGCTCCTGGGGGCCGCCCGGGGCGTGTCCCTTGGCGAACGACGACACCGCCGCGCGGAGCGCCACGCGCTCCGGGGTGTCCACGGGCGTATGCGGGCTGGTCATGGACGGCTCCTCCCACTTGCGATGCGTTGTGCGGGCCGTGTGCTGTCCCGCACGGCCCGGACGGGCTGTCCGGGCCCGGACGTGCTGCGTGGTGCGCGGGGGTTCGTCACTCCCCCGCCGCCACGACGGCGAGCAGGGCTCCGACCTCGACCTGGCGGCCGGTGGTGGCGTGCAGGGCGGTGAGCACCCCGGCGGCGGGCGCCGTGACGCGGTGCTCCATCTTCATGGCCTCCAGCCACAGCAGGGGCTGTCCGGCCTCGACCCGGTCCCCGACCGCCACCTCGGCGACCCGGACCACCGTGCCCGGCATGGGCGCCAGCAGCGAGCCCGGTTCGGCACGGGCGGTGGGGTCGGGGAAGCGGGGCAGCGCGGTGAACACATGGCCGCCCTGAGGAGTGTCGACATAGCGGCGGTCCCCATAGGCCGTCACCTCGAACGTCCGCCGGACCCCGGCCACATCGAGGACGACCCGCCCCGGGGTGACGTGCGGCCCCGCATCGGCACCCAGCACCCGGACGTCGGGGAGGCCCTCCGCGTGCAGCCCGTCGCGGGTGAGGCGGTAGCGCACCTCGTGCTCGATGCCGCCCGGTTCGGCGCGGTAGCTCCTCAACTGCGGCTGCGAGGGCACATTCCGCCACCCGCCCAACCGCCCGGCCACCGTCGCGGTCCCCGGCCGCCGCGCCGCGTCGGCCAGGGCGGCGGCCAGGGCGGCAAGCTCGGCGGGCGAGGCCGCCTCGTCGTCATCGGAGGCGGCGGCCGTGAGCTCGGGCAGATGGCGTTCGAGGAAGCCGGTGTCCATACGGGCCGCCTCGAACTCCGGGTGCCGCAGGGCCCGTACGAGCAGCTCCCGGTTGGTCACCGGGCCGTGGATCCGGGCCCGCTCCAGCCCGTGGGCCAGCCGCCGCACGGCCTCCGCCCGAGTGGGGGCGACGGCGATGACCTTGGCCAGCATCGGGTCGTAGTGGACGCCGATCGCGTCCCCGTCGGCCGGCCCGGAGTCGACCCGCAGCCCGGGGATCTCCAGCCGGTGCATGATCCCCGTCTGCGGCCGCCAGTCACGCGCCGGGTCCTCGGCGTACAGCCGCGCCTCGACGGCATGCCCCCGGGGCGCCGGCGGCTCGGCGTCGAGGGGCTCCCCCTCCGCGATCCGCAGCTGCAGCGCCACCAGGTCAAGGCCGTAGATCTCCTCGGTGACCGGGTGCTCGACCTGCAGGCGGGTGTTCATCTCCAGGAAGTACGCCCGCCCCGCCGGGGAGACCAGGAACTCCACCGTGCCCGCGCCCTCGTAGCCGATGGCGCGCGCCGCGTTCGCCGCCGACTCGGCCAGGGCGCGCCGCAGTTCCTCGTCCAGGCCGGGGGCCGGGGCCTCCTCGATGACCTTCTGGTGGCGGCGCTGGAGGGAGCAGTCGCGGGTGCCGAGGGTCCAGACGGTGCCGTGGGTGTCGGCGAACACCTGGACCTCGACATGGCGGGCGCCCTCCATATAGGGCTCGACGAAGATCTCACCGTCGCCGAAGGCGGAGGCCGCCTCGGCGCGGGCGGAGTCGAGTTCGGCGGGGAGCGCGTCCAGCTCGCGGACCACCCGCATACCCCGCCCGCCGCCGCCCGCCGCCGCCTTGACCAGCAGGGGCAGATCATCGGCGGTGGCCTCGGCCGGGTCGATCGCGTCGAGCAGCGGCACGCCCGCCTTGCGCATGATCTCCTTGGCGCGGGTCTTGGAGGCCATGGCCTCCATCGCCTCGGGCGGCGGCCCCACCCACACCAGCCCCGCGTCCCTTACGGCGCGCGCGAAGTCGGCGTGCTCGGAGAGGAAGCCGTAGCCGGGGTGGACGGCGTCGGCCCCGGCGGCCAGGGCGGCCTTCACGAGGAGATCGCCGCGCAGATACGTGTCGGCCGGGGCGTCGCCCGGCAGCCGTACGGCGGTGTCGGCCTCGCATGCGTGGGGCGCGCCGGCGTCCGCGTCGGAGTGGACCGCGACGGTGGCGACGCCGAGGTCACGGCAGGTGCGGACGATACGCCGCGCTATCTCGGCGCGGTTGGCGACCAGGAGGGAACGGATCACGGGTTCCTCACTCACATCCGGAAAACGCCATAGCCACCGCGCGCGCCCTCGACCGGCGCGGTGTGCAGGGCGGACAGACACAGGCCGAGCACGGTGCGGGTGTCGCGCGGGTCGATGACGCCGTCGTCGTAGAGCCGCCCGGAAAGGAAGAGCGGCAGCGACTCGGACTCGATCTGCTGCTCCACCATGGCGCGCAGCGCGGCGTCGGCCTCCTCGTCGTACGGCTGCCCCTTGGCGGCGGCGGACTGCCGGGCGACGATCGACATCACCCCGGCGAGCTGCTGCGGGCCCATCACGGCGGACTTGGCGCTGGGCCAGGCGAAAAGGAAGCGGGGGTCGTACGCCCGGCCGCACATCCCGTAGTGACCGGCGCCGTACGAGGCGCCGATGAGCACCGACAGATGCGGGACGCGGGAGTTGGAGACGGCGTTGATCATCATGGCGCCGTGTTTGATGATCCCGCCCTGCTCGTAGTCGCGGCCGACCATATAGCCGGTGGTGTTGTGCAGGAAGAGCAGCGGGATGTCGCGCTGGTTGGCGAGCTGGATGAACTGCGCGGCCTTCTGGGACTCCTCGCTGAACAGCACCCCCTGGGCGTTGGCCAGGATGCCGACCGGATAGCCGTGCAGCGCGGCCCAGCCGGTGGCCAGGCTGCGCCCGTACAGCGGCTTGAACTCGTCGAAGTCCGAGCCGTCCACGATCCGGGCGATCACCTCGCGCGGATCGAAGGGGATCTTGAGGTCGCCGGGGACGATGCCGAGCAGCTCCTCGGCGTCGTACTTCGGCGGTTCGGCGGGCCCCGGATCGGCCTGCGCCTTGCGCCAGTTGAGGCGGGCGACGACCCGGCGGGCCTGGCGCAGCGCGTCGGGCTCGTCGGTGGCGAAGTAGTCGGCGAGGCCGGAGGTGCGGGCGTGCATCTCGGCGCCGCCCAGCGATTCGTCGTCGCTCTCCTCGCCGGTGGCCATCTTCACCAGCGGCGGACCGCCCAGGAAGACCTTGGAGCGTTCCTTGACCATGATCACGTGGTCGGACATCCCGGGGATGTACGCGCCTCCGGCGGTGGAGTTGCCGAAGACCACGGCGATCGTGGGGATTCCGGCGGCGGACAGCCGGGTGAGATCGCGGAACATGGCCCCGCCCGGGATGAAGATCTCCTTCTGGGACGGGAGATCGGCGCCGCCGGACTCGACGAGGCTGACGAGCGGGAGCCGGTTGGCGCGGGCGATCTCATGGGCGCGCAGCGACTTCTTGAGCGTCCAGGGGTTGCTGGCCCCACCGCGTACGGTCGGGTCGTTGGCGCTGATCAGGCACTCCACACCGGAGATCACCCCGATGCCGGTGACGAGCGAGGCCCCCACCGGATACTCGCTGCCCCAGCCGGCCAGCGGCGACAGCTCCAGGAAGGGGGTGTCGGGGTCCAGCAGCAGCTCGATCCGCTCGCGGACCAGCAGCTTGCCGCGCTTGCGATGGCGCTGGACGTATTTCTCACCGCCCCCGGCGAGCGCCTTGGCGTGCTCACCCTCCAACTCGGCCAGCTTGGCGAGCATCGCCTCCCGATGGGCCGTGTGATCGGCGCCCGCGGGGTCGAGCACGGACGCGAGCACGGTCACAGCGATACCTCCGGGATGTCCGGGCGGCGAGAGGGCGACCCGTCGCCGACGGCTGTGGCCCGGGGACCGGAACGGGCAGTCAAAGCAGTACCTCCGGTATGTCCAGATGGCGTGAGCGCAGCCATTCGCCGACGGCCTTGGCCTGGGGGTCGAAACGGGCCTGTGCGGCGACGCCCTCGCCGAGCAGACCCTCCACGACGAAGTTCAGGGCCCGCAGCCGGGGCAGCGGATGGCGGGTGATCTTCAACGGGGCCGTCTCCGGGAGCAGTTCGCGCAGCCGGTCGACGGTGAGGGTGTGGGCCAGCCAGCGCCAGGCGTCCTCGCCGCGCGCCCAGACGCCGATGTTGGCGCTGCCGCCCTTGTCGCCGCTGCGGGCCCCGGCGACCGCGCCGAGCGGGGCACGGCGGGTCGGCCCGGGCGGCAGCGGCGGCGGAAGGGGCGGCTCGTCCGCCGGGCCTCCGACGGCGGGCGTGGTGGGGGCCGGAGGGATGGTCAGCCGGGAGCCGTCCGGCAGTACGGCGGTGTGCGGCACGGCGTCGGCCGGGGTGTCCACGGCCTCGAAGACACCGTAAGGAGAGCCCTTACCGGGCGGGGCGGTGACATGGAAGCCGGGGTAGCTGGCGAGGGCCAGTTCGACGGCCGCACCGCTGATCGCCCGCCCCACCGCATCCGCGTCCCGGTCGCGGACCACCAGCCGCAGCAGCGCGCTCGCCTCCTCCTGCACGGCCGCGTCGGAGTGGTCGGTGCGGGAGAGGGCCCAACGGACCTCGGCGGGACGGCGCTTGCTCATCGCCCCCTCCATCTGGTCCCGTACGAGCGCCGCCTTGGCCTCGATGTCCAGGCCGGTGAGCACGAACACCACCTCGTTGCGGTGGCCGCCGAGCCGGGTCAGCCCGGTCTTGAGGGTGCGGGGCGGCGCCTCGCCCCGTACGCCGTGGACGCGCACCCGGTCCGGGCCGTCCGGGGCGAGCCGCGCCGAGTCCAGCCTGGCGGTGACATCCGGGCCCGGGTAGCGAGCGCCCGCCGTCTCGTAGAGGAGCTGGGCGGTGACGGTCCCGACCGTGACGGCGCCGCCGGTGTGCGGATGCTTGGTGATCACGCTGGAGCCGTCCGGGTGGATCTCGGCGAGGGGGAAGCCGGGGCGGCGGAGGTCGTGCTCGGTGAAGAAGGAGTAGTTGCCGCCGGTCGCCTGCGTACCGCACTCCAGGATGTGCCCGGCGACCACGGCTCCGGCGAGCGCGTCCCAGTCGTCGGCGGCCCATCCGAAGTGCGCCGCGGCCGGGCCCGTCACCAGCGCGGCGTCCGTCACCCGCCCGGTGACCACCACGTCCGCGCCACCGCGCAGACAGGCCGTGATGCCGGCGCCGCCGAGATAGGCGTTGGCGGTGACCACTCCCGGCCCCCAGTCGCGGGCGCCGAGGAGGTCGTCGCCCTCGACATGGGCGACCCGGCAGTCGATGCCGAGCCGCTCGGCGAGGGCGCGGATCGCGTCGGCCAGCCCGGCCGGGTTGAGCCCGCCCGCGTTGGTGACGAGCCGTACCCCGCGCTCCGTGGCGAGCCCGAGGGTGTCCTCAAGCTGGCGCAGAAAGGTGGTGGCATAGCCGCGCGCCGGGTCCTTGGCGCGGTCCCGGCCCAGGATGAGCATGGTCAGCTCGGCGAGATAGTCCCCGGTCAGCACGTCCAGGGGGCCACCGGTGAGCATCTCGCGCACCGCGTCGAAGCGGTCGCCGTAGAAGCCGGAGGCGTTGCCGATACGGAGGGGTGGGGGCGGCGGGGTCACGGGGCGCCTCCGGCGCGGTCGCCGCTCGCGCCACCGTCACCCGCCGGGTGACCCGCTCTCTGCCCCGGGGCGCGGCCCTTGCCGGGTGGGCCAGCGAACGCCTGCGCGATGTCCAGCCAGCGGTCCGCCTCCGCCCCTTCGGCCCGTACGGCCAGATCGTCGCGGTGCGCCCGCTGGGTCACCAGCAGACAGAAGTCCAGCGCGGGCCCGGTCACCCGCTGGGCCGCGTCCTGAGGCCCGTACGTCCACAACTCACCGGCCGGGCCGGTGAGCTCGACCCGGAACTCCTCGGCCGGCGGCTCCAACCCCCGCGCCGCGTACGCGTAACCCCGCGCCCGGACCCCGATCCGGGCCACATGGCGCAGCCGGGCGGTGGGGGCCCGGCGCACTCCCAACGCGTCGGCGACGTCCTGGCCGTGCGCCCAGGTCTCCATCAGCCGGGCGGTCGCCATCGACATCACGCTCATCGGCGGCCCGTACCACGGCAGCCGGGCACGCGGCGGCTGCGCGGCCAGCGTCCGGAGCAACCGCTCCCGCCCCGCGCGCCAGAGCTCCAGCAGCGCCTCGGGCGGCTCGGCCGCCCCGCGTTCGGCGCCCTCGTCCACGAACGCCTCCGGCGCGGTCCACGCCCGGCGCACCTCGTCGGCGAACCCCTGCGGGTCCTCGGCGGCTTGTACGGCCCGCTCGTCGGTCCACGCGAGATGGGCGATCTGGTGCGCGATGCTCCACCCGGGCGCGGGCGTCGCCGTACGCCACTCCGCGCCCCCGAGCCCGGCCACCAGGCCGTCCAACTCGTCCCCCTCCGCCCGCAGATCGCCGAGCAGAGCCTCCGTCTCGGACACGCGTCGCTCCCGTCGTCGGGTCAGTCGTGTGTCGGCTGTCTTTACGTTCTTGTCGAGCGAGGGTGGCAGCGCGACGAGAAACAATCAAGCACGCTTGCATGATTCAGCCGGTTGGGACACGACGCCCGGGCTGCGCCCGCCCCCACGGGGCGAGCGCAGGCGCTCGACGCGCCGGGGGCAACCCGGTGCAGCCCGGCTGTCCGGGTGAGGCACAGACGGAACCCTGCACCGTTCAGGGTGACTGACCAACATTTCGCCGCGTTTGCCCAGGGGTACGTGTCCCTTGTCGAAGCCCGAAGGAGCTGAGCATGCCCGACAACAGTCAGGACCACATCGGTGCACGGCTGCGCGACATCCGGAAGCGTCGAGGGCTGACGCAGCGCGGTTTGTCGGAAGCATCGGGAGTCTCCCTCTCCTGGATCAGGAAGCTCGAACAGGGCGAACAGCAAGACACGCGCCTCGAAACCGCCCGGAAGCTCGCCGCGGCGCTGGGCGTGTCCACGACGCGGCTCATCGCAGGACATCGCGAGGACGACGCCGACGAAGCCACGTTGGAACAGTGGGGGCCAGTACGCCACGCCCTGACCTCCCCGGTAGGCGATCGCGGTGCCGACCAGGCCCCCACCGTGGACGGGGTCAGGGCGGCGATCAAGGCCGCGCTGCCCCTCTTCTCCGGTGACCGGTTCGCCCACCTGCGTCCTGTACTCCCCGCTCTCTTGCGTGACGCCGACATGCTCGCCGCGCTCGACCCACGTGGTCGGCACCTGCGGGGGCGGTTACTTCAGCTCACCGGCTGGCTCATGGTGCAGACGCGCCAGTTCGACGCCGCCGAAACAGCCCTCACCAAAGCGCTGGACGACGCGATGGACCGGCTCGACGGAGCCGCCATCGCGAGTACGCGCTGCTGGTTGCTGCTGCGCCGGGGCCGACTCACCGAGGCCCGCGCGCTGTCCGTGCGGTGGTCGGACGACATCGAGCCACGCCTGTCCCGCGCCACCCCCGCCGAGCTGAGCGCATGGGGCTGGCTGCTCCTGCGCGCGTCGGCCGCCGCGGTGCGGGACAACGAATCCGATGTCGCCAGGGACACCCTGCGGCTCGCCCACGCGGCAGCGGTCACCATGGGCCGCGAGTTCGCTCCCGAGGGCGACTTCCTCCGGGCCTTCGGCCCCGTGACCGTGACCCTCAAACGCGCCGAGAACGCGATGGTGGAGGAGGAACCGGACCGCGTCCTCAGCCTGGCGGCGCGCATCCCCACCAACGGCCTCCGGCCGACGTCGAACAACCGGAACCGCCACCTCCTGGACGTGGCCAGAGCCCATGTGATGAAGCACCGGCCCACCGATGCCTTCGAGGTGCTGCGAGGCATCTGGTCCGACGCCCCGGAATGGCTGCCCAACCAGCGCTACGCACGGGACATCCTGGGCGACATCATCACCAGGCGGCGAACGATGACACCGGAGACGCAAACCATGGCCGGGGTGCTCGGCGTACCGATGTGACACCGGGTGGTACTTCCACCCGTCGCCGGACGAAAGCGCCATTGATCAGCTACTCAACGCGACCATAACGTCACGACACGGGAACATCGCCGCAAGAGGAGCCGTACCGTGACCGCCACACCACTCGGAAGCCCCCTCAGGACTGCCTTACGGCTGCTGCCATGGTCCAGCCCGGACGGCAAACCGTGTTACCTGTCGCCGGGCAACGGCAACAGCCTCCTGAGCCGACGGGCGGACGACATCGAGGCCCTTCAGCTGTGCATGGGGGGGCACAACTCATCGCCCATGCCCGCGCGCTGCTCAACGACCGTAAGGCGAGCACCGGAGAACTGCGCTTCCTGGCCAACCGGCCTGACCGAGGCGCTGCGCGACGCACTGCGGGTGGCCGAGAGCAGGGGCGGGCGGCTGGCCGCGTACGGCGATGACGGCTGTGATGAGCCGGAGGACGACCCCGCACCCGGGGAGGCGGCGGAGTCGTCGTAACCGGACTTGGGCGTCAGGGCAGCCGTTCCGCCAGGACCTCCGCCAGGTGGCGGCTCTTCCTGCCCGCCAGTTGGTTCAGTTGGGTGCGGCAGGAGTAGCCGTCCGCCAGGATCTCCGTGCCGGGGTCCGCGGCGCGCACCGATGGCAGCAGTTGCTCCTCGGCGCAGGCCACCGAAACGTCGTAGTGGCCGTCCTCGAAGCCGAAGTTGCCCGCCAGACCGCAGCAGCCGCCGCTCAACGCGCCCGTGAGGCCCGCGCGTTCACGTAGGCGGCGCTCGGCGGCGTCGCCGAGGACGGCGTGTTGGTGGCAGTGGGTCTGGCCGACGACCGGGCGGTCGATCTTGGGGGGCCGCCAGTCGGGGGCGTACTCCTCCAGGGCCTGGGCGAACGTCGAGACGGACTCGGCGAGGCGCGCGGCGCGCGGGTCGGCGCCGAGGAGTTCGGGGAGGTCGGTGCGGAGGGCGGCGGTGCAGCTGGGTTCGAGGCCGACCACCGGAAGTCCGGCGTCCAGGGCCGGGGCCATGACGTCCAGGGTGCGCCGCATGACCGCGCGGGCGCGGTCGAGCTGGCCGGTGGAGACCCAGGTCAGCCCGCAGCACACGGGCCCCGGCGGGACGACCACCCGCAGCCCGGCCGCCTCCAGTACGGCGACCGCCGACCGGCCGACGGACGGGGAGAGGTGGTTGGTGAAGGTGTCGGGCCACAGCACGACGGTGCGGGCGCCGGTCCCGGCGCGAGGCACCGTGCGGGCATGTTCCCGCCACCACCGTGTGAAGGGCTCCCGGGCCAGCTCCGGGATGTCCCGCTCGGGCGCGATCCCGCCCATGCGCTTGGCCAGGGCCGCCAGCGGGGGCACCCCCGCCAGGGCGTTGGCGGCGGGCGCGGCCCTCAGGAGGGAGGCGGCCCGGAGCCATACCGGCAGCCAGCCCATCGAGTAGTGCGCGGCGGGCCGCACCCGTCCCTCGTAGTGGTGGTGCAGGAACTCCGCCTTGTACGTGGCCATGTCGACCTCGACCGGGCAGTCGCTGCGGCAGCCCTTGCAGGACAGGCACAGGTCGAGCGCCTCCCGGACCTCCTCCGAGCGCCAGCCGTCCTGGACGACCTCGCCCGCGAGCATCTCGTGCAGCAGCCGGGCGCGGCCGCGCGTGGAGTGTTTCTCCTCGCCGGTCACGCGGTACGACGGGCACATCACCCCGGTGCCGGACACCGACTCGTTCCGGCACTTGGCGACGCCCACACAGCGCCGGACGGCCGCCGAGAAGTCCCCCTTGTCATGCGGATAGCCGAATTCGACGTCCACCGGGCGCCTCGGCAGGGGATCGAAGCGCAGGTTCTGGTCCAGGCGCTGCGGGCGGGCCAGAACGCCGGGGTTGAGGCCGCCTTCCGGGTCCCACAGGTCCTTGAAGCGGGAGAAGAGGCCGACCATCTCGTCCCCGTACACCCGCGGCAGCAGCTCCGCGCGGGCCAGCCCGTCACCGTGTTCACCGGAGAGCGAGCCGCCGTGGGCGACGACGAGATCGGCGAGGTCGGAGGAGAAGGCGCGGAAGATCCGGATCCCGGGCTCGGTCAGCAGGTCGAAGTCGATGCGGACGTGGATGCAGCCGTCCCCGAAGTGCCCGTACGGCGTGCCGCGCAGCCCGTGCTGGGCCATCAGGGCACGGAAGTCGCGCAGATAGGCGCCGAGCCGGGGCGGCGGCACCGCGCAGTCCTCCCAGCCGGGCCATGCCTCGCTGCCGTCCGGCATCCGGGTGGCGGTCCCGGAGGCGTCCTCGCGCACCCGCCACAGGGCGCGCTGCCCGGCCGGGTCGGCGACGACGGTGTGGCCGGTGGTGGCCTCGGCGGCGGCGCGGGCCACCTCCTGGGCGCGGGAGAGCGCCTCCTCGCGGGTGGCGCCGCCGACCTCCACGAACAGCCAGGCGCCGCCCTTGGGCAGCCCGGACGCCCCGGCGACCAGATCGGCGGCCATGCCCTCGACGGTCAGCGGACCGTACGGCAGCAGGGTGTGCGCGGCCTCGGCCGCCGCGCTCTCGTCGGGGTAGCCGAGCACGGCCAGGGCGCGGGCGCCGGGCGCCTCCACCAGCCTTACGGTCGCCTCCGTGACCACGCCGAGGGTGCCCTCGCTGCCGGTGAGGGCGCGGGCGAGGTCGGCGTTCTTCTCGGGCAGCAGCTCGTCCAGGGCGTAACCGGAGATCCGGCGGGGCAGCTCGGGGAAGCCGGTGCGCAGCAGGGCCAGGTGGTGACCGGCCAGGGACCGTACGCCGTCGCGGAGCCGGGCGGGCAGGTCGTGGAGGCCCTGGGCGGCGCGCACCCGCTCCCCGCCGTAGGTGAGGACGTCCAGCTCGTGGACGTTGTCGGCGGTGGTGCCCCAGGCCACCGAGTGGGAGCCGCAGGAGTTGTTGCCGATCATGCCGCCGAGGGTGCAGCGGCTGTGGGTGGACGGGTCGGGGCCGAAGGTCAGCCCATGGGCGCCGGCCGCCGTACGGAGGTCGTCGAGGATCACGCCGGGCTGGACGACGGCGGTCCGCCGCTCCGGGTCGAGCGAGACAATGCCGCGCATATGGCGGGTGAAGTCGAGGACGACACCGAGCCCGGTGGCCTGTCCTGCGATCGAGGTCCCGGCGCCGCGCGCGACCACCGGCACCCCGCGCTCCCGGCAGACGGCCAACGCCGCCGCCACGTCGTCCGCGTCCCGGGGCGCGACCACACCGTCCGGCACCCGTCGGTAGTTCGACGCGTCCATGGTCATCAGGGCCCGGCTCGCCGTATCGAAGGAGACGTCCCCGCGGACGGCCCGCCGCAGCGCCTGCTCCAGCTCGTCTGCCTGGTGATCAGCCATGCCTCCATGGTCCATGCCGGGAGGGCCGTTGAGAATGTCCAATTCCGATTCATGGCCGCCGTGTTCCCCGATCGCCCCTACACCGGCCTCACCTCCTGCGTCAACAGGATGTGGACGTACCGTCTCAGCCGCTGGACGCACGGTCGGACCGCGGCGGCCGACGGATTAGGCTTCGGTCGTGGCTGAGATCCGGATTCCCGATGACATCAAGCCCGCCGACGGACGCTTCGGCTCGGGCCCGTCCAAGGTGCGCACCGAGGCGCTGAGCGCCCTGGCCGCCACCGGAAGCTCCCTGCTCGGCACCTCCCACCGCCAGGCCCCGGTCAAGAACCTGGTCGGCGCGGTGCGCGAAGGGGTGCGCGAGCTCTTCCAACTCCCGGAGGGGTACGAGGTCATCCTGGGCAACGGCGGCTCCACCGCCTTCTGGGACATCGCGACCCACGGGCTGATCGACTCCAAGTCCCAGCATCTGTCCTTCGGCGAGTTCTCCTCGAAGTTCGCCAAGGCGGCGAAGCTGGCGCCGTGGCTCGAAGAGCCCACGGTGATCTCCTCCGACCCCGGCACCCACCCGGAGCCGCGCGCCGAGAGCGGCACGGACGTCTACGCCTTCACCCACAACGAGACCTCCACCGGTGTCGCCATGCCCATCCAGCGGGTGGCCGGCGCCGACGAGGGCGCGCTGGTGCTGGTGGACGCGACCTCCGGGGCGGGCGGTCTGCCGGTCGACATCGCCGAGACGGATGTCTACTACTTCGCGCCACAGAAGTCCTTCGCGGCCGACGGCGGTCTGTGGATCGGCGTGTTCTCGCCCGCCGCGCTGGAGCGCGCCGCCCGGATCCACGCCTCGGGCCGGCACATCCCCGAGTTCTTCTCGCTGCCGACCGCGATCGACAACTCGCTGAAGAACCAGACGTACAACACCCCGGCGCTGGCGACGCTCTTCCTGCTCGACGACCAGCTGAAGTGGATCAACGGACAGGGCGGTCTGGACTGGGCGGTGCGGCGCACCGCGACCTCCTCGCGCACGCTGTACGGCTGGGCCGAGGAGTCCAAGTTCGCCACCCCGTTCGTGGCCGACCCGGCCAAGCGGTCGCAGGTCGTCGGCACGATCGACTTCACCGAGGAGATCGACGCCGCCGCGGTCGCCAAGGCGCTGCGGGCCAACGGCGTCGTGGACACCGAGCCATACCGCAAGCTGGGCCGCAACCAGCTGCGGGTGGCGATGTTCCCGGCCGTCGACCCGGCGGACGTCCAGGCGCTGACGGCGTGCGTGGACTACGTCATCGAGCACCTCTGACGAGCGCTTTTACGCCCGTGCGCAAGGGGCCCGCGGCCGACCACCGGCCGCGGGCCCCTTCGCATGCGCTCAAGCCCCTGCGCATGCGCTGACGATGTCGCATGGGCCGACGATCAGGATCGGCCCCGGCGGAAGAGCCTGCGCAGGCCGAGGAACACGACCAGCGCACCGGCGAAGGTGACCCCGGCCTTGACCAGGTTGCCGTTCTTCTCGTCCTCGGTGAGTTTGCCGTCGACGCGGTCGGAGTACTCCCCGTTCTTCTTCTGCTCCTTCGCGGTGGCGTCCGGCAGCAGTTCCCCGCCGAGGTCCACCGGCGTCACCTTGGAGCCCGCGCCCTCGGTGCCGTACATGAGCGTGCCGCCGTCCGGGGTGAAGGTGACCGACTCGCCCTGCCGCTGCAGCGGCAGCCCCGGCTCCTCCTCGAGCCGCGTCGGCTTTCCGTCCCGCCAGCGGTACTCGGCGGCCGAGAAGTAGCCGCGGAGCACCAGCCGGGTGCCGTCCGGAGCGAACGCCCCGTCCGTGACCTCCATGTCGAGGTCGGAGACCCGCCGGAAGACATTCACCCCCGAGGGGCTGAGCGTGGCCGGTCCGGCGTACAGCCCGGCGTCCTCGTCGCTCTTGCTGGCGATATAGACCCGGCCCGTCTTGGGATGGACCATCATCGCCTCGGCGTTGCGCGGCCCGCCCTGGTACTTGACGGTGAACTGGGTCGCGGTGACGGTGGTGTCCTTCAGCTGCTTCGGCTCGGGGAAGCGGTAGATCCACACATGGGACCACTGACCGCCCAGGTTGTCGCCGATGTCGCCGACGTAGACATTGCCGTCCGGCCCTATCGAGATCGCTTCCACATCGCGGGGATCCCCTATGCCCCGCAGGGTGACCCGCGCGACCGTCTTCCCGGTTTTTCCGTCGACGGCGTAGACGTACGGCCCGTCCGAGCTGTCGTTGTGCGTCCAGTAGACGCCGGGGTGGAGGCGACTCGCGGCCAGGCCGCTGGACTCGGTGATTCGTGGATCCTCGATCGTGAAGGGAGACGGCGACGACGAGTCGTCGGCGAAGGCCGGGGCGGCTGCGGACACGGTCAGCAGCGCGGCGGCACCGAGTACGAACGGAAGCGGACGCATGGGCCCAAGCCTGCCATCCCGCGGGGGGCATCCGGCGCCGGAACCACGCCGGGGGACTCCCTCCGGCCAGGCACGGAGTGACCTCCCGCTGGCCACCCATGACGCTCCCGTGCATGACTTCGGCGATCACGGGCAGATAACGTCTGTCAATTATTTGTGCGGGCGGCCGGCCCGAAATAACCCGCAGATTATTTGACCTCATCCGGGGATTATTTCGGCGAGAAATTTATCGGTCATTGGCGGCATAGCGGGCGGCGGCATTGCAATGCAGAAAGGCCCCGCTTACGGTCTGGGCTCATGAGCGAATACAGCCAGTCCTCTTATGCGCAAAGCGCGCCGCCCATGCATTCCGCAGGGGCCCCGAGCGGCGGCGCCGCACACGCGTCACCGTCCGCACCGGCCGCGCCGTCCAAGAAGATCGCGATCTTCGCGATCGTCGGCTCGGTCATCGCGCTGGTCGGCTCCATGGTGAACTGGGTGGTCTCCGACGCCGAGGGCGCCACCGGGGGCATCAAGGGCATCGACGGCGACGGCATCATCACGCTGATCATCGCCCTGGTCGCGGCGATCCTGTTCATCGCCGCCATGGCCACCAAGAAGGCCGCGCTCTACCTGGTCGGCGGGGTTCTGGGGCTGGCCATGGCGATCGTCGCGGCCATCAACATGGCAGACCCCGAGCGGCTGGTCACCCAGAAGCTGAAGGACGACGAAGGGGTGTCGCAGAAGGTCGCGGAAAAGGCGGCGGAGCAGGCCGCGAAGCTGTACGAGATGACCGCTGGACCGGGGCTCTACATGGTCCTGATCGGCGCACTGATGGCCCTGGCCCTCGGCGCTCTCGGCTTTATGAAGGCCCGCACTGCCCGCTAATCTGAAAAGGTCGGCCTCGAGAAATCCCATGATGCCCGCTTTTTGACCGCACGGGGGGCCAAAAAGCGGGCCTTCGGGTTTTCCACGGGAATTCACGACCGCCGGCAGTCGCCAGGTCACCGATGCCCCGGCCCGCCCCCTTGATTAGAGCGCACTCCAACGGCTTGGCTGATCCCATGGAGTACACGCAACTCGGACGTACAGGTCTCAAGGTCAGCCGGATCGTCCTCGGCACCATGAACTTCGGTCCGCAGACCGAGGAAGCCGACAGCCACTCGATCATGGATGCCGCGCTCGACGCGGGCATCAACTTCTTCGACACCGCCAATGTGTACGGCTGGGGCGAGAACAAGGGCCGCACCGAGGAAATCATCGGGAGCTGGTTCGCCAAGGGCGGCGGGCGGCGCGAGAAGACCGTCCTCGCGACCAAGGTGTACGGAAACATGGCCGCCGAGGGTGAGCCGTGGCCCAATACCGACAAGCTCTCGGCCGTCAACATCCGCCGGGCCGTGGACGCCAGCCTCAAGCGGCTCGGCACGGACTACATCGACCTCTACCAGTTCCACCACGTGGACCGCTCCACCCCGTGGGACGAGATCTGGCAGGCGATCGACGTCCTCGTCCAGCAGGGCAAGATCATCTACGCGGGCTCCTCCAACCACGCGGGCTGGCACATCGCCCAGGCCAATGAGACCGCGGCCCGCCGTGGCTCGTTCGGGCTGGTCAGCGAGCAGTGCCTGTACAACCTGGCCGAGCGCCGCGCCGAGATGGAGGTCATCCCGGCCGCGCAGGGCTACGGCGTGGGCATCATCCCCTGGTCGCCGCTGCACGGCGGACTGCTCGGCGGCGCGCTCCGCAAGGAGCGCGAGGGCGGCGGATCGCGCAGCACGTCCGGGCGCAGCGCCGACGCGCTGAAGAACACGGCGGTGCGCGATCAGGTCCAGCGGTACGAGGACCTGCTGGCCAAGCACGGCATCGAGCCCGGCGAGGCGGCCCTGGCCTGGCTGCTCACCCGGCCCGGGGTGACCGGTCCGATCGTGGGCCCGCGCACGGCCGAGCAGCTGGCGTCGGCGGTGCGCGCCGCGGAGCTGAAGCTGAGCGAGGAAGTGCTGACGGAGCTGGACGAGATCTTCCCGGGTCCGGGGCCGTCGCCGGAGGCGTTCGCCTGGTAGCCGAGCCGCCGCTGGGCGGTGAGCGAAGGCGCTGAGGGGCGTGGGCCGTGCGCGGCCCACGCCCCCTGCCTGATGCCTCCTATGGCAGCTTTAGCCGCCCAGGGCGGCCGCAGCGGCGACGACGACGAGAATCAGCACCAGCGCGCCGCTCATGATCATGTTTCTGGTCTTGGGGTCCACAGGCTTGAGATTAGCCGGACCGCTCAGTCGCCCAGCGGCCAGGCCGCTCAGTGCCCCAGCGGCCAGGCCGCCACCACCTCGTAGCGCGGCTGCCGGCCGGGGACGCCCGGGGCCGGTGGATGGCTGCGCACCAGGCAGAGCTCGCCCACGGTCCACTCCCGGCCGTCGAAGTCGGTGAGCCCGTCCACGTACGGCACGAGGCTGGTGGCGGAGCGGTGGCGGGAGGAACGGGCACGGGCGATGGTCAGATGCGGATGGTACGGACGGTGCCGGTCCATCGGGACCCCGACCCGTCGGCCCCCCGCCTCGGCGGAGTCGGCCAACCGCCGCAGGGCCTCGCTGTCGCCGTCGACGCCCACCCACACCACCCGGTCGTCGAACCGGCCCCCGCCCGCCAGCCGCAGCTCGTGGGCGCGGTGCCGATGGGCGGCGCGGGCCAGCCGGGTGTGCAGCTCGGGCAGCACCTCCTCGGCCACCTCGCCGTAGAAGGCGAGCGTGAAGTGCCAGCCCTCCCGCTCGGTCCAGCGCAGCCCCTCCGCCCCCGGCAGCGTCTGGAGCTTCTTGACCCGCGCGGCCAGCTCGGCGACGGCCGCGTCCGGCGGCAAGACGGCGGCGAAGAGTCTCATCCGCCCAGTCTCCCCCACGAGGGGTGGGGAACTCAGCCCCTCCGGCGTTTGAGGAGCGGGGTCCGGGGCGGAGCCTCGGCGGGGTCACAGGGGCGGAGCCCCTTCCCGCACAGCGTGGTGGGCTCAGGCCGTGGCGGCGAGTTGCTTGTCCTCCGGTGTGCGGGGGACGAAGACCACACGCGGGTGGCCGCGCCGGAGGTCCAGCTTCACCCGCAGACCGCCGGCCCGGACCAGGAGCAGCCCCACCGTGCCCGCGGCGGCGGCCGAGATCAGACCGCCCGCGGCGAAGCCGATACGCGCGCCACAGGTGTCGGTCACCCAGCCCACCAGCGGGCCGCCGATCGGCGTACCGCCCACGAAGACCATCATGAACAGGCTCATCACCCGGCCGCGCATCGCGGGATCGGTCGCGAGCTGGACGCTGGAGTTCGCGGTCACGTTGAACGTCAGGCTGAAGATCCCGATCGGCACCATGAGCGCCGCGAAGAGCCAGAAGTACGGGGTCGCCGCCGCGACCATCTCCAGCACGCCGAACATCAGCGCGGCCCCGACCAGCAGCCGCCGCCGGGCCACCACACGCCGCGCGGCCAGCAGCGCACCGGCCACCGAGCCGATCGCGATCAGCGTGTTGAGCAGGCCGTACGTACCGGGTCCGGCGTGGAAGACATCGTCGGCGAAGGCGCTCAGCCAGATCGGGAAGTTGAAGCCGAAGGTGCCGATGAAGCCGACGAGCACGATCGGCCAGATCAGATCGGGGTTCCCGGCGACATAGCGCAGCCCCTCCCGCAGCTGCCCCTTGCCGCGCGGCGCCCGCTCGACCTTGTGCAGCTCACTGGTGCGCATCAGCAGCAGCCCGATGATCGGGGCGGCGAAGGAGAGTCCGTTGATCAGGAAGGCCCAGCCGCTGCCCACGGCGGTGATCAGCACACCGGCGACCGCCGGGCCGACCAGCCGGGCGGACTGGAAGTTCGCGGAGTTGAGGCTCACCGCGTTCCGCAGGTCCTTGGGGCCGACCATCTCGTTGACGAAGACCTGGCGGGTCGGGTTGTCGACGACGGTGACCATGCCGAGCAGGAACGCGATCAGATAGACGTGCCAGACCTGCACATGGCCGCTGAGGGTGAGGGCGGCGAGGGCGAGCCCGCACAGCCCCAGCGCGGTCTGGGTGAACAGCAGCAGCCGCCGTCTGGGACATCGGTCCGCGAGGACCCCGCCGTACAGCCCGAAGAGCAGCATGGGCAGGAACTGCAGCGCGGTGGTGATGCCGACGGCGGTGGAGGAGCCGGTGATGCTGAGGACCAGCCAGTCCTGGGCGATCCGCGACATCCAGGTGCCGGTGTTGGAGATCATGGCACCGGTGGCGAACAGCCGGTAGTTGCGGACCTTCAGCGAACGGAAGGTCCCGCCCCGGGTGTGTCCCGTGGTGACGGGGGATGCGGGGTTTGTGGGGTGCTTCGGTGCGGGTGCGGAGTCTGCTCCGGGTCCCGTACTCAAGTGTGTTCGCCTCCTGGCTGCCTCGGTTGTTCTTACATATGCGCGAGCTTCTCCAGCACGGGCGCGGCGGCGCGCAGCACGTCCCACTCGTCCTCGGTCAGCTCCCCGACCAGCTCGGCCAGCCAGGCGTTGCGCTTGCGTCGGCTCTCCTCGAGCATGGCCTCAGCCCGCTCGGTCGGCGAGACGACCTTCTGCCGCCGGTCCTCTGGATGCGGCTCGAGCCTGACGAGTCCCTTGGCCTCCAGCAGGGCCACGATGCGGGTCATCGACGGCGGCTGGACGTGCTCCTTGCGGGCCAGCTCACCGGGGGTGGCGGAGCCGCACTGGGCCAACGTGCCCAGGACCGCCATCTCGGTCGGGCTGAGCGACTCGTCCACCCGCTGGTGCTTGAGCCGCCGCGAGAGACGCATCACCGCCGACCGCAGGGCGCTCACGGCGGCCGCGTCATCGGGGGGCGCCTCCGCGTTGTGCTGGGAGCGGGACAGATCCGGCATGGTCTTTAGCATAACTCATTACCTCGCCTAATGAAACCCTGGTTACGCCCTTATTTCTATTTCACCCGAACGAGTGAGTTGACTCCGGGTAGTGACGTTCGGCGAAACGTCCTGAGCGCCCAGGACACCTCGGTCCAGGACGCTCAGGAGGGGACGACGCACATGAGAGCAGGACGACGTACGCCAGGGCGGGGCGACGGCTCGGCTCAGGAGGCGACGGCTCGGCTCAGGAGACGCCGAGCGCCTGCTCGATCGGGTTGAGCAGGAAGTACACCAGGAAGCACAGCCCCACCGCGCCCAGCAGCCACGGGATCTCGCGGGTCCGCCGGGTGGCGATGCGCAGCAGCAGGAACGAGAGCACGCCCAGCCCGATCCCGTTGGTGATGCTGTAGGTGAAGGGCATCGAGATCATGGTCAGGAAGGCCGGGATCGCGATCGTGAAATCGCTCCAGTCGATCTCCTTGACGTTCGCCGCCATGATCAGGAAGCCGACGACCACCAGCGCGGGGGTCGCGGCCTGCGAGGGCACCACCTTGGCCAGCGGGGTGAAGACCAGCGCGAGCAGGAAGAGACCGCCGGTCACCACGTTCGCGAGACCGGTGCGCGCCCCTTCCCCGACGCCCGCCGTGGATTCGACGAAGCAGGTGTTGGCCGAGGCCGAGCCGAAGCCGCCGCCCGCGACCGCGACGCCGTCCATCATCAGGATCCGGCCCATGCCCGGCAGCTGCCCGCGGTCATCGGTCAACCCGGCCTCCTCGCCGACGCCGATGATCGTGCCCATCGCGTCGAAGAAGCCGGACAGCAGCACGGTGAAGACGAAGAGACAGCCGGTGAGCAGGCCGACCTCATGGAAGCCGCCGAAGAGGCTGACATGGCCGACCAGGCCGAAGTCCGGGGTGTCGACCACCTTCTCCGGCACCTTGGGGATGGTCAGCCCCCACTGGGCGTCCGGGATCTGGGCCAGGGAGTTGATCACGATCGCGACCACGGTCATGCTCACGATGCCGATCAGGATCGCGCCGCGCGTCTTGCGGACGATCAGGATGAACGTGAGCGCGAGACCGGCCACGAACACCAGCACCGGCCAGCCCTGCAGCCGCCCGGCCACCCCCAGCCCCAGGGGGACCGTGGTGTGCGCGGAGTCGGGGTTACGGCTGACGAAGCCGGAGTCGACCAGGCCGATCAGGGCGATGAACAGCCCGATGCCGATCGCGATCGCCCGCCGCAGCCCGGCCGGAATCGCGTCCATCACCCGCTGCCGCAGCCCCGAGGCGACGAGGATCATCAGCACCAGGCCCGCGAGCACCACCATGCCCATCGCGTCCGGCCAGCTCATCTTGGGTGCGAGCTGCAGCGAGACCACGGCGTTGATGCCCAGGCCCGCGGCGAGCGCGATGGGGACGTTGCCGATGATCCCCATGAGCAGCGTGGTCAGGCCCGCGATCAGGGCGGTGGCGGTGACGAGCTGGCCGTTGTTGAGCTGATGGCCGAACTTGTCCGTACCGGCCCCGAGGATGATCGGGTTCAGCACGACGATGTAGGCCATCGCAAAGAACGTGGCCAGGCCGCCACGGATCTCCCGGGAGACCGAGGAGCCGCGCTCACTGATCTTGAAGAACTTGTCGATGCCGTTCATAGGGGGAGTCGGAGCCTGTTCGCTGGCGTCGACCGGCGCGGGGGCCGAGGGGGACATGGATGACCTCAGTCTTGCGTGAACATCAACAGTGGGTCTCTTGGACGATCGAACAAGACATTCCAGCCAGACCCGAAAGCATTCAGTATGAAACTATTAAGGCCAGATCGCCAAACCGGTCCCGGCACGGCCCCGCCCAGGCCCCATGACCGGCCCCCTTAAGCTGTGGCCATGACGAAGTGGACCCCCAAGCACGAGGCGCCGGAGCCGCTCGAGGGCAATGTCGTGGCCACGATCACCGGCGGCACGATCGTGTGGTTCGTCCTCTTCCTCGTCCAGCTGCCCTTCTACCGCTGGTTCGACGAACACGGACATCTGTGGTGGCTGTGGACCTGCCTGGCCGGCGGCGCCCTCGGACTGCTCGGTGTCTGGTACGTACGGGCCCGGGACGCGGCGATCAACGGCTCGCGGAACGGCGACGCGCGGAACGGCTGACGCACCTGCCCGAGCGCGCACCACGCACCCGCGACGGCGGCGCACCCGCGACGGCACGGCGCCGGACCGCCGCCGTTCCCGGCGGCGATCCGGCGCGCCCCGGCCCGGTGCGCGGGCGCGCTCCCCTCCTCGCGACGCACCCGCTCACCCGTCCGTGGCGCACACAGAAAGATGAGGGCCCCGCCGCGAAGACGCGCGGGCGGAGCCGGATGCGACAACTGTACGATCTTCACGGGCCGTTCACAATGTCGCGGAAGCCTCGCGGCACACACTTTGTTCGGTAACTACCGTCTTGCGGCAGCCAACTCACCAGTAATGTGAGGGATATGACCGGTAACCGCTTTCGTGCCGATGAGATCGATACCAGCAAGCCGCACTCGGCCCGCATGTATGACTACTTCCTGGGCGGTAAGACCCATTACGCGGTCGACACCCACGCCGCCGAACAGGTCGAGGCCGTCTGGCCCGACGTCAAGCCGTGGACCCGTGCCAACCGGTCATTCATGCACCGCGCGACCCGCTGGCTCGCGCGCGAGGCGGGCATACGGCAGTTCCTGGACATCGGCACCGGTATCCCGACCGAGCCCAACCTCCACCAGGTCGCCCAGGAGATAGCCCCGGACTCCCGGGTCGTCTACGCGGACAACGACCCCATCGTGCTGGCCTACGCCCAGGCCCTGTTGCTCTCCACGCCCGAGGGCCGCACCGCCTACATCCACGCGGACGTCACCGAACCGGAGGCCATCCTGGCCGCCGAGGACCTGGCCGACACCCTCGATCTGTCCCAGCCGATCGCCCTGTCGCTCAACGCGATCATGCACTTCATCGCGAACGAACAGAAGCCGTACGAGATCGTGCGACAGCTGGTCGAGCCCCTGGCGTCGGGCAGCTACCTCGTGCTCTCGCACGGTGGGCTCGACCCCCGCGGCGGGGTCTCGGACGCGGTGACCAACCTCTACCGCAGCAGCGGCATCCATGTGCAGGGCCGCGCCCAGGAGGAGGTCCTTCCGTTCTTCGACGGGCTGGAGCTGGTCGACCCGGGCGTGGTGATGCCCCACCGCTGGAAGCCCGAGAACGAACAGGCCAGAGCAGAGGCGGAGGAAAAGGACCTGTGGATCTACGCGGGCGTGGCGCGCAAGCCCTGACCCGGGGCGCGACACGTGATCCGGGGCACGAGCCCGGCCCCGGGCAAGAGCTGACCCGGGGCGGGGGCCCCACCCCGGGCAGCCCCCGGGCGTCCGTCGGCCGAACACCCCCGGGCCTCCGTCAGTCGAACCAGCGGGCCCGCGCCAGCTCCTCCGTACGGGTCAGGTCCTCCAGCAGGGCCGCCACCTCGAACCGGCGCGACCAGTGGCCGGCGGCCCAGGCGAGACCGGCCGCCACCCCCTCGACCGTCGAGGCGTGCAGGGTGCCGTCCACATACCGCCAGTCCAGCTCGTCCTCGCCCTCGATCAGCAGCTCTTCGTGCTCGATGTACGACAGCGGGGCGCCCGGGAGGAGTTCGCGGACCGCCTCGGGCACCTCGTGCGGATCGCCCTGTGAGGTCACCCGCGCCGGGTACGCCTCGCTCAGCCGCCGCACCTGGAACAGCTCGGCCAGCTCCGCCGCCCGGGTGGGCCGTACGGGCAGCAGCGCCCGGCTGTCCACCTCGGCCAGCGGCATCAGGTCCGGGGCGTCCGCGACCAGTGCCTCGCCCGCCTCGACCACCGTCGGTTCGCCGTCCACGATGGCGCGCACATCGTCCGGCAGGGTCACCTGCTCGGGTTCCAGGTCGGCCAACTGCCCGTAGAGGGCGTGCAGCTGGGCGGGGGTCACCTCGCGGTCCGGGTCGGCGAGGCGGGCCAGCAGCTCGGCGGCGCCTCCCGGTTCGTCCAGCAGCGCGGCGACGGAGGTCCGCACCCCCAGCGCCCGCAGCACCTGCTCGTCCTCGAACCCCGCCGCGTCCACGGCCTCGTACAGCCCCGCCAGCAGCGGATCGCCCCCGGCCGCGCGCAGCCCGGCGGGGCGGCGGCCGTCCAGCACCGGATGGCCGCGCAGCCACCACGCGGTGTACGAGCGCACGGTCTCCGTCGTGCCGTCCGGCAGCAGCACCCGCACCGGCGCGGTGAGCGCGTCGCGCAGCGGCGGCTGGGCGAGCATCGCGAGCGCCCGCGGCCAGGCGTCGTCGTCGACCAGGTCCAGGTCCCGTACGGCCACGATCTCGGTGGCCACCGGCGGCACCGGCGTCTGCGGCAGCCGGTCCAGCACGTCCTCGCACCACACGTCGACGGCGTCCAGCACGCCGACGTCGTCCGGCTCGGTGAAGTCGCCTTCGCGCGGCTCCAGTTCATCCGGGTCCAGCACCACATCGGTGGCCCTGACCAGCGTGAAGCCGGCCAGCACACCGACCGCGGCCAGCGGCTGCTCGCCCCAACGCTCGGCCAGTTCGGCGTCACACGCGGCCAGTTCACCCTCCCGCATCACCTGCTCGAAGGCGCTGCCGGGAAGGACCAGTTCACCGGCCGGGGCCAGCTCCCCGTCCTCGTCCGGCAGCGCGAGCGCGGCCAGCCAGGGCTCGTCGCCGGGCGCCAGCCGGGCCTGCTGGACCAGGCCGAGGACGGTGTCGGCCAGCGTGTCGGCGTCCAGCGCCGCCCCCAGGGCCTCGCCCTCCTCCGCGAACGGGTCGTACTCGTCCTCCGCCTCCAGCGAATGCGCGACGGCGGCCCGCACCTGCGGGGTCGTCAGCACGGCGCGGGGGGTGGCGGGGGTCGCGCCGAGCTTCTCCAGGAGTGGATGGGCGGCGTCCGGATGTGCAACTTTCAGGCCGAGGCGGGCGAGGGTGCGATGCGTAGCGCTCACCGCACCGCCGCGCTCGGGGGCCTCCGTGGCCCCGGCGAGTCCGGCGGGCTCGGCGGTTCCGGCCATCCCGGCGGACTCGGCGCCCCAGGCGGCCCCGGCGGCCGGCGCGGCCTCGGCGGTTCCGATGCTGTCCAGGTCGCCGTCGGCCTCGCCCGGCAGCGGCAGCAGCACCTGCCGGGGCCCGATCGTCGTCCGGCCGTCCGCCAGCGGCACCGGCAGCCCGCTGAGCCGGTCCGGGTCGATGCCGCCCAGCGAGTCGTACAGCCGCCGCCACCAGGCCGGGGCGCGCTCCACACCGGCGAGCCGGTCGATGAGCTCGCCCAGCGGCACCCGGGCCACGCCCAGCACCCGCAGCTCCGAACGGCGCTCCAGCCCCGCGGGCAGCAGCGTCGGGAACAGCTCGGCCAGCACCTCCACCGTCTCCGCGCCCGCGCCCTCGACGACCTCGGCGTCCCGGGGCCGCAGGGCGTGCGGCTCACCCTCGAAACCGCCGCGCGCCAGCACGTCGTCATCCCAGTCGGCCGGGGAGTCGGCCGCGGCGACCGGCGGGGCGGACAGGGCCGCATCGCCCGCCGCGGGGCCGCCCTGGGCGGCGTCCGGCCCGAGCGCGTCCGGTGACCCGAGCCAGCCCTCCACGGCCTCGGTGCCCGCGCCCGCCGCCGGGGCGGCGGCGCTGGGCAGGAACGGCACCCGCGGCAGCCGCTCCAGCACCCTCCGGCGCAGCTCCCCGTCCAGCTCGCCCTTGCCCAGCTGGCCCGGGACCAGGTCGATCGTGCCGACCGAGACCGGATGCCAGTCGCGCAGCAGCGCCGCGTAGGACTCGGCCGCGCGGTCCAGCAGGAAGTCCGTGAGCGGGCCGGGGGCGGTGTGGCGGCGGGTGGGCTCCAGCGGGAAGGACGCGATCAGCAGCGCCGGCATGCCCAGCGGCTCATCGGTCGGCGTCGGGGCGTGGACGACCGGGGCGGTCGCGGACCGCACCGGCGCGCCCTCCGCGTCCACCGGAACCGCCCAGGTCACCGACCACACCGGGCGCAGCCGCTCCTCCACCGGGCGGTCGGCGAGCAGCTCCGGCTCCAGCCGCCCGCCGACGCTCTCGGTGCGCCAGCGCGTCGTCCCGCGTGCGCCACCGGCCTCGCCGCCGCCCTCACGGCTGTCCTCGATGACGGTGTACGGGCCCTCCTGGCGGCGGCGCAGCGTCCGGGTGCCCTCGACGGTCTCGACCACCACCTCGGCCAGACCGGGAAGGGTGAGCAGCAGCGCGTCGTCGATCCCGGCCAGCAGCCGCTCCGCCACGTCCAGGGCCGCGCCGTCGCGCAGCGGCAGCACCACGACGGTGTCGTAACCCTCCGGGGCGATCCCCTCGGCGGGCAGCGGCAGCCGCAGCAGCGGTACGTGGCCGTCGCGGCGGCGCAGCTCCTCGGCGAGGCCGGGGCTGGTGGCGGTGGCGTGCCGGGTCAGCTCGCGCGCCTCGGCCAGCGACCAGCGCACCCCGCCGGTACGGCCCACGACCGCGGGCTCGTCGCTCACCGCGAGGACCGCGGCGAAGCCGACGCCGAACCGCCCGACCGCGCTCGCCGGCTCGTCCCGCTTGGCCGACGCCCGCAGGGTGGACAGCGACTCGACCCCGACCGCGTCCAGCGGCGCCCCCGTGTTGGCGGCGGCCAGCACGGCGGGCTCGCCGTCGGTGGCCGGCCGCAGGGTCAGCAGTAGCCGTCCGGGCACCCCGGCGCGGGCCGCGGCGTCCGCCGCGTTCTGGGCCATCTCGACGACCAGCCGGTCGCGGTGGCCGCCCAGCGCCAGGTCCTCCTCGGCATTGGCGTCCTCCCGGAACCGGGCGGGCGACGCGGCCCAGGCGTCCAGCACGCCGCGCCGCAGCCGCGCGGTCCCGAACGGGTCCGCGTCCTCGGTCGCGCCTCGCACCATCGCCGTGCTGCTCACGTCTCGCCTCCGGAGTTCCTGGTCGGGGTCCGTCCTGCGCCGCGGCTCCACACCGCCGAGTCCCCCGCGGTGGGGCTCGCCCCACCGCGCTCGTCGTTCCCTCGCGTGTCGCCCTTGCTAGCCGCGAACGTACCGCTATCCGCGCCCAAACGACGCCTCGGGCTCCAGACAACCGGATTCCCCGCCTCAGCCCCGAGTCTTCCCCCGCCTCAGCCCTGAGCCCCTCGGCCCCCGGCCCGTCCGGCGGGGCATGCGGGGCTCCCGGCCGCACCTGCCCACACGTCGCCTGACGAGTCCGGGAGGCGCGTATCCGGGCAGCGGCGGACAGCGGCCGTCACGGGCACCCCACGGGGCGGCAGCGGCGGGGGTCCGCAGCCGCCGTCGCGGCGACGGCGCGCCGCCGGGGGCCACCTCAGCCGCGGGCCCGCACAGACCGCCTGTAGACCGCCTCAGCTGTGGCCCAGTTCCTCCGGCGGGGTGTCCGCCTCGACGGAGCCGCTCGCGCGGTCCGGGTGGAGGGGGAGCGGTTCGACGACGGTCTCGTCGACCACGGGTGCGGACGGGCGCGGAGGCTTGGGCATCACGGCGGCCTCGGAGTGGGCGCCGCATCCGTACGAGAGGGAGACGACGCGGCCGTCCGCCGGGCTGAACTCGTTCGCGCACACCCCGAACGCCTGTCCCAGCGAGCCGCCGAGGGGCATCAGGAAGCCGCAGGTCGCGCACGTGCCGGGGGCTGCCTGGGCCATGGGGGTCTGGGAGCCGTACGCCTCGTCCCAGCGGTCGGCCGCGACGTGGAGGCCGTAGCGCGACAGCACCCGGGCGCGGCGCATGCCCAGCTCCTCGGCGATGGCCGCGATCGAGCCGGTCTTGGGCGCGGCGGTCTGGGTGACGGGGGCGCCGGCCGTCACATCGGCCTCCTCCGCCGCCGCGAGCTGCTGCATCTCCTCCGAGACCACGGAGTTGGGCGGCGGGGCGTCCTCGCCCGTGTAGCCCGGCTCCAGGCGCAGGTCCTCGGCCTCGGTGGGGAGCAGATCGCCCGGCCCCATGTCACCGGGGCGCAGCCGCTCACTCCAGGGCACCCACTCCGGCGCGAGCAGCGCGTCGGGGCCGGGGAGCAGCACCGTCTCGTCCAGGGTGACGGTCTTCGCGCGCGAGGCGCGGGCCACGGTGACCGCCCAGCGCCAGCCGCGATAGCCGGGCTCGGGGCTCTCGAAGAGATGCGTGACCACGCGATCGCCCTCGGCGACAGCGCCCATATACTCGCCGACCTTCCCCGGAAAGGCGGCTTCCATGGCCGCCTCGCGGGCGAGTTCGACCGCCTCGGCGCACAGGCGGTCGGGGGTACGGCTTCGCATCGCACTCACAGGATCGATTCTCTCTTCCACGCCGTCGCAGCCGTCTGACCTGGTGCGCCAGCCGTACGGCCGGAACGCGGGACCGCGGACGGAGCGGACCATGGGGCCGCCTCGACGTCCGCGCCCATCCGGCCTTCGGGCGCACCTTGTACGTCCCATTCTGCGGGATGGCTACTCGGCACACGGCCAGGAACGACCCTCGGTGGCGCGGTTACGCACGCTACCTTGTCCGGCCCCGCGGCCCCTACCCCCGTCCCATGCCCGTCCCCGGCGCCCGCACCGTCCACCCCCTGCCCGCCCGCCCCGGGGAAACCGCATTTCCGCTGGACAGCGGGGTGTTGCCGATCCCCGCCGACGGCGCCGCCATCCGGAAAGCCGTCGAAGGTCTGACGCCGGGGCCGCGTTGGCTGCACCATGGTCAGGTGGCAGGCACGCGGTGGTACAGCGGCGGTTCGACCAGACGGTCGGGCCGCTGGGTCGTCCATGCGCTCCGTCTTCCCTTCACCGCGGCCGGGCGGGGCATCCGCCGGGCCACCCACGCCCATGGGGCCGGGGAGTCGGGGCTCGGCAAGCTGATCGAGCTGCACGCGGTGAACTCCGCGGGCGACATGATGATCACCGTCGCGCTCGCCTCCACGATCTTCTTCTCGGTCCCGACCGACGAGGCCCGCGGGCGGGTCGCGCTCTACCTGGTCATCACCATGGCGCCATTCGCGCTACTCGCCCCGGTCATCGGCCCGCTCCTGGACCGCCTTCCGCACGGCCGCCGCGCGGCCATGGCGGGCGCGATGCTGACCCGCGCGGTGCTCGCGCTGACGATGGCGGGGGCTGTGGCGGGCGGCGGCCTCGAACTGTATCCAGCGGCGCTGGGCGTGCTGGTGGCGTCCAAGGCGTACGGAGTCGTCCGTTCCGCCGTTGTGCCACGGCTGCTCCCACCCCACTTCTCCCTGGTCAAGGCCAACTCACGGGTCACGCTTGCCGGGCTGCTCGCGACCGGCGTGGCGGCCCCGCTGGGGGCCGGGCTGCATCAGATCGGTCCGAGCTGGCCGCTGTACGGGGCGTCCGTGATCTTCCTGCTGGGCGGATTCCTGTCGTTCACCCTCCCGCACAAGGTGGACTCCGCGAAGGGTGAGGCCAGGGCGCAGCTGACCTCGGGACAGCGCCATCTGCATCTGCCGGTGACGGTGACGGTGCGTAAACCCAAGGCCAGGGTCGGCGGGTCCAGGACCGCCTTCTGGACTCTCTTTCGGAGCACCCTTCGCAGGAGCCGTTCCGGGCGGCTCGGCCTCCGTACGGTCGGCCCCTCCGTACTGCACGCCCTGCAGGCGTGTGCCGCGCTGAAGACCCTGTCCGGATTCCTCACCCTCTTCCTCGCCTTCCTCCTCCGCGACCAGCCCGTGGGCGGGCTCGGCCCCGAGGTCTCACTCGGCCTGGCCGCCGTCTGCGCGGGCGGCGGCAACGCGCTGGGCACCGCGATCGGCGCCTGGCTGCGGGCGCGCGGCCCGGAACGGATCATCGCGGTGGTGCTGAGCTCGGCCCTGGCCGTGATCATCGTGTCGGCGGCCCTCTACGGCGCGGTGACGGTGGCCGCCGTGGCCGCCACGGCCGGAATCTCCCAGGCGCTGGGCAAGCTGTCCCTGGACGCGCTGATCCAGCGCGACGTCCCGGAGGAGGTCCGCACCTCCGCGTTCTCCCGCTCCGAGACGACGCTCCAGATGGCGTGGGTCCTCGGCGGCGCCATCGGCATCGTGCTGCCGCTCCACGGGGTGCTGGGGATGGCGGTCGCCGCGGCTGTGCTCGCGCTGGGCGTGGCACTGAGCGTCCGCGGGCTGCTGAGCGCCTCCCGGCAGGGGGCGCCATATCCACGGGTGGCTTGACGCGCGTGCGCGGGGGCTGGTCTGAATCGCATGCGCGGGGGGCTGGGCTGGGTCGCGTCTGCGGCCGGCCTGAATTGCGTGCACGACCGCTGGGCTGGGTCGCGTCTGCAGCCGGCCTCATCCGCGTGCGCGGAGGCTGGTCCGACTCGGCTCCACGGCTGACCTGACCCGCCTCCGCGGCTCGCCTGACCCGCCTCCGCGGCTCGCCTGACCCGCGCGCGAAGTGATCGGGGCGGCCCGATAGCCTGCCCGCATGACCGCTGCGCTGTTTTCCAGGGGCAAGGGCCGCCGCGCCGCCACCGCCGCCTGTGCTGTGTCCCTCGGGCTCGTCGCCCTCTCCGCATGCGACAAGCCGACCCCGCTGGCAACGGTGACGGTCGGTTCGGAGACCGTGACGGCCGAGGCGAGCGACGGCTGCTACGGCGACGGCAAGGACCTGAGCTCGGGGAAGTTCAAGGCGTGCCTGTCGGCCAAGCCCGAAGAGACGATCAAGGTGACCTCCGGCGACAAGGTGCGGATCGGGGTGGACCCCGAGATCGCCAAGTCCAGCTGGGGCCTGATCGCCAACAACCCGGTCATGGCCGAGGCGAGCAAGGAGACGTACCGCAGCTTCGACAGCGACACGCTCTTCGCCCAGCAGAACCCGCAGACGGGCCAGACCACGCTCGAGAAGAAGGTCACGATCACGATCGCCGAGCTCGGCAAGAGCAGCCAGGGCGTCAAGGGCATCTGGCGCTTCACGCTGGAACGGGACTCCTGACAGGATTCCTGACGTACGGGACTCCGTAGGACGAAGCGCCGCCCTGACGGGGCCTGGCCGCACGGGGAAGACTGGGCACGTCGAGGGAACCCGACGCCCCAGGAGAACCAGCCACGGCGTGACAAGGGGGAACCGTCCATGCGCGTACTGATCGTCACGGCCGTGCCCGCCGAGCGGGACGCCGTGGTGCGGGGTGTCGGCGCCACCTCCCCCGAGGTGGCCGAACTCCCCGTCCCCGGCGGAATGATCCACCGGCTGAGCCCGGTGCCGCCCACCGGGCCGCCGCTCACCGTGGATGTCCTGGCCGCCGGGGTCGGCCCGGCGGCCGCGGCGGCCGGAACCGCGGCCGCCCTGACCGCGGCCGCGGTCGCCCGCACTCCCTACGACCTCGCCGTATCGGCCGGTATCGGCGGCGGCTTCACCACCGCGCGCCCCAACGCCGCCGCGCGCCCCAACGCCACGCAGCCTGCCCCCGCGCAGCCCGCCGCCGCGCGCCTCGGCTCCATGGTCGTCGCCGACGCGATCGTCGCCGCCGACCTGGGCGCCGAGACCCCCGACGGTTTCACCGCCGTCACCGACCTGGGCTTCGGAACCGTCGAACACCTCCCGCCCGCCCCGCTCGTCGCCGCCGTCGCCGAGGCGACGGACGCCGTGCGCGGCACCGTGCTCACCGTGTCGACCGTGACCGGCAGCGCCGCACGGGCCGCCGAGCTGCTGCGCCGCCATCCGCACGCCGCCGCCGAGGCCATGGAGGGCTTCGGCGTGGCGGAGGCCGCCGCGGCCCAGTCCGTGCCCACCCTGGAGGTACGGGCGATCTCCAACGCCGTCGGGCCGCGCGACCGCGCGGCTTGGCGGATCGGGGCGGCGCTCGAGGCGCTCACCAGCGCCTTCGGAACCATCGCCCCCCTCCTTGGCACCTGGACCTTGGACCCGGAAGGAACCCGGCAGTGACTGAGCCTCTGAAGATCGCCTACTCCCCGTGCCCCAACGACACCTTCGTCTTCCACGCCTGGGCCCACGGCCGCGTCCCCGGCGCGCCCGCGCTCGATGTCACCTTCGCCGACATCGACATCACCAACGGGATGGCGGAGCGCGGTGAGTTCGATGTGCTGAAGGTGTCCTACGCCGTACTGCCGTGGGTGCTGGACGACTATGCGCTGCTCCCCTGCGGCGGGGCGCTCGGGCGCGGCTGCGGTCCGCTGGTGCTCACGCGGCAGCCCGGCGAGGGGCAGCAGTTCACCGGCAAGGACCTGGCGGGGAAGACGGTCGCGGTGCCGAGCGAGCGTTCGACCGCGTATCTGCTCTTCCGGCTGTGGGCCGCCGCGGAGGTGCCGGGCGGGGTCGGCGAGATCAAGGTGCTGCCGTTCCACGCGATCATGCCCGCGGTGCGGGACGGCGAGGTCGACGCCGGGCTCGTCATCCACGAAGCCCGGTTCACCTATCAGAATTACGGGCTGCACTGCCTGGCTGACATGGGCGAGCACTGGGAGCAGACCACCGGCCTGCCGATCCCGCTCGGCGCGATCATCGCCAAGCGCTCACTGGGCGACGAGCGGCTGCGGGAACTCGCCGACGCCGCCCGGACGTCGGTACGGATGGCCTGGGACGACCCGGAGGCGTCGCGGACGTACGTCCTGGAGCACGCCCAGGAGATGGACCCGGCCGTCGCCGATCAGCACATCGGGCTGTACGTGAACGAGTTCACCGCCGACCTGGGCGAGAACGGCTACGCCGCGGTGCGCGGGCTGCTGACCCGCGCGGCGGCCGAGGGGCTGGTGCCGCCCCTCGGCCCCGGTGTGCTGGACACGGTCTGACGTTCCGGCGGATTCCGGCGCTCCCATCGAATTCGGCTGATGGATTCCGCCTGACGGGATGTCGTATGTGCGGGGCCGATCAGGTCATACGTCGAGCTGGTCGGCCACCGCTCGCAGCATGCCCGCGATCTTGTGGCCGTGTGCCTTGTCCGGGTAGCGGCCGCGCTCCAGCTGCTGCGTCACGTTTTCCAGCAGGGTGGTCAGGTCCTGGACGATCGACGCCAGCTCATCCGGCTTGCGCCGCTGGGCGGCCGCCACGGAAGGGGTCGGGTCGAGAACGGTGACGGACAATGCCTGATCTCCGCGGTTTCCGGCCACCACGCCGAATTCCACGCGCTGCCCCGGCTTTAGCGCGTCGACACCTTCCGGAAGCACCGACGAGTGAACGAAGACGTCGCCACCGTCATCGCGGGAGAGAAAGCCAAAGCCCTTCTCACTGTTGAACCACTTGACCTTGCCGGTAGGCACGTCTGTCTCGTCCTCGTCGCTCGTCGGAAAACACGGAAAAACGGCTCTCGATAGCACTACAGCGGGTCGTAAGACCCGCCACCACCAAGGCTAATGGTCCCGAGCCTGGTGACAAGACGTACCCGGGTGGTTCCTATGCGCGCTCTGGCACGGATCTACCCTGGTGCGGTGAGTAATGAAACCCCGCACAGCGGTGGCTCCCCCAGCCATCCCCGGGAGGCACTCCTTCCCGGCGACCGGCTCATCCGGTCCGGCGTCATCGTCTTCGCCATTGGAGCCGTGGCCACGCTCGTCACCGTCGCGCCGCTCTTCCTCGGCGCGGATCCGCTGCCGTCGGTCGCGTACTTCATGTGCATGCTGATGGGCGTCGGCTTCGCCCTCGCCGCCGCGGGGCTGCTGCGCTCCATCGCGGCACAGCGGCGGCAGGCCGCGGCCGCCCAGGCGCCGCGGACGGCCGTACCGCCAAACGGGTGAATCGGCCCGGGGGATGCTTCACCCCGGGATCTGCGTCAGCAAGCCGACCAGGCTGCTGTCTGACCGCCTACCTGCTGGGTGACCGCCCAGGCGTGGCCACCTACGCCTGAGCGCCTATGTGCCCCGCCAGCCAGGCCGGGAACGCCGACAGGTCGTCCAGGACGACATCGGCGCCGGCCGCCAGCAGCTCATCCGCCGGGCAGGGCCCGGTGGCGACCGCCACGGACAGCGCGCCGGCCGTACGGGCGCCCCGTACGTCACCCGTGTGGTCCCCCACGTACACCGTCGCCCCGTACTCCCGCAGCGCCTCCGCCTTGGCCTCGGCCCACAGCCAGCCGATGACCGCGTCCGCCTCGATGCCCAGGTGGCTCAGATGCAGCTTGGCGTTGGGCTCGTGCTTCGCGGTGACGACGATGGCCCGGCCCCCGGCCCGCCGCACGGCCTCGATCGCCTCACGGGCCCCGGTCATGGCCGGGGTGGGCCCGATCGCGTACTCCGGGTAGAGCTCGCGGTAGAGCTCACCCATCTCCTCGACGCGCTCGTCGGGGAACCACTGCACCAGCTCCCGCTCCAGCGGCGGGCCGAGCCGGGTGATGGCGAGGTCGGCGTCGATGTAGGTGCCGGTCCGGGCCGAGAGCGCCTCGTACGCCGCCTTGATGCCCGGCCGGGAGTCGATCAGGGTCATGTCGAGATCGAAGCCGACGGTCACCGTGTGTGACCCGGCGTCCGCGGCGAGGCCCGGGTCGGTGGTGGGGACGGGGGACGGAGCGGAGTACGAAGACATGCCCGCCATTGTGCCTCGACCCACCCCATACACTTAGCCTCGCCTAACTTCGTAGCCGACGAGCGAGACGAACGAACGGAAGCGATGACCGCCGACCGGACCAGCAGCCGCCCTCCCAGAGCCTCCCTGGTCCGCCGCCGCCTCGGCTGGACGGCCACCGCCGTCGTCGCCCTGCTGCTCGCCATCCTGCTGAGCCTCGCCGTGGGCAGCCGCCAGATCGCGCCGAGCGCGGTGCTGGACGCGCTGCTGCACGGCGGTTCGAGCGACGCCGCCGACATCGTGCGGTCCCTGCGGCTGCCGCGCACCGTCATCGGGCTGATGGTCGGGGCGGCGCTCGCCATGGCGGGCACCGTGATGCAGGGCGTCACCCGCAACCCGATCGCCGACCCGGGCATCCTCGGCGTCAGCCAGGGGGCTTCGGTGGGCGTGGTGCTCGCGATCGCCTTCGCCGGGGTGCACACGCTGGGCGGCTATGTCTGGTTCGCCTTCGCGGGCGCGGGGCTGGCCTCGGTCGCCGTCTACGCCATCGCCGTCAGCGGGCGGGGCGGCGCGACCCCGGTCAAACTCGCCCTCTCCGGCGCCGCGATCAACGCGCTGCTGGTGTCCGTGACGACGGGCGTGCTGACGACGAAGGCGGCCGCACTGGATGAGTTCCGCTTCTGGCAGATCGGCTCGCTCGCCGGGCGGGACACCGAGATCGTCGGCCAGATCTGGCCGTTCCTGCTGGTCGGCACGGTGCTGGTGATCGCGGTGGCACGCGGTCTGGACGCGCTGGCGCTCGGCGAGGACGTCGCGAAGGGGCTCGGCCAGAACGTGGCGGTCGTACGGGTCGTCGCCGCCCTCGGCGCCACGATCCTCACCGGCGTCGGGGTCGCCGCCGCCGGTCCGCTCGCCTTCGTCGGCCTCGCGGTCCCCCATATCGCCCGCGCGATCGTCGGCACCGACCACCGCTGGGTCCTTCCGATGGCCGCCCTGATCGGCCCGGTGATGCTGCTGGTCTCGGATGTGGTGGGCCGGATCCTGTTCCCGCCGAGCGAGGTCCCGGCGGGCGTGATGACCGCGCTGATCGGGGTGCCCTTCCTGGTCACGCTGGTCCGCCGGAAGACAGTGGCCGCATGACCGCCACCGACCGCCCGGCCGGGTGTCCGGGTGTCCGCCCCGCCGGGTACGGCGTGATCCGCATCAAGGGCGGCGGCCGTGGCGGACCCGGCGGACGAAGCGGCCATGACGTGCGTGACCTCCGTGGCGGATCGTTCCTGCTGCATCGTCGCTCGGCCCTCGTCGTGATCGGGCTGATCCTGGCCACCGCCGCCGTCTGTGTGGCGTATCTGTGCGTCGGCGAGAGCTTCATCGCCCCCGCCGACGCCGTGCAGGCCGTCCTGCACACCCAGTGGGGCCTCGGGCAGGCCACCCCGAACGATCTCGTCGTCGGCACGCTGCGGCTTCCCCGGATGACGCTCGGTCTGATGGTCGGCGCCGCCTTCGGTATCGCGGGCGCGCTGATCCAGACGGTGGCCCGCAACCCCCTCGCGAGCCCGGACATCATCGGTGTCAGCCAGGGCGCGAGCGCGGTGACCGTGGGCGCGATGACCTACGGGGTGACCTCCTTCGCCGTCCTGCCCTATCTCTCCGTCGCGGGCGGTCTCGCCGCCGCCGCGCTGGTGTACGTCTTCGCCTGGCGCGGCGGGCTGCAGGCGACCCGCTTCGTACTCATCGGCATCGGTTTCGCCGTCGCGCTGCGCTCGATCACCCAGCTCTTCCTGACCAAGGGCGACTATCTGGTGGCCCAGCAGGCGAAGGTGTGGATGACCGGTTCCCTCAACGGACGCGGCTGGGACGAGGCCGGTCCGCTCGGCTGGGCGCTGCTGGTGCTGCTGCCCGGTGTGCTGTGGGCGGCGCGGGCGCAGCGCACGGTGTCCCTGGACGACGACACGGCGACCGCGCTGGGCGTACGGCTCGGGCGGGTGCGGCTGGGCCTGGTGTCCCTCGGCGTCGTGCTCGCGTCGATGGCGACGGGCGCGGCCGGCCCGGTGGACTTCGTGGCGCTGCTCGCCCCGCAGATCGCCCGCCGGATGACCCGGACCGCCCAGATCCCGCTGCTGTGCTCGGCCCTGACCGGAGCCTTCATCGTCGTCACCGCCGATCTGCTGGCCCGCAAGCTGTTCGCGCCGACCGAACTGCCGGTGGGCGTGCTGACCGCCGCGGTCGGCGCCCCGTATCTGATCCACCTGCTGCTGTCTTCCGGGGGACGCGGCCGTAAGGGAGGCACCGCCGCATGACCGCTTCGGCGTCCACAACGGGTACGACGGGAACGGATCTGGTGGAACCCGCTGCCCCGAACCGGCTCACCGCGCGTGAGCTGACCCTCGCCTACGAGGACCGGACCGTCGTGGACGGGCTGGACCTGGAGATACCCGACGGCGAGGTCACGGTCATCGTCGGCCCCAACGCCTGCGGCAAGTCCACCCTGCTGCGCGCCCTCGGGCGGCTGCTGCGGCCGCGCGGCGGCGCCGTACTCCTCGACGGCACGGATCTCGCCCGCATCCCCACCAAGAAGATCGCCCGGGCCGTGGGACTGCTCCCGCAGACCCCGGTCGCGCCCGAGGCGATCACCGTCGCCGATCTCGTCTCCCGCGGCCGCCAACCGCATCAGCACTGGTGGCAGCAGTGGTCGGAGGAGGACGAACGAGCCGTCACGGACGCCATGGAGCGTACGGACGTGACGGCGCTCGCCGACCGCCCGGTGGACGAGCTGTCCGGCGGGCAGCGGCAGCGCGTATGGATCGCGATGGCGCTCGCGCAGGAGACCGATCTGCTGCTGCTGGACGAGCCGACGACGTATCTGGACATCTCCCACCAGGTGGAGGTGCTGGACCTGGTGCGCCAGCTCAACCACGAACGCGGCCGTACGGTCGTCGCCGTCCTGCACGACCTCAACCAGGCCGCCCGCTACGCCGATCATCTGATCGCGATGAAGGAGGGCCGGGTCGTGGCACGCGGCCGCCCGGCGGACATCGTCACGGCGAAGCTGGTGCACGAGGTCTTCGGCCTGGACTCGGTGGTCGTCCCCGACCCGGTCACCGGCAGCCCCCTCGTCGTCCCGGGCACGCCTTGGCAGGCCGAGCAGGACTGAGCGGCGGCGGGGGCCGGCACCGCCCAGCGCTCGCTTCCGGTTCGAGCCTCACGGTAGCCCGGCGTGAAACCCACGGGAGCTGCCAGAGCAAGCCCCCTCACCGCGTTCTCGGACCTCAGCCCTTGCGCCTCGCGCGCCACAGCAGGAAGAGCACCGAGGCGATGGCCGCGCCCCGGACGACGAACGGCCAGGTGCCGGTGAGCGCGTCCTTCCACCCGTCCTCGGGGATCGGCTGGCCCCATTTGCGGGCGGCCCGGCCCCACAGCCAGACCCCGGCCCCGGCCGCGACCAGACCGGGTATGCCCAGCGAGGCCCACTTCGCCCCGGCCGGGGAGTGGCGGTAGGTGCCGTAGTACGCGATCACCCAGCCGAAGGCGATCGGGATGATGTTGCCCATGACCGCGCCCGCCACGAGGAGCCCGACCGCCACCAGCAGCACCGGGCCGAGCCCGGCCAGCCATGTGGCGACGCCGCCCCCGCCCGCGGGCTGATCGGCCGCCTTACCAGGCCCGAGGAGTACCCGGCGCAGCGCACCGCGCTGCTTGCCCCCGGCCCCGGCCGCAGCCTTGGCCTCCGCCTCCTCGGCGGCCTGGGCCTCGGCGGCGGCCGCCTCCTCCTCCGCCGCCGCCTTTCCCTCGGCCTCCCGCCGCTCTTGGCGTTCCTGCTCGGCCGTCTTGCCCTTGCCGAGCAGTTCGGGGATCTCGATCCCGCCGGTGAACCCCTCGACCGAGCCGTACTGCGCGTCGCGCCGCTCGGACTGGGCGAACGGGCCCGCCTCCACATGCCACCAGTCCATGTTGGACTCGCGCGGGCTCAGTTCGTCCTCCCCCGCGAGATGCGGCGGCGAGGCGGCGTTGGACGGGGGCGTGGCGGGGGTGGAGGGCCTCGGCTTGATCAGGGAGGGGGAGCCGTCGCCCGGGCCGCCGCCGTTCCAACCGGCGCCGGGCACCCCCGGGGCGTCCTCCTCGCGCGGGGTGGGGACCTTACCGCTGAGACCGCTGCTCTTGGCGAGCCCGGCCAGCTTGTCGCGGGCCGCCCGCGCCGCCCCGGCGGCTCCCCGCGGCGACGCACCGCCGCCCGCGCCATGGCCCGCACCGCCGACCGCGCCCCCACCCGCCGCGCCCGGCCCAGCGCCCGTTCCCGAGCCCGGGTCGGGGGGCCGGCCGCCCGCGGCGGCCACCACGTCGGCCGGTGAACCCAACTTGGACAGGATCCGCTTCACCCCGGCCGGGCTGTCCGCCCCTCCGGTGGTCCGGCGATGGTCGATATCGGCACGCAGCCCGGAGACCAGTCGCATGCGTTCACCGGACGACAGACCCTGCTGCTGAGCCAGGTCACCGACACGGCTCAGATAGTCGTAGACGAGCTTTTCGCTCTCGATCCCCACCAAGACCCCTGAGAATGCGCACGGTCGGCGTATCAGTCGGCTCCGACGGTACCGCGCGGAAGCGGAGTCCCGCCGCATCCCCTGCGTCCCGCACCCCGCGGGTACTGTGGATCGAATGAGCAGTTCATGGAATCGGGAAGGCTGAAATGCCCGAAGAGACCAGCTCGCGCAACCGGGAGGCATGAGTTGCCCGCAGACACCGGCCGTGGGGACACCGGCCACGGGGACGGCGGCCCACGGGACACCGGCCCATGGGACGGCCACGGCAATCGCGGCCGCGCGGTGCCGCGCACACTCGCCGAGGAGCTGCGGACCCGGCCCGACGACGCCCTCGCCGCCCTGCTGCGCGCCCGCCCCGATCTGCTCTCCCCGGTCCCGAACGACCTCACCCAGCTCGCCACCCGGGCCGGCACCCGCGCCTCGGTGGTACGGGCCGTGGAGCGGCTCGACCGGTTCGCGCTGCAGACCGCCGAGGCCCTGGCCGTCGCGCCAGACCCGTGCCGGTACCAAACCCTGCGGGATCTGCTGACGGGTGATGAGGGCGCGGAGGAGGCCGCGGGTCAGGGGGACGCCCGGAGTGCGGAGGAAGCCGACGGTTCTGGGGATGCCCAGGGCCCCGGGAACGCCTCGCCCATCGGCCCCACGTCGGGCATCGAGGCCGCCTCGCCCCTCAGCCCCGCCTCACCCGCCGGCCCCGCATCCGACACCGAGGCCGTCCTGGGCGCCGAGGAACGCGCGGCGATCGCGGCCGAGCTGCCGCGTGCCGTGGCCACCCTGCGCGACCAGGCCCTGGTCTGGGGCGGTGACGACCGGCTCCGCCTCGTCCGCACCGCCCGCGAACTGCTCGCGCCCTCCCCCACCTCCCCCTCTCCGACCGGTCTCGGCCCGACCGTCCAGGAGGCCACGTCCGGGATGTCACCGGGCCGACTGCAGGAGTTGCTGACGAGCGCCGGGCTGCCGCCCACCCACGACCCGGTCACGGCGGTGGCGGCCCTGACCGAGCTGTTCCAGGACCGTGCCCGGATGGCGGCGCTGCTGGCCGGGGCGCCGACGGGCGCGGCGGCCGTGCTGGCCAAGCTGACCTGGGGACCGCCGTACGGGGAGGCGTCCGTCGCCTCGCCCACCCCGCCCGTCGGCTGGCTGCTGGACCGCGGACTGCTGCTCCCGTCCGGGCCGCGCAACGTGGTGCTGCCCCGCGAGGTCGCCCTGCATCTGCGCCACGGCCGGGCGCACCGCGCCCCCGAGCCGCTGGCCCCGCCGCTCTCGCCCACCACCGAACACGATCCACAGGCTGTGGATAACACCGCCGCGGGTCAGACCTTCACCGCCCTGGCCACGGTCGAGGAGCTGCTGGGGCAGTGGGAGAGCGCCGGACCGCCCGTGTTGCGCGCGGGCGGGCTGAGCGTCCGCGACCTCAAGCGGGCCGCCGTGGCCCTCGACGTGGCCGAACCGGTGGCCGCCTTCTGGATCGAGCTGGCCTACGCGGCCGGGCTGGTGGCCTCCGACGGCGAGACCGACGAGCGCTACGCCCCCACCCCCGCCTACGACGACTGGCTTCGGCTGCCCGCCGAGGAGCGCTGGGCGCGGCTCGCCGCCGCCTGGCTGCCCGCGACCCGTACGGCGGGGCTGGTCGGCGGCCGGGACAACCGGGGCCGCACCCTCGCCGCGCTCGGCCCGGACCTGGACCGCTCCCCGGCCCCCGAGGTCCGCCGCCGGGTCCTCGGACTCCTGGCCGCCCTCCCGTCCGGTGCCGCGGCCGCCCCCGACGTCCTGCTGAATCGGCTGCGGTGGGAGCGGCCGACCAGCCACCGCGGGGCCCCCGCCGCGGCCGGTGCCGCTGCCGCCCCCAGTGCCGCCTCACCCGCCTGGGGCGCCCCCAGCGCCGCCGCCTCCCCCACCGGGACCGCCTCCCCCGCCAGGGAGGACCTGCGCTCGCGGCTGGCTCGCTGGGCCGTGGCCGAGGCCGAAATGCTCGGGATCACCGGCCGGGGCGCGCTCTCCTCCCACGGGCGCGCCCTGCTGGAACCCCACCCGGACGAGCCGCCGGCCGCCAGGATCGACACCGCGTCCGCGCACGCCGCGCGGCTGCTCGCGCCGCTGCTCCCCGAACCCCTCGACCACGTCCTGCTCCAGGCGGACCTGACCGCCGTCGCGCCCGGCCCGCTGGAACGGCCGCTCGCCGAGACGCTGGGCATCCTCGCCGACGTCGAGTCCAAGGGCGGCGCGACCGTGTACCGCTTCACGCCCGAGTCTGTACGCCGTGCGCTGGACGCCGGGCGGACCGCCGACGATGTGCACACCTTCCTCGCCGCACACTCCCGCACCCCGGTGCCCCAGCCGCTCACCTACCTCGTCAACGATGTGGCCCGTAAGCACGGCCGGCTGCGCATCGGCGCCGCCTCCGCGTATCTGCGCTGCGACGACGACGCGCTGCTCGCCGAGATCCTCGCCGACCGCCGCTCGGCAGGGCTGCGGCTGCGCCGCCTCGCCCCCACCGTCCTGGCCGCCCAGGCGCCGCCGGACACGCTGCTGGAGGGGCTGCGGGCGATGGGGTACGCCCCGGCCGCCGAGTCCGCCGAGGGCGATGTGCTGGTCAGCCGCCCCGAAGCCCAGCGCACCCCGCCCCGTACCCCGCCCGTGCCGGTCCCGGAGGGCCCGCCGGTGGCCGACGCCACCCTGCTGGGCGCGGCGGTGCGCGCCATCCGCGCCGGGGACCTCGCCGCGACCGCGCCCCACAAACCGGTGGCCGCGGCCGAGGCAGGGCCGGAGGCCGCTTCCGGCTCACAGCCCGTGGCCGGGTCCGGGTCCGGATCCACCGCCACCGGCGACCGGCTGCCCCGCACGACCTCCGCCGACACCCTCGCCACCATGCAGGCCGCGGCCCTGACCGGCTCCAACGTCTGGATCGGCTATGTCAACGCGAACGGCGCGGCCACCCAGCGCGTGATCGCCCCGGTCCGGGTCGAGGGCGGCTTCGTCACGGCGTACGACCACACGGCGGACGAGGTCCGTACGTACCCCCTGCACCGCATCACGGGCGCCGCCGAACTGGCCGAGGACGCGACGTAGGGCTACGGCTGGTGACCGGGGCTCCGCCCCGGACCCCGGTGCGGAGCCCCTGGTGCGGGAAGGGACGGGCCGGGGCCACGGCTCGTAGGGGCAGCTCACGCCGTGGGCGGTGCCTCGGTCCCCCGTCGGGTCCACCGGTGCCACCAGTGGCGGCGGCGGGGGTGCAGGGCGTGGCCGAGCCAGCGGCCGATCACGACGTAGCCGAGCAGCGCGCCCGTGGTGTTGAGGATGACGTCGTCGATGTCGAAGGCCCGGCCCTCGACGATGAGCCCCTGAACGGTCTCGACGGCCACCATCACCAAGGCCGTCACCACCACCACCCGCACCGCGCCCCGCGCCTTGGGCAGCAGCATCGGCAGCAGCACCCCGAAGGGGGCACCGAGCAGCACATTGCCGCCGATCTGCTTGACCGTGTCCCGGAAGGCGGGCTGGTCGATGTACGCGCGCAGCGACCGCCCCGGATGCAGATTGGTGTGGACGAGGTCGACGGAGCCGGGCTGGGGCACGAGTGTGGCCTTGGCGAGTGCCGCCGCGAAGCCGACCATGCAGACGAATGCCACCAGCAGCACCAGCAACCGTGCGGCGCGCGCGCCGAACGATTTGCGCTGCAGCAGCGCTGTCTCCGAGGTGCCCTCGGGCTCCGTGGGCTTGGCGGGCTTCGCCGTCCGGGCCTTCCCGGTCCGGGCCTTCGTTGACGGGGCCTTCGCGGATTCAGGCTTCGCGGCCTGGGCCTTCGCGGTCTGCGACTTCGTCGACTGCGGCTTCGCGGTCTGCGACTTCGCGGCCTGCGGCTTTGTCGTCCGGGACCCCTTCGTCAGAGCCCCACCCGCCCGCGGCCCCCTCTTCTGGCCGCTCGCCCGCTTCTCGCCGCTCGCCGTCTTCCGGCCGCCCGTCGTCCGGGAGCCCTCCCCCGGCTTCTTCTCCCCCGACCGCTTCTCCGCCGTCCGCCTTACCGTCGTCCTCTTGTCCGCCGTCCGCCGGATCTCCCATCCAGCGATGCTGATCACAGGGACTCCCTCCCGCCCTTGGCTCTGTTGTCGCGGCGCTGTCGTCGCGGTTCCGTCGGTCCGTATCCGTCTTCGCCGCTTGCCCGTAGCCGCCCGTTGTATCCCTGCGGCTCTCCGCCACGCCGTCTCGATGGGGGACACTGGTTCTTTGGCCGGCAGCACGAAAGGACCCAGGCGCGTGAATGGACCCCTCATCGTCCAAAGCGACAAGACGCTCCTGCTCGAGGTGGACCACGAGCAGGCCGGCGCCTGCCGCCGCGCCATCGCACCCTTCGCCGAGCTGGAGCGGGCGCCCGAGCACATCCACACCTACCGGGTGACCCCGCTGGGGCTGTGGAACGCCCGCGCCGCCGGGCACGACGCCGAGCAGGTGGTCGACGCCCTCGTCGCGTACTCCCGCTACCCCGTCCCGCACGCCCTCCTCGTCGACGTCGCGGAGACCATGGCCCGCTACGGGCGGCTGCGGCTGCTCAAGCACCCCACCCACGGTCTGGTCCTGGAGACCAGCGACCGCCCGATCCTCGAGGAGATCCTGCGGTCGAAGAAGATCCAGCCGCTGGTCGGCGCCCGGATCGACCCGGAGACCGTCGTCGTCCACCCCTCCGAGCGCGGACAGATCAAGCAGACGCTGCTGAAGCTGGGCTGGCCCGCCGAGGACCTGGCCGGGTATGTGGACGGCGAGGCCCACCCCATCGAGCTGCACGAGGACGGCTGGGCGCTGCGGCCGTATCAGACGCAGGCCGTCGAGGGCTTCTGGCACGGCGGCTCCGGTGTCGTCGTGCTGCCCTGTGGCGCCGGAAAGACGCTGGTCGGAGCGGGTGCGATGGCCACCGCCAAGTCGACCACGCTGATCCTGGTCACCAACACCGTCTCCGCCCGGCAGTGGAAGCACGAGCTGGTGCGCCGCACCTCGCTCACCGAGGAGGAGATCGGTGAGTACAGCGGTACGAGGAAGGAGATCCGCCCGATCACCATCGCCACGTACCAGGTGCTGACCACCAAGCGGAAGGGCATCTACCCGCATCTGGAGCTGTTCGACTCCCGCGACTGGGGCCTGATCGTCTACGACGAGGTGCATCTCCTGCCGGCGCCCGTCTTCAAGTTCACCGCCGATCTGCAGGCCCGGCGGCGGCTCGGGCTCACGGCGACGCTCGTCCGGGAGGACGGCCGGGAGTCCGATGTCTTCTCGCTCATCGGGCCCAAGCGCTTCGACGCGCCCTGGAAGGAGATCGAGGCGCAGGGCTATATCGCGCCCGCCGACTGTGTCGAGGTCCGGGTCAACCTGACCGAGGCCGAGCGGCTGACGTACGCCACCGCCGAGACCGACGAGAAGTACCGGTACTGCGCCACGACCGACTCGAAGCGGAAGGTCACCGAGGCGCTGGTCGCCCGGCACAAGGGGCAGCAGACGCTGGTCATCGGCCAGTACATCGACCAGCTCGACGAGTTGGGCGAGCACCTGGACGCGCCCGTCATCAAGGGCGAGACCACCAACGCCCAGCGGGAGAAGCTCTTCGACGCCTTCCGGGAGGGCGAGCTGTCGGTGCTCGTCGTCTCGAAGGTCGCCAACTTCTCCATCGACCTCCCCGAGGCCACGGTCGCCATCCAGGTCTCCGGCACCTTCGGCTCCCGCCAGGAAGAAGCCCAGCGGCTCGGCCGAGTGCTGCGCCCCAAGGCCGACGGCCACCCGGCGGTCTTCTACTCCGTGGTCGCACGCGACACGATCGACCAGGACTTCGCGGCGCACCGGCAGCGGTTCCTGGCCGAGCAGGGGTACGCGTACCGGATCGTGGACGCGAGCGAGCTGCTCGCGGACGAGGACGTCTGACGTTCGGCCCACCACGAGTCACCCACGGCCATTGGGCACGCTCCCATGGCCATGACATGTGTCATGGGTGACCCGTGATCGCCGGCTCTGCCCGGGGCGTTCCCCGCCCGGAAGGATCGTGAGTGTCAGCAGGACACGGCACCACGACGCCGAAGGGGCGGGACATGGGCATCAGCATCCGCAAACGCAGGACCGCGACCACCGACATCGACCTGAGCGACATCAAGCCGCTGCCGCTGTGGTTCTTCGGCTTCGAGGGCGTCATGGGTGCCGCGTACGACCTGACCAAGGCGTGGGACGACGCCTGGATGGTGCTCATCGCCATCGCCTTGGTGAACGTCGTCGTCGGGGCGACCGTGCTGCGCCGCCGAGTGAAGCTGATGCGCGCGATGCTCAAGAACGCCCACACCCGGAAGATCGCCATCGGGCTGATCGCGCTCCGCGTCGGCCTCCATCTCGTCCTCGCCGCCCTCGGCGCCCCGGTCACCTCGGTCGCCGGGCATCTGACCGTCGCGGTCCTGATGGGCGCGACGACGGTGGCGCTGCTGTGGTTCAACCAGCGCGTGACCTTCCGCGCCCTGCGGCTCGCCTGAGACAAAGACGGGGCCCGCACGGGGGCCCACAGGCCACGCGAGGCCCGCCCGCGAGCCCGCCCGGCCCCTTCTCCCGGGGCCGTCATAAATTCATTCGCCTCCCGGACATGCCCTGGCTACAATCGCCGGTCTTGCCGCCTCCCGCGTTCCGAACGAACGGGAGAGCCGCCGCCCGGACGGAAACCGGTCGGCATCTCTGACCGCGCATCCGTACCGCGCACCCGCTTTGTGTACTCGCTTTGTGCACTCGTTGTGTACTCGCTCGCCGGAGGCTACGCCGTGCCCTCGCACGCCCCTGACCACGCAGACCCCCTCTCAGCCCCCCACGCAGACCCTCTTCCAGCCCCCCAGGCGGCAGATCCCCTGGCGCGGGAGCGCGCCCATCTGACCGACTCCCGCGCCGCGCTGCGCGCCATGCGCGCCGACGTCGAGGCCCTCGACCTCCGGGACGTCGCCGCGAACTGGGTCAACGCCGCAGCGCTGCACCACCAGGTCAGCGAGCGCATCAAGGCCCTCGCCGACCTCGCCGACACCCCGCTCTTCTTCGGCCGACTCGACTATCTGCACGCACCGGGCGGGGAGGCGGCGGAGGGCGCGGAGGGCGAGCGCTTCTATATCGGCCGCCGCCATGTGCACGACGCGGACGGCGACCCGATGGTCATCGACTGGCGTGCCCCCGTCTCCCAGCCCTTCTACCAGGCGTCCAAGACGGCGCCGATGGACATCGCGCTGCGCCGCCGCTTCGGCTACACGGGCGGCGAGTTGACGGCGTACGAGGACGAACGGCTCTCCGACCCCGCAGAGGCCGAGCAGACCAGCAAGCTGCTCCAGTCCGAGATCGAGCGCCCGCGCGTCGGCCCGATGCGGGACATCGTCGCGACGATCCAGCCGGAGCAGGACGAGATCGTGCGCCAGGGGATCGGCGGCACCATCTGCGTCCAGGGGGCGCCGGGCACCGGTAAGACGGCCGTGGGGCTGCACCGGGTGGCGTACCTGCTGTACGCGCACCGCGAGCGGCTGGCCCGCTCCGGCACCCTCGTCATCGGCCCGAACCGCTCCTTCCTCCATTACATCGAGCAGGTCCTGCCCGCCCTCGGCGAGTTGCAGGTGGCCCAGGCGACCGTCGAGGACCTGGTGACGCGCCCGGCCCTGGGCGCGGAGGCGCGGGGCACCGACTCCGCCGACGCGGCGCGCATCAAGGGCGACGCGCGGCTGGCCGAGGTGCTGCGCCGCGCCCTGCGCTCGTATGTCACGGCCCCCACCGAGCCCTGTGTGGTGGTGCGCGGTTCACGTCGCTGGCGGGTGCCCGCGTATGAACTGGAGGAGATGGTCGAGGAGTTGCTCACCCGCGACATCCGCTACGGCGCGGCCCGCGAGGCGCTTCCGCAGCGCATCGCGCACGCCGTGCTCGTCCGGATGGAACAGGCGGGCGAGGCGCCCGACGACCGGGTCCAGGACGCGGTCGCCCGCAACGCGGCCGTCAAGGCGGCGGTCAAGGCGGTCTGGCCGCCGGTCGACCCGGCCAAGCTGGTGCTGCGGCTGCTCTCCGACGCCGACTTCCTGGCCGAGCACGCGGAGGGCGTCCTCGACGCCGACGAGCAGAAGACCGTCCTGTGGGCGAAGCCGGGGCGCGGTGTGAAGTCCGCGAAGTGGTCCCCGGCGGACCTGGTGCTGATCGACGAGGCCGCCGATCTCATCGAGCGCACCCCGTCCCTCGGGCATGTGGTCCTGGACGAGGCGCAGGACCTGTCGCCCATGCAGTACCGCGCGGTCGGCCGCCGCTGCAGCACCGGCTCGGCGACCGTGCTCGGCGACATCGCCCAGGGCACCACCCCGTGGGCGACGGCCAGTTGGGAAGAGGCCCTGACCCATCTGGGCAAGGACGGGGCTGCGATCGAGGAGCTGACCCAGGGTTTCCGGGTGCCGCGCGAGGTGATCGCGTACGCCTCGCGGCTGCTGCCCGCCATCGCCCCCGGCCTGTCGGAGGCCACCTCGATCCGCGAGGCGGCGGGCGACTTCTCCGTACGGGCCGTGGCTCCGGCGGAGCTGGACGCGGCCGTGATCGCCGCGTGCCACGACGCTCTGACCCACGAGGGCTCCGTCGGCCTCATCGCGGCCGACGCCCGCGTCCCGGCCCTGGCCGAGGCCCTCGACGCGGCGGGCCTGACCCACCTCTCCCCCGGCGAGGAGACCAGCGCCGAGGCCAGGCTCACCCTCGTCCCGGCGACCCTGGCCAAGGGTCTGGAGTACGACTACGTGGTGCTGGACGAACCGGCCGCGGTGGTCGACGGCGAGCCGGACGAACGCACCGGGCTGCGCCGCCTGTATGTCTCCCTGACCCGTGCGGTCTCGGGGCTGACGGTCGTCCACGGGGCGGCGCTGCCGGAGCGGCTGAGCTGAGCCGAACTGGCCTGACCTGACCTGACCTGACCTGGCCTGGCCTGGCCTGGCCGTTATGCCTCGGCTGCAGCAGTCTCGGCTTCGGCGGTCTGCTGCTCGTATCGCGTGAGGGCGTCCGGGGTGACGGGCGCGAAGAAGTTGACGAGATTGCCGTCGGGGTCCTTGAACAGCAGTGAACGGTTGCCCCAGGGCTGCGTGGTGGGCTCGTTCACGATCTCGACGTCGAACTCCTTGAGCCGTTCGTACTCACCGTCGACATCGGCGACGCGGAACTCCACGATCACGCTCTGGTTCGCCGCGGGCCGGGGCGCCTGCTCACCGAGCACCCGCACCGTGCGGGTGCTCGCAAGGGCGAGGGTTCCGCTCGCCGTCGTGAACTCGGCGAAGTCGTCCGTATACCGCTTCGCCGTCAGGCCCGTGGCCCGCTCGTAGAAGTCGACGATCCGGGCGACGTCCTCGGTGATGATGCGGATAGAGGCGAAGTGCATGGCAAGCTCCCGTGAGGTGTTGTGTGCCGTGCGGATGACCGTACGGTCGATACCGGGCAGAAGCCGCCCGGTATCGAGCCCCGGTTTCCGGGCCGGTTTCCGGGCCCGGTCTGCAGGCCCGGCACCCAACACAGGAGCTTGTCGGCACAGTCGGCCGCGCGGCCCGGCCTCAGCGTCGCGCAGGCCGCCTCAACGCCGTGCGGCCCGCCCTCAGGCGACCGGAACGGGCACGTCCAGGGCCGTACGCCACCGGCCGACCGCGGCCGCGTCCACCGGGCCGGCCCATCCCGCCGGACGGGCCGCGCCGCCGATGTGGAAGGCGTCGATCCCGGCAGCGCGCAGAGCGGACAGATGGTCGAGGCGCAGCCCGCCACCGGCCATGATGCGCGACTCATAGCCCGGCGTACCGGTCCGCGCCGCCTCCTCGGCCAAGGTCGGCAGACCGTCGTCGACACCGCGCGCGGACCCGGCGGTGAGATACGTATCGAGGCCGGGGATGTCGGCGAGCCGCTTGCGCAGCCCGTCGCGATCCGCGGCGCGGTCGATGGCCCGGTGGAAGGTCCAGCGGCTCTCGTCCACCCCGCCGCCCGCCCGCACGACCTCGGTCAGCGCGGTCACGGCGGCCAGGTCGACCCCGCCGTCGTCGGCCAGGAAGCCCAGGACGAACTCGTCCGCCCCCTCGGAGTGCAGCGCGGCGGCGGCCTCGCACAGCGCGTCGAACGCGGCGGGGTCCCCGGCCGCGAAGCCGTCGGCGGCGCGGAGCATCACCCGTACCGGCAGGTCCACGGCCGAACGGACGGCGGCGAAGGTCTCACGGGAGGGGGTGAGCCCGTCGGCGGCCATGTCGGTGACCAGTTCGAGGCGGTCCGCCCCTCCGGCCTGTGCGGCGATCGCGTCCGCCGGGTTCAGGGCGATCACCTCGAGAATTGGTCTAGACATGCTCCACAGCTTGCCACACCGCGCAAGAGGGCAAACCGCTACCCCACAATTGGCCCATGCCCGCACCCGCGCCCGCCCGCCATCCGGCCCATGACGCCCTGCTCACCCGCTGGACGGACCTCCTCACCAGCGCCCGCGAAGCCACGGCTCCGTCACCCGTCCCCTACGGCGAGGACCTCCTGACCCGCTGGGCCGAACCCCAGCGCCGCTACCACACCACCGATCACCTGCTCGCGGTCCTGGACCGGGTGGACGAGTTGCTCCCCCACGTCCAGGCCCCCGACCCCGCCGCCATCCGGCTCGCCGCATGGTTCCACGACGCCGTCTACCTCCCCGACCGCTCCACCAACGAGGAACGCAGCGCCCGCCTCGCCGAACGCGCCCTCACCGAGGCGGCCGTCCCGGCGCCCCGCACGGCCGAAACCGTCCGCCTCGTCCTCGTCACCCGCGACCACGACCCCGCCGAGGGCGACACCAACGGCGAAGTCCTCTGCGACGCCGACCTCGCCGTACTGGCGGGCTCCCCGGCGGCCTACGGCGCCTACGCGGCGGCGGTCCGCGAGGAGTACGGCTTCGTCCCCGACGACGCCTTCCGCGAGGGCCGCGCGAATGTCCTCCGCCACCTGCTGGGCCTGTCCCGCCTCTTCCGTACGCCGGAGGGGCACGACCGCTGGGAGGAGGCCGCACGCCGCAACATGGCCACGGAGCTGGAGCTGCTCGGCTCGTAACACGTGCCGTTCGCGGCTCCAAAGTTGACGGACCATCCGCACGCCAGGGGGGCAGCGTGGACGACAACGCAGTACACCTCGACCGACGCGGTCGCCGGTCCCGGTGCCGCTGTGGCCGGATAGGCGGCCCATTCGTCAGGCGCGCCCGGGCCGTTCAGTTCGCTGGCCGTTTCCTCCGTCACCTCGATCACCCCCCGTGATCTCCTCAACCCCCGCCTCCCCCAGCGGGCTCACATCTCGATCCTTCCTCACTCAGCGTGACAACACCAGGTCACCGCCACCAGACCACCCCATCGAGTGAATGTTCGAGAGTCGAGCACCTCACTGTTCCGCGCAGGAATGCCGAGGTCATGCCATGGCGTTGAGCCTGGCATGCCCTCGTTCTCCCCAGCGGATTCCGCTCGCTCCCGCATGCCCCTGGCGGTCTACGTCCTCGGGCTGTCCGTCTTCGCCCTCGGTACCTCCGAGTTCATGCTGTCCGGGCTGCTGCAACCCGTCGCGCGGGACATGGGCGTATCCATCCCCACGGCCGGATTGCTGATATCGGCCTTCGCGATCGGGATGGTGGTCGGGGCGCCGGTGCTGGCGGCGGCCACGTTGCGGTTGCCACGGCGGACGACGCTGATGGCGCTGCTGGCGGTGTTCGGGCTCGGGCAGATCGCGGGGGCGTTGGCGCCGTCGTACGGGGTGCTGTTCGCCTCGCGGGTCGTCAGCGCGCTCGCGTGTGCCGGGTTCTGGGCGGTGGGCGCCGCGGTGGCCGTATCGCTGGTGCCGGTGAACGCGCGGGCGAAGGCGATGGCGGTGATGGTCGGCGGACTGAGCATCGCGAACATCGCGGGGGTCCCCGCCGGGGCGCTGCTCGGGCAGCACGCGGGGTGGCGCGCCGCCTTCTGGGCGGTGGCGGGGCTGTCGGCGCTCGGACTGGTCGGAGTCGTCGCGCTCGTACCGCGTACGCAGGTGCCGACCGGGGACGACCGGCCCCGGCTGCGGGCCGAGTTGCGCATCTACCGCGACCGGCAGGTGTGGCTGGCGCTGGCCGCCACCGCGCTGAGCGGTGGCGCGGTCTTCTGCCTGTTCTCCTACCTCGGGCCACTGCTCACGGATGTGGCGGGGCTGGACGAGAGCTGGGTGCCGACCGTGCTCGCGCTGTTCGGGGTCGGCGCGCTGCTGGGGACGGTGCTCGGCGGGCGGATCGCGGACGCGCACCTGTTCGGCACGATGCTCGGGGGCATCACCGCCTCGACGGTCGTGCTGAGCGCGTTGGCGCTGACCGCGCACAGCGCGGTCGCGGCCGTGACATTGGCGCTGCTGCTCGGCTTCACCGCCTTCTTCACCGCGCCCGCGCTCAACGCCCGCATGTTCAACCTCGCGAACGCCGCGCCCACGCTCGCGGGCGCGACGAACACCTCGGCCTTCAACATCGGCAACACGGTGGGCCCGTGGCTCGGCGGGCTCGTCATCGACATGGGCTGGGGCTACCCGGCGGTCGCCTGGACGGGCGCGGCCCTCGCCGGTACGGGCGTGGTGACGACGGTCGCCGCGATGCGCCTGCACCGGGCGGCTGGTGCCTCGCGCGTCATCGCCACGTCGGCGACGTACTCCCCGGCGGATGCGGAAGCGGCCTCCGACCCGTCGCGCACGACGCGCTGAGAGACCCCGCCTCGCCGCGCGGGCGCGGCCACACCGCCCGCGCGGGGCACTCACCTTGGCGCCGGAGCTGAGCTCGATGCCCGCCATACCGCCCGCGGCACGGCCGCCCTCAGCCGCTCGGGAGCGCGGGCGGCATCGCGGCAGCGCACGCAGACCTACGCACGGCGAGGGCGTGCCGGCCGCACCGGGCGGCCGGTTGGCGGGGCGGGCCGCAGGCCCGCCCGCAGCGGTCAGTCCGCGTTCGCGGCTCGTTTGGGGCGGCGGAGGCCCGCGGCCTTCAGGCGACGGAGGAGTTCCTTGCTGCCGACCTCCTCCGCGCCCTCCCCTACCGCCTTCGCGTACAGCTCGCTCGGCAGGTCGTAGTGGTCACGGTCGAAGCCTCGGCGCGGGGCGCCGATGCGAGCGGCGAAGGCGTGCAGTTCGGCGTAGGACACATCGCTGACCAGGTGGGACCACAGGCGGCCGTGGCCCGGCCACGAGGGCGGGTCGATCAGTACGGCCATCAGAGGGTGGTGCCCAGCGAACCCACGGGCGCCACCGCGACCGCCGTCTTGCCGCAGACCCAGTGCGGGTTGGGGCCCAACTCGGGCTCCACATCAAGGGCGTGGAGGTCGCCGCCCTGGGTGCAGACGGGGCACAGCGGCCATCGGCCGTACCGTTCCAGCAGGGCGTCCTGGACGTCCTGGGCGACCAGACCGGCCACGTACTCAATGCCTTCCGGCCACTGCTCGACCCACCACCGACGGTGCGCGATCGCGTCTTCGACCAGCGAGACGATATCGGCCCGGGCGACCTCGCCCGCCGCGAGGTCGGCCAGGACAAGGGCGCGGGCCGCGTGCAGTGCGTGTTCGAGCTTCATGGGTCCCATTGTCACCTTTGCTTCCTCCTGGCGCCTGTTTGCTTCATCCGCGGTCTCGGTTCGTCCCCGGTCCCGCTTCATCTCCGGTCTTTTCGCACCCCCGCACCGCCGCACCGCCGCGCGGAGGGTTGACGGGCCCCATGGCCGGAAATAGTTTTCGCGGATGAGCAGCGACCTGAAGGAAACTTTCATGCCACCTCCGCAATCCGACCCCGCCCCGCCCGCTCCGGCCGCCCTCGCCGCGAAGGTCCGTACGTTAGGCCCGTCCATGACCCGCTCCATGCAGCGCGTGGCCGAGGCCGTGGCGGGGGATCCGGCCGGATGCGCGGCGCTCACCGTCACCGGGCTCGCCGAGCGGACCGGCACCAGCGAGGCCACCGTCGTCCGCACCTCCCGACTGCTCGGCTACCCCGGATATCGCGATCTGCGCATCGCGCTCGCCGCGCTCGCCGCACACCAGGCCGCCGGCCGGGCCCCGGCCGTCACCGCGGACATCGCGGTCGACGATCCGATCGCCGATGTGGTCACCAAGCTGGCGCGGGAGGAGCAGCAGTGTCTGGCCGACACCGCCGCCGTCCTGGACACCAGCCAGGTCGAGGCGGCCGTCTCGGCGCTGGCCACGGCTCGCCGGATCGATGTGTACGGGGTGGGGGCGTCCAGCCTCGTCGGCCAGGACCTGGTCCAGAAGCTGCTGCGTATCGGGCTGATAGCCCACGCCCACGCCGATCCGCACCTCGCGGTCACCAACGCGGTCCAGCTCCACTCAGGCGACGTCGCCATCGCGATCACCCACTCGGGGCGTACGACGGACGTCATCGAGCCGCTGCGGGTGGCCTTCGAGCGCGGCGCCACCACCGTCGCGATCACCGGACGGCCGGACGGCGAGGTCGCGCAGTACGCGGACCTGGTGCTCACCACCTCCACCGCCCGTGAGAGCGAGCTGCGCCCGGCGGCCATGTCGAGCCGCACCAGCCAGCTGCTGGTGGTGGACTGCCTGTTCATAGGGGTCGCCCAGCGGACGTACGAATCGGCCGCGCCCGCCCTCTCCGCGTCGTACGAGGCCCTCGCGCACCGCCACGACCCACGCCCCGGGCATCGCTGAGCCGGGCCGGTCCCACCCCAGGTTCCGCCCGCGGGCCACCCCCGACCCCCGGCCCCGCCCCTCTCCGCCTCTTCACCCCCCGCCCTCACCCTGACGTACCGGAAAGAGCCGCTTCACCATGACTTCCGCCGACTTCGCAGCCGACCCCACCGACTCTGCGGCCGACCAGGGCTCCGCACGGCTCCGCGCCCAGCTCGACACCCTGACCACCGAGGCGTTCCGCCCCGAACTCGCCGAGATCGACCGGCTCGACACCCTCGAGATCGCCCGGATCATGAACGCGGAGGACGCCGGTGTCCCCGCCGCCGTCGCCCTCCAGCTCCCCCGCATCGCCTCCGCCATCGACGCCATCACCGCGCGGATGTCCCGTGGCGGCCGTCTCCTCTATACGGGCGCGGGCACCGCCGGACGGCTCGGGGTGCTCGACGCGAGCGAATGCCCGCCCACCTTCAACACCCGGCCCGAGCAGGTCGTCGGGGTGATCGCGGGCGGCCCGGACGCCGTGGTGACCTCGGTCGAGGGCGCGGAGGACAGCGCGGAGCTGGCCGCCCGGGACCTCGACCAGCTCGGGATCGGCCCCGATGACACGGTGGTCGGCGTCTCGGCCTCCGGCCGCACCCCGTACGCCGTGGGCGCGGTCGAACACGGCCGACGGCTCGGCGCGCTCACCGTCGGGCTGTCCTGCAACGCCGACTCGGCGCTCGCCGCCGCGGCCGACCACGGCATCGAGGTCGTCGTGGGGCCGGAGCTGCTCACCGGCTCGACGCGGCTGAAGGCGGGCACGGCCCAGAAGCTGGTGCTCAACATGATCTCGACCATCACCATGATCCGGTTGGGCAAGACCTTCGGAAATCTCATGGTCGATGTGCGCGCCTCCAACGACAAGCTGCGCGCCCGCTCACGGAGGATCGTCTTCCTGGCGACCGGCGCCTCCGACCAGCGGATCGAAAGCGCGCTGGCGGCCACGGACGGCGAGGTGAAGAACGCGATCCTCACCATCCTGGGCGGGGTGGACGCCCCGACCGCCGAGAAACTGCTCGCCGAGGCGCACGGCCATCTGCGCGCCGCCCTCGATGCGGCTGAGGAGTAAGCCCCGGATACGCCGGGCCCCGGATACGCCTGCTCCCGTATCCGGGGCCCGGCCCCCAAAACGCCGTCGGGGCGGCACCCCTGGGAGAGGGTGCCGCCCCGACGTCCTGGACGGTACGACCGACCGGCGAACGAACGCGCCGAGTCGATCAGAAGTCCATGTCACCGCCCGGCATACCGCCCGGAGCGCCCGCCGGGGCGGCCTTCTCCGGCTTGTCGGCGATGACGGCCTCGGTGGTGAGGAACAGCGCGGCGATCGACGCGGCGTTCTGCAGCGCGGAGCGCGTGACCTTGGCCGGGTCGATGATGCCCTCGGCGATCAGGTCGACGTACTCACCGGTCGCGGCGTTGAGGCCGTGACCCGGGGTCAGGTTGCGCACCTTCTCGACCACGACGCCGCCCTCGAGACCGGCGTTGACCGCGATCTGCTTCAGCGGGGCCTCCAGGGCCAGGCGCACGGCCTGGGCACCGGTGGCCTCGTCGCCCTCGAGCTCCAGCTTCTCGAAGACCGAGACGGTCTGCAGCAGGGCCACGCCACCACCGGCGACGATGCCCTCCTCGACGGCCGCCTTGGCGTTGCGCACCGCGTCCTCGATGCGGTGCTTGCGCTCCTTGAGCTCGACCTCGGTGGCGGCACCGGCCTTGATGACGGCCACGCCGCCGGCCAGCTTCGCCAGGCGCTCCTGGAGCTTCTCGCGGTCGTAGTCCGAGTCCGAGGACTCGATCTCGGCGCGGATCTGGTTGACGCGGCCCTGCACCTGGTCGGTGTCGCCGGCGCCGTCCACGATGGTGGTCTCGTCCTTGGTGACGGTGACCTTGCGGGCGCGGCCGAGCAGGTCCAGCCCGGCGTTCTCCAGCTTGAGGCCGACCTCCTCGGAGATGACGGTGCCACCGGTGAGGATGGCGATGTCACCGAGCATGGCCTTACGGCGGTCACCGAAGCCCGGGGCCTTGACGGCGACGGACTTGAAGGTGCCACGGATCTTGTTGACGACCAGGGTGGCCAGGGCCTCGCCCTCGACGTCCTCGGCGATGATCAGCAGCGGCTTGCCCGACTGCATGACCTTCTCGAGCAGCGGGAGGAGGTCCTTCACGCTGCTGATCTTGGAGTTGACGATCAGGATGTACGGGTCGTCGAGCGACGCCTCCATACGCTCCATGTCCGTCGCGAAGTACGGGGAGATGTAGCCCTTGTCGAAGCGCATGCCCTCGGTGAGCTCGAGCTCGAGCCCGAAGGTCTGCGACTCCTCGACGGTGATGACACCTTCCTTGCCGACCTTGTCCATCGCCTCGGCGATGAGCTCACCGATCTGGGTGTCGGCGGCGGAGATGGAGGCGGTGGAGGCGATCTGCTCCTTGGTCTCCACGTCCTTGGCCTGCTCGAGAAGCTGGGCGGAGACGGCCTCGACGGCCTTCTCGATACCCCGCTTGAGCGCCATCGGGTTGGCACCCGCGGCGACGTTGCGCAGGCCCTCCTTGACCAGCGCCTGGGCGAGGACGGTCGCGGTCGTCGTGCCGTCACCGGCGACGTCGTCCGTCTTCTTCGCGACCTCCTTGACCAGCTCGGCGCCGATCTTCTCGTACGCGTCCTCGAGCTCGATCTCCTTGGCGATGGAAACACCATCGTTGGTGATCGTGGGGGCGCCCCACTTCTTCTCGAGGACGACGTTACGGCCCTTGGGGCCGAGGGTGACCTTGACGGCGTCGGCGAGCTGGTTCATCCCGCGCTCGAGGCCGCGCCGCGCCTCCTCGTCGAACGCGATGATCTTGGCCATGTGAAGTGGTCCTCCCAAGACGGGGTGGATTGCTCCGGACCGCGCTGGCGCCCGCGACGGACGGCCTGCCTGCCGTACGGTTCCTTGCCCCGCATGGCCTGGCGGGCCTCACCGACCCGGTCCTTCTGTCACTCTCAACGTCAGAGTGCTAACGCCAATGATTAGCACTCGGACCTATAGAGTGCAAGCGCCCGAAGGGCATCCTTGGGGGGCGGCGGCCGGGTGACGGGTGGGCATCCGCCCCTGCGCCGACTCGTAACGATCAGCGCGGACACGCCGAAGGGTCCGTACCCTGTTCGGGACACGGACCCTTCGGACTGTACTGTTCAGCTGCGTCGCGTCGGCGCGTCAGCCTACGGCCACGCGGACCATGTCGGCCTGCGGGCCCTTCTGACCCTGCGAGATCTCGAACTCGACCCGCTGGCCTTCCTCGAGGGTGCGGTACCCGTCCATCTGGATCGCGCTGTAGTGGACGAACACGTCCGCACCACCGTCGACCGCGATGAAGCCGTACCCCTTCTCCGCGTTGAACCACTTGACGGTGCCCTGAGCCATTCCTAACTCCCCTATTGCTGGCCCTTGCGCAGGACCGCACTCCGCGGACCCGGGTCAGACCTCACCCCCCGGATGTGGGGGGTGTGCGCCGGAACGCGTCGACCGCCGCTGAATGTATCCGTCCCAACGCCCTCTGCAACAGGTCAATCGGACGAGAATTCTGGGCGCGGTCGAACGGTTAAAAGTGAGAATTTATGTGAAGTTCGGGCAATCCGGGCGGGGCATAGGGAACCAACCCGACAATTCGTGCTCACACTTTACGCACAACTTGACGAGTTCTCATATGTGGTTCCGGCCCGGGGGCCATCGGGGAATCCGGGCAACTGTATCGCGATTCCACACACGGAATCGCCCCGTCCGGTTGTCCCCGGACGGGGCGATGCCAAAGGTGAGGAGGGTGGACGCGGGGTCAGCAGCCGCCCGCGACCGCCGGGATGATCGAGATCCCGGCACCGTCCGGGGTCGCCGTGGCCAGGCCGTCGGCGAAGCGGACGTCGTCGTCGTTGACGTAGACGTTGACGAAGCGGCGGAGCTTGCCGGTGTCGTCCAGGACGCGGGCCGCGATGCCCTGGTGGTTCTTCTCCAGGTCCGCCAGAACCTCGGCGAGGGTCGCGCCCTCGGCGGGGACCTCGGCCTGACCGGCGGTGTACGTGCGCAGGATGGTCGGGATTCGGACGTTGACGCTCATGCGAGACCAGCCTCTCGGAACGAGTCAAGGGTGGGGCGGATGATGGCAGAGGGACCGGTGGTGGGGGCCACCGCGTCGAGGGTCTTGAGGCCGTCGCCGGTGTTGAGCACGACGGTCGTCAGGGACGGGTCGAGCAGACCGTCCTCGATCAGCTTCTTGGTCACGCCGACGGTCACCCCGCCCGCGGTCTCCGCGAAGATCCCCTCGGTGCGGGCGAGCAGCTTGATCGCGTCGACGATCTGCTCGTCGTTCACGTCCTCCACCGCGCCGCCCGTACGGCGGGCGATGTCCAGGACGTACGGGCCGTCCGCGGGGTTGCCGATGGCCAGCGACTTGGCGATGGTCTGCGGCTTCTGCGGCCGGACGACGTCATGGCCGGCCTTGAAGGCGGCGGAGACCGGGGAGCAGCCCTCGGCCTGGGCGCCGAAGATCTTGTAGGGCTTGTCCTCGACCAGACCGATCGCGATCAGCTCCTTCAGCCCCTTGTCGATCTTGGTGAGCTGGGAGCCGGAGGCGATCGGGATGACGATCTGGTCCGGCAGCCGCCAGCCCAGCTGCTCGCAGATCTCGTACGCCAGGGTCTTGGAGCCCTCGCCGTAGTACGGCCGCAGATTGACGTTGACGAAGCCCCAGCCCTCGCCCACCGGGTCGCCGATCAGCTCGCTGCAGAAGCGGTTGACGTCGTCGTAGGTGCCCTCGATGCCGACCAGCTCACCGCCGTAGACCGCGGCCATGACGACCTTGCCCGCCTCCAGGTCGTGCGGGATGAAGACGCAGGAGCGGAAGCCCGCACGGGCGGCCGCGGCGCCGACCGCGCCGGCGAGGTTGCCGGTGGAGGAGCAGGAGAGGGTGGTGAAGCCGAAGGTGCGGGCGGCCTGGACGGCGATGGCGACGACCCGGTCCTTGAAGGAGTGGGTGGGGTTGCCGGAGTCGTCCTTGATGTGCAGCTCACCGGTGACGCCGAGCTCACGGGCGAGGTTGTCGGCCTTCACCAGCTGGGTGAAACCGGGGTGCAGGCTGGGCAGGTCCGCCACGTCCGCGGGGACGGGCAGCAGCGGGGCATAGCGCCAGATGCTGTTCGGACCGGCCTCGATCCGCCGGCGCAGCTCCTCCGGGTCGCCGGCCGGCAGCTCGTACGCGACCTCGAGCGGCCCGAAACAGACCTCACACGCGAAGATCGGGCCCAGATCGAACCGCTCACCGCACTCCCGGCAGGACAATGCGATGGCGGGACCGAAGGCACCGGAGGGGTCGGAGGCGGAGGAAGTGGTTGAGCTTTCTACTGACTGCACAGCCATGGATGGCGAGGCCCTTTCTCCTCATCTTCCTCGCGACGCATTTCGCCACGAGACGGAATTGGCACCTTCCCGAGCTGGGAGCCTCGCTGCGGAATGCGAGATCAGCTGGAGGGTTGCCGGGGCTTCAACGGGCCGTTCCCTCTGCCCCTCTGGATGAGCGGTATGGCACCGGGCGGACCCGGGCGTTTGTGAGCACGGCATCATCACGGGCTTCCTCGGTAAACACCGAGGTCGACCCCGACATACGACGGCCATGTGCGTTGTTCAAGACTGTAACCGAAGGCCCGGATGGTTGAGCTAGCCGTCCGAAGCGCGAGATGGATCACAGCGACCACGGCAGGGAGAGACACAGGTGCTGGATGAGGTGGAGCGCTGGCTGAAGCACCGCTCCTGGTCGGCCGACGACCGGCCGCTGGACCGCCTGCTGGACGCGAAGCGGGGCTCGGCGACGACCCTGAGCGTGGTCCTGCCCGCCCTGAACGAGGAGGCCACGGTCGGCGAGATCGCCGCGACGATCCGCCGGGAGCTGATGAGCGAGGCGGCGCCGCTGGTGGACGAGCTGGTGGTGCTGGACTCCGGCTCGACGGACCGCACCGCCGAGGTCGCCGCGGCGGCGGGCGCCACCGTCGTCCCCCGCGACTCGCTGCTGCCCCGGCTGCCCGCGCTGCCCGGCAAGGGCGAGGTGCTGTGGCGGTCCCTGCTGGCCACGAGCGGCGACATCATCTGCTTCATCGACGCCGACCTGCGGGAATTCGATCCGCGCTTTGTCTCGGGGATCGTCGGTCCGCTGCTGACCGACCCCACGCTGCAGCTGGTGAAGGGCATGTACGACCGCCCGCTCGGCGAGGTGGCGGGCCAGGGCGGCCGGGTCACCGAGCTGGTCGCCCGCCCGCTGCTGAATCTGCACTGGCCCCAGCTGGCCGGATTCGTCCAGCCGCTGGGCGGTGAGTACGCGGCACGCCGCACGCTGCTGGAGCGGCTGCCCTTCCCGGTCGGCTACGGGGTCGAGCTGGGGCTGCTGGTCGACGCGCTGCACACGGTGGGTCTCGACGCACTCGGCCAGGTGGACATCGGGGTGCGCAAACACCGCCACCAGGACGGGCTGGCGCTCGGCCGGATGGCCGCCGCGATCTACCGCACCGCACAGCTGCGGCTGGCCCGGGGCCATTTGGTGCGGCCGCGGCTGACCCAGTTCGACCGGGGCGACAACGGCTTCGAGCCGCGCACCACGGACGTGGACACCGAGGAGCGGCCGCCGATGATCGAGATACCGGAGTACGCGGAGCGGCGCGCGGCGTGATGCGTACACGCGGCGCGGCGTGACCGCCCCGGTGGGGGCATCACGCGATAGCCCCTACGGGCGGAAACAGGCCGCCCCATACCGCCTACGGGGCAAGAAACCGTACGTACGTTTGCGCGGGGTCGTGGCTGGCTAGGCTCGCGATATGGCAGTTCCGCGCACCGCTCCGATCCTGGTCGCGTCCAACCGCGGCCCGGTCTCGTACACCCTGGGCGAGGACGGCTCGCTCACCGCCCGGCGCGGCGGTGGCGGGCTGGTCTCCGGCCTCAGCGCCATCGGAACCGACGCGAACGCGGTGTGGGTGTGCGCGGCGCTCGGGGAGGGTGATCGCGAGGCGGCCCGGCGCGCCGGGGAGAGCCATCTGAACCCCGGTGACACCGGCGGCCAGCAGGTGCGGATGCTCGACATCGCACCGGATGTCTTCGCCGCCGCGTACAACGGCATCGCCAATTCGGTGCTGTGGTTCATCCACCATCTGCTCTACCAGACCCCGGTCGAGCCGGTCTTCGACGCGGAGTTCGCCGACCAGTGGGCGGCCTACGAGACGTATAACGCGGCCTTCGCGGACGCACTCGCCGAGGAGGCGGTGGACGAGGCCGTCGTCCTGGTGCAGGACTACCACCTGGCGCTGGTGCCCGCGATGCTCCGCGAGCGGCGCCCCGATCTGCGGATCGGTCACTTCTCGCACACCCCCTGGGCCCCGCCGGACTACTACCGGCTGCTGCCGGACGACGTCGCGGCGGGTGTGCTGCGCGGCATCCTCGGCGGCGACCGCGCCGCGTTCCTCACCGAGCGCTGGGCCGATGCCTTCGCCGACTGCTGCGCGGCCGTGCTGGGCGCGGAGATCGTCCGGGACGGCGACGGTGACGGTAACGGCGAGGGCGCGGCGACGGCCGTGCGCTTCGAGGGACGGGAGACCCGGCTGGGCGTCCACGGCCTCGGCGCGGACGCGGACTTCCTGCGGCAGCGGTCGCGGCAGGCGGATGTGGACGAACGGCTGACCAGTCTGCGGGCGCAGATCGGGCCGGACCGGAAGTCGATCGTCCGGGTGGATCGCACCGAGCTGTCCAAGAACATCGTGCGCGGGCTGCTGGCCTACCGGCGGCTGCTGGAGACCCACCCCGAGTGGCGGGAGCGCGTGGTGCATGTGGCCTTCGCCTACCCCTCCCGCCAGGACCTCGCGGTCTACCGCGACTACACCGAGCGGGTGCGGCGGATCGCGGATGAGATCAACGCCGAGTACGGCACGGAGGGCTGGACCCCGGTCGCCCTGCATGTGAAGGACGACTTCGCACGGTCGCTGGCCGCCTACCGACTGGCGGACGTGGCGCTGGTCAACCCCATCCGGGACGGGATGAACCTGGTGGCCAAGGAGGTCCCGGTGGTCTCCGAGCGGGGATGTGCGCTGGTGCTGTCGCGGGAGGCGGGGGCATACGCCGAGCTGGGCGACGACGCGCTGGTGGTGAACCCGTACGACGTGGAGGCCACGGCCCGGGCACTGGACGAGGCGCTGCGCATGAGCGACGGCGAGCGCGCGGACCGTACAAAGCGACTCGCCGCCGCCGCGACCGCGCTGCCGCCCCAGGCATGGTTCCTGGCGCAGCTGCGGGCGCTGTAGGGGCGAGGGTTTCGCGGTAACGGGCCTCTGAGCCGCGGACTGACGAGGTGACTGGCCCGGCCCAGGCGGCTCTACGAAGCGTTGGCGCCGCTGACCGCGTCGGCCAGGGACGACAGCAGCTCCACCACACCCGCCGGGCCGTCGACCACCAGGTCGGCCCGCTTGGCGAGTTCGGTCACCTCCGTGCTGCCGCTGCAGACCAGCACCCCCGGCACACCCTCCTCGCGCAGCCGCTCCACCGCCGCGAACGCGGCCAGGTCGCCCAGGTCGTCGCCCGCGTAGAGCACGGCTTCCGCACCCGTCCGCCGTACGTACTCCGTGAGCGCGACGCCCTTGTCCATGCCCGGCGGCCGCAGCTCGAGCACCAGTCGGCCGGGCTCGACGATCAGCCCATGGCGCTCGGCCAGGGCGTGCAGCGGCGCGCGCAGCAGCTCGAACGTGGCCTGCGGGTCCTCGGCACGGCGGGTGTGGACGGCGACGGCGCGGCCCTTGTCCTCGATCCAGGTGCCCTGTGAGGCGCCGTACTCCTCGAGGACGGCGGGGAGTTCGGCCTGGACAGCGGCGACGCCGGGGTGCGGTTCGGGTGCCTGGACCGCGCCGCTCGCAGCGTCCCAGCGCTCGGCGCCGTAGAGACCGAGGACGACGAGCCCGTTCAGCCCCTCGGCCCCGGCGAAGCCGCCGTACCGGACGGCGACCTCGGCCGGACGGCCGGTGATCACCGCGACGGAACGCAGCCGCGGGGCCAGCCGGGAGAGCGCGGGGAGGGCGCCGGGGTGGGCGCGGGCCTGGTCGGGGTCGGGGACGATCTCGGCGAGGGTGCCGTCGAAGTCGAGTCCGACAACGGCGCGGCCGGGCCGTTCGAGGAGGGCGGCGAGGCCCTCGCGGCCGGCGGCGGTGGTAGGTACGGGGAGGGGGTGACTGCCCATAGCGCTGCCCATGACGGTGACCCTACCGGGCCCGGCGACGCCACGGGCTTGGCTCGGGACGTCCCACCGGTGAACGGCCCGGGGAGGTCCCGCCTCAGCGCCGTTCGCGGCGCTCGTCCCTGACCCGCCGCAGCCGGTTGACGGTCACCGGGTCGTGCTCCAGGGCCCTGGGGTCGTCCAACAGCGCGTTCAGCAGCTGGTAGTAGCGGGTCGGGGAGATGCCCAGCCGCTCCCGTATCGCCCGCTCCTTGGCGCCGGGGCCCGGCCAGCCGCGTCGCTCCGCGGCGAGCACGGCCAGGTCGCGGTCGGACAGCCCGTCGCCCGAGCCCGGCTCCCGGCCCTGCCCCTGGTCCTCGGCCGGGCTCTCGACCTGCTCCCGGCCCCCGCCCTCGCCCCCGCCCTCGTCGGCAGGGTCGTCGGAAGGGCCGGGGCCGGGCGTGTCCACTGTCATGCCCCCGCATTCTCCATGGCGTCGGCCTCACGCTGGATCTGGCCCAGCACGCTCGTCGGGTCGCCGCCCTTGCCCACGGTCGAGCCGATCTTCTGCTTGATCAGCTTGCTGACCTCCGCCCAGGAGGTCTTGTCGGCCGGGTAGAACTCGGCGCTCTCCAACTCGTCGAGGAACCGCCACAGCCGCTTGTGCTCACGGTCGCCGAGCATCGTCTGCTCGACGGCGGTGGTCACCGGCAGCAGGTCGTACTCCGTGACGAAGTCCAGCACGTTCTTCTCGGTGTAGACGAAGTCGAGGAACTTCCCGATCTCCGTGCGGTGACCGTTCTGCTTGAAGGCCATCAGCCAGTCGGCGACGCCCATCGTCGACGGGGACTTGCCCCTGCGGCCGGGCAGTGGCGCGGTGCCGTAGCTGATGCCGTGGCCGGACGCCTGCTGCATCAGGGTCGGGTGGCCGTTGAGCATGCCGACCTCACCGCGGGTGAAGGCGTCGAAGGCGTCCTGCCGGTTGGTGCGGGCCGGGGAGCCGGGGCCGGTGAGGTCCGCGCCGACCAGTTCGTCCCGCAGCCATTCGAAGGTCTTGATGTTCTCGGAGGAGTCGATGGTGTAGCTGCCATTGGTGTCGGTGTAGCCGCCACCGCCGCTGAGCATCCACATCATGGTCTCCGCCTGGCACTCCTCGGGGCCGAGAGGCAGCGCGTACGGGGTCTTCACCCCACTGGCCTTGAGCCGGGCGGCCGCCTCCTTGAGCTCGTCCCAGCTGGTGGGGGCGGAGGATATACCAGCCTGGTCGAAGAGCTTCTTGTTGTAGAAGAGCAGCCGGGCGCTGGCCACGAACGGCACCCCGTACTGCACCCGCCTCACCTCGCCCGCTTGGGCGATCGAGGTGATGAAACCGGCCTGGGTGGGGATGGCGAGCATCTCGTCGGCGCGGTAGAGCTTGCCCTGCGCGGCATAGTCGGCGTACGCGCCGATCTGCGCGACGTCCGGGGCCTGACCGCTCTTGACCATTTCGGCGACGCGCCGGTCCACTTCGGTCCAGCTGTAGACCTCGACGTCGACCTTGATCCCGCTGTTCTTGGCCTCGAAGGCCCGAACCAGCTTGTTCCAGTACTTCTGGGAGCTGTTGGCGGTGCTGTCGCCGTAGTCGGCCGCGACCACCTTCAACGTGGTGTCACCGTCCGAGCCGGAGCTGTCGCCGCCACAGGCCGTGAGCCCGGGTGTCGTCGTCACCGCCGCGACACCCGCCGTTGTCAGACCCAAGAACCGTCGCCGCTGCACCGCTGTTTTCCCACCCTATGGCTTGTTTCATCCTCCAGGGTCCTCCCCCGAGGTCGAGCGAGTCTGCCTTGCAAACCTCCACAAGGTCTACACCATGGGCGTATCGCTTCGATATCGGAGGCTGGCTTGCCCAGGTGAGCGGGTTGTTACACGCCAAAGTGCGATGTGTCACCCACTCACAAACGGAAGGTTAGGTTCATACCAACTCCCTTGCCCGCAACCACCAACCCCCTTTCCGGCAACGGCGTGATCTCCTGACGAGAAGCGGCGAGTGGACTAGACCTCTCATGGTGGATCGCGCGAGACTGTTCCATGTGAAACACGTCATCGCCCTGGATGTGGGCGGCACCGGCATGAAGGCCGCCCTGATCGGGGCGGACACCACACTCCTCCACGAGGCCAGGAGGCCCACCGAGCGGGAGCGCGGACCCGAGGCGGTCGTCGCCGCGATCCTCGACTTCGCCGCCGAGCTGCGCGAGATCGGCGAGCGGCGGTTCGGCGGGCCCCCGGTGGCCGCGGGGGTCGGCGTGCCCGGGGTCCTGGACGAGGACCGCGGGGTGGCCGTCTTCGCCGCCAACCTCGGCTGGAGCGACGTCCCGCTGCGCGCGCTGCTCACCGAGCGGCTGGGCGGGATCCCGGTCGCGCTCGGGCACGACGTCCGGATGGGCGGGCTGGCCGAGGGGCGGATAGGAGCGGGCGAGGGCGCGCGGCGCTTCCTGTTCGTATCCGTCGGCACCGGGATCGCGGGCGCCATCGGCATCGACGGGCGGATCGACCCCGGAGCGCACGGTTCCTCCGGCGAGATCGGCCATATCGTCGTCCGGCCGGGCGGCCCCGCCTGCGGCTGCGGTCAGTCCGGCTGCCTGGAGACGCTCGCCTCGGCGGCGGCGGTGGGCCGCGCCTGGGCCGGTGCGAGCGGCGATCCGGCGGCCGACGCCGCCGACTGCGCCAAGGCCGTCCGGTCCGGCGATCCGAGGGCCGTGGCCGTGTGGGGGGAGATGGTGGGCGCGCTCGCCGACGGCCTGGTGACCGGCCTCACCCTGCTGGACCCCGGTGTGCTGATCGTCGGCGGTGGCCTGGCCGAGGCCGGGGAGACGCTGTTCGCGCCGCTGCGCACCGCGGTCGAGGAGCGGCTCACCTTCCAGCAGCTTCCCCGTATCGTCCCGGCGGCCCTCGGGGACACCGCCGGCTGCCTGGGCGCGGGTCTGCTCGCCTGGGATCGACTCTCCACGGAGGTAACCGCCTGATGGTCCAGCGAACGGTTCTCACAGGCGCCCGGGTGGTCCTGCCGGGAGGCGTGGTCGACAACGGGCGGGTGACGGTCGAGGGCACGCGCATCACCGCGGCGGGACCGTCCGCCGATCCCGCGTCCGGTCAGGAGGCGGCGGAGGCGCTCGACCTGCCGGGCCGCTGGATCGTCCCCGGCTTCGTGGACCTGCATGTGCACGGCGGCGGCGGTGCCTCGTTCTCGGCGGGCACCCCCGAGGAGTCGCTGACCGCCATCCGTACGCACCGGCTGCACGGCACCACCACGATGCTCGCCTCCACCGTCACCGGCGATCTGGACGACCTCGCCCGGCAGGCCGCCGTCCTCTCGGAGCTGGTGGAGCAGGGCGAGTTGGCGGGCATCCACTTCGAGGGGCCGTTCATCTCCCCCCACCGCTGCGGCGCCCACCAGCCATCGCTGCTGCGCGCGCCCGATCCGGCGGATGTGCGCAAACTGGTGGACGCGGCGCGCGGCACCGCGCGGATGATGACGCTCGCCCCCGAACTGCCGGGCGGGCTGGAGTCCGTACGGCTGCTGGCCGACAGCGGCGTCCTCGCGGCCGTCGGCCACACCGACTCGACGTACGAGGCGACGCGGGAGGCCGTGGAGGCGGGCGCGACCGTGGCGACCCACCTGTTCAACGCGATGCCGTCGCTGCTGCACCGCGCCCCCGGCCCGATCGCGGCGCTGCTGGAGGACGAGCGGGTCACCATCGAGCTGATCAACGACGGCACCCATCTGCACCCCGCCATGCTGGAGCTGGCGTTCCACCGGGCCGGCGCGGACCGGGTCGCCTTCATCACCGACGCGATGGGCGCGGCGGGCATGAACGACGGGCGCTATCCGCTCGGCCCCATGGAGGTCGAAGTCAAGGACGGCGTCGCCCGGATCAGCGACGGGCCGACGGCCGGCTCCATCGCGGGCTCCACCCTCACTCTGGACCGGGCCTTCCGGCGGGCCGTCACGATCGACGGGCTCAGCGTGGCGGAGACCGTAAGGGCGCTGTCCGCGACCCCCGCCCGGCTGCTGGGCATCGCCGACCGGGTGGGCTCGCTCGAGGCGGGCAAGGACGCGGATCTCGTCGTGCTCGACGACGACTTCCGGCTGCGGGGCGTGATGCGCCGGGGCGGTTGGGTGGTCCATCCCGAACTGAGCTGAAGTGCCCCGATTTCAGGGGGCGATGACGGTGTCCAGAACGACACGGAGGTCTGGGCCGAAGCCACTCGTTTTGGCATGATCGCTCGGGCACGGGCACGGGCTCAGATACGGGCACGCGCTCGGGCATTGGTACGTGCCCGGGCCCGGGCACGGGCATGCACGGCTCGGCACACAGTCGCGTTCAGCACAGGAATCTCCGTCCGGCGGGGGGACGGGAGAGGGGATGCCAGGGTGATCCTCACGGTCACGCTCAACACCGCCCTCGACGTCACCTACCGGGTGCCAGAACTGCGTCCGCACGCCACCCACCGCGTCACCGAGGTCACCGAGCGGCCCGGCGGCAAGGGCATCAACGTGGCCCGGGTGCTGGCCGCCCTGGGCCACGACACGGTCGTCACCGGCTTCGTCGGCGGGGTCACCGGCGCGGTGCTTCGGCAACTGCTCGGCGGAATCGCCGTTCCCGGCACCGGCCCCAAGGCACCTCGCGGAACGATCACCGACGCACTGGTGCCGATCGCCGGCACCACCCGGCGCACCATCGGCGTCGTGGACGCCACCACGGGCGACACCACCCAGCTCAACGAGCCCGGCCCGATCGTCACCACCCCCGAGTGGTCCACCTTCATGGACGCTTACGGCCGACTGCTGCGCGAGGCGTCGGCGGTCGCGCTGTGCGGCAGCCTGCCCCCCGGGGTCCCCGTCGGGACGTACGCCCAGCTCATCCGGGAGGCGCATGCGGCGGGCGTGCCCACCCTGCTGGACACCAGCGGCGAACCGCTGCGCCGGGGCATCGCCGCCCGCCCCCATCTCGTCAAGCCCAACATCGATGAGCTCGCCGGGCTCACCGGCTCCACCGACCCGCTGCGCGCCGCGCGCGACGCCCGGCGGCGCGGGGCGCGCGCGGTGGCCGCCTCGCTCGGCCCCCACGGCATGCTCGCGGTCACCGCCCACGGCGCCTGGCGCGCCACCCCGCCGCGCCGGCTGGCGGGCAATCCGACCGGGGCCGGGGACGCGGCGGTCGCGGGGCTGCTGTCCGGGCTGGTCGAGGAGACGCCGTGGCCGGACCGGCTCGCCCGCGCGGTGGCCCTGTCGGCGGCGGCCGTACGGGCCCCGGTGGCGGGCGAGTTCGACCGGGCGGTCTACGACGAGGTGCTGGCGGGCGTCGAGGTGACGGAGCACCCGGCGGCGGCGTGAGGCCCACGGCGGCGCGAGGCCGCCGTGAACACCGCCGCACGCTCGGAAGCCCCGCGGCCGCTCCGGCCGCTCCGGGGCCCCGCCCCTTGGCGGTCGCCCTGGCCTAGCCCTTGGCCTTGGCCAGCCACATCTGGTCGATGTTGGCGTTGCACTTGTCGCCGCTCTCACACGACACGGTGATCGTGTTGGTGCCCTTGCTGAGCTGGACGATCGACCAGGTCTCCGTCCAGCCCTTCTCGAAGTCACCCTTCGGCGCGCCCGCGAAGTTCTTCATGTTGAGCGGCCGCGCCTCCTTCTTGCCGTTGATCGTCAGCGACATGCTCTGGTCCTCACCGGGCACGCCGTACGTGACGTACAGCCGGTACGACTTCGCCTTGGCCACGTCCACGCTCCAGGTCGCGGACGCGCCCGGGGCGTTGACGCCGACGTAGGAGCCGCCTTCGGCCTTGGCGCCCTGGATGGCGCTCGCGGCGGCCGCGCCGCCGGTCAGCCGCATCTTGGCGGCGTCCTCGGTGGGCAGATTCTCGTCCGGGGCCTTGGAGGGCCCGGAGGACTCGCCGGGCCCGACGCTGGAGCCCGCCGTGGGCTGGTTCGTCGGATCGGCCTGGTCGTCCTTCTTGTCGTCACCGTTGGTGATCATGGCGACGCCGATGCCCACGATGACCACCGCGACCACGGCGATCGCGCCGATCAGCAGCCCCTTGTTGTTGGGGCCGCGGCCGCCTCCCCCATGGCCGCCGCGCGGGGCGGCCGCACCGGGCTGGCGGGGCGCCCCGCCGGGAAGGGTCTCGGGGGCGGCGTAGTGGGCGTTCTGCCGGCCGTAGCCGCCCTGCTGGCCGTACCCCTGCGGCTGCTGGTTCGGGATCTGCTGGCCGTAGCTGCGCTCGCCCACCGCACGGACCTGGTTGTAGGAGGTGCGTGGGACCCCTGGCTGGGCCGGACCTGGGTAGCCGTAGCCACCGGTGCGGGGGGCGGCACCCGGCTGACCCGACTGACCGCCCTGGTCCCCCTGGTCGCCTTCCGAGCGGTACAGGTAGGCGAACGGGTCGTCGTTCTCCGGTGTGCCCGAGCCGTTGTTGCCGGCCGTCATCCCTCGTCACTCCCCTATGCATATGGCCATCGGCGCAGGATCAGAACGCGCCACGACAGCTCATATCAGGGTCGAGAGGGCCTCAACAGGGCGTGTGCTGTCCGGATGGCCAATATTCACGATCGGTTCACTGTCGGCGGCAGAGCCGCATCGGCGCAGCCTACCGCGACCGACCGCTCCCACACCTCATTCGGCCGGTCGGTGCACCCCTCCTACCCCCCGGCATATCTCACAACCTCCCACCGACACATCTCACAACCACCTGGCCTCATGGCCGCACCCTCACACCCGCACCCTCACGCCCGCACGCCCCGCACAGCTCATCCAGCCCGCCGGCGCTCCTTGGAGCGGGACCGCTTTTCGATGTACATCCGCTGGTCAGCGGAGTGCAGCACCTCTTCGGCCGACATTCCGCAGCCCGCCCAGCCGATACCGAAGCTGGCACCCACCCGGACGGCCCGGCCGTCGACCCGGATGGGCGGGGTGATCGCATTGCGCAGCCGCACCGCCAGGTCCTGGGCGTCGGCCCGGCCGAGGCCGTCGGCGAGGACGACGAACTCGTCGCCGCCGAGGCGGGCGACCGTGTCCCCTTCCCGCACGCCGTTGGTCAGCCGGCGGGCGACCTCGATCAGCACGGCGTCGCCCGCGTGGTGCCCGAAGCGGTCGTTGATGGACTTGAAGCCGTCGAGGTCGCAGAAGAGCACCGCGAGCCCCTTGTGGCCGTCGTCGGCGTTGGAGTCCTCGTTGGGCGGGATGGTGTGCACATGGCCGTCGAACGGGACGCTCTCGGCGGGGGGCAGGGTGCCGAAGCACTCGAAGTCGTCGAAGCCGTGCAGATGTCCCGCGGCGTCGACATAGACCCCGCCGCCACCCGCGCCGTCGGGCGAGGCGGCCTCCTCGTCGTAGCCCCCGCCCGGCCGGGGCGGGGTGGCGCACAGCCGGGCGGCGAGCCGGGCGCGCAGCTCGGCGCTGTTGGGCAGGCCGGTCAGGGAGTCATGGCTGGCGCGGTGGGCGAGCTGCAGCTCATGGCGCTTGCGCTCCTCGATGTCCTCGACATGGGTGAGCAGGAAGCGCGGGCCGTCGGCGGCGTCGGCCACCACCGAATTGCGCAGCGAGACCCAGACGTACGAACCGTCGCGGCGGGCCAGGCGCAGTTCGGCCCGGCCGCCCTCGGCGGAGGTGCGCAGCAGGGTGCCGATGTCCTCGGGGTGGACGAGGTCGGAGAAGGAGAAGCGGCGCATCGCGGAGGCCGGGCGGCCCAGCAGCCGGCACAGGGCGTCGTTGGTCCGCAGCAGCCGGCCGTGCTGATCGCCGCCCATCTCGGCGATGGCCATACCGCTGGGCGCGTACTCGAACGCCTGCCGGAAGGACTCCTCGCTGGCGCGCAGCGCCTGCTGCTCGCGCTCCAGGCGCAGCAGGGCGCGCTGCATGTTGCCGCGTAGCCGGGCGTTGCCGATCGCGACGGCGGCGTGGAAGGCGTACATCTGGAGGGCCTCGCGACCCCAGGCGCCGGGGCGGCGGCCGTTGCGCGGTTTGTCGACGGAGATGACGCCGATGAGCTCGCCGCCGGAGGCGCCCGCCGCGTAGAGCGGGGCGAACAGGCGGTCCATGGGGTGCCATTCGTCGGGAAAGCGGGGCGCGGGGCCAGGGGTGTGCCACTGCGGGACGTCGTCGTCGTCGAGGACCCAGCCCTCGCTGTACGGGATGAAGCGCAGATCGCCCCAGCGGTCGCCCATGGACAGCCGGCGCTCCCAGGAGCAGCGGGAGCCGACTCGCCCGGCCATCAGTGCCTCGGCCCCGGCGCTGCCGCCGACGGCGGCGACGACGAGGTCTCCGTCGGGGCGGACGAGGTTGACGGCCGACAGCTCGAACCCGAGTCCGGCGATGACGCCGTCGGCGACGGCCTGAAGCGTGTCGGCGAGGCTGCGGGCGGTGTTCAGATCGGCGACTACCTGGTGCAGCTGCCGCAGTGTCGCAAGGCGGATATACGGCTCCGACTCGGTCTCCATCGATCGCACTCCCCCGAGACCTCGACAGCAAACTCCTGGCGTCTTGTCGTCCGATTGCCACGGCCACTGAATCACAGCGAGCTGTTCACTCGGTACACAGGGTCAACAATTACTGCCTGCTGTGACTCATGTCACAGAACGTATTCACTTCTTCAACAGAGGGGGTGGGAGCGCTCCTAGTTTTTGTGAACGCAAATTCCGGAACGGCAATACCTGGCCATGCAAGGCGGCCGCCTGAACAATCCGAGCGACTTCCGGTCGGCGCCCGGCCTACGGCCGACGACCTAAGCCCGCCGTGGTCCCCGGGCCCGATGCGGGGAGGGGACGGGGGCGGTTAGCGTCGAAGGGTGTTCCCGACGACTCCTTCCAGTCCAGCCGAGCCCACCGCCCCCCATGCTGGTGGGGTGAGTGAGGACGAGTTCCGTGCCGCGCTGTCACGGCTCACCGCGGGCGTGGTGCTGGTGACCGCGCATGATCCGGAAGACGGGCCGCGCGGCGAGGACGTCGGCATGACGGCCACCGCGTTCATGTCAGTGTCACTTGACCCGCCGCTGGTGATGGTGAGCGTTCGCAACGGTTCACGGATGGACGAGCTGCTGGAGCGACAGCCGCATTGGGCGGTATCGGTCCTGTCGGAAGGTCAGCGGCACATTGCGGGGCGATTCGCCATGAAGGGGCGCATCAGCGACAGATTGCTGTTCGAGGACATGCCCGTGGTGCGGGGCGAGCACACGGACGCCCCGCTCGCGGTGGGCGCGCTGGCGACGCTGGAATGCCGCACCGAGCAGCGGGTGACGGCCGGGGACCACACGCTGGTGGTGGCCCGGGTGCTGGACGCGGCGGCACCGGCCGCGGAGGGCGGGCCGCTGACGTACTTCAGGGGGCGCTACCGGACGCTGGGGTGAGGGCGCCAGGGGGTGGAGGCCGAAGAGCAAGGGGCCGGGCGTCCGATCGGCCCGCCGGTCGGCTCGGCTCCCGTCGGCCCCAGGCCCGGTGCTACGTCCAGCCCCGCCCCGTACGCCCCCGCTTGACGTCACTGCGCTGCTTCTTCTCCCGCAGCCGCCGCTCGTTGAGGCCCCGGGGGATCCGGGTGGGGCGACGCGGTTTGGGCGGTGGCGCGGTCGCCTCCGCGAGCAGCGACGCGAGCCTTACGGCGGCCGTCTCGCGGTTGCGCCACTGCGAACGGTGCTCGGACGCCCGTACGGTCACCACCCCGTCCACCAGCCGGCCCGCCAGCCGCTCCAGCGCGCGCTCCTTCCATACGGGCGGCAGCGCCTCGGTACGGGCGAGGTCGAAGCGCAGCTCGACCCGGCTGTCGCTGGTGTTGACGTGCTGTCCTCCGGGCCCGGAGGACCGCGAGAAACGCCACATTAGCTCGGCCTCCGGCAAGGAGACCGAACCTCGGATGACATAGGGCGCGGGCATGCGTCCATGGTCGCCTGCCGACCCCGGCGGCGTCATCCGGTTATCTCGTCACACCGCCGCATCAGGGTTTGGCAAAGAAAGTAAAGGGAGCTGGAACCTGTCGGGCCGTTCGTGGCGTTGTGGAGGGTGACGACGGCTTCGCCCGTCGCCTCGAATCATCGAGACCACGAAAGGGACTCCCCATGGCTGTAAGCCTGTCCAAGGGCGGCAACGTCTCGCTCACCAAGGAGGCACCGGGCCTGACCGCCGTCACGGTCGGCCTCGGCTGGGACGTCCGCACCACCACGGGCACCGACTTCGACCTCGACGCGAGTGCCATCGCCGTGAACGCGAACGGCAAGGTCTACTCCGACCAGCACTTCGTGTTCTTCAACAACAAGTCCACGCCGGACCAGACCATCGTCCACACCGGTGACAACGTCACCGGCCAGGGCGAGGGCGACGACGAGCAGATCAACGTCAACCTGGCCGGTCTGCCGGCCGACGTGGAGAAGATCGTCTTCCCGGTCTCGATCTACGACGCCGAGTCCCGCAGCCAGAACTTCGGCCAGGTGCGGAACGCGTTCATCCGCATCGTCAACCAGGCCGGCGGCACCGAGATCGCCCGCTACGACCTGAGCGAGGACGCCGCGACCGAGACCGCCATGGTCTTCGGCGAGCTGTACCGCAATGGCGCGGAGTGGAAGTTCCGTGCCGTGGGTCAGGGCTACGCCGCCGGTCTCGTGGGCATCGCCCAGGACTTCGGCGTCAACGTCTGAGGTTTCACCGGCGCGGAAACACTGAGGGCCGCCCCACACCAGGGGCGGCCCTCGCCGCATCGGGGCTCATAAGGCGCCTATAGGGCCCTTATAAAGGGGAAGGGGGTCAGAACTCGCTGGTGTCCAGGTCGAACCCGAGCGGTTCGGGCAGCGACAGCGGCTGGGAGATGTCGACCTCGACCTTGCGGGTGTACCTCTTCCCGGCGGGCAGGGAGTGCAGCACTGCCTGCTTCCGTTCCCGGTCGATCAGCAGGTAGAACGGAATGCCCGCCGCCGCGTAGCCCCGCAGCTTGGGCCCCCGGTCGTTGTCGGCGGTCGAGTGCGAGGTGACCTCGCCGACGAGCATCACCGCGCCGGGGTCGTGGTACTCCAAGGCGTCGCCGAAGCTCCCCTTCGGCGCGATGACGAAATCAGGAACGACCTTGCCGGTTGGTGACGCCTCCGGAATGCGGAGTCCGATGCCGGTATAGCGCCCCAGGTCTTTCCTGTGGTCGCGTACCTGCCCAGTCACTTCCGACACAATCTCTTCGTGCTCACCGTTAGCGGGAGGCACCACGTGGATTGCTCCTTCGATCAGTTCCACGCGCCATCCCTCGGGGGCTGCCGCGCTCAACGCCACGAAGGCTTCCTCGACCGATGAAGCGGTGCTCTCGCCACTGTCCGTGCGCGCCTCGCGCTCGGGGGCCGTCAGTGCCACGGTGGACCTCCTTCGTACGGAGCGATGCTTCCAGCGTAGGCGAGTGGTCTCGGGCGGTCCGGCCCGTGGTCACCCTTTCGGAGGACGATCAGCCCCGCGCGCCGAAGGCGCCCGAGACCGCCTGGGAGAGGGCCTGCTTGCGGCGGTCGTGGGCCGCGGTCGGGTCGTCCGGGGCGGCTGTGGCGGAGAGCCCGGAGGCGGACCACGTCAGGGCCATGGCGAGCACCAGCGCGAGGACGTCCTGGGGGTCCATCGAGGCGGTGACCCGGCCGTCGCGCTGGGCATCGGCGATCGCCTGGAGTTTGGTCGCGACGGCGGCCGATGACTCGGTCGCCAGATTGTCGGTGGCCACTCCTTCGAGCCTCGCCCAGGTGGCCAGGCGGATGAGCTCCGGCCGTTCCACGGCGGTGTCGTACAGCCGTACGGCGTACTGGGGTAGGTCGTCGGCCGTGAACGGCACGGAGTCGACGACGGCGTCGGCGTGGAGGCGGAAGACGGCGCCGAAGAGGCCGAGCTTGTCTCCGAAGTAGGCATAGAGCTGCGCCTTGTTGATGCCCGCGGCGGCCGCGATGCGGTCGACCCGGGCGCCCGCGATGCCATGGGCGGCGAAGTCGACGGTGGCCGCGTCGAGCAGGCGGCGGCGAGTGGCATCGCTTTTCCGGGGAGACACGGGGCTCAGGTTACCAACTGGTTAGTTGCCAATGCGGGCGCCGCCGCGTAGCGTGCCAAAAACCAACCAACTAGTTAGTTAGAATTGGGGTGGGGCGCATGACCGTGCGCGCATACGCGGTGGAGCGGGCCGGTGGCCCTGTTCAGCGGCTCAAGTACGAGCCGGAGCCCCTGGGGCCCCTGGAGGTCGACGTCGCCGTGACGCACTGCGGCGTCTGCCAGACCGACGTCGCCATGGTCGACGACGCGCACGGCATCTCCCGGTTCCCGCTGGTCGCGGGCCACGAGGCGGTCGGCGTGATCGAGGCCGTGGGCAGCGCCGTCGACGGCAGGCAGCTTGCCGTCGGCCAGCGGGTGGGCGTCGGCGCGGTGGCGGGGGCGTGCTTCGCCTGCGAGTGGTGCCTCAGCGGTCGGCAGAATCTGTGCGCGGACAAGGACGACACGGTTCTGCGCGGCCACCGCGGCGCGTTCGCCACCCGGGTGCGGGCGAGCGACTGGCGGTATGTCCAGCCGATCCCCGACTCCCTCGCCTCCGAGCACGCGGCGCCGCTCCTGTGCGCCGGGATCACCGTGTTCTCGGCGATCACGCGGAACGGGGTCCGGCCCACCGACCGGGTCGCCGTGGTGGGGGTGGGCGGTCTGGGCCACCTCGCGATCCAGTTCCTCGCCAAGTGGGGCTGCCAGGTGACCGCCATCTCCTCGACGGCGGCGAAGGCGGACGACAGCCGGCGGTTCGGCGCCCATGAGTTCGTCGCCGCGGAGGATGGTCTTCAGCGGGTCTCGGGCTCGTTCGACTTCATCCTCTCGACCGTCTCGGCCGACCTGCCGTGGGACGCGTATCTCGCGGCGCTGCGCCCGCAGGGGACGCTGTGCGTGGTCGGCGTTCCCCACGGGCCGTTCGGCTTCCACCCGTTGAGCCTTCTGCTGGGCGAGAAGCGGCTGGTCGGCGGCCTTGTGGGGGCACCGGCGGAGAACCGGCAGATGCTGGACTTCGCGGCGCGGCACGGCATCCGCCCGGCCGTCGAGACCTTCCCGGTCGCGCGCCTGGACGAGGCGCTCGACCATGTCCGCCGCGGACGCGCGCGCTACCGCGCGGTGTTGGAGTTCTGAGTCCCCCCGCCGCTCGGTCGAGCGGTGGGGCGGTGCCGGTGCCCGTGCCCGTGGTGAGGGTGCTACGCGCCGTTCGGCACACAGATCGTCTTCTCGTCGCGTACACAGCAACGCCGCCCTCCGCCCCCGCCGACCGGCCCGCCGCGCTCGCCACCTGGGCGATTGACTGGTACCGGCCCCCGGAGCGGCCGGAGGCGCCGATCCAACAGGGGCATGACGTAGCGCCATAAGTCGGCATCAAACAACTGTTGTTGCCTCATGCCTCGCTGACCGAATTCGCCCCCACTTGAACAACGTCGAGTCAAATTCTTGTTACGCGCCTACCCGAATCGATCGTTCGGTGACAATCTCTGGTCGGCCCGCTGCGCGTCCTCTGACTCCGCAGTAGGGACATCACGCACCGCTATGTGCACCACTCGCACCACTCCTGCTCGACCGGACGGCCCACCCATGGCCGTCCGTACCCCCTACACAGGGCCGCGACCCGGCGGCCCCAAGGCAAGGAGACCGAGTGAGACCCATCGCTTCCTCCCCCCGTAAGAAGACCGTCCGCGTGGCGGCGCTCGTCGCCTCCGCCGCCATGGTCGTCATCGGTGTGCAGTCCGGCCAGGCCAGCGCCCAGCCGGAGCGCTCCCGCGAGGCGGGCGCCACGGCGCTTCCGCTGACCGCCACCGAGCGCGCCACCGCGATCAAGGCGGCCCAGGCCGACGCCTCCGCGCAGGCCGAGTCCCTCGGACTCGGGGCCAAGGAGAAGCTCCTCGTCCGCGACGTCATCAAGGACGCGGACGGAACCGTTCACACCCGCTACGAGCGCACCTACGCGGGGCTGCCGGTCCTCGGTGGCGACCTGGTCGTCCACGAGAAGACCAGCGGCGCGCGCTCCGTCAACAAGGCCACCGGCGCCCGGATAGCCGTCACGAGCACCGACGCCGCCGTGACCCCCGGGGCCGCTTCCGGCACCGCGCTGAAGGCCGCGCCGAAGGCGACCACCGGCGAGACGGCCAAGTCGCCGCGGAAGGTGGTCTGGGCGGCCACCGGCAAGCCCGTCCTGGCCTGGGAGACCGTCGTCACCGGGACGCAGGCCGACGGCACCCCGAGCGAGCTGCACGTCGTCACCGACGCCACCACGGGCGCGAAGCTGTCCCAGTGGGAGGGCGTCGAGACCGGCACCGGCACCAGCAAGTACAGCGGCACGGTGCCGCTGGGCACCACCAAGAGCGGCTCCACCTACAGCCTCACCGACTCCACCCGCGGCAACCACAAGACCTATGACCTGAACCAGGGCAGCTCGGGAACCGGCACCCTGTTCACCGACGCGGACGACGTATGGGGCGGCGGCCGCCAGACCGCCGGCGTCGACGCGCACTACGGCGCGGCCGAGACCTGGGACTTCTACAAGGAGTTCCTGGGCCGCAACGGCATCAAGAACAACGGCGTGGGCTCGTACTCCCGCGTCCACTACGGCAACAACTACGTGAACGCCTTCTGGCAGGACTCCTGCTTCTGCATGACCTACGGCGACGGCTCGGGCAACGCCAACGCGCTGACCTCGATGGACGTGGCCGGCCACGAGATGAGCCACGGCGTGACCGCGGCCACCGCCAACCTCAACTACGCCGGTGAGCCCGGCGGTCTCAACGAGGCCACCTCCGACATCATGGCCACCGCGGTGGAGTTCTACTCGGGCAACTCCGCGGACGTCGGTGACTACCTCATCGGCGAGAAGATCAACATCAATGGGGACGGCACCCCGCTGCGCTACCAGGACAAGCCCAGCAAGGACGGGGCGTCCAAGGACTACTGGTCCTCGACGCTCGGCAACATCGACGTCCACTACTCCTCCGGTCCCGCCAACCACTTCTTCTACCTGCTGTCCGAGGGCAGCGGCGCGAAGGTCATCAACGGCGTGAGCTACAACAGCCCGACCTACGACGGCTCGACCGTCACCGGGATCGGCCGGGACAAGGCCATCAAGATCTGGTACCGGGCCCTGACCACGTACTGGACCTCGACGACCAAGTACGCGGGCGCCCGCACCGGCACCCTCAGTGCCGCGGCCGACCTCTACGGCTCCAGCTCCACCGAGTACAAGGCGGTCGCCGCCGCCTGGACCGCGATCAACGTGAAGTAAGCCCCGAAGGATGCCCGGACGGGCCGCACCCGGGAACACCGGTGCGGCCCGTTCCGGGCGTGCCCCGTCATCCCTGTCGTAGCCGGTGGTCGCCACTTACGCTGCTGTCATGACTCAACAGGTACGCGGCGTGGTAGCCCCGGGCAAGGGCGAGAAGGTCAGGATCGAGACGATCGTGGTGCCGGACGCCGGCCCCGGCGAGGCGGTGGTGCGGGTCCAGGCGTGCGGCGTCTGCCACACCGATCTCCACTACCGGGAGGGTGGGATCAACGATGAGTTCCCCTTCCTGCTCGGCCATGAGGCGGCGGGCATCGTGGAGTCCGTGGGCGAGGGCGTCACGGAGGTGGCCCCCGGCGACTTCGTGATCCTCAACTGGCGGGCCGTCTGCCACGAGTGCCGGGCCTGCCGCCGCGGCCGCCCCTGGTACTGCTTCAACACCCACAACGCGAAGCAGCCCATGACGCTGACCGACGGCACCGCGCTGACCCCGGCGCTCGGCATCGGCGCGTTCGCCGAGAAGACGCTGGTGGCCGCCGGGCAGTGCACCAAGGTCGACCCCTCGGCCTCGCCCGCCGCGGCCGGGCTGCTCGGCTGCGGCGTGATGGCCGGCATCGGCGCCGCGCTCAACACGGGCAATGTCCAGCGCGGTGACTCGGTCGCCGTGATCGGCTGCGGCGGTGTCGGCGCCGCCTCGGTCGCCGGGGCGCGGCTGGCCGGGGCCGCGAAGATCATCGCGGTGGATCTGGACGAGCGGAAGCTGGAGTGGGCCCGTTCGCTGGGCGCCACCCACACCCTCCACGCGGGCAGCGCCGATGTCGTCGAGGCCATCCGGGAGCTGACCGACGGCAACGGCGCCGACGTCGTCATCGAGGCGGTGGGCCGCCCCGAGACGTACCAGCAGGCGTTCTATGCCCGCGACCTGGCCGGCACGGTCGTCCTGGTCGGCGTCCCCACCCCCGAGATGAAGCTGGAGCTGCCGCTCCTGGACGTCTTCGGGCGCGGCGGAGCGCTCAAGTCCTCCTGGTACGGGGACTGTCTGCCGTCCCGCGACTTCCCCCTGCTGATCGACCTCTACCAGCAGGGCCGCCTCGACCTGGACGCGTTCGTCAGCGAGACGATCGGGCTCGAGGACATCGAGGAGGCATTCGCCAAGATGCACCGTGGAGAGGTGCTCCGCTCGGTGGTGATGTTCTGATGACCCCTCCGCCCGTACGCGTCGACCACCTCGTCACCTCCGGCACCTTCTCGCTGGACGGCGGCACCTGGGAGGTGGACAACAACGTGTGGCTGATCGGCGACGACCACGAGGTGTACGTGGTCGACGCCGCGCATGACGCCGACGCCATCGCGGACGCCATCGGCGACCGCCGGCTGCTCGGCATCATCTGCACCCATGGCCACGACGACCACATCGACGCGGCCCCGGCCCTCGCCGATCGCACCGGCGCGCCGATCCTGCTGCACCCCGAGGACGAGGTGCTGTGGCGGATGCGCCACCCGGACCGCGCCCCGGACAAGCCGCTGGCCGACGGCGACGTCCTCACCGTTTCGGGGACCCAGCTGCGGGTGCTGCACACCCCCGGCCACTCCCCCGGTGCGGTCTGTCTGCACGCCCCGGCGCTGACCACGGTCCTCTCCGGGGACACCCTCTTCCAGGGCGGCCCCGGCGCGACCGGGCGCTCCTACTCGTCCTTCCCGACGATCATCGAGTCGATCCGGGAGCGGCTGCTGACGCTGCCCCCGGAGACGGTGGTCCGCACCGGCCACGGCGACTCCACGGCCATCGGGGACGAGGCCCCGCACCTCGACGAGTGGATCGCGCGGGGGCACTGAGCCCCCGCGCTCGATCCGCCCCCAGCCCCGGCCCCCGGGGCCGCGCTCACCAGACCGCGGCCCCGGGGGCCGTCTCGGCCACCGACACCGGGCGCTGGAAGGACCGGTCGTAGTAGACCAGCGGGGCCTCCTCGCCGACGTGGGCCGCCATGACCCGGCCGATGAGGACGGAGTGGTCGCCGCCGTCCACCACCCGGTGCAGCGCACAGGCGACCCGGGCGACCGCCTCCGGTATGCCCGGCAGCCCCAGCTCCATCGGCAGGGTGTCCCCCGCCGCGAACCGGTCCACACCGGAGGCGGCGAAGCGCCTCGCGATGTCCGCCTGTCCCTCCGCCAGGATGTTGATCATGAAACTTCCGGCGGTGGTGAACGCCTCATGGGTGCTCGCGGCCTTGCCCAGGCAGATCAGCACCAGTGGCGGGGTCAGGGACAGCGAGCTGAACGAGCTGCCCGTGAATCCCCATCTGCGCCCGGACGCGTCGACCGTCGTGGCCACCGTCACGGGGGCCGGCACCCGGGCCATGGTCCGGGTGAACTCCTCAGAGGTGATGGTCATCGACGCTTCACCACTCGTCCTCCAGCAACTCGATCTCCTCCTGCTCCAGATTCGACAGGGCGAGGTCCGAGGGGGTGTGGCCGCCCGCGCCGGGTCCGGCCGCATGGAGCGCCATCCCCTCCAGAGCGCGCAGCCATGCCTCGCCGACCTCCCGTACCTCCGCCTCGGACAGCACATCCTGGGCGTAGGTCCACGTCACCATGAGCTCCGGGCCACCGGGGCGGTCGATGGTGACGGCGTTCAGCTCCAGTCCGTACAGGGTGCCCGGACCGTCGGTGCCGAGGTCGAGCCCGAGCGCCTCCGAGGCCGGGCGCCAGTCGCCCCCGGGCCCGTCGTGGAACTCCACCCGGCCCAGATAGTTGAAGCCGATCCGCGGCACGGCCGACCCGGCCAGCTCCGCGGCCGTCTCCCGGTCCAGATGGCGCAGCAGGCCGTAGCCGATCCCGGTGCCGGGCACCGCGCGCAGCTGTTCCTTGATCCGCTTGACCACCCGCCCGGTGGCCGGGCCGCCCGACCACAGGTCGCCCCACTGCACCTGGCCGGGGTCCAGCCGCACCGGGTGGAGGCTGGTGAACCAGCCCACCGTACGGGAGAGATCCACACCTCCGACGCTCTCGTCCCGGCCGTGCCCCTCCACGGCGACCAGCACCGAGGTGGCCGACGAGCCCAGCCGGCGGCGCCGGTCGGCGACCGCCAGCGCCAGCGCGGTCAGCAGCACGTCGTCCACACCGCAGTGGAACACCGACGGCACCTGGTCGAGCAGCGGCGCGGTCCGCGCGGCCGGCAGCGTCATGGTGACGCGGGCGACCGGTCCGGCCGGGCCGTCCCCGCGGGCCGACGTGGTCCCGCCCGGCTGGGCGCCCGGGACGCCCAGCTGGGCGTCCGGGGCGGACAGGATGTCCGTCCACAGCGGCAGTTCCGCCCGCCGTTCCGGCCTGCGCACCTCGGCCGCCAGCTGTTCGCTCCACCGGCGCACCGAGGTGCCCACCGGGGTGAGCTCCGGCTCCCGCCCGGCGGCGACGGCCGTCGCGATGTCGGCGAGGTCCCGCAGCAGGATCCGCCAGGACACCCCGTCGACCACCAGGTGGTGGGCGACGAGCAGCAGCCGTCCCGGCCGTCCGGGACCGGCGTCGAACCACACCGCGCGCACCATCTCGCCGTCCCGGGGCGCCAGTTCCGCACGGGCCTCGGCGAGGGCGCGGTCGAACAGCGGGGCGAGGTCCCCGGCCGCGGCCTCGGCGATGCCGACCCGGCGGACGCGGTCCGCGCAGGACACCGCCCCGGCCGGTGGCACGCTCAGCCGCCAGCCGCCCTCATCGTCCTCGCCCAGCCGGGCGCGCAGCACATCGTGCCGGTCGTGCAGTGCCTGGAGCGCGGTGGTGAGCGTCGGCAGGTCCAGGCCCGCCGGGGTCCGGACGAGCATCGGCTGGCTGAAGGAGTCGATCGCACCGCCGCGCTCACGCAGCCAGTGCATGATCGGCGTGGGGGCGAACTCGCCGACCGGGTTGTCCGGTTCGCGGGAGACCGCGTCGTCGAGCACCTCCGCCACCGCGGCGAGCCCGGCCACCGTCTTGTGCTCGAAGACGTCGTTGACGGCGAGGACCAGACCCGCCGCGCGGGCGCGGGCGATGAGCTGCATCGACACGATGCTGTCGCCGCCCAGCTCGAAGAAGCTGTCGTCGATGCCGACCGAGGACAGCCGGAGCACCTCGGCGAAGACCGCGCACAGCGCCTCCTCGACCGGGTTCCGCGGGGGCCGCGAATCGGCCGCCGCGCCGAAACTCGGCGCGGGCAGCGCCTTGCGGTCCAGCTTGCCGTTCGGGGTGAGCGGCAGCCGGTCCAGGACCACGAACGCGGAGGGGATCATGTACTCCGGCAGCGACTCGCCGAGCTTTGTGCGCAGCAGTCCGGGATCCAGTTCCTCACCGGGGGTCCGCGGCACCACATAGGCGACCAGACGCGCACTGTGGCCCTGGTCGGCGCGGGCGAGCGCCACGGCCTGGCCGACCGCCTCATGGGCGGTCAGCACCGTCTCGATCTCCCCGAGCTCGATCCGGAAACCGCGCACCTTCACCTGGTGGTCGGCCCGGCCCGAGAACTCCAGCCGGCCGTCGGCGGTCCGGCGGACGATGTCGCCCGTGCGGTACATGCGCTCGCCGGGCCCGCCGAACGGGCAGGCCACGAACCGCTCCGCGGTCAGCGCGGGCCGGTTGTGGTAGCCCCGCACGACGCCCGCGCCGGCGATATAGAGCTCGCCCGGCACCCCGGGGGCGACCGGCCGCAGCCGGTCGTCCAGCACATAGACCTGGGTGTTGGCGATCGGGGTGCCGATCGAGGGCACGCCGTGGCCATCCGTCAGGTCCGCGGCCGTCGACCAGATGGTGGTCTCGGTCGGGCCGTAGAGGTTGGTCAGCCCGGCGGCCGACGCGCGCAGCCGCGCGGCCAGGGCCTCCGGCAGCGCCTCACCGCCGACCAGCACCCGCAGCCCGCGCACACCCTCCGGCGACGCGGTGACCATGGCCTGCCACAGCGACGGCGTCGCCTGGACGATGCCCGCCCCGGTGTCCTCGGCCATCCGCAGCAGCGCGGCCGGGTCGCGCACGGTGTCCCGGTCGGCGATCACCACGCCCGCGCCGCACAGCAGCGGCAGATAGAGCTCCAGCGCCGCGATGTCGAACGACACGGTGGTGACCGCGAGCAGCCGGTCGGCGGGGCCGAGGCCGAACCGCTCGGCCATGTCGTCCAGGAAGTTGCTCAGCGCGCCGTGCGGGACGACCACGCCCTTGGGGCGGCCGGTCGAACCGGAGGTGTAGATGACATACGCCGGGTGGTCCGGCGAGCACACCACCCCGGACGCGGCCGTGGGCGCCGCCGCCAGCTGGGCGACGGTGGCCGGGTCGTCCAGCACCAGCGCCGGCACGCCACCGCCCACCGCATCACCGGTCGCGGCGGCCTCCTCCCCGCCGCCCGCCGTGAGCAGCGGCGCGGTGCCGGAGGTGACCAGTGCCAGCGCGGGGCGGGCGTCCTGGAGGGTGTAGCCGATCCGGTCCTTCGGGTGCTCCGGGTCCAGCGGCAGATAGGCCGCCCCGGTCTTGAGCACGGCCAGCAGGGCGACGAGCAGGTCCGCGGAGCGCGGCAGCGCCACGGCCACCAGACGCTCGGGGCCCACCCCGCGGGCGGTCAGCAGCGTGGCGAGCCGGTTCGCCCGCTCGTCCAACTGGGCGTAGGTCAGCTCGACACCGCCGGAGACCACCGCGACGGCCGACGGCGTACGGGCGGCCTGCGCCTCGTACAGCTCGTGGACCCGGCGTGCGGGCAGCGGCCGCGCGGTGTCGTTCCACTCGACCAGCACCCGCTCGCGCTCGGCCGCCGACAGCACGTCGACGTCGCTGATCCGCAGCCCCGGGTCACCGGTGACCGCCTCCAGCACCTGGATCAGCCGCCGGACCAGCGTCTCCACGCTCTCCGCGTCGAACAGATCGGTGCTGTACTCGCAGACGCCGGACAGCGCGCCCGGCCGCTCCGGCCGCTCACCGAAGGCGAAGCTCAGATCGACCTTGGAGACGCCCAGGTCGACCAGCTCGGGCCGCAGGGTCAGCCCGCCCAGCGCGGTCTCGGCGGCCGGCATGTTCTGGACCATCAGCATGACCTGGAACAGCGGATGCCGGGCCAGGGACCGCTCCGGGTCGACCACCTCCACCAGCCGCTCGAACGGAAGGTCCTGGTGGGCGTAGGCGTCCAGCGCGGTGCGCCGCACCCGGTCCAGCAGCTGGTCGAACGTCGGGTCGCCCGAGGTGTCGGTGCGGAGCACCAGCGTGTTCAGGAAGACGCCGATCAGGTCTTCCAGGGCCTGGTCGGAGCGCCCGGCGATGGGGCTGCCGACCGGGATGTCCTCTCCGGCGCCCAGCTTGGTCAGCAGCAGGGCCAGCGCCGACTGCAGCACCATGAAGGTGCTGACCCCGCGAGCCCGGGCCAGCGCGGTGAGCCGGTCGTGCAGCCCGGGTTCGATCGCGAAGTCCAGGGTGCGGCCGCGGTGACCGGCCACGGCCGGCCGGGGCCGGTCGGTGGGCAGGGTCAGCTCGTCCGGCAGCCCGGCGAGCGCCTGGCGCCAGTACGCGAGTTGACGGGAGGCCAGGCTCTGCGGGTCGTCCTCGTCGCCGAGGTGGTCGCGCTGCCAGAGGGTGTAGTCGGCGTAAGCGAGCGGCAGCGGCGCCCAGGCCGGGGCCCGGTCGTCGCAGCGGGCGGCGTAGGCGGCCGACAGGTCGCGTACCAGCGGCGCCGTGGACCAGCCGTCGGTGGCGATGTGATGGATCACCACGGCCAGGACGTACTCGCTTTCGCCGAGCGCGAACAAGGTGGTGCGCAGCGGGAGCTGGACGGTCAGGTCGAAACCCCGGGTGGCGGTCGCCCGGAGCTGCTCCGGCAGCGCGGCCTCGGTCGTCTCCACCACGGTCAGCGGAACGCGCACCGCGTCCGGGTCCCACACCTGCTGCCGGGGCGAGCCGTCGGTCTCGGGGAAGACCGTGCGCAGGCTCTCGTGCCGGCCGATCAGATCGGCCAGCGCCAGCTCCAGCGCCGCCCGGTCCAGCGCCCCGGACAGCCGGAGCACCACCGGCACGTTGTAGGTGGCGCTCGGCCCCTCCATCCGGTTGAGGAACCACAGCCTGCGCTGGGCGGACGACAGCGGGAGCACCTCGGGCCGCTCGCGAGCGGTCAGCGGCAGCCGCGCGGCCGCCTCCCCGCCCAGGGTCCTCGCCAGCGCCGCCACGGTCGGGGCCTCGAAGAGCGTGCGGACCGACAGCTCGACGGCCAGGACCGAACGGATCCGGTTGACGATCCTGGCCGCCAGCAGCGAATGGCCGCCCAGATCGAAGAAGTTGTCGTCCACGCCGACCGCGGGCACGCCGAGCACATCGGCGAACAGACCGCAGAGGATCTCCTCGCGGGGTGTGCCCGCCGCGCGGCCCGCCGACGCCGGCGCGTACTCCGGGGCGGGCAGCGCCTTGCGGTCGAGCTTGCCGCTGGCGTTCAAGGGCAGGGCCTCCAGCACCACGAACGCGGACGGCAGCATGTAGTCGGGCAGTGACGCGGCGAGCGTGTCGCGCAGCGGGCCCGGCTCCGGTGCCTCATCCGGGTCCTGCGGCACCACGTAGGCGACCAGCCGGCGTTCGCCGCTCCGGTCGTCCCGGGCCACCACCGCGCAGTCGGCCACCCCCTGGCAGGCGGAGAGCACGGCGGCGATCTCCCCCGTCTCGATCCGGAATCCCCGGATCTTCACCTGGTCATCCGCCCGGCCCAGATACTCCAGCAGACCGTCCGCGGTCCAGCGCGCCAGATCACCGGTCCGGTACATGCGCGCACCATCACCGGCGAACGGATCGGCCACGAACCGCGACGCACTCAGTCCCGGCCGCTTCAGATACCCCTGGGCCACGCCGCCACCGGCCACATACATCTCCCCCGCCACCCCTGGGGGCACCGGGCGCAGCGCGCCGTCCAGCACATAGATCCGCAGGTCCGGAAGGCCCCGGCCGATGAGCGAGCCCGCGCCCGAGGCCGCCAGCTCCGCGTTCAGCGGCAGATGGCTGACGTGGACCGTGGTCTCGGTGATGCCGTACATGTTCACCAGCAGCGGCGCACAGGCGGCGCCCGCACCGTGCCGTTCGTACCAGTCCGTCAACCGTCCCAGGTCCAGCGCCTCACCGCCGAACACCACATGGCGCAGCGCCAGCCGGTCGCCGGTCCCCGGATCCTCCCGGTCGGCGCCCGCGAGCTGGTAGAACGCCGATGGCGTCTGGTTGAGGAAGGTCACCCCCTCATCCGCCAGCAGCCGCAGAAAGCGGTCCGGCGCACGGGACACGTCGAACGGCACCACCACGAGCCGCCCGCCGTGCAGCAGCGGCCCCCACAGCTCCCACACCGAGAAGTCGAACGCGTACGAGTGGAACAGCGTCCACACATCGTCCGGGCCGAACGCGAACCACTGCCGCGTGTGCTCGAAGAGCCGCACCACATTGGTGTGCGAGACCACCACACCCTTGGGACGCCCCGTCGAACCCGACGTGTAGATCACGTACGCGGGTGCTTCCGGCACGAGCGGCGCGATCCGGTCGGTGTCCGTCAGGTCCGTACCCGGCAGCCCGGCGAGCCGGCCCGCGACCGCCTCATCACCCAGCACCACCCGCGCCACGCCCTCTGGCAGCGGCACCTCGACCCGGGTGCCGGTCACCACGAGCGCCAGGTCCACGTCCGAGACCGTGTAGGCGATACGGTCCGCCGGATAGGAGGGGTCGATCGGCACATACGCGGCGCCCGACTTCACCACCGCCAGCAGCGCCACCACCAGATCCAGCGACCGCGGCAGCACCAGACCCACGAACCGGCCCGGCCCCGCGCCCTCCTCGACCAGCAACCGCGCCAGCGCGTTGGCCCGCTCGTTCAGCTCCCGGTACGTCAGCCCGTCCCCGCCCAGGGACACCGCCCGCGCGCCGGGACACTCCCGCACCCGCGCTTCGAACAGCTCCGGAAGGGTGGCCACGACCTCACCGGCCGCATCCCCGTTCCACTCCACCAGCACCCGCCGGCGCTCCGCCTCGGAGAGAAGGTCGATCTCCGTGACGCGGACGGCCGGGTTGGCCGCCACCGTCTCCAGGAGGCGTACGAACCGGTCGGCCAGCGTCTGCGCGCCGGCCCGGTCGTACAGGTCGGTGTTGTAGACCAGCGTGCCGGTCATCCCGGCCGGGGAGCCGTCGGCGTGGAAGGTCTCGCCGATGGCGAAGTCGAGGTCGAACTTGGCCGTGCGGTTGTTGGCGGGGTGCAGCCTGGTATCCAGACCGGGGAAGCGCAGCTGCAGCTCGGGGATGTTCTCGAAGGTCAGCATCGTCTGGAACAGCGGGTGCCGGGAGAGCGACCGGTCCGGGCTCAGGGTCTCCACCAGGAGGTCGAACGGCACCTCCTGGTGGGCGTAGGCGGCCAGGTCCGCTTCCCGGACCCGCTCCACCAGCTGCCGGAAGGTCGGATCGCCCGACACGTCGTTGCGCAGCACCAGCGTGTTGACGAAGAAGCCGATGCCGTCCACCAGGGACTCGTCGTTGCGGCCGGCGATGGCCGTGCCGATCGGGATGTCCTCGCCCGCGCCCAGCCGGGACAGCAGCCCGACCAGGGCCGCCTGCACCACCATGAAGAGGCTGGCTCCGCTGGAGCGGGCGATGTCGGTCAGCGCGGTATGCAGCTCGGGGCTCAGGGACAGCGGCAGCCGGTCGCCGTCGTTGCTCAGCACCGCCGGGCGGGGCCGGTCGGTGGGCAGCTCCAGCTGCTCGGGCAGACCGGCCAGGGTCCGCTTCCAGTAGTCCAGCTGACGGCCGAGCAGGCTGTCCGGGTCGTCCTCGGCGCCCAGCAGCTCGGCCTGCCACAGCGTGTAGTCCGCGTACTGCACCGGCAGCGGCCGCCAGGTGGGGGCGGATCCGGTGCGCCGCGCGGTGTAGGCGGCGACCAGGTCGTCCACCAGCGGACCGAAGGACCAGCCGTCGGCGACGATGTGGTGCACCACGATCAGGAAGACGTGCTCGGTGGGGCTCAGCACCAGCAGGTCCGCGCGGATCGGCAGTTCGGCGCCGAGGTCGAAGCCGCGCCGCGCCACCTTCGACAGCGCCTCGTCCAGCCGCTCCTCGGCCACTTCGGAGACCTGGATCTCGGCCTGGGCCTCGTCGGCGTCCAGCACGACCTGGGAGGGCACACCGTCGCGGTCGGGGAAGAGGGTGCGCAGGCTCTCGTGCCGGGCGATGACGTCGTGCAGCGCGGCGTAGAGCGCGCCGCGGTCCAGCCGTCCGGTGAAGCGCAGCGACACACCCAGGTTGTAGGTGCCGTCCGCGTGGTCCATCTGGTTGATGAACCACAGTCCGCGCTGCGGGTACGCCAGCGGCACCGCCTCGGGGCGCTCCCGGGGCGTCAGCGGGGTGCGCGCCCCGCCGGCCTGGTCGACCAGCTTGGCCATCTCGGCGACGGTCGGCGCGTCGAACAGGTCGCGCACCGCCACGTCGACGCCCAGGACGGCCTGGATGCGCAGCACCAGCCGGGTGGCGAGCAGGGAGTGCCCGCCCAGGGAGAAGAAGTTGTCGTCCACCGACACCGAGGCCAGTTCGAGGATCTCGGCGAAGAGTCCGCACAGCACCTGCTCCTGCGGGGTCCGCGGCGCCCTGCCCGCTCCCTCGCCGGTGTGCTCCGGCTCCGGCAGCGCCTTGCGGTCGAGTTTGCCGTTGGGGGTGAGCGGAAGGGTGTCCAGGGCCAGTACGGCGGAGGGCACCAGGTAGTCGGGCAGCTCCTCGGCGAGCTGGTCGCGCAGGGCGGTCGCATCGAGGCGGTGGCCCGGGGCGGGCACCGCGTAGGCGACCAGCCGCTTGTCCCCGGGGCGGTCCTCGCGCACGATCACGGCCGCGGAGGCGACACCGGTCCGGCGGGCGACCGCGGCCTCGACCTCACCGGGTTCGATCCTGAAGCCCCGGATCTTCACCTGGTCGTCGGCGCGGCCGGCGAACTCCAGCACCCCCTCGCCGGTCCAGCGGGCGAGGTCGCCCACCCGGTACATCCGGCTCCCCGCCGGACCGTACGGGTCGGCGACGAACCGCTCCGCGCTGAGCGCGGGCGCCCGCCAGTAGCCGCGCGCCAGACCCTCGCCGGCGATGTACAGCTCGCCGACCACGCCCGGCGGCACCCGGCGCAGATGGCCGTCCAGGACATGGGCCCGGGTGTTGTCCAGCGGGGCGCCGATCGGTACCACGTCGGGCACCCGGTCGGCGGAGGTCACCCGGTGGAAGGTGGCGAAGGAGGTGGTCTCGGTCGGGCCGTAGGTGTCCTTGAACACCGTGCCGGGGAAGCGCTCGAGCAGGGCCCGCACCGCCGTACCGGGCACGACGTCGCCGCCGGCCAGCAGCTCCCGCACACCGGTCAGGCAGTCCAGGTCGTTCTCGGCCACGACGCGGAACAGCCCGGCGGTCAGGTGCAGTCCGGTGATGCCGTGCTCGGCGATCATCCGGCGCAGGGTGCGGACGTCCATGTCCTGCGGCGGGGCGATGACCACCGTGCCGCCGGTGAGCAGCGGCACCCACAGCTCGTAGTTGGCGGCGTCGAAGGCGTGCGGCGCGTGCAGCAGCACCCGGCGGTGGGCGTCGGCGGCGAAGCAGCCGTCCAGGGCGAACGCCAGCAGATCGCGGTGGGTGACCGCGACGCCCTTGGGGCGGCCGGTCGACCCGGAGGTGAACATCACATACGCGAGCCGCTCGGGGTGGCCGGCCACCGCGGGGGGCTGGTCCGGCTGCCCGGCGAGGTCGGCGGGGTCGCCGTCCACCACGACGGTGGTGGCCCGGTGGGTGAACTCCAGCTCCGGCTGGGCCCGGTCGACGAGCAGCACCGACGGTTCGGTCCGCTCCATCACCTGCTCCCAGCGGCTCTGCGGGGCGCGCGAGTCCAGCGGGACATACGCGGCGCCGGCCTTGAGCACGGCGAGCAGGGAGACGACGAGTTCCACCGAGCGCTGCTGGAGCACGGCCACCCGCGCCTCCGGGCCGGCGCCCGCGGCGAGCAGCCGGTGCGCGAGCCGGTTGGCGCGCGTCTCCAGCTCCCGGTAGCTGATCTCGGTGCCGTCGGCGGCGATCAGCGCGGTCGCCTCCGGGGCGGCGGCCACCCGCTCGGCGAACCGGGCGGGTACCGAGCCGGTGAGCGCGGGCACGTCGCGGACCGGGCCGGCCCACTCCACGGCCAGCCGGCGGGTCTCCTCGGGTGCCAGGACGTCGATCTCGGCGATGCTCGTCCCGGGCCGCGCGACGGCCGACTCCAGCACCTTCAGGAACCGCGACACCATCCGGCGCACGGTCTCGGCGTCGTACAGATCGGTGGCGTACAGCACCTGTCCGCCGATCCCGGCGGGCGCTCCCGCCTCGTCCCGGCGCTCGCTGAAGTCGAATTGCAGGTCGAACTTGGCGATGGTGAGGTCGCCCGGGGCCACCGAGGCGGTCAGACCGGGCAGCTCCAGCGTGCGGTCCGGGTGGTCCTGCATGCTCAGCAGGATCTGGAACAGCGGGTGCCGGGACCGCGAACGGTCCGGGTTGAGCACCTCGACCAGCCGCTCGAAGGGGACGTCCTGATGCGCGTAGGCCGCCAGGTCGGCCCGGCGGACCCGGTCGACCAGGTCGGTGAACGTCGGCCGCCCGGAGGTGTCGGTACGCAGCACCAGCGTGTTGACGAAGAACCCGACCATGTCGTCCAGGGCCTCGTCGGTCCGTCCGGCGATCGGGCTGCCGACCGGGATGTCGTCGCCCGCGCCGAGTTTGGACAGCAGCACGGCCAGCGCCGCCTGGAGCACCATGAACACGCTGGCGCCGCCGGCGTGGGCGACGGCCAGCAGCTCTCGGTGGAGTTCGGGGCCGATCTCGCAGTCCAGTACGGCGCCGCGGTGGCTCGCCACGGCGGGCCGGGGCCGATCGGTGGGCAGGGCCAGCTCCTCGGGGAGACCGGCCAGCGCGCTCTTCCAGTACGCGAGCTGACGGGCCAGCGGGCTGGTCTCGTCGGAGTCCTCGCCCAGCAGCGACCGCTGCCACAGGGTGTAGTCCGCGTAGGTGACCGGCAGCGGCTCCCAGCCGGGGGCCCGGCCGTCGCAGCGGGCGGTGTAGGCGGCCGACAGATCGCGCACCAGCGGCGCCAGGGACCAGCCGTCCCCGGCGATGTGGTGGACGACGACGGACAGCACATGCTCACCGCCGCCGAGGTGGAACAGCTCGGCGCGCAACGGCAGTTCGGTGGCGAGCCGGAAGCTGTGGCCCGCGGCGGCCGCGAGGGCCGCGGGCAGGTCGGCGGCGGTGACCTCGCAGGCGTACGGCAGCGGCGGCAGCTCCTCGGCGGCCACCACGTGCTGCCGGGGCTCACCCGCCGTGTCGGGGAAGACGGTACGCAGGCTCTCGTGCCGCAGCAGGACATCGCGCAGCGCCGCCCGCAGCGCCGCGATGTCCAGGTCGCCGGACATCCGCAGCAGGAAGGGGATGTTGTACGTGGGGTTGGGTCCGTCCAGCCGGTCGAGGAACCACAGCCGGGCCTGGGCGAACGACAGCGGCATGGGTTCGGGCCGGTCCACCGGGACCAGCGCGGTCCGCGCCGCCCGCGCGGTGTCCAGCAGCTCGGCGAGCGCGGCCACGGTGGGCCGGTCGAACACCTCGTGCACGGCGAGTTCCACGCCGAGCACGGAGCGGGCCCGGCCGGCGAGCCGGGTGGCGGCCAGCGAATGGCCGCCGAGCGCGAAGAAGTTGTCGTCCACCCCGACCCCGGGCACGCCGAGCACCTCGGCGAACAGCCCGGCGAGCACCTGCTCGCCCGGGGTGCGGGCGTCGCGTCCGGCCGCCCCGCCGGCCACCTCGGGCTCCGGCAGCGCCCGTGTGTCGAGTTTGCCGCTGGGGGTCAGGGGCAGCGCGGGCAGGGTGACGAACGCGGCGGGCAGCATGTAGTCCGGCAGCGACTCGCCGAGCTTCTTGCGCAGCAGTCCGGAATCCAGCGCCTCGCCGGGGGCCTGCGGCACCACATACGCCACCAGCCGCCGCTCACCGCCCCGGTCGTCGCGGGCGACCACGGCGCAGTCGGCGACGCCCTGGCAGGCCGACAGCGCGGCCGCGATCTCCCCGGTCTCGATCCGGAATCCGCGGATCTTCACCTGGTCGTCGGCGCGGCCCAGGTACTCCAGCAGCCCGTCGGCGTTCCAGCGCGCCAGGTCACCGGTGCGGTACATCCGGCTGCCGTCGCCCGCGAACGGGTCGGCCACGAACCGGGAGGCGCTCAGGCCGGGCCGCTTCAGATAGCCCTGCGCGACACCGGCGCCCGCCACGTACATCTCCCCGGCCACGCCCGGGGGCGCCGGGCGCAGCGCGCCGTCCAGCACCCGCACCCGCAGATCGGGGATGCCCCGGCCGATCAGCGAACCGGCGCCCGCGGCGGCGAGTTCGGCGTCCAGGGCGAGATAGCTGACGTGCACCGTGGTCTCGGTGATGCCGTACATGTTGACCAGCAGTGGTGCGCAGGCGGCGCCCGCGCCGTGCCGTTCGTACCAGTCGGCCAGCCGCCCCAGGTCCAGCGCCTCACCGCCGAAGACCACATGGCGCAGCGCCAGCCGGTCGCCGGTCGCCGGGTCCTCCCGGTCGGCGCCCGCGAGCTGGTAGAAGGCCGACGGGGTCTGGTTGAGGAAGGTCACCCGCTCGTCCGCCAGCAGCCGCAGGAAGCGCTCCGGCGACCGCGACACCTCGAACGGGACCACCACGAGCCGCCCGCCGTGCAGCAGCGGCCCCCACAGCTCCCATACCGAGAAGTCGAAGGCGTAGGAGTGGAACAGGGTCCACACCTCGTCGGCGCCGAAGGGGAACCACCGGCGGGTGGCGGCGAACAGCCGGACCACGTTCCGGTGGGAGACCACAACACCCTTGGGGCGCCCGGTGGAACCGGAGGTGTAGATGACGTACGCGGGGGCCACCGGCAGCAGGGGCGAGGGCCGGTCGGCGTCCGTCAGATCGGTGCCGGGCAGGGCGGCGAGCCCGGCCCGCACCTCCTCGTCGCCCAGCACCACCCGCTCCACGCCCGCCGGGAGCGCCACCTCGACCCGGATGTCCGTCACCAGCAGGGTCAGGTCCACGTCGGAGATGGTGTAGGCGATCCGGTCCGCCGGATACGCGGGGTCGATGGGCACATAGGCGGCGCCCGACTTCACCACCGCCAGCAGCGCCACCACCAGGTCGATCGAGCGGGGCAGCACCAGACCCACGAACCGGCCGGGCCCCGCGCCCCGCGCGACCAGCAGCCGGGCCAGCGCGTTCGCCCGCGCGTTCAGCTCGGCGTAGGTCAGCGTGTCCGCGCCGAGGGACACCGCCCGCGCGTCGGGGCACTCCCGCACCCGCGCCTCGAACAGCTCGGTGAGGGTGGCGGTGGCGGCCCCGTCGCCGTCCGGCTTCGCGGACAGCGCGGCGGTGGCTGCCTGAGCCGCGTCGCCGTCGAAGCCCGCCAGCACCTGCCGGCGCTCGGCCTCGGTGGCGATGTCCAGCGCTCCCAGCGGCCGGTCCGGCGCACCGGCGCCCAGGGCGCGCATCAGTCCGGTCAGCCGCTCGCCGTGGCGCTCCACCTCGGCGGCGGAGTACAGCTCGGGGCTGGCGTTGAGCTCCACCCGCAGCCCGCCGTCGCCCGCCCGGTTGTCGACGACGACGGTCAGATCGTCGTCGTGGCCGATGGTCAGGTTGTGCACCACACCCGGGTGGCCGCCGAAGTCCAGGTCGTAGTCGAACATGATGATGTTGACGCGCGGGCCGACCAGGCGCCTGCCGTCGGCCAGCGCGCCGACGTCGCGGCGCAGCTCCTCATAGCGGTAGCGCTGGTGGCGCAGGGCGCCGCGCATCCGTCGGGAGACCTGGCCCAGCAGCTCGGCGACGGTGTCCCCGGGCCGTACGGACAGCCGCAGCGGCACGAGGTTGGACACCATGCCGGGCACGTTCGCGGCGTCGCCGCCGGGCCGGGCCGCGACCGGGAGGGCGAGGACGACATCGGTGCGGCCGGTGATCCGGTGCAGATACAGCGCCTGGGCGGCGACGGCCACCGTCGGCCAGGCCGTACCGGCCTCGCGGGCCAGCGACCGGATCGACTCGACGGCGGCCGGCTCCAGCGTGGACACGACCCGCAGCAGCGGGCCGTCCGGGTAGCGGGTGGGCTGTGCGGTGAGGCCATGCGCCTCGGGGCGGTCGGCCAACTGCTCGGCCCAGTACCCCCGGTCGCGGGCGATCTCCTCGGACCCGCCGTACGCGGCGTCGGCCTCGATGAGCTCCCGCAGACCGCCGTGGCCGGACTCCGGGCACCGCTCCCCCGCCGAGGCGGCCGAGTACACGGCGGCGACCCGACGGGCGACCATGCCCACGCTCAGGCCGTCCAGCGCGATGTGGTGATGGCGCTGGTACCAGACGTACCGGTCCTCGGCGAGCCGGAACAGCGCGAAGGTGAACAGCGGTCCGGCTGCGAGGTCCACCGGTCGCCTCTGGTCGGCCGAGGTCCAGTCCCGCACGGCGGTCTCCGGATCGTCCTGGCCGGACACGTCCACGAGGTGGAACGGCCAGTCGAGTCCGGGCGCCACCACCTGATAGGGGCCGTCGGCGTCCTCGCCGAAGGACACCCGCAGGGCCTCGGTCTCGTCCACCACCCGCCGCAGGGCGGCCTCGAACAGCCCGGTGTCGACGGGGCCCTGGATGTCCACCCGCTCCGCCAGGCCGAAGAGCGGATTGGCGGAATCGCCCTGGACGGCGTACCAGATTCCCCGCTGGCCGTCGGTCAAGCGGAATCGAACACCCTGCGGGAGAGACATGCACTCACTCCACATTCGATGGGAGAAAGGAGACGGTCGGCTGAACAGCCTTCACGCTTCGCAGCCTCTCCGACGCCCGTGAGGTGCGACAACGACAGTGCAAAGAATTGAGTACGCCCGGTGCCGGACCCCGCGGAGGCGGCCCGGCTTCCCCTCCTGCGCGCGGTGCAGACCGCCTCCCCCACACGGCTGAGCCGGGCCCTTCCTGCGGTGGATGTGCGGGGCATCGAACCGCTGCGATCTTTGAAGAGCCACAGGCAGGCACCGCCGGCCGGGTCGGCGGACGCACCCGATCCTCCGCACACCGACCCGGCATCCGGACGAGGAGGATTCGCCCATGACCGCCCGCACCATCCTGACGAAGATGCACGGCCAGGTGGCCGCGGGCGTGCCCCGCTGGGCCGTGCGCACCGCCTACGCCATCACCCTGGTCACGCTGCCCTCCTGCATCTGGCGGATCGCGGGCGTCAACCTGGGTGCGCCGCTGCTGGAGCACAACTCGACGGGCCCAGGCTCCTCGGACACCCCGGACATGTTCGGCGGCGGCTGGTGGTACGTCATCGGGCTCAGCGTCTTCAGCGAGGCGCTGGCGTTCCTGTCCTTCGGGCTGGTCACCCGGTGGGGCGAGGTGTGGCCGAACTGGATGCCCGGTCTGCGCGGGCGCCGGGTGCCGACCCTGGCGGCCGTGATCCCGGCCGGCCTCGGTTCGCTGGCGCTGCTGATCTTTCCCTACGCGCTATTCATGATCGCCTTCGATATGAAGATCACCGGAGAGCCCCTCGGGCTGGGCATCCACGGCTGGCAGTCCGTGGCCTTCTGGATCGCGTACGCGCCGCTGGTCGCCTGGGGACCGCTGCTCGGCCTCCTGACGGTGCACTACTACCGGCGCCGGCGCTCCGCCCGGCCCGTGGCCGTCGAGTCCCCGGAGGCCGGGGCCGCCCTGACGGGCTGACGGGCCCACGCGCTGACGGGCCCGGTGAGCGCAAGACCGCCCGGCGTCCCCTCGTGGGGGCGCCGGGCGGTCGTTCGTCCGGGGTCCGGGACCGGTCAGTCGTCGGCGGTGGCCAGCCCCGCCTCGTCCGGTCGGAACCGGACCGGCAGGGTCGACATCCCGGCCATCAGATTGGAGTGGATCCGGCGCGGCTCACCGGTGAGCTCGATACCGTCGCTGAAGGTCCGCATCGCGTCCAGCATCTCCTTCACCTCCACCCGCGCCAGATAGGCGCCGAGGCAGAAGTGCGGACCGTAGCCGAAGGTGATGTGCTTGTTCGGCGAACGGCCGAGGTCCAGGACGTACGGGTCGTCGAAGACCGACTCGTCGCGGTTGGCCGAGGTGTTCCACAGCGTCACCACGTCGCCCGCCTTGATGGTCCCCCCGGCCATCTCGATGTCGACCAGCGCGGTACGGCCGAAGTTCATCGCGGGGGTGGCCCAGCGCAGCGCCTCCTCGGTGGCCGACTCCAGCGTCACCGAGCCCTCCTTGAGCCGCTTCCACTGCTCCGGCTCACGGCTGAGGGTGTAGAGGGAGTCGATCATCGTGAGCCGGCTGGTCTCATCGCCGCCCAGGATGAGGCTGTAGCAGTTGAAGACGATGTCCTGATCGGTCAGCGGCACCCCGTCGATCTCACTGGCGGTGAGCGTGCTGATCACGTCGTCCTGCGGATCGGCGCGCCGCTCGGCGACCAGGTCGCTGAAGTACAGCAGGATCTCGTTGCGCGCCAGGAACGCCTCCTCCGGGGCCTGGTCCGCCTCGTCCGAGCTGAGCGAGGACTTGGTCAGGCCCAGCAGATAGGAGTGGTCCTTCACCGGCACCCCGAGCAGACCGCCCACCGTGGTCAGCGGGATCACCGAGGCCACCTCGGACGCGAAGTCCCCCTCCCCCCGCCGGACCGCGTCGGCGATCATTCGGCGGGCGTTGACCCGGACCAGTTCCGCGACCTTGGACAGGGCTCGCGGCGAGAACGCCTTGAGCATCACGTTGCGCAGGTCCTTGTGGCGCCGGCCGTCGGTCACCGCCAGCATCTGGCCGGCCGCCGAGTCGCCGCCTGCCAGCAGCGTCACCAGGACGTTGCCCTTCTCCGAGGTGAGCCGCTGGTTGTCCCGGTAGAGCGCCATCACATCGGCGTAGCGGCTGACCACCCAGAAGCCGGGTTTGCCGTCGACCGGCGGATGCCAGTACAGCGGGTGGTCGGCGCGCAGCCGGCGCCAGTACGCGTCCATGTCGTGCTCGAGGTAGGTCCGGGTATCGACCAGGTTGATGGCCGAGATCTCCTCCGGTATCTCGTCGCGGCTCGTCGCTGTCTGCACGCTCATCTCTCCACCAATCGGGTCACTTGAGTTCCCGGAGCTTCTCGTTGAGTACGCGGCCGATCTCGGCGGCCGGTTCGGGGCGCATCAGGTACGGGTGGGCACATCCGATCCGCCGGTACTCGATCCGTCCGTCGACATGGGGCCGCCACCGCTCGGCGCGCGCGGCCAGGTCGGCCGCGGGCACCGACGGGTCCTCCTCGGCCACCAGCACCAGCAGGTCGCCCCGGTAGGGGGCCGGCTCATAGGCCATGAACAGCCGGCGGTTGTTGGCGAAGGCACGGGCCAGGGCGGCCACGTTGTCCTCGTCCAGGCTGGCCAGCACGGACTGCCGATCCCGCAGCATGGTCACCACCTGGCCGTGCGTCAGCCGCGCGTCCCCCAGGGCGTCCACGTCGTAGCCCTCGAAGTCCAGCAGCACCCGCAGCGCGTCCTGTTCGTCCGGCAGCCGGTCGGGCAGCGGCTGGGACCGGTCGAGCGGGTACTCGTCCAGGTTGACCAGCAGCGCCACCTCCTCGCCCTCGGCCTGCAGCAGCGCCGCCATGGCGTGGATGACCGTGCCGCCGAGCGACCAGCCGAGCAGGGCGTACGGTCCGGTGGGCTGGACCCGGCGGATCTGGGCGACATAGTCGGCCGCCATCTCCTCCAGGGTCGCGGGGAGCGCGTCCGCCTCGCCGCCCAGTCCCCGGCACTGCAGCCCGTAGACCGGGTGCTCGGCGTCCACGCTCCGCAGCAGCGCCGAGTAGCTCCAGCTCAGCCCGCCCGCGGGGTGGACACAGAACAGCGGGGTGCGGCTGCCGTGCTCGCGCAGCGGAAGCAGCACATCGAGTGAGTCCTGCTCCGCGTCGCCGCCGAGCTTCTGGGCCAGTTCGGCGACGGTGGGCGCGGTCAGCACCGTCCGCATGCCGAGCTTCACGCCGAACGCCGACCGGATCCGGTTGACCAGGCCCATCGACATGATGCTGTCGCCGCCCAGGTCGAAGAAGCTGTCGTGGATGCCCACCACGTCAAGACCCAGCGCCTCCCGGAACAGCCCGCACAGGATCTCCTCCTGCGGGGTGCGCGGTCCGCTCCACTCACGGGGGTTGTAGTCGGGTGCGGGCAGCGCCTTGCGGTCGACCTTCCCGTTGGCGTTCAGCGGCAGCTCGTCGAGCACCGTGAACGCGGCCGGGACCATGTAGTCCGGTACGGCCGCGGCCAGCCGCGCGCGCACCGCGGCGGCGTCCAGCCCAGTGCCCGCCGCCGGCACCAGATAGGCGGCCAGCCGCTTGCCCGCGCCCTCGTCCGTGCGCAGCACGACCGTGGCGCGGCCCACCTCGGGGTCCCGGGCCAGCGCGGCCTCGATCTCGCCGAGTTCCACGCGGTAGCCGCGGACCTTCACCTGCTCGTCCACCCGGCCCAGGTACTCCAGCTGCCCGTCCGCGTTCCAGCGCGCCAGGTCGCCGGTGCGGTACAGCCGGCCGCCCGGTGCGCCGAACGGATCGGCCACGAACCGGGCCGCCGTCAGAGCGGGCCGGCCCAGATAGCCGCGGGCGAGCTGGCCGCCGCCGATGTAGAGCTCGCCGACGGCGCCGCGCGGCGCGGGCCGCAGCCCCGCGTCGAGCACATACAGCCGGGTGTTGGGCGTGGGCCGGCCGATCGGCACCGCGCCGGTCGGGGTCTCCTCGCCCGGCTCCAGCCGCAGCACGGCGCAGCCGACGGTGGCCTCGGTCGGCCCGTACTCGTTCACCACGGCCACGTCCGGGTGGGCCGCTCGCCAGGGGGCCAGCGCCTCGCCCAGCAGCTGCTCACCGCCGATCACCAGCTCACGGGTCGGGGAGCACTCCGGGTCCACACCGGCCAGCAGCGGCAGATGCGACGGGGTGACCTTGCAGAACGCGGGCCGGACCCGCCCTTCCGCGCTCTGCTCCAGCTCCGCCACATGCACACAGCCGCCGGTCGTCAGCGGGCCGAACAGCGAGGTGACCGCCATGTCGAAGGAGACCGGCGAGTGCAGCAGTGCCCGCTCTCCCAGCGACGGGTACGCCTCGGCGGCGTAGTCGAGGTACTGGGCGAACGAACGGTGCTCCACCACGACGCCCTTGGGCCGCCCGGTGGACCCCGAGGTGTAGATCACATACGCGGGGCTCTGCGCATGCCACCGCTGACCTGCGGGGACGGCGGGGGAGGGCTCGTCCGACGGCTGGTCCAGCAGCCGCACCGGCGTCGCCGTCTCCGGCAGGCCGGGCGCTATGTCCGAGCGGGTCAGCACCAGCACCGGAGCCGCGTCGGTGAGGACGTGCGCCAGCCGGTCGGCCGGGTCGCCCGGGTCCACGGGCAGATAGCCGCCGCCCGCCTTGAGCACCGCGAGGGCGGCGATCACCAGGTCCGCCGAGCGCGGCAGGGCCAGCGCCACCAGCCGCTCGGGGCCCACCCCGGCCCCGATCAGCTCGGCGGCCAGCCGGTCGGCGGCCGCATCGAGCTGCGCGTAGCTGAGCCGGGTGCCGTCCGCGTCCAGCAGCGCCGGGGCGTCCGGGGTACGGGCGGCCTGGGCCTGGAAGCGCTCGGGCACCAGGGCGCCGGGTGCGGGCCGGGCCGTGGCGGTGAACTCCTCCAGCAGCATGCGGCGTTCGTCCGTGGCCAGCAGATCGACCCGGTTCACCGGCTGCCCCGGCGCGCCGATCATGGCGTCGAACGCCCGCACCAGCCGGTCGCCGATGGCCGCCACGGCGTCGCGGTCCACGACGTCCGACCGGTAGCCCAGACGCAGCCGCAGGGCGCGTCCCGGCATTGCCACCAGACTGATCGGGTAGTGGTTGGCGTCCGAGCCATAGGTGCCGATGATGCGCAAACCGTCCTCGACGGCGGGCATTCCATCGCCTTCCAGCGGATAGTTCTCGGTCACCACGATCGTGTCGAACAGCGTGTCCGGCTCGACCAGGCGCAGCACGTCCTGGAGGCCCAGGTAGTGGTGGTCCATCACCGCCGTCTGCTGGCCCCGCAGCCGCTCCAGCAGCGTCGTCCAGGTGTCGGTCGGCTTCAGCTCGGCGCGGACCGGGACGGTGTTGATGAACAGGCCGACCATGGTCTCCACACCCGGGAGGTCCGCGGGGCGGCCGGAGACGATCGCGCCGAACACCACGTCGGTCCGGCCGGTCAGCCCGGACAGCACCACGCTCCAGGCCGCCTGCACGACCGTGTTCAGGGTCACCTCGTGGCGTCGGGCCAGCGCGGTCAGATCCGTGGTGGTGCGTTCGGGGAGTTCCACCAGCAGGTCGCCGGGGACCTCGGCGGTCCGTCCGTCGCTGTCGGGCGCGATGAGCGTCGCGCCGTCCACCCCGGAGAGCACCGTGCGCCATGCTTCGCGTGCCGCCTGCTTGTCCTGCCGGCCGAGCCACGCGAGATAGTCGCGGTACGGGGTGACGTCCGGCAGCGCCGACTCGTCGCCGTCCGCCTCGTACAGCGCGAACAGCTCACGCATCAGCAGGGGGCCCGACCAGCCGTCGAGCAGCAGATGGTGATTGGTCATCAGGAACCGGGCCAGCCGGTCGCCCATGTGGATCAGGGTGAAGCGCAGCAACGGCGGCCGCTCGGGGTCGAACCGGCGCACCCGGTCCTCGTCCATCAGCGCGTCCAGCCGGGCGGCCCGCTCCGCCTCGGGCAGATGGCCGAAGTCCAACTCGGTCCAGGGCAGTTCGAGGTCGCCGACCACCACCTGTACGGGGCGGCTCAGCCCCTGCTGGCGGAAGCCCGCACGCAGATTGGCGTGGCGTCCCAGCAGGGTCCGCGCCGCGCCGCGGAGCCTGTCCGCGTCCAGGGGGCCCGCGAGGTCGATGCCGAGCTGCACGGTGTAGAGGTCGGGCTCGTCCTCGTCGAACTGGGCGTGGAAGAGCAGCCCCTCCTGCATCGGAGTGAGCGGCAGGACGTCCTCCAGCCGCTCCGCCCCCGCGGACTCGACCGCCTCGATCTCGTCCTGGGTCAGCGGGACCAGCGTCAGGTCGGAGGGGCTGTAGCCGCCCGCCTCCGGCCGCTCGGCGTGCCTGACCAGGGCGGTGAGCGCGGTCAGCCAGTTCTGGCCCAGCTCGCGGACCTCGTCCTCGCTCAGCAGCTCGCCCGCCCAGGACAGATCGACGACCAGACGAGGGCCGTCCGGCAGGTCCTGGGTCATCGCGGTGATGTCGACGGTGTGCGCGAGCGGGCGCTCGGGGTCGCTGCCGCCGTCGAGGTCGAAGCCGTCCGGGGCCGGCCCCTCGGCCGAGGTGGCCTCCGAGGTCGCCACGGCGGCGGGGAAGCGGCCCAGGTAGTTGAAGCTGATCTGGGGCTCGGTCAGCCGCGACAGCACCGGAGCGGTCTGCGGGTTGAGGTACCGCAGCAGACCGTAACCGATCCCGTTGTCCGGCAGGGCGTGCAGTTGCTCCTTGACCCGCTTGAGCACCCGGCCGGTCGCCGGACCGCCCGCGCGGTACTCGGCCCAGTCGTGCGGGCCGGGGTCGAGCCGTACCGGGAACAGGCTGGTGAACCAGCCGACGGTCCGGGACAGGTCGACGCCCTCGTCGAGCTCTTCACGGCCGTGGCCCTCCAGGTTGACCAGGAGATGGCCGGCTTGGTGGCCCCGCTGGGCGCGCCATTGGGTGACGGCGGCCGCGAACGCGCTCAGCAGGACATCGTTCATCCGGGCGTGGAACGCGGCGGGCACGGTGGTGAGCAGGGCCGAGGTCTGCTCGGTGGGCAGCGTGAGGATCAGCCGCCTGGTCGTCGCGGTGATGTCCCGCGCGGGGTCGAGCGGCCGGTCGGCGAGCGCCGGGTCGGGCTCGGCGAGGGTGTCCAGCCAGAACTTCAGCTCCTCGATCCGCTCCGGCCGCTGGGCGGCGTCGGAGAGCCGCTGCGCCCACTCCCGGAACGAGGTGCCGACGGCGTCGAGTTCAGGGGTGCCGCCGTCCGTCTGCGACCACGCCGTGGTCAGGTCCGGCAGCAGGATGCGCCAGGACACACCGTCGACCGCCAGGTGGTGGATGGTGAGCAGCAGCCTGCCGTCGACGTCCGGGCCGGCGTCGAACCAGACGGCCTGGAGCATGAGCCCCGCCTCGGGGTCGAGCCGGTCCCAGGCGCCCTTGGTCTCCTCCGCCATACGGGCCCGGGCCCGCTCCTCGTCCAGCCCGGTCAGATCGACCCGGCGCAGGCAGTCCGCCGCCCGGACCGCGCCGCGCTCGGGCACCTCCAGGCTCCAGACCACGCCACCGGTGCGGCGCAGCCGCATCCGCAGCGCGTCGTGGTGGTCGAGCACCGTCTGCAACCCGGACCGCAGGCGCTGCTCGCCGAGGTTGGCCGGGACCATCATCATTTGGGTCTGGCTGAACCGGTCGGGGCGGCCGCCCCGCTCGCGCATCCAGTGGATGATCGGCGTCAGCGGTACGTCGCCGACCCCCGCGGAGGCCGCGACGGGCTCGGCCGCGGCGGCCCCCGCGGGAGCGTCCTCGACGGCTGTGGCCTTGGCGAGGCCGGCCACCGTCTTGTGTTCGAACACATCCCGCGGCGTCAGCTTGACGCCCGCGTCACGCGCCCGGCGGACCAGCTGGATGGACATGATGCTGTCCCCGCCGGTGTCGAAGAAGCTGTCGTGGATGCCGACCCGCTCCAGCCCGAGGACCTCCGCGAACAACGAGCACAGCAGCTCTTCCCGGGGGGTGCGCGGCCCGTCGGTGGGGGCGGCGGCGCCCGCGTACTCCGGCTCGGGCAGCGTCTTGCGGTCGGTCTTGCCGTTGGGGGTCAGCGGCAGCGCGTCGAGCACCACCACCGCGGCGGGCACCATGTAGTCCGGCAGCGCGGTGGCCGCGTGGGCGCGCAGCGCGGCGCCGTCCAGCGGTGCGGCGCCCGTCTCGGGCACCACATAGGCCACCAGCCGCTGGTCCCCCGGGCGGTCCTCACGCACCATCACCTCCGCCTGCGCCACCGAGGGGCGGCTCAGCAGGACGGAGCGGATCTCGCCGGGTTCGATCCGGAAGCCGTGCAGCTTGACCTGCTCATCGGCGCGGCCGAGGAACATCAGCTGCCCGTCGCGGGTCCACTTGGCCAGGTCCCCGGTGCGGTACATCCGGCTGCCGGCCGGGCCGGCCGGATCGGCGACGAAGCGCTCGGCGCTGGTGCCGGGGCGGCCGAGGTAGCCGCGGGCGAGCCCGTCGCCCGCGATGTAGAGCTCACCGGCCATGCCGGTGGCCACCGGCCGCAGTTCGGCGTCCAGCACATGGACCCGGGTGTTCGGGATCGGCGTGCCGATGGGCGGCTCGGCCACCCCGGACAGCGGTGCGCTGATGGTGGCGCACACCGTGGTCTCGGTCGGGCCGTAGGCGTTGACCATCCGCCGCCCGGCCGACCAGCGGCCGGCCAGCTCCGGCGGGGTCGCCTCACCGGCGACCAGCAGGGTGGTGCCCGCCGGCACCTCGCCGTCGCCCATCACCCCGAGCGCGGCGGGCGGAATGGTCGCCTGGGTGACGCGCTGCTCGGCGAGGAGCCCGGCCAGCGGGGCGCCCGGGTCCAGGCGCTCGGGCGGCGCCATCACCAGGGTCGCGCCGACCGGCAGCGACTGGCACAGCTCGGCGAACGCCGCGTCGAAGCTCGGCGAGGCGAACTGCAGCACCCGGCTGCCCGGGCCCAGCCCCAGCGCCTCGGCGTAGCCGGTGGCCAGGGCGGCGACACCGGCGTGCGAGACCACCACGCCCTTGGGCCTGCCGGTGGATCCGGAGGTGTAGATGACATACGCGGGGTGCCGCACCGACACCCACACCTGCGGCGCGGTGTCCGGCGCCGCGGAGACCCGGGCGGCCGTGGCCTCGTCGTCGAGGACCAGCACCGTGGCCGAGCCGGTGGACGGCAGGGTGGCCGCGATGGCCCGGGTGGTGACGACCACACCGGGACGGGCATCGGCGAGCATGTAGGCCAGGCGCTCGGCGGGATAGGCCGGGTCCAGCGGCAGATAGGCCGCGCCGGCCTTGTGCACCGCCAGCACCGCGGCCGGCCACTCCTGCGAGCGGGGCAGCGCGAGGGCCACGAACCCCTCGGGGCCGGCGCCTTCGGCACACAGCACGTGGGCGAGCCGGTTGGCCCGGCGGTCGAGTTCGGCGTAGGACAGCTCGCTGCCCTCGAAGGCCACCGCGGGGGCGTCGGGGTGTTTGGCCACCTGCCGGGCGAACAGCTCGGGGAAGGTCGCCCGGCCGAGGTCGGGGCGGCCCGTGTCGTTGACGCGGGAGAGCATCGTCCGCTCGTCCTCGGTCAGCACGGACAGTTCCTGTACGCGCAGCCCGGGGTCGGCGGCCACCCGCTCCAGCAGCCGCTCCAGCCTGCCGAAGAGGTCCACGACCGTCCGCCGGTCGAAGAGGTCCAGCCGGAAGTCGACCAGCGCCTGCATCCCGTTCGGGCCGCCGTCGGCGGTGGTCCGCTCGTTGAAGGTGAACGCGAGGTCGAACTGGGTGGCGTTCACCGGCACCGGATACGCCTCGGCGTCGACCCCGGGCAGACCGACCGGGGCGCTGCCCGCGGCCTCGACGTTCTGCACGTTCAGCCAGATCTGGAACAGCGGGTGCCAGGCCAGCGAGCGCTCCGGGTTGAGGAGCTCGACCAGCCGCTCGAAGGGCACCTCCTGGTTGGCGTACGCGGCGAGGTCGTACTCGCGGACGCGGTCCAGCAGTTCCCGGAAGGTCGGGGCGCCGGAGGTGTCGGTGCGCAGCACCAGCGTGTTGACGAAGAAGCCGATCATCCCCTCGAGCGCCTTGTCGTTGCGCCCGGCGATCGGCGAGCCCATGGGGATGTCGGAGCCCGCGCCGAGCGCCGAAAGCAGCGAGGCCAGACCGGCCTGGAGCACCATGAAGAGGCTGGTCCCGGTCTTCCGCGCGACGACGGTCAGCGCCCGGTGCAGCTCCGGGGAGATGTCCATCTCGACCGTCTCGGCGGTGTAGTCCGCCTCCGGGGGACGCGGCCGGTCCGTCGGCAGCGCCAGCACATCGGGGATGCCCTCCAGCCGCTTGCGCCAGAAGTCGAGCTGCTGGGCGACCGGGCTCTGTGGATCGTCCTCCTCGCCCAGCACCTCGTAGTTCCACATCGTGTAGTCGGCGTACTGGGCGGGCGGCGGCTCCCAGGCCGGTGCCGCTCCCTGTGCCCTGGCCAGATAGGCGGAGGTGAGATCGCCGGCCAGCGGGCCGACCGACCAGCCGTCGCCCGCGATGTGGTGGAGGAGCAGCAGCAGGACGTGGTCCTCCGGGCCGATCCGGAACAGGGTCACCCGCAGCGGGGTCTCGGTCGCCAGGTCGAAGTCGCGCGCCGCCTGCTCCGCGATCGCCGCGTCCAGGTCCCGCTCGTCCACGGCGGTGACGACCAGGTCGGTCGCCCCCCGCTCCGGGCTCAGGATCAGCTGCCGGGCCGCCCCGTCGGTCTCGGGGAAGATCGTGCGCAGCGTCTCGTGCCGGGCCGTGACGTCGCGGACGGCCGCCCGCAGCGCCTCCTGGTCCAGCCGTCCCCTCAGCCGCAGGCCGATGCTGATGTTGTGGGCCGCGGCGCCGTGCTCGAACCGGTTGAGGAACCACAGCCGGCGCTGTGCGTAGGACAGCGGGATCCGCTCAGGCCGCTCCACCGCGCGCACCGGCGGCCGGGCCGCGTCGGCGCCGCGCAGCCGGGCCGCCAGCCGGGCCACCGTGGGGGCCTCCCACAGGACCCGCAGCGGCAGCTCCACGGCGAACGCCGCCCGGGCCCGGCTGACCAGCCGGGTGGCGTGCAGCGAATGGCCGCCCAGCTCGAAGAAGTCGTCGTGGATGCCGACCGCGTCCAGGTCCAGCGTCTCCATGAACAGCCCGCACAGGATCTCCTCCTGCGGGGTGCGCGGGGCGGCGCCGGTGGACAGCTCGCCGAAGTCGGGCGCGGGCAGCGCCTTGCGGTCGGTCTTGCCGTTGGGGGTCAGCGGCAGCGCGTCCAGCACCATGAACGCCGAGGGCATCATGTACTCCGGCAGCCGCGCGGCGACGGACCGGCGCAGCGCGGGCACCGGCACCGCCGCGCCCGGGGCCGCGACGACGTATGCCACCAGCCGCTGCTCACCCGGCCCGGCCTCGCGGGCCACGACCGCCACCTGGGCGACCTCGGGCAGTTCGGCGAGCACGGTCTCGATCTCGCCCAGCTCGATGCGGAAGCCGCGCACCTTGACCTGGTCGTCGGTGCGGCCGGCGAACTCCAGCTCCCCGTCGTCCGTCCACCGGGCCACGTCACCGGTTCGGTACATCCGGGTGCCGGGCGCGCCGAAGGGGCAGGCGACGAACCGCTCCGCGGTCAGGTCCGGACGGCCCGCGTAGCCGCGCGCCACGCCCCGCCCGGCGATGTAGAGGTCGCCGAGAACCCCGGGCGGGGCCGGTGACAGCCCGGCGTCCAGGACATAGACCTGGGTGCTCGCGATGGGCCTGCCGATGGCCGGGGGGCCGGACACCTCGGCGAGGCGGGCGGCGGTCGACCATACGGTGGTCTCGGTGGGGCCGTACAGGTTCGTCACCTCGGAGGCGAGTTCGCACAGCCGGGAGGCGAGCCCGGCGGGCAGCGCCTCACCGCCGACCAGCACCCGCAGCCCGGAGAGCGCCTCGGGGTGCTGGGACACCAGCGCCTGCCACAGGGTGGGGGTCGCCTGCATGACCGAGGCGCCGGTGCTCTTCAGCAGCGCGGCCAGCCCGGGGACGTCGATCACCTCGTCCCGGGTGGCCAGGACCACCCCGGCGCCGGACACCAGCGGGGTGTACAGCTCCAGGCCCGCGATGTCGAAGGCGATGGTGGTCACCGCGGCCAGCCGGTCCCCGGGCCGCAGGGCGAACCGGTCCCGCATGTCCTGGACGAAGTTGGTGAGGTTGTCCCGGGTGACGACGACGCCCTTGGGCCTGCCGGTGGAACCCGAGGTGTAGATGGTGTACGCGGGGTGGTCCCCCGCCACCGGGGCGAGCCCCGGGGTCTCGCCGGACAGGGCGGCCAGCCGGTCACGGACCGCCGGGTCGTCCAGCAGCACCCGCGCCGCGCCACCGGCCGCGGGCACCGAGGTCACCGAGGAGTCGGTCACCACCACCGCGGGCGCGGCGTCGGTCATGATGTATTCGACGCGCTCGGCCGGGTATTCGGGGTCCAGCGGGATGTACGCACCGCCGGTCTTCCCCACCGCGAGCAGGGTGGCCACCAGGTCCGCCCCGCGCGGCAGCGCCACCGCCACCCGCGTCTCGGGGCCGACGCCGAGCCCGGACAGCAGCCGGGCCAGCCGGTTGGCGCGGGCGTCCAGTTCACCGTAGGACACCTCGGCCCCGTCCGCGACCAGGGCCACCGCCGCCGGGTCGGCGGCCACCGCGGCCTCGAACAGCTCGGGCACCGAGGTGTCCGGGGCCCCGGCGTCGGGCTCGTTCCAGCCGTCCAGGACCGTGCGCAGCAGCTCGGGCGCGAGCACTTCGGTGCGGCCCACCGGGAGGGACGGGTCCGCCTCGATCCGCTCCAGCATGCGGCAGAAGCCGTCCAGCAGGGCCCGCGCCCGCTCGGCCGGGTACAGATCGGGCCGGTAGCCCAGGCGCAGCCGCAGGGTGGGGCCGGGGGTCGGGAACAGGGTGAGCGCGTAGTGGGTGGCGTCCTGGCCGGTGATGTCGGTGATCCGCGGCCCGTCGACGGGCTCGGTGATGCCGTCGGAGTCCAGCGGGTAGTTCTCGAAGACGACCAGCGTGTCGAAGAGTTCACCGGTGACCGGCGTGAACTCCTGCACGGCGGACAGCGGCAGGTGGTGGTGGTCCAGCAGCGCGGCCTGCTGTCGCTGGACCGCCGTCAGCAGCTCGGTCCAGGGGGCGCCGTGGTCCACCCGCACCCGGACCGGCAGGGTGTTGATGAACAGCCCCACCATGGACTCCACCCCGGGGATGTCCGCCGGGCGCCCGGAGACGGTGGCGCCGAACACCACGTCGCCGCGGCCGGTCAGCCGGCCGATCAGGACGCCCCAGGCGCTCTGCACCAGCGTGTTCAGGGTGACACCGGCGGAGCGGGCGAGCTCGCCGAGCCGGGCGGTGAGGTCCGCGGGCACCTCGGCGACCAGGTCCTCGGGCAGCACCTCGGCGCCGGGGCCCGCGTCGGGCACCAGGAGCGTGGCCGAGTCCACCCCCGCCAGCGCCTCCTGCCACGCCCGCTTCGCCGCGGCCTTGTCCTGCCGGGCCAGCCAGGCGAGATAGGTGCGGTAGGGGGTGACCGGCGGCAGGGTGGTGTCCTCGCCGCCCGCGCGGTAGTGCTGGAACAGCTCCTGCATCACCAGCGGGGCGGACCAGCCGTCCAGCAGGATGTGGTGGGCGGTGAGCACCAGCCAGAAGGCGTCGGCCGCGACCTTGATCATGGTGACCCGCAGCAGCGGCGGCCGCTCCATGTCGAAGCGCCGCTTGCGGTCCCCGGCGGCGAACTCCCGGACCTTCGCCCGCTGCTCCTCCTCGGAGACATCACTGAAGTCCAGCTCGGTCACCGGGAGTTCGAGGTCCCGGAGGATCACCTGCATCGGGTCGCCGGTCGCGCGACGCCGGAATCCCGCGCGCAGGCTCGCATGCCGCCGTATCAGGGTGGCCGCCGCGCGGCGCACCGCCGGGGCGTCCACCGGGCCCTGGATCCTCACCGCCAGCTGCACCGTGTAGACGTCGAGCGCGTCCGCGTCCTCGGAGTACTGCGCGTGGAAGAGCAGCCCTTCCTGGAGCGGCGACAAAGGCAGAAGGTCCTCGATACGTGTCTGCTTCACTGCACAGGCTCCCTGGGCGTCTTCGTAATGCGATGTGTGACGAGTGCGCAGTCGGATCGGCGGGGCCCTTCTCGCCCGTCGGCGAGGCCCGCCGATCCGACCGTAATGGCGCTGCGGCCCGGCGAAAGCCGCACATAAACAACTCCGAAGTGGGCTACTGCCAGTTGTCCAGTTCGCTCGCGAGCTGGTCCAACTCGTCCTGGCTGACCTCGATCAGATCCATGTCGGACGGGGTGTGGCGGACGCCCTGCGGGGTGTCCGCATGGCGGGCCAGCGCCTCCAGTGCCCGGATCCACGCCTCCGCGAGGTCTCGCACCACGGCCTCCTCCAGCAGCGCCGAGGGCCACTGCCAGAGCACCGACAGCTCGGGTCCTTCCGGGCGGTCCTGGGTGGACGCGGTGACCTCCAGCGCGTGGGCGACCGGCATGTCCGGATCCTCGCCGCCGACAGCGCCCGCTTCGGGGGCGAGCGCCCAGTCGGCGGCCTCGGACGTGCCCGAGGAGTTGAACCGCCCCAGGTAGTTGAACCCGATCTGCGGCTCGGCCAGACCGCGCAGCGAGGGCGCGGTGTCCGGGTTGAGATGGCGCAGCAGGCCGTAGCCGACGCCGTTGTCGGGCACCTGGCGCAGCTGCTCCTTGATCCGGGCGAGGACGTCGCCGACGGTCGCCCCGCCGGTCCACACCTCGCCCCAGTCGATCCGCCCGGGGTCCAGGAACAGCGGGTACATGCTGGTGAGCCAGCCGACCGTACGGGACAGTTCGGTGTGCTCGGCGATCTCCTCGCGGCCGTGGCCCTCCAGGGCTACCAGCAGCCCGCCCGTGGCCCCGCCGAAGTGCCGGCGGCGCCAGTCGGCCACCGCCAGGGTCAGCCCGGTGAGCAGCACGTCGTTGACCGAGGCGCGGAACAGCTCGGGCAGCCGGGTGAGCAGGGTCCGGGTGGTGTCCGCGGACAGCGCCATGGTGATCGCGCGCTGCGTGCGGATGAGGTCCCGGGACGGGTCGATGGTCAGCTCGGCCAGTGGCTCCGGGGCCTGGGCGAGGCGGCCGCGCCAGACCGGGAGTTCGGCGATCCGCTCCGGCGTCACGGCTTCCTCGGCCAGCGTCCGCGACCAGCGGCGCAAGGACGTGCCCACCGGGTCGAGTGCGGGGGTGCGCCCGTCCCGTACCGCCTCCCAGGCCCGTGCCAGGTCCGGCAGCAGGATCCGCCAGGAGACGCCGTCGACGACGAGGTGGTGCAGCGAGAACCACAGCCTGCCGCGCTCACCGGGCCCGGCGTCGAACCACACGAACTGGGCCATCGTGCCGTCCTCGGGGGCGAGCCGGCCGACCGCCGCGTCGCTGTGCTCGGCGAGGCGGGCGCTCCGCGCCGCGTCGTCCAGGCCGGTGAGGTCGACCCGCCGGATCAGGTCCGCGGCGCGGACCGCGCCGCGGGCCGCCACCTCCAGCGACCACTCCCCTTCGGTCCGGTTCAGCCGTGCCCGCAGGGCGTCGTGGTGGTCCAGCAGCGTCTGCACGGCGGTGACCAGCCGGTCCAGGTCCAGCTCTGCGGGCGTCTGCAGCAGCATCGACTGGTGGAACCGGTCGATGGGCCCGTTCCGCTCGCTGAGCCAGTGCAGGATCGGGATCGCGGGGATCTCCCCGATACCGGCGTCCGGATCCTCCGCCTCGGCCTCGGGGACGGTGCCCGCGGCGGCCGCGAGGGCCGCGACCGTCTGGTGACGGAAGACGTCCTTCGGGGTGAAGACCAGACCCGCGGCACGCGCCCTGGCCACCAGCTGGATCGAGACGATGCTGTCGCCGCCCAGGTAGAAGAAGCTGTCGTCGACGCCGACTTCCTCGACCCCGAGCCCCAGCACCTCCGCGACCAGCCGGCGCAGGGTCTCCTCACGGGCGCCGCTCGGCGCACGGGAGGGGCCGCCCTGCTCCGGTGCGGGCAGCGCCTTGCGGTCGATCTTTCCGCTGGTGGTCAGCGGAAGCGTCGCGAGCGTCACGAACGCCGCCGGAACCATGTAGTCGGGCAGCCGTCGGGCCAGCCCGGCCCGCAGTGCGTCGATGTCGAGGTCGCCCGCCCCGGCGGTGGGCACCACATAGGCCGTCAGCAGCCGCACCCCCGGGCGGTCCTCGCGCACGATCGTGGTGGCGCGGTGCACATCGGGGTGGTCCGAGACGGCCGCGGTGATCTCGCCCAGCTCGATCCGCAGCCCGCGCAGCTTCACCTGGTCGTCGCTGCGCCCGACGAACTCCAGTTCGCCGTCGGCGCGCCGGCGCACCAGGTCGCCGGAGCGGTACATCCGCGATCCGGGCGGCCCGAACGGGTCGGCCACATAGCGCTCGGCGGTCAGCCCGGGGCGGTTGAGATAGCCGCGGGCCAGCGAGACGCCCGCGATGTGCAACTCGCCCACGCAGCCGAGCGGTACCGGGCGGAGCCGCTCGTCCAGCACATGCAGCCGCGAGTCGGCGACGGGCGCGCCGAGCGCCGGTACGGCGTCGTCGGTCAGCAGCCCGCTCATCGCCGCCACACAGGTGGTCTCGGTCGGGCCGTACACATTGTGCATCCGCACCGTGTCCCGCCACCGGCCGATCAGCTCCGGTCCGAAGGACTCACCGCCGACGACGATCTCCATGCCCTCGGGCAGCCCGCCCTCGGGCAGCGCGGCCAGGGAGGCGGGGGTGATGAAGGCGTGGGTGACGCCGTACTCGGCGCACAGGTCGAGATACGCCTGGCCGGACGTGGGCCGCTCGGCGGGGACCACCACCAGCGCGCCGCCCACCAGCAGGCTCATGGCCAGCTCCAGGAACGCCGCGTCGAAACTGGCCGAGGCCAGCTGCGGCACCCGGGCGCCCGGGCCGACACCCGCCCGTTCCACCAGCGTCGCGCACAGGTGCGCCACTCCGGCGTGGGTCACGGTCACGCCCTTGGGCCTGCCGGTCGATCCGGAGGTGTAGATGACGTAGGCGGGGTGCTGGGGCGACAGGGCGCCAGGGGGCACGGACACGCCGGCCGCGTCAGCGGGCCGCGTCGCGTCCAGCGTGTCGAACAGCGCCGTGGGCACGGTGGTCCGCGGCAGCCGTCCGGCGACGGCGCCGGAGGTCAGCAGCAGGGCGGGATCGGCGTCGTCGAGCATGTACCCGATGCGGTCGCCCGGCAGCTCCGGGTTGATCGGCAGATAGGCCGCCCCCGCCCGCACCACCGCGAGCAGCGAGACGATCAGCTCCGGCGACCGCGGCAGTGCCACCGCCACCAGCTTCTCCGGTCCCGCTCCCCGCGCGGCCAGCGACCGGGCGATCCGCTCGACCCTCGCGTCGAGGTCGGCGAAGGTCCAGGTCCCTTCCTCGGTCAGCAGGGCCGGTGCGTCCGGGGTGCGGGCAGCCCACCCGGCGAACAGCTCCGCCATGGTGGCGGCGGGCACCTCGCGGACCGCGGCGTCGTTCCACTCCTCGACGATCCGGTGGCGCTCCCCGGGCAGCAGCACATCCAGCCGGTCCACCGGGGCGGACGGATCGGCGACGGCGGCGGCCAGCAGCCGCGCCAGCCGGTCCACCAGCATCCGCACCGTCTCCCGTTCGAACAGGTCGGTGCTGTAGGTGAGCGCCCCCTCGATGCCCGCGGGCGCGCCGTCGTCCGTATGGGTCTCCGCCAGGGTGAAGGACAGGTCGAACTTGGCCACGTCATGGCCGATCGGCTGCGGCGCCGCGACCACCCCGGGCAGGTCGACCCTGCCCTCGGCGGTGTTCTGGAACGCCAGCATCACCTGGAACAGCGGATGCCGGGACGCCGAGCGCTCGGGGTTGATCAGCTCGACCAGCCGCTCGAACGGCAGGTCCTGGTGGGCGTAGGCGGCCAGGTCGGTCTCCCGCACCCGCTCCAGCAGCTGGGCGAAGGTCGGGTCGCCGGAGACATCGGTGCGCAGCACCAGCGTGTTGACGAAGAAGCCGACCAGGTCGTCCAGGGCGTCGTCAGTGCGGCCCGCGATCGCCGTGCCGAGCGGGATGTCGGTGCCCGCGCCGAGCCTGCTGAGCAGCGCGGCCAGACCGGCCTGTACGGCCATGAAGAGGCTGGCCCGGTGCTCCATGGCCAGCTCGCGCAGGCCGCTGTGCACCTCGGCGTCGAAGCGGAAGGTGACCATATCGCCGCGATAGCTGATGGCCGGCGGACGGCGGTGGTCGGCGGGCAGCGCCAGCTCCTCCGGCGCCCCTTCCAGGGCCGACCGCCAGAACGCGGCCTGCCGGGAGATGGTGCTGTCCGGGTCGTCCTCGCTGCCCAGCACCTCGTGCTGCCACAGCGTGTAGTCGGCGTACTGCACGGGCAGCGGGGTGAACTCCGGGGCGTGGCCCGCGCTGCGGGCCGCGTAGGCGGCGGACAGATCGCGGCCCAGCGGGGCCATGGACCAGCCGTCGCCCGCGATGTGATGGACCACCAGCGCCAGCACATGCTCGGTCCGGCCGAGCGCGAACAGCCGCGCCCGTACCGGGATCTCGGTGGCGATGTCGAACGCGTACCCGGCGGCCTCGGCGAGCGCCGCCTCCAGACCGGCCTCGGTGACCTCGGCCACCGGCAGTTCGGGCACCACGTCCAGCACCACCTGGCGGGGGCGGCCGGCCACCTCCGGGAAGACGGTGCGCAGGCTCTCGTGGCGGGCGACCACATCGGCCAGCGCCGCGCGCAGCGCCTCCCGGTCCAGCTCACCCGTCAGCCGCAGGGCCATCGGCAGGTTGTAGGTGGCGCTGGGCCCCTCGAACCGGCCCAGGAACCACAGCCTGCGCTGGGCGAAGGACAGCGGCACCTCCTCGGGCCGCTCCCGCGCGGTCACCGCGCGCCGCGCCCCGCCCGCGTCGCCGATCAGCCCGGCAAGTCCGGCGGGCGTCGGCGACTCGAACAGGTCGCGCACGCTGAGCTCGGCGCCCAGGGTGGTACGGATGCGGCTGGTCAGCCGGGTGGCGAGCAGCGAATGGCCGCCGAGGTCGAAGAAGTTGTCGTCCACCCCGGCCTCGGGCACCCCGAGCACCTCGGCGAACAGCCCGCACAGCGCGGCCTCCTGCGGTGTGGTCGGCTCCCGCCGCTCGGCGTCCTCCCGTACCGGCGCGGGCAGCGCCCGGCGGTCCAGCTTGCCGTTGGGGGTCAGCGGCAGGGCGTCCAGGGCGACGAACGCGCTGGGCACCATGTACTCGGGCAGGGTGGTGGCCAGGTGCTTGCGCAGTTCGGCCGGGGCCGGGGCGGTCCGGTCGGCCAACGGAACCAGATAGCCGACCAGTTGGGGTGCCCCGGGCCGGTCCTGCCGAGCCAGGACGGCCACCGAGGCGAGGTCCGGGTGGGCGGCGAGCGCCGTCTCGATCTCGCCGAGCTCGATCCGGAAGCCGCGCACCTTGACCTGGTGGTCGGCCCGCCCCACGAACTGCAGCTGTCCGTCCCTGCCCCAGCGCACCAGGTCACCGGTGCGGTAGAGCCGGGACCCGGCCGGGCCGAACGGGTCGGCGACGAAGCGCTCCGCGGTGCGGCCCGGCCGCCGCAGGTAGCCGCGGGCCAGCCCGGCGCCGGCCAGGTACAGCTCTCCGACGACCCCCGGGGGCACCGGGCCGAGCGCGTCGTCCAGGACGTAGACCCGGTCGTTCCACACCGGGCGGCCGATGGGCGCCGCGGCGGGCCAGTCCGCCGGGTCGGCGGGCAGGGTGGTGCCGGTGACCACATGGCTCTCGGTGGGGCCGTAGTGGTTGTGCAGCCGCAGCCACGGGCGTTCGGCGCAGAAGGCGCGCAGCCGCGGGGTGAGCGCCAGCGCCTCGCCCGCCTGGGCGATCACCCGCAGCTCGCCGAGGGCGACGCCGCTCTCGAGGGCGGCCTCCGCGACGGCGTCCACCACCAGGTTGGGGGCGTACAGCTCGTTGATCCGGTGCTCCGCCAGCCACCGGGTGAGGGCGGCGGCGTCGCGGCGCACCGCGTCGTCCGGGACCACCAGCGTCTTGCCGGTGAGCAGGGTGGTCAGGATCTCCTGGGCGGAGACGTCGAAGCTGATCGCGGTGAACTGCGCCACCCGCGTCCCGGCGCCGCCGCCGATCTCGCCGTGGTGCCAGGCGACCAGGTTGGCCATGGCGCCCGCGGGCATCACGACGCCCTTGGGGCGGCCGGTGGAGCCGGAGGTGTAGATGACGTAGACCGGGGCGGCCGGGTGGAGCGGACGGATGCGATCCGCGTCGGTGGGGTCGGTGTCGGCCTGCCCGGCCAGGAGGGCGGCGGTCTCCGGTGTGTCGAGGGCGAGGACCGGGGCCCGGTGACCGCCCGGCAGCACCCCGGCCCGGGTCAGCACCACCGAGGGCGCCGCGTCGGCCAGCATGAAGGAGACGCGCTCGGCCGGGTACTCCGGGTCGATGGGCAGATAGGCCGCTCCGGTCTTGAGCACCGCGCAGACCGCCACCAGCAGCTCCGCCGAGCGCGGCAGCGCGATGCCGACCGTGTTCTCCGGTCCGATACCCCGTGAGATGAGCACATGTGCCAGCCGGTTCGCCGCCGCGTTCAGCTCGGCGTACGACATCCGCGTGTCGCCGTGCAGCACGGCCGGGGCGTCCGGCAGCGCGTGCGCCTGCCGCTCGAGCAGTTCCGGGAGGAAGGCCCCGTCGAACGGGTGCGCGGTGTCGTTGTAGGTGGTCAGCTGGCGGTGCCGCTCGATCGGGTCGAGCAGGTCCAGGGCGCCGATCGGCCGCTTCGGGTCCTCGGCCGCCCCGGCCAGCACCCGGATCAGACGGTCGGCGAGCCCCTGGACCGTCTCCCGGTCGAACAGATCGGTGCTGTACTCGATCCACCCGGCCAGACCGTCCGGTGCGCCGTCGGGTGTGCGCCGCTCGATCATCCCGACGAACAGGTCGAACTTGGCCATGTCGCCGAGGTGGTCGTACGGGTCCACCCGCAGGCCCGGCAGCACGAGTTCGGCCGGGCGGTTGTTCTGCACGGTGAACATCACCTGGAACAGCGGATGGCGCGCGAGGGAGCGCTCGGGGTTGAGCTGCTCGACCAGGCGCTCGAACGGCACGTCCTGGTTGGCGTACGCGGCCAGGTCGGTCTCCCGCACCCGCTGGACCAGCTCGCGGAAGGTGGGGTTGCCGGAGGTGTCCGTGCGCAGCACCAGCGTGTTGAGGAAGAACCCGACCAGTTCGTCGAGGACATCGTCGGTACGACCGGCGATCGGCGTGCCCACGGGAATGTCGGTGCCCGCGCCGGACCGCGACAACAGCACCGAAAGACCGGCCTGGACCACCATGAACAGGCTGGCCTGGGAGGTACGGGCGATGGTGAGCAGCCGCTTGTGCAGCTCCTCGGGGAGGTGGAACGTCACGGTGTCGCCCGCGTAGCTCGCCACCGCGGGGCGCGGCCGGTCCACCGGGAGGTTGAGCTCGTCGGGGATCCCGGCCAGGGCATCCGACCAGTAGGCGAACTGCTGGGCTATCGCGCTGTTCTCGTCCGCCTCCTCGCCCAGTACGCGCTGCTGCCACAGCGTGTAGTCCATGTACTGCACGGGCAGCGGCTCCCACGACGGCGCGGCCTCCTTCAGCCTGGCCGCGTAGGCGAGCGAGAGGTCGTGGCCGAAGACGCCCAGCGACCAGCCGTCCCCGACGATGTGGTGCATCACCACGAGCAGGACGTACGTACGGTCGCCGGTGCGGAAGACGCGCACCCGCAGCGGGAGTTCGTCGGCCAGCCGGAACCCGGCGGACGCCTCCTCCTTCAGCGCCTCGTCCAGCCGCTCAGGTGCCGCGCTCAGATCCACCAGGGACAGGTCGAGCTCGGCCTCCGCGGGATCCAGCACCCGCTGATACGGGTCGCCGTCCACGTCCGGGAACACCGTCCGCAGGCTCTCGTGCCTGGCCAGGACATCCTGGAAGGCATGGCGCAGCGCGTCCAGGTCCAGTTCACCGGTCAGCCGCACGGTGAGCGGGACGTTGTAGATCGGCTTGGCGCCGTCGAACCGGTCCAGGAACCACAGCCGGCGCTGGGCGAAGGACAGCGGTACCCGCTCGGGACGCGGCCCCGCCTCCAGCGCGGGCCGGCCGTCCACGGCCTGGTGCAGCCGGCGGGCGATCCCGGCAGGCGTGGCCGTCTCGAACACGGCGCGCAGCGACAGCTCCTCGCCGAAGACCGCGCGGGTCCTGGTGACCAGCCGGGTGGCCAGCAGCGAGTGGCCGCCGAGGTCGAAGAAGTCGTCGTCCACCCCCACCTCGGCCACGCCGAGCAGCTCCGCGAAGAGCGCGCACAGGATCTCCTCCTGCGGGGTGCGCGGCCCGCGCCCGGCCGGCCCGGCCGCGCCGGGCTCGGGCAGCGCCTTGCGGTCCAGTTTGCCGTTGGGGGTCAGCGGCAGGGCGTCCAGGGCGACGAACGCGCCGGGCACCATGTACTCGGGCAGCGCGGCGGCCACGTGTTCGCGCAGCACGGTGGGGGCGGGCACCTCTCCACCGCTCACCGGCACCAGATAGGCGACGAGCCGCTTGTCGCCCGGGGTCGGCTCACGCACCACGACCACCGCACGGTCGATCCGCTCGTGCGCGGCCAGGACCGACTCGATCTCCCCCAGCTCGATCCGGAATCCGCGGATCTTGACCTGGTCGTCGGCCCGGCCGGCGAACTCCAGCACGGGACGCTCGCCCTCGGTGTTCCAGCGCACCAGGTCACCGGTGCGGTACATCCGCATCCCGCCGCCCGGATACGGATCGGCGACGAAGCGCTCGGCGGTCACACCGGGCCGGTTCAGATAGCCGCGCGCCAGGCAGGGGCCGGAGACGTACAGCTCCCCGGTGACACCCGGCGGCACCGGCCGCAGCGCACCGTCGAGCACCCGCAGCCGCGCGGTGCCGAGGGCGGTGCCCATGGGCGGCGCCACCGCGCCGGAGAGCGGCTCGCTGAGGGTGACGCAGACGGTGCTCTCGGTCGGCCCATAGGCGTTGATCATCGTCCGGCCGCCGGACCACGCCTCGACCAGCTCCGGCGCGGACGCCTCACCGCCGACCACCAGCAGGCGTATCGACGGCAGATCGCCCTCGGTGAGCACGGCCAGCGCGGCGGGCGGGATGAGCGCGTGCGTCACCTGGTGCTCGGCGACCAGGTCGACCAGCGCCCGGCCGGGCCGCAGCCGTTCGGCAGGGGCGAGCACCAGCGCGGCGCCGGTGAGCAGGGCGGTGTAGGTCTCCCAGACGGCGGCGTCGAAGCTGGGTGAGGAGAACTGCAGCACTCGGCTGCCGGGCCCCACGTCGAACCGCTCGACGTTGGTGGCGACCAGACCGGCGAGACCGGAGTGCGTCACCATGACGCCCTTCGGACGGCCGGTGGATCCGGAGGTGTAGATGACGTAGGCGGGGTTGGCGGACGTCGTCGGCCCCCGCCGCTCGCCCGGCTCGATATCGGTGTCCGGCCTGGCGTCGGTCTCACGGACGGTGGCCGGGTCGTCGAGCAGCACCCGCGGCGCGGCGCAGCCGTCCGGAATCACCTCCGCCGACGCGGAGGTGGCCAGGACCAGCGCCGGGTCGGAGTCGGTGAGCAGATAGGCGATCCGGTCGGCCGGATAGGAGATGTCCACCGGCAGGTAGGCCGCGCCCGCCTTGAGCACCGCCAGCATGGCGACGACCAGCTCGGGAGAGCGCCGCAGGGCGAGCGCGACGACCCGCTCCGGCCCGGCGCCCCGCTCGATGAGGGTGCGGGCCAGGCGGTTGGCGCGGCGGTCCAGATCGGCGTAGGAGACGGTGGTGTCCTCGTGGACCAGGGCGACGGCGTCCGGATGCCGCCGTACCTGTTCGGCGAAGAGCGCGGGGATGGCGTCACCGCCCGGCAGCGGCTGTGCGGGCATGCCCAGGGCGAGCATGCGGCTCGCCTCGGCGTCGCTCAGCAGGGGCAGTCGGCCGATCAGCTGCTCGGGGTCGGCCGCGAAGGCCGCGAAGAGGCCGCGGAAGCGCTCGCCGAGCACCTCGATGTCCTCGCGGGTGAAGATCTCCTGCCGGTAGCCGAAGTGCAGCCGCAGCCCGTCGCCCGGCAGCGCCGCGATGCTCAGCGGGTAGTGGTTGGCGTCGGTGCCCTTGGCGCCGGTCAGCGTGAGGTCACCGGGCAGTTCGGGCAGGTCGTCCCCGCCCATGGGGTAGTTCTCGGTGACGGTGAGCGTGTCGAACAGGGTGCCGTGCCCGGCGGCCCGCTGGATGTCCGGGAGGCTGAGGTGGTGGTGTTCCACCATTCCGGCCGCCTGCCGCTGCACCCCGGTCAGCAGGGACAGCAGGCTCTCCTGCGGGCGCATCCGCACCCGGACGGGCACCGAGTTGATGAACAGGCCGACCATCTGGTCCGCGCCGGCCAGCTCGGCGGGGCGCACCGATACGGTCGAGCCGAACACCACGTCGTCACGGCCGGTCAACTGCCCCAGCAGAAGCGCCCAGCAGCCCTGGAACACCGCGCTCAGCGTGAGGTCGTTGCGCCGGGCGGTCTCCCGCACCCGGGCGGCCAGCTCATCGGGCATGGCGATGACCTGCTCGGCCGGCGCGATCCGCGCCCCGGTGTCGCCCGGCGCGATCAGCGTGGGCTCCTCCACCTCGGCGAGCACGGTGCGCCAGGCGTTTTCCGCCGCCGCCCGGTCCTGCCGTTCCAGCCAGCTCAAGGCTTCGCGGTACGGCGTCACCGGCGGCAGGCCCGAGCCGTCGCCGCGACGGTGGTAGATCTCGAAGAGCTCGAACATGAGCTGGGCGGTGGACCACCCGTCGAGCAGGATGTGATGCGAGTTGAACATCAGCCGGCTGGTGCGCGGGCCCAGCTTGATCAGCGTGAAGCGCAGCAACGGCCCGGCCCCCAGGTCGAACCGGTGCGCCGCCTCTTCGGCGGCGAGCCGCTCCAGCTCCCGCTCCTGGGCCGGCTCGTCGAGCCCGGTGAGGTCGAACTCCCGCCAGGGCACCGGGACGTCCCGCGGAATCACCTGCACCGGCCGGCTCAGCTTCTCGTACCGGAAACTGGCCCGCAGATTGGGGTGCCGGCGCAGCAAAGTGGCCACCGAGTCGCGCATGGCCCCGGCGTCCAGGGGGCCGTCGAGGTCGATCAGGATCTGGGCGACGTAGACATCGAGTTTCTGCTCCCCGTACAGGGTCTGAAACAGCAGACCTTCCTGCAGTGGCCACAGCGGAAGGACGTCGTCGATGGCTGCTCGCGTCATTATGGAAATCTCCACTCGTCATTCCGGGGTCGCCGACAAAGGGCTCGGTCGCCTGCCACCAGCCTGGATCGCCGAGTTTCATCTCCGGCCGGTCCACCCGGCAACGGCGCTGCAAAAACTTCGTTTTGCGCGCCGCGTAGGGCGGAAGCAGCCCACTTCGAAGAATTCGCACTGCCGCTGACCGGTCGGGTCCGGCCGTGCTGTCATCGGTTCGGCCGCGTGCCGTCAAGCGCCCGCGGGCCCGCCACCCGCACCGCGACTTCAGGGAGTACTGGTGACCAACACCGGCACGCTGTCCCGCTACTGGATGTTCAGCGACGAGTACACACAGGACCCCTATCCCTTCCTCGCCCAGCTGCGCGCGGAACAGCCGGTGTGCCGGGTGGAGACCCCGGACGGGGTACGGGCCTGGGTGGTGAGCCGCTACGACGACGTCCGCGACGCGCTCTCCGACCCCCGGCTCGGCCGGGACATCGGCAAGCTCTACGCGGCGCTGGGCAAGCAGCTCGGCCAGGAGATCAAGCCCGCCGACGAGATCAGCAACCACCTGGCCAACTCCGATCCGCCGCGCCACACCCCGCTGCGCAAGGCGCTCACCTTCGCCTTCACCCCCAAGCGGGTCAGGGGACTGCGCGACGGCTGGGAGAAGGTGGTCGACGACCTGCTCGACGAGATGGTCCGGACGGACAACCGGGACCTGGTCTCCGGGCTCAACGAACCGCTTCCGATCATCACCATCGCGCAGCTGATGGGCGTGCCCGACGCCGACTGGCCGCGGTTCCTGGTGTGGACGAACACCCTGCGCCGGGTGGACGCCAGCGATCCGACGGGCATCATCGCCGAGCACACCCGGCAGTTGTCGGACTACCTCAAGGCGCTGATCGCCACCAAGCAGCGGACCCCGCAGGACGATCTGATCTCCGCGCTGGTCCACGCCGACGAGGACAAGCGGCTGACCGCCGCGGAGGCGCTGTCCACCGCGTTCGCCCTGATGACCGGCGGCAACGACACCACGACCAGCCTGCTCAACGGCTCCTTCGCGGCGCTGCTCACCCATACCGGCGAGGCCGACAAGATCCGCGCCGACTGGAGTCTGCTGCCCAACGCGGTCGAGGAGCTGCTGCGGTTCACCAGCCCGCTGATCAACTCCCTGCAGCGGGTCACGCTGGAGCCGGTCGAGCTGTGCGGGGTGAAGATCCCCAAGGACGAGATCATCATCATCTCGCTGGCCGGGGCGAACCACGATCCGCACGCCTTCGCCGACCGTGCCTCGGAACTGGACATCACCCGTCCCAAGCCCGCGCATGTGAGCTTCGGATACGGAATCCACTACTGCCTGGGCTCCCATATGTCCAAGGCGCTGACCGAGTTGGCGATTCGACGGGTCTATGAACGCTTTCCCGGCATCCGGCTGGCCGTGCACCCCTCGGAGGTGCGTTATCGGCCCGGACTGATGGTCCGCCCGATGATCGACCTGCCGGTGCGTTTCTGAAACGGCACACAGCAGCGACACCGCCCGGGACCCGCCGTCAGCGCGCCCCGGGCGCTTTTCTTTCGCTTTCCGGAGGACTCATGGATTTCAGCCTGTTCTACTTCGCCAACAACGACACCGAGGAGCGCGACCGCTATCGGCTGCTGCTGGACGGCGCCCGGTTCGCCGATGACAACGGCTTCACCGCGGTGTGGACCCCCGAGCGCCACTTCCATCCGTTCGGCGGGCTCTACCCGAACCCCTCGGTGACGGGCGCCGCGGTGGCGGCGGTCACCAAACGGGTCGCGGTGCGCGCCGGAAGCGTCGTGGCGCCGCTGCACCACCCGATGCGGATCGCCGAGGAGTGGTCGGTCGTCGACAACCTGTCGGGCGGCCGGGCCGGGGTGGCACTCGCCTCGGGCTGGCACGCCGCGGACTTCGCGCTCCGCCCGGAGAACTACGAGACCCGCAAGTCCGGGCTGATGGAGACGGTCGACACCATCCGCCGGCTCTGGAAGCGCGAGAGCGTGTCCCTGACCGACGGGGCGGGCGAGACGGTGGAGCTGACCATGTTCCCGCCGCCCGTCCAGCCCGAGCTGCCGATGTGGCTGACCAGCGGTGGCACCCCGGCGACCTTCACCCTGGCCGGTGAGAACGGGATGGGCATGCTGACCCATCTGCTCGGCCAGGAGGTCGACGTCCTCGCGCAGCGCATCGCCGAGTACCGCCGGGCGTACCGGGAGCACCAGAGCGCCTCGGCCGGGCAGGGGCATGTGGCCCTGATGGTGCACACCTTCGTCGGCACCGACCGCGACACCGTGCGGGAGACCGTGCGCGAGCCGTTCTCCCGCTACCTGGCCAGCTCCTTCGACCTGCTGATCAAGGCGGCCGAGGCGGCGGGCGCCCAGGGCGCGGACATGTCCCGGGAGCTGAAGAGCATGGGCCCGGAGGACCGTCAGTTCCTCGTGGCCCAGGCGTTCGACCGGTACTTTGAGACCAGCGGGATGTTCGGCACCGTCGACGACTGCATGGCGATGCTCAAGCAGCTCAAGGACGCGGGGGTGGACGAGGTCGCCTGTCTGGTGGACTTCGGTGTGGCCACCGATGTGGTGGTCGGCGGCTTCGAGCACCTGGCCCGCCTCCATGACACCTGGCGTGCGCATCTGGGGAGCTGACCCGGCGGCGCTCCCCCGGCGGGGCAAGCCGAAGCCCGGACGACCGCTCTCGGTCGTCCGGGCTTCGGCTTCTGGGTCTCCTACGCCCGCGGGTCAGCGTGCGGCGGCCCGCTCGTAGGCCCGGTTGGCCAGCGGGATCACCACGATCAGCAGGACCACCACCATGATCAGCGAGGCCGCCACCGGATGCCGCAGCGGGAACGCCGGATCGGCGCCGTTCCCCGTGGGGTTCCCCCACAGCTCGCGCATCCCGGTGGTCAGGGTGGTCACCGGGTTCCACTCGGCCACCGGACGCACCCAGCCCGGCAGGTTCTGGGCCGGGTAGAAGGTCGCCGACAGGAAGGTGAGCGGCATGGTGATCACCATGGCCACCGAGTTGACCGCCTGGGGATCGCGCAGCAGCAGCCCGATGAGCGAACCGAGCCACGCCGTGGCGTAGCCGAGCAGCAGCAGAAGACCGAAGCCCGCGAGGGCCTTGAGCGGCCCGCCGTGGATGCGCCAGCCGATGAGCAGGCCGACGGAGAGCATCGCGAGACAGGAGATCGCGTTGAGCACCACATCGGAGAGGGTCCGGCCGAGCAGCACCGAGCCCTTGCCCATGGGCAGCGAACGGAACCGGTCCACCAGGCCGTTGGAAAGGTCCTCGGCCACCCCCACACCGGTGTTGATGACGCCGGCCAGCATCATCTGGGTGAAGATGCCCGCCATGATGTACTCGTGGTAGTCGCCCTCCGGCACGTTCATCGAACTGCCGAAGAGGTAGCCGAAGAGGAACACGAACATGATCGGCATCAGGGTGATGCTGAGGATCCGCTGCGGTGCCCGCTTCAAGTGCCGTATGTGGCGGCCCGCCAGGGCGAGCGCGTCGCTCAGGACATAGGTGGTCATCGGCTCGTCGTCTCCAGTTCGGCCTCGGGTCCGGCTCCGGTCAGCTCCAGGAACACGTCGTCCAGCGAGGGGCGCCGTACGAGGAAGTCGACCACCTCCACCGAGGCCCCCTGGAGCTCCGACGCCGCCGCGGAGACACCGGCGATACCGGTCTCCAGCGCGACCGACACCCGCAGCCCGCTCTCGTCGACGACCGGCGGGGCGGATCCCCGTGCGGAGATCCGGGCCAGCGCGGCCCGGGCGGTCTCCACCATCTCGGTGGTCCGTACGGTGATCTCCAGCCGCTCGCCGCCGACCTTCTTCTTCAGCTCGTCGGGCGTGCCCTCCGCCGCCACCAGCCCCTTGTCGATCAGGGCGATGCGGTGGGCGAGCTGGTCGGCCTCCTCCAGGTACTGGGTGGTCAGCAGCACGGTGACCCCCTCGGCGACCTGCTTGCGCACCATGTCCCACAGCGCGTTCCGGCTGACCGGGTCCAGCCCCGTGGACGGCTCGTCCAGGAAGATCACCGGCGGGCTCCCGATCAGGCTGGCGCCCAGGTCCAGCCTGCGGCGCATACCGCCCGAGTAGGTCTTGACGACCCGGTCGGCGGCGCCGGTGAGATCGAACATCTCCAGCACCTCGTCGGCGCGGGAACGGGCCCGCTTGCGGCCCAAGTGCAGCAGCGTGCCCATCAGCACCAGGTTCTCGCGGCCGGTCAACTCGCCGTCCAGGGCGGCGTACTGACCCGTCAGCCCGATGCTGCGGCGCACCTCGTGGGCCTGGCTCAGCACGTCGTAGCCCGCCACGGTCGCGGTGCCCTCATCGGGCTTGATCAGCGTCGACAGTATCCGCACCGTGGTCGTCTTGCCGGCGCCGTTGGGGCCCAGGAGCCCGTAGACCGTGCCCGCCTCGACCGACAGGTCGATGCCGCCCAGCACCTCGTTGTCGCCGTAGCGCTTCCGCAGACCAGCCGCGGAGATTGCGATATCCATCAGACTCCTCTTCATCGGCCGGTACGCCGGTCCGGTCCGTCTCGCTCAGCCGAGCCGGACGGGCAGTGACTCCAGCCCCCGGGTCAGGTTCATCTCGCGGCGCAACTCCGTCGGCGCCACGGCCAGTTCGATTCGCGCGAAGCGGTCGAGGAGCGCGCCGACGGCGATCTCGGTCTGCAGTCGTGCGAGGGGCGCGCCCATGCAGTGGTGGATGCCGTGGCCGAAGGCCAGATGGCCGCCGCCCTCCCGGCGGATGTCGAACCGCTCGGGGTCCTCGAAGCGTTCGGGGTCGTGGTTGGCCGAGCCGAGCGAGACGATGACGAACTCGTCGGCCGGGACGCGGACACCGGCGATCTCCACCGGTTCCGTGGTCACCGAGAGCGTGCTCAGGTGCAGCGAATTGTCGTAGCGGCAGAACTCCTCGACCGCGCCCCGCAGCAGCGACCGGTCCGCGCGCAGGGCGGCGAGCTGGTCCGGGTGGCGCAGCAGGGCGAGCATCCCGTTGCCGATCAGATGCGCGGTCGTCTCGTATCCGGCCACCAGGAGCTGGAAGACCATCGACACCAGCTCGTTCTCGCTGAGCCGGTCCTCGTTGTCCCGCGCCTGGATCAGCCCGCTGATCAAGTCGTCGGCCGGGGCGGCCCGCTTGGCGGCGATCAGCCCGGTGAGGTACTCCGCCATCTCGTCGGCGATGCGGTGCATCTCCTGCGGCTGGACGGCCACGGTCAGCGCGTTGGACCAGGCTCCGAAGGCGGCCTGGTCGGCCTCGGGGACGCCGATCATCTCGGAGATCACGGTGAGCGGCAGCGGGAAGGCGAACACCTTCAGCAGATCCACCTCGCCCTGCCCCGCGAGGTCGTCGAGCAGCGCGCCGACCGTGTGCTCGATCCGCGGCCGGAGCGCCTGGATCTGCCGTGCGGTGAACGCCTTGGCCACCAGCTTGCGCAGCCGGGTGTGGTGGGGCGGGTCCATGCCCAGCATGTGCTCCACCAGCATCCGCTGACCGGGCGACTTCGCGGCGGGCTGCTCGACGGGGTCGACACCCGCGTGCTTGGCGGCCAGCCGGGCACAGCGCTCGGGGTCCTTGTGCAGTTTCGGCTCGGTCAGCGCGGCCCGCGCCGCCTCATGGCGGAGCACCAGCCACATCGGTGCCCCGCCGAGCACCACCTGCGCCACCGGGGCCCGCTCGCGGAGCCGGGCGTACGCCGGGTACGGGTCGCGGATGAAGTCCTCACCCAACAACTCCGGCGTCCGGCTGGTCTCCTCGGCCATGTGTCGGGTCCTTTCGGTCGGCCCGGGACGCATGTCGCGGACGCAGTGGGTGAACGACGTCTCCGACCCGTTGATAGCAGTGTTTTCCGCGCTCCCCCGACGCACTTCAAGGATTTCTATCGAGCTCCCGCGGAGGGTTTCTCGGCGGTCATCCGGACGGAGGAGGGAGCGAAGGGGGGCTCCACCCCACGGCTTGTCGGATTGCCTCCGCGGGAGGAGTCGGGCGCGCGGGCCCCATGCCATGATCCTGGCAGTCCTCCGCATACGCGGTTGCGCCGCAAAGCGTTCAAATGAAGAGAATCGAATAAGCCGTTGCCAGGGTCCGCCGACCGCCTTCACGATCATCGCCGACCGCCCGAAAAGAGGCGATTGACGCGGTCGGCGGCCCTTCTTGGCGGTACGCCTACCGCCGCCTTACGTAAAAATGCCGCACCCGCGTCTTTCCGGCTATAGAAGAATTCTTGGCGGCCCATGGCGACGCTCCCCCGGGCCGGTAGCGTGCGATTCCACGAGTTGCACACACACGTGTGGCGAGGCAATCGTCGGATGGGGAGTATCGTGACCGCGTATGACGTCGAGTACATCGAGATCTACACCAGCGATCAGCGGAAAACCATGGACTATTTCGTGTCCAGCATGGGTTTCCAGGAAAAGGCCCGATGCCGGACCGGCGCGCTGGATTCGATACTCCTGCGCCAGAAGGACATCCAGCTCGTCATCACCTCGGGACCGGGCACGGCCGACTTCCTGGCGGCGCACGGTGACGGCATCGCCGACATCGCCTTCGCCTGCGAGGACCCCCTCGCGGCCCGGGAGGGCGCCCTGGCCGCCGGAGCCCGCGATCTGACCTCCGGCAACCCGGCCGGTCCCGCCGTCTCCGGCTTCGGCGCCGTCCGCCACACCCTCCTCAAGCGCACCGCGGGCCGGCCGCACGCGCTGCCCCCGGGCCGGGACTGGATCGCCTCACCGGAGCGCGCCCCCCAGGACGGCACCACGACCGAACTGCGACTGCTCGACCACATCGCGGTCTGCCTGGACGCCGGCACCCTGCACGACACGGTCCGCTACTACATCGACGGATTCGGCTTCGAGGAGTACTCCAGCGAATACGTCGCCGTCGGCGAGCAGGCCATGGACTCCATCGTGGTGCGCAGCCCCTCGGCCGGGATCACCTTCACCATCATCGAGCCCGACAGCACCAAGAAGCCGGGCCAGATCGACGAATTCCTGGAGCGCAACGGCGGCCCGGGGGTGCAGCACCTGGCGTTCCTCGTGGACGAGATCATCCCGGCCGTGCTCGAATTCGAGAGCCGGGGCATCGAGTTCCTGCAGACGCCCGGCACCTACTACGACGCCCTCGCCGAGCGGATCGACAACCTCGACGAGGCGATCGCCGATCTGCGCAAGACCAATGTGCTCGCCGACCGCGACGAGTGGGGCTACCTGCTGCAGCTCTTCACCCGCTCGCCCTACGAGCGGCGCACCCTGTTCTTCGAACTCATCCAGCGCCACGGGGCCCAGGGCTTCGGAAGCTCCAACATCCGCGCGCTGTACGAGGCCGTCGAGCGCGCCCGGGCGGCCACCTCGTGACCGGCCGCACGGCCCCCTCCGGCGGCTCCCGGCCGCCGCTGTCCCTCGAGGAGTACGCCGAGCGGGCACGCACCCGACTGGACCCGGCGGTCTGGGACTTCATCGAGGGCGGGGCCGGGGAGGAGCGGACGCTCGCCGCCAATCCGGCGGCGTTCGACCGCCTCCGGCTGAGCCCCCGGGTCCTGACCGGGGCGGGTGAGTGCGACCCGTCCACCACGATCCTGGGACGCCGGTGGGGGGCGCCGGTGGCCGTGGCGCCCATGGCCTACCACACGCTGATGCACCCCGAGGGCGAGCTGGCCACCGCGCGGGCCGCGGGCGCGGCCGGTCTCCCGCTCGTGGTGAGCACCTTCGCCGGGCGGACCTTCGCGGAGATCGCCGCGGCCGCCACCTCGCCCCTGTGGCTCCAGGTCTACTGCTTCCGCGACCGCGACACGACCCGGCGGCTCATCGAGCACGCGCAGGCCGCGGGCTTCGAGGCCCTGGTGCTGACCGTCGACACCCCGCGGCTCGGCCGCCGACTGCGCGACCTGCGCAACGACTTCCGGCTGCCGCCGCATATCGTGCCCGCCAACCTGCCCGCGGACCAGACCGATTACTCGTCCCCGTCCGAGCACGGCCGCACCGGCCTCGACCCCTCGCTCGACTGGTCGGTCATCGCCTGGCTGCGCTCGGTCAGCCAACTGCCCGTCCTGGTCAAGGGCGTCATGACCGCCGAGGACGCCCGGCGCGCGATCGCCGCCGGCGCGGACGGCATCGTGGTCTCCAACCACGGCGGACGGCAGCTGGACGGGGCACCGGCCACCCTGGACGTGCTCGCCCCGATCGCCGCCGCCGTGGACGGCCGCTGCCCCCTGCTCCTGGACGGCGGCGTCCGCCGCGGCCGGGACGTCCTCGGCGCTCTCGCCCTGGGAGCGGACGCCGTCCTGCTGGGCCGCCCGGTGCTGCACGGCCTGGCCGTGGCGGGCCGGGACGGCGCGGCGGGCGTCCTGGACCTGGTCCTCGAGGAGCTGTCGGAGGCCATGACGCTGACCGGCACCGCCACCGTCGCCGACGCGGGCGCCGCGCTGCCGACCGCGGAGCATCCGCACCGCGGCGTGGCGGACGCGTCGCTGCCGGCCGTGCCCGAGCACACCGCCGCGACCGGGCTGCGCAAACAAGACCTGCACCGCAGTGTGTCCGACCCGGTGCTGGACACCATGAACTTCCTGAACGAGATCACCGGCCGCTTCCCGGACGTGGTCTCCTTCGCCCCCGGAAGGCCGTACGAGGAGTTCTTCGACAAGGACGAGATCCTCGATCACATCCGCCGCTACCTCGACCACCTGGCCGCGGGCGGCGCCTCGGACCACGCCATCCGCACCGCGCTGTACCAGTACGGCCCGACCGCGGGCCAGATCCGCGGACTGATCTGCGACTCGCTCCGCGCCGACGAGGGCATCGACGCCTCGCCGGAGGCGATCGTGGTGACGGTGGGCGCCCAGGAGGGGATGCTGCTGACCCTGCGCGCGCTCTTCGCGGACCCCGCGGACGTCCTGCTGGTCGCCAGCCCCTGCTACGTGGGCATCACCGGAGCCGCCAGTCTGCTGCAGGTGCCCGTGCACCCCGTCGAGGAGCGGGCCGACGGGCTGGACGTGGCCGATGTGGAGGCCGCCGTGCTCGCCGAGCGGGCCCGGGGCCGCCGCCCGCGCGCCTTCTACGTGGTGCCGGACCATTCGAACCCGTCGGGCAACACCATGTCCCGGCGCGCCCGCGAGGAGCTGCTGGAGCTGGCCGCCCGGCACGATCTGCTCATCCTCGAGGACAGCCCGTACCGGCTGGTCAGCCCCGGCGTCCAACTGCCCACCCTGAAGTCGATGGACCATGCGCGACGGGTGATCCACCTCGGGTCGTACTCGAAGTCGGTCTTCCCCAGCGCCCGCGTCGGATTCGTCGTCGCGGACCAGTCCGTGCGGGATCCGTCGGGGGCCGAAACACTGCTCGCCGACGAACTCGCCAAGATCAAGAGCATGGTGACGGTGAACACCCCGGCGCTGAGCCAGGCGGCCGTCGCCGGTGCCCTGCTGGCGTGCGGCGGCCGACTCACCGAACGCAACGCGGTGCCCGCCAAGCACTACGGCGAGGCGCTCCGCGTCACCCTGGAGCAACTGGACCGCCACTTCCCCGAAGACGTCCGCGACCGGCTCGGCATCGGCTGGAACCGGCCCAGCGGCGGCTTCTTCCTCACCGTCCGGGTGCCGTTCCCCGCCGACAACGCCGCGCTGCTGCGCTCGGCCGAGGACCACGCCGTCATCTGGACCCCGATGGCCTACTTCTACCCGGGCCCCGGCGGCGAGCGGTCGATCCGGCTCTCCTTCAGCTATCTGAGCCCCGCGGAGATCGAGGAGGGCATCGGGCGGTTCGCCGCCTTCCTCCGGGCGGAGATCGAGCGCTCCGGCGCCACCGGACCCACACCGGGACGTGACACATGAGAACCGCCGTCGTCGTCGGAACCGGGCTGATCGGCACGTCCATCGCCCTCGCCCTGAGCCGCCGGGGCGTCCTGGTCTACCTGGACGACGCCGACACCACGGCCGCCAGGACCGCCGAGGCCCTGGGGGCCGGTTCGCTGGAGATGCCCGCCGGGCAGGTGGACCTCGCCGTCCTGGCGGTGCCGCCCGCGAGCATCGGCACCGTGCTCGCCCGCTGTCAGCGGGACGGGCTGGCGCACACCTACACCGATGTGGCCAGCGTCAAGGTGCGGCCGCACGAGGAGGTCCGCGCGGCCGGCGGCGATCCGTCCCGCTACATCGGCGGGCATCCGCTGGCGGGCGCCGAGCGCTCCGGTCCGCTCGCGGCCCGCGCCGACCTCTTCGAGGGCCGCCCCTGGGTGCTGACCCCCTCGCCCCTCACCGATCGCTCGGCGCTCAACCGGGGGCTGGAGCTGGTCTCGCTGTGCGGTGGCGTCCCCGTCCTGATGGACACCGACGCCCACGACCGCGCCGTCGCCCTGACCTCGCACGCCCCGCATCTGGTCGCCTCGATGATGGCGGCCCGGCTGGAGCACGCCGAGGCCGAGCACATCCGGGTGTCGGGACAGGGGCTGCGGGACGTCACCCGCATCGCGGCGGGCGAACCCGCCCTGTGGAGCGACATCCTGACCGCGAACGCAGACGCGGTGGCCGACGTCCTCGACGGTTTCGCCAAGGACCTGGAGCGGCTGATCGCCGTCCTGCGGGCGCTGCCCGGCGCGGAGTCCGAGGCGCGCCGGCAGGCCGCCGCCGACCTCCAGGAGCTGCTGCGGCGCGGCAACCGGGGCCACGCCCGGGTACCGCACAAACAGCGTTCGCAGCCCGCCGAGTACGTGGCGATCCCGGTGGCCGTCCCGGACCAGCCCGGTGCGCTGGCCCGGCTGTTCTCCACCGTCGGGGAGGCCGGGGTCAACATCGAGGACGTGCGCATCGAGCACTCCCTCGACCAGCCGAGCGGCCTGGTCGAACTGCTCGTGGAGTCGACCTCCGTCGCGGGCGTACGGCGGGTGCTGGACGCCAACGGCTGGACCATGCGGGAAAAGCCCCTGCTGGTCGGCGACGCCTGAGGAATCCGGACCGGCTCCGCCCAGGAGCCGGTCCACGGCCGTGCCCGCCGGATGTCCCGTAGAGCGTGTCGCGGTTGTACACACCGGATGTCCCGTACCGCCTCGGCGGGGGTTCGTCCCGGCCCCGGGCGCGCCCCGGGCGCTAGTACGTGTCGTGGGTGTTGGGCCGGCGTATCGCCGTGTAGAGGGCGCGCAGCATGAGGATCGCGCTGACCGCGAGCACCTGATAGCCGAGCAGCGGGAACAGCTCCACCTCCGCGGTGACCTGGGGCCCGCGCCCGGTGCCGAACACCACCAGGACCACCCCCATCAGCCCCGTGCAGGCCGCCAGCAGCGTGACCGTCAACTGGTGGATCAGCCCGGAGACGAAGCGCCGCTCCCGCTCGTCGGCGAGCACCCGCACCCGGACCGTGAACCGCCCCTCCTCCAGCGACGCGCCGATCCGTTCCGCCCTCCGGGGCAGCCGCCGCAGCATCGGCAGCGCGGACAGGAACTCATGGGCCGCGCCCCGCGCCAGGGACGAGAACCCGGACGTTCTCCCGTCCTCCTCCTCGCTCCCCGTGCCCGTGGCGCGGAATCGCAGCCGGTCGGTGAGCAGGTCCACGGCGATCGCCCGGGCCTCGTCGATCATGTTGAAGTCGGGGCTGACCCGGCCCAGGGTGCCCTCGATGGTCGCCAGGGCCCGGAAGACGGCGGCCACCTCCGGCGGCACGGCGAGACCGAACCGGGCGAGCAGCTGGAACAGCGCGGTGAACATCTCGGTGTCCGGCCGCGCCCCCACCCCCAGGTGCTGGGCCATGAACTGCCCCAGCTCACGCTCCAGCAGCAGCGAGTTGAGCATGAGGTCCTCGCTCCTGGTGGCCCTCGTGCCGAGCAGCGCCATCAGCGCGTCGTGCAGCCCGGCCCGGTCGCCGCGGTCCACGGCCACCAGCATCTCCTGCAGGGCATGGCGCACGGACGGGTCGATACGGCCCACCGAGCCGAAGTCGAGCAGGCCGATCCGCCCGTCGTCGAGCAGCAGCACATTGCCCGGATGCGGATCGGCGTGGAACACCCCCGCCCGCAGGATCTGGTGGAGCATGGCGGCGAAGGCGGTCCGGGCGATCTGGCGGCGGTCCAGCCCCTTGCGGTCCGCGACGGTCGCCGCCCGGTCGAAGGTGACCCCCTCCAGCCACTCCTGGACCAGCACCCTGGCCGTGGTGAACTCCTCGTACACCCGGGGCACGCGCACCAGGGCGTCCGCCTCGTACCCGTCGCAGGACGCCGCCACCACCGCGGCGTTGTTGGCCTCGATCCGGAAGTCCAGCTCCTCCCGCACCGACGTGGAGAAGCCGTCGCCCAGATCCCGCAGCCCCATGGCGTGGGAGGACCGGGACCGCTGCTGGAGGCTGCGGGTGATCGCGACGACGATGTCCAGGTCGCGCTCGACCCTCTCACGGATCCCCGGGCGCTGGACCTTGACCACGACCACCGGGCCCCCGGTCAGCTTGGCGCGGTGGACCTGGGCGATGGAGGCGGCCGCGAGCGGGATCTGCTCGATCCACTCGAAGGCGTCGTCCACCGGCCTGCCCAGCTCCTCGCGCAGCAGCGCCGCCACGTCCCCCCACGGCGCGGGCGGCACATCGCTCTGCAGACGGCTGAGTTCGTCGATGAAGTGCGGGGGCAGCAGATCGCGCCGGGTGGACAGCAGTTGGCCCAGTTTGATGAAGGCCCCGCCGCACTCCTCCAGCGCCAGCCGCAGCCCCCTGGCCATCCGCTCGCCGAACTCGCCGGGCCGCAGGGCCCGTTCCAGACTGTGCCGGCTGCGCAGCGGACGGCTCAGGCCGTGGCGCATGAAGATCCGGCTGATCTGCGAATAGCGCCGGGTGCGCCGCAGCCGGCTGCGCATCGCGCGCCACAGCCGCATGGGTATCGCCCAGCTGCCGCGCGGCAGAAAGACCTCGGCCAGCACCAGGGCGGCCATCGCGGCGAGGACGGACACCCCGACCTGGACCCCGTACAGCACGCCCATGCTCTGCTGGTCGTGCATGGTCGGCTTGAAGGCGAGCATCGCGCCCAGCCCGACTAAACCGGCGCCGAGGGCACGCAGCGGGCCCACCCGGATGCCGAGCAGCCGGCCGGAGATCGCCGAGACGCCGAAGACGAAGACGCCCAGCGACGACACCGCGATCAGCACGATCAGCAGCCCGAAGGACAGGTCGTCGATGCTGGTGGCAGCCAGCCAGGTCATGGCACGTTCCCCCGTGTGCGATGAAGAGGGTGTCAACACTAGTCCGGATCGCCCTTCTCGGACCGCGGCTGCCCGGATGTCACGCGGCAACCTGCCGGACACACACCACGGGGCCCGACGTCAGGACGTCGGGCCCCGCGGCACGGGAGGACGTGGCGTGCGTCAGCCCATCGCCTCGATCAGGCTCTTGGGCCGCATGTCGGTCCAGTTCTCGTTGATGTAGTCCAGGCACGCCTGGCGGTTGTCCTGGCCGTGGACGACGGTCCAGCCCGCGGGTACCTCCGCGAAGGCCGGCCACAGCGAGTGCTGCTGCTCGTCGTTGACCAGCACGTAGTAGCTGCCGTTCTCGTCCTCGAAGGGGTTGCTCATGGCGTGATCGCCTTTCTGACAGGTCTATCGGGTCGACGATGGTCTATGAGGGTCTCTCGGGTCGTGCTGCGTACGTCCGGTCAGCCGCAGCCACCGGCGTGCCCGGCGTCACCGGCCGGGACGAGCAGGGCGGGCTCGATCCCGCGGTCGTTCTCCCGCTGTTCGATGACGGCGGTCCGGGTCTTGGCACGGACGCTCGCGACGAATCCCGAGAGCCGGTCCAGGCCCCAGAACTTGTCGTGCCGGTGGATGAAGAACGGCACTCCGAACACTCCGTCGCGGTCCACCGCCCGCAGCGCCTCGATGCCCCGTCGGCGGATCTCCGGATCGTCGACCGCACCGGCCAACGCGTCCGGGTCCAGGTCCAGTTCATGACCGATCGCGGCCATGGTGGCGCGTTCGGAGATGTCGATGCCGTTCTCCCAGCGGGCCCGGTACACGGCGTCGATGAAGTCCCGCCCGCGGCCGGCGTCCTCGGCGACCAGATAGGCGAGATGGGAGACGTCCCAGTTGGGAGCGGTGTCGATCGGCCAGACCATCCGCAGGCCGCGCTCGATGGCCGCCCGCTTGACGTCCTGCAGGATGTAGAAGTGCTTCTCCTTCGACATCGCGACATAGGGGAGGTGGATCCCGGCGTCGGCCAGCATGCCCTCGCTCACCTCGTCCGGCTCCCAGTACGGGCGCCATTCGATCGCGTCCGCCACATCGGGGGCGTTCTCGGTGAGTTCACGGTAGGCGAGCCAGGAATAGGGGCTGCGGAGTGAGAAATACCAGCGCGGTGGCTTGACGGCCAACGGAACCTCCTGGGTTCGGGGCGATGCTAGATGGTGATGCCGCCGTCGATCTGGACGACGGAGCCCGTGACATAGGCCGCACGGTCCGAGACGAGGTACGAGACGAGGTCGGCGACCTCATCGGCCCGCCCCAGCCGCCCGAGCGGCACCGACTCCAGCGCCTTGTCCTTCACCTGGCCGGTGAGCACGGACGTCATATCGGTGTCGATGAACCCCGGGGCGACGACGTTGGCGCGGATTCCGTACCGCCCGACCTCCTTGGCCAGGGCCCGGGAGAAGCCGATGATCCCGGCCTTGGAGGCCGAGTAGTTGGACTGGGTGGCGTTGCCGTACACACCGGCGACCGAGGAGATGTTGACGATCACCCCGCTCTTCCGCTTCATCATGCCGAACACCACGGAGCGGCAGACGTGGTAGACCCCGTCGAGGTTGACGTCCAGCACGTCATGCCATTCGTCGTCCTTCATCAGCAGCAGGGGGTTGTCACGGGTGATACCGGCGGCGGTCACGGCCGCGTCGATCGGACCGAGGGTCTGCTCGATCTCCGCGACCAGCGCGCGCACCGCGTCGGCGTCACGGACGTCGAGCTTGCGGCTGAGCACCCGGGCCCCGGTCTCCGTGACCTCTTTCTCCAGCTCCAGGGCGGCCGCCTCGTTCGACTGGTAGCAGAAGGCGACATCGAAGCCGTCCCGCGCCAGACGCACCACCGTGGCCCGGCCGATTCCCCGTGAACCGCCGGTGACCAGCGCCACCCGGGATGCGTTCTCTGCCATTGGTTCTCCAAAGCGATTCGGCCGGCCGCAGGGGGCCGGAGGTCTGTTGCCAGGGGTCAGGCGAGGGCGGGGGCCGGGTCCCCGGGCCGCAGCTCCGCCGCCGGGCGGAAGGCCAGCACCGCGAGGCCGACCGTCAAAGCGGGCTCACCGGCCACCGTGGAACCGCCCTCGATGATCACGGTGTCGTCCACCACCCGGGTGATGGACGCCCGGTGTTCCAGTACGTCCCCCGGCAGCACCGGCCGGTGGTACTCGACCCCGGACACGCTGCCGAAGAGCATGACCTGGCCCTCGAGCACATCGGGATCCGGCGACTCCCAGGTGGCCAGCAGCCCGGCCGACTGGCACCAGGACTCCAGCAGCAGCACCCGCGGATAGGCGTACGCCTCCGCCGGCGCGTCCGGTCCGAGCCCCTGGTACCAGGGCTCATTGCAGGTCACAGCCTTCACGGCGGTCACCCGCTCCCCCGGGACCACGTCGGTCACCCGGTCCAGCAGCAGCATCGGGAACCGGTGCGGCAGCACCTTTCTGATCTCCAACTGGCCGATCATCACGCCTCCTCGGCCGTGAACCGCAGTCTGACCTGCGCGGCGGGCCCGCGCTCGGTGGCCACCTTGGCGGCGCACTTCCACACCCCGGACCCGCCGGTCCACACCAGGTCCACCGCCAGCCGGTCGCCCGGGAAGACCGGGCTGAGGAACCGCGTGCTCTCCACGGCCACCAGCTCCAGACCGGCCGAGCCCGGCGGAGGGGTGCGCAGACCGCTGAGGTGCACGCACTCGATCACGCAGACCCCGGGGAAGATAGGGAAGCCCGGGTAGTGCCCGGGGAAGACCGCCTCGTCCTCGCCCACCGTGACGGCCGTCGCCGCACGCACCTTGCCCCGGTCGTCGGCGGCGGCCGGACGGACGACCTCCACCCGCGCGGCGACCGGACTGCTCGGCCGGGTGTCCGGCATTCCGGTGGTCCCGGTGACCTCGGTGGTCTTGGTGGTCCCGGCGGTCCCGGCAGCCCCGATGATCCCGGCGGCCCCGGTCATCGCGGCCCGGCCAGACGCAGCAGGGCGCAGCCGACCGCGCCGTCGCGGTCGACGGAGGTCACCAGCGCCACCCGGCCGGCGGCCTCGGGGGTGGTTTCGGCGTGCACCAGCACCCCGGCGATCTGGAACGCCGCCGCCGCGGCGCCGGTGTCCCCGATGAGCGCGGTCTGGGTGAGGTGGACCAGGTCCGCCCCCTCGGCGGCCTCCGCCACGGCGGCCCGCTCCTGCTCCCCGGACGGGCCGGGCGCCTCACTGGTGGAGACCGCCCAGATCTCCTCCGGGCGCACCTCCGCACGGTCCAGCGCCCGGCGCAGACAGGCCGCCAGCGCGGGGCGGACCCCGCCGTCCAGGGCGATGCCCATCTCCACCGCGAGGATCTCCGCCAGCACCGGCTGTTCGGCGTCGCCCCGCACGTCGGAGCCGCGCTGCTCCACCAGCAGCAGTCCGCAGCCCTCACCGGGCAGTTGCGCGGGCCCCTCGGTGCCCGGCTGGTGGGCGTGGCGCTCCAGCCAGGAGCGGGCGTGCGAGAACTCCTCGACCGCACCGCACAGTACGGTCCTGGCCCGGCCGAAGGTGAGCAGCCGGCGCGCGTAGTTGAGGGCGTACAGCCCCGCCGCGTGGCCACCGGCGATCGTCGTGTTCGGCCCCTTGAGCTGGTGCCAGATCGCGCTCTGCCCCGCGGCGCAGTTCATGACGGCGTTGGGAAAGCGCGCCGGGTCCACCAGATACGGCTTCTCCCCGGTGAGCGAGTCCCGGGTGAAGTCCATCTGGCTCTGCACACTGCCGGTGGTGGTGCCCAGGACGAGGGCGGCGTCCTCGCCGGTGGCCACCCACCGGTTGCGCGGCGCGTCGTCGAGCAGCCGGGCGACCGTGGTGACCGCGAGGCCGGTCACCCGGTCCATCGAGCGGACCCCCTTCTTCCCGAGCACCGTGCGCAGGTCGAAGTCGGGCACCAGACACGCGCGGTCCCCGGCCGCCTGCCACCGCTCGTCATCGAGCGGGGCCGCCGCGGGCCGGCGCTCCCTGATCCCCTCGGTGAAGGCCGCGCGGCCGATCCCGAAGGGCGATACCGCGGACCAGGCCGTGATGACCGGTCGATTCACAAGAGCTGTGCCGCCACTCATGTCTGCTCCGTCGCTCGTCGCCGTCGTCGGTCAGGACTCGCCGCGCAGCGCCTTGGAGACGCGCTCGTCGAAGGTGATCAGGTTCCAGTCCCGCCGGTTCTCGATCAGGGCGTAGCCATGGGTGACCTTGCCGGTCGCGGTCGGCACCAGCCGGCCGTCGCGCACCACATAGCAGTCCATGCGGGAGGTGTAGGTGAAGTCCTTGAAGACGTTCTCGACGGTGTAGACCGTGTAGAGGTCCTCCTCCATCAGCGCCTCGTCCAGGATCTGGATCCGGGAGTGCGGGCAGGCGGGGATCCACCGGCGCTCGTCCAGCAGGGTCTTCACCGAGATGCCCCGGTCGGCGAGGAAGAGGTCCACGACCTCCTCCATCTGCCGCAGATAGCTCGACATCTGGAGCCGCTCCGAGAAGTGGCAGTACGGGTAGGGGATCCGCCACTTCCAGCCGAACGCGTTCTTCCCCGAGGTCAGCAGGTCGAGCACCGGATCGGGGCCGGAGGTGCCGCGGCCGGCCGACAGCGAGGTGGTGACGGCCGTGAGGTCGACGCCGGTCAGCTCCGGCGGCTCGGGGGCGACGGCGCCGGGGGTGCTCAGCCGGCCGGTGACGAACCGGGCGAGCTCGGCGGGCGGTTCACCGACCGCCTCGACATAGCTGTCCGAGCGCAGCACCACCTTGGCGTTGGCGGCCACCACCTTGGTGTCCTCGCCGTCCCGGTCGGCGTGCAGGGCCACCGTGAAGGAGATGAAGGAGTCGTCGTCCCCGGCCGTCGGCACCACCCGCGCCTGGACCGTCTCGTCCATGTAGAGGGCGTGCAGGATCCGGGTGTCGAGGTCGACGATGTCCACCCCGAGGCCATGCTCGGCGTACAGCGCTCGCGCCGGGAGGTCCGCGTCGGCGAAGTGGCAGAGGATGGCCTCCTCGACCAGGTAGTTGATGTGCTTGAACCCGATCCAGGTGCAGATGTTGGAGCCCTCGTATCGGGTGCGCAGCGACGCGGTCGTCTCGCTGGCGAGCAGCCTCTTGACGGCGCCTTCGGCCACTGTGGTCATCGATCGTGCTCCCATGGGAATCCGAGGCCGGGACCGCCGTGCGGACGGACGGCCGAACAGGTGCTGACGAAGCGATCGAGCAGGGCGGCGAACTGCCGCGCCCGCTCGATCATCAGGAAGTGCCCGCAGTCGGGCAGCAGGCGGAACTCGGCGTCGGGAAGGCCCTCCGCGAGCGCGCGGCCCTCGGCCGGCGGCGCGGCGAAGTCGTCCGCGCCGGCGAGCACGAGGCACGGCACGGTGAACCGTCCCAGGCGCAGGGCGGGGGTGCGCAGATAGATCTCGAAGAACCGCATCCAGCCATAGGGGCCGACCCAGTCCCGGATGCGCTCGGCCAGGTGCTGGCGGGTCGCTCCGGGGACCCGGTCCCCGGCGTGCACCCGGATGCCCTCGGCGATCAGCGGGGCCATGTTGTCCACGGAGTACGCCAGGCTCGCCCAGTCGAACTCCTCGGCGGTGCGCCGGTAGAACGGGGCCACCAGCACCATGCCGTGGACGCCGAACTCGGTGAACGGGTCCAGGCCCTCCTCGATCCGGCGGGCCAGGAACTCCATCAGGACGTTCGCGCCCATCGAGTGGGCGACCACCACACCGGCGCCGCCAGGCACCGCGCGCAGGGCGTCGCCCATATACGGCACGAGATCGCCCCGGGCGCTCCACCCGGCGACGCTCCGGCCCCGCCAGGGCAGGTCGGCGGCCCACATCTCGGGGCCGCCGGCCCGGCGGCCGTGCTCGACGCAGGCGTCCCACACCGAGCTGCTGTTGGACAGTCCGTGCAGGAAGAGCGCCCGGCCCCGCCCGGGGTCGCCCACCGCGCGCCGGGTCACGACCACGGGGCTGTCCTTGTCGCCCCGCGCGGACTCCACGGCGGGCCCGCCGTCCTCCTGGGCGAGTCCCCGCGCGAGGCGGTCACCGGTCGACATCAGGCCGCTGCCCGCCCGTGGAGCGCGAGGCCCGCGCTGGCGTCGTCGGCGTCGGTGCCCGCGGTGGCGTACACCGGACCGGCGCCGCCCTGGGCGAACCAGCCGACGGCCGCGGCGCACTGAAGCACTCCCAGCGCACCCGAGCCCAGGCCGAACTCCTCGGCCAGATCGTGCCGGTCCACGCCCTCCAGCAGGGTGTCCGGCACGGCGGCGGCCCGCTGTTCGGGCAGGTGCCACAGGGCCGGCCGGTCACCGGTGGTCCTGGCCAGCCGGTCCAGAGTGCGGCTCAGTCCGGCGCCCCGGACGTAATCGCCGAGAACGGCGGGCGCGCTCGCTCCCCGTTCGGCGGCCGATTCCTCGCTCTCCACCACCAGCGCCGCCGCCCCGTCGATGGTCCGCGCCCCGCCGGTGAAGGCCCGCACGGACTCGTTGTCGGGTTCGACGCCGAGGACCAGCGCCCGGGAGGCCCGGCCGCCGCGGATCAGGGTGGCCGCCCAGTGGACGGCGTCCAGCCCGGAGGTGGCGCCGTTGCACAGCATCAGGTTGGGGCCGCGCAGCCCGAAGCGGATGGCGACGGAGGAGGCGATGACATTGCTCGAGGCGTTCGGCAGATCCATGGCGCTGCCCGCCGCCGCCGTCTGCTCGGCGATGGTGTCGATCGCCCGGCAGATGGTGTCGAGATTGCCGTAGTTGGAGCTCGCGACCACCGCGACACTTCCGCCGGGGACCCGCAGGCCCCCGTCGTCCAGCAGACCGGCGTGGCGCAGGGCCGCGTCGGCCGCGCAGTAGGCGAGTTGCGTGGCCCGGTCCTTGTAGCGCAGGCCCTTCCGGCCGACCAGGTCTTTGGGTTCGACCGGCGGGGCCTCGGCCACCGGTGCCATCAGCTCCGGTGCCGACCTCGCGCGGGGCAGCACCACACCGACCCCGCTCACCACCACGGTCATCGAGCCGCCTCCAGGATCGCGACGGCGTTGATCCCGCCGAAGCCGAATGCGTTCAACTGCGCCACGGTCAGCGGCCGGTGGGCGGCCTCGCCGGTGACGAAGCGGAATCCGTCCGCCTCGTCCACCGGGTTGTCCAGGCCCACGGTCGGCGGCACCCGCCCCTCGGCGAGGCAGCGCAGGGTGACCACCAGGTTGAGCAGCCCGGAGGCGCCCGAGGTGTGCCCGGTCATCGACTTGGTGGCGGTCACCAGGGGCTTGTCCCGGTCCGGGCCGAAGACGTCCGCGAGCGCGGTCGCCTCCGCCTCGTCGTTGAGCAGCGTCCCGGTGCCGTGCACCATCAACAGGTCGATGTCCGCGGGCTTCACCCCGCCCCGGGTGTGCGCCTCCCTGATCGCCTCCGCGATACCGGCCGGGTCCGGCGCCGTCACATGGAAGGCGTCGCAGTTGACCGCGACGTCCCGGACCAGGCCGTGCACCGGACGGCCACCGGGGACCCGGCTGAGCACGACCGCCGCCGCGCCCTCGCCCATCAGGACGCCGTCGCGGTCGCGGTCGAAGGGCCGCACCCGGGTCGGGGGCACCGGCTGCACCCGCTCCAGCAGGCCGTACATGGTCTCGGTGAGCACATCGACCCCGGCCACGACCACCGTGTCCGCTCCCTGCGCCAGCAGGTCCACGCCCAGCGCCAGGGCGTACAGCCCGGCCGAGCACGCGTTGGACAGGGTGTGGGTGTCGTCGGCCTGGAACGCCTCGCGCAGCGCGGTGCCGAAGTGCAGCTCCGCGGCGGGGAATTCGGCGCCCTGGGTGCGCCACAGCTCCACCGAGCGCAGTTCGCGCAGTCCGGTGCCGACCAGGACCGGCACCCCGCTCAGATCGCTCTCGTCCAGGCCCGCGTCGCGGACCGCCTGGCCGACCGCGTCCAGCAGCAGGCCGGTCGCCCGCCGGGTGACGTCCACCCCGGGTGCGGGGCGGTTGTCCACCTCGTACGCGTGGTGGGCCGTGTGCCGGGCGTGGTCGAAGCCGCGCAGCTCGGCGACTCCGGAGCGGCCCGCGCACAGGTTGTGGAAGAGCTCGTCGACATCGCCGCCCACCCCGGCCACGGCCCCCATGCCGGTCACCGCCCAGCTCATGCCGGCACCCCGTCGTACCGGCCGAGCAGCACCACCGCGTTGTTGCCGCCGAAGGCCAGGCCGTTGTTCTGCACGACCTTCAGCTCCGCCTCGATCGCCACATTGGGCACGCAGTCCACATCGCACTCGGGGTCGGTGGTCGTGTGGTTGATGGTCGGCGGAATGAACTTCTCGGTGATCGCCAGGGCGCAGCCGATGGCCGACAGCGCGCTGGCGGCGCCCATGGTGTGGCCGATCATCGACTTCATCGAGATGGTCCTGGGCGGACGGCTGCCGAAGACCTCGCGGATGGCGCGGGCCTCGGTGACGTCGTTGGCCTTGGTGCCGGTGCCGTGGGCGGAGATGAGGTCCACCTGGTCGGCCTTGACCCCGGCGTTCTCCAGGGCGAGTTGCATGCACCGGCCGACGCTGTCCTGGTTCGGCGCCACCTGGTGGTAGGCGTCGCAGTTCAGGCCGTACCCGAGCACCTCGGCGTAGATCCGGGCGCCACGGGCCAGCGCGGACTCCAGGCTCTCCAGGACCAGCACCCCGGCGCCCTCACCGGTGAGGATGCCCTTGCGGTCGACGTCGAACGGCCGGCACCGGTCCGGCGCGATGGTGCCCAGCCGGTAGAAACCGGAGAACGTCTTGCGGCACATCGCGTCGGCGCCGCCGCACAGTGCGTACTCCGCGTCCCCGGAGCGGACGGCGTCATAGCCGTAGCCCAGGGCGTAGTTGCCGGCCGCGCAGGCGGTCGGAATCGTCACCGCCTCCACATCGGACAGCTGCAGCTCCTGCGCGATGGCCGCCGACAGACGGCCGGCCGGAACGCGGCGGGCGAGTTCGGGCGGCATGTGCTCGGAACCATGGGTGATCTCGGCCTCGACCAGGTGGTCCAGGTCCCTCGATTCACCGTCGGTGGTCCCGATGGAGATCAGACCCGGCAGCGACCGCCAGTCCGCGATGGAGACCCCCGCGTCCTCGATCGCCATCCGGGCCGCGGCGACCGAGTACTGCGTCGCCCGGCCGAGCTGCTCGACCGCGAGGTGGCGTACCCATCGCTCGGGGTCGAAATCCTCCACCTCACAGCCGTTCGCGTGGTCGAACCCCTCGACGTCGAACACCGTGATCGGCTTGGCCCCGCTGCTTCCGGCGCGCAGTCCGCGCCGGAACTCCTCGACGCCCATACCGATACTGGAGACCACACCGAGACCGGTGATCACCACTCTTCGCGGGCTCGCATGCCCCGACTCCGCCATCCCGTCCCCCTCGTCCGCTGTTCCGGCCGTGTCCGCGATTACGAAAACGCCGCTTTACCAGCCGGCGGACTCGGCGACTACCTCGTAGACGCCCTTGAGGTGCACCATCCGGGGAAGTTCCGACTGGTCGATGGTGACGTGGAATTCCTTCTCGAGGTTCGCGAGAATTTCGATGGAACGCAGCGAGTCAGCCGAGTGGTCCTCCTTGAAGAGGCTGGTCTCCGTAACCTCGTCCTCTTCGATCTCCAGAACGTCGCAGACGATCTCCTTGATCTTCTGCACCCGCTCCTCGTGCACCGAACTCATGGTGGATCCCCCACTTTCGAACAAGGCCGACCCGCAGGCCGTTTCCATTTCGGACTCGGATCTTTCTATGGCACCCCGCCATACCGCGCAATGCCCACTGCATAAAGCTGCCACAACCCGGTCGGCAGACCTGCCCGCTACCCGGATTCCCGCTCGACGGCGGTTATTTATCGGCGCTTCCTCCAGAACTATCCGCGCGGCCGGAACCGCGCAACAGCCGGTACAGGAAGCTGCCAGCGAAACGTTCTCGTCCGCCGCCATCCCCTGATCAGGGGCTCGGTTCCGTGATCGGTTCGCACGGTGCGTCCGGGCCCCTGATCTCCTCCCCCGGCAAGCCGCGACGGGTGCGCGGAGCACCACGGGCACGCCGAAGGGAGACACCGGCGGTCGTTCGGGGGATGACCACCGCCGGAGTCGGATCTCCCGCTGTCCACGTACTGGACACGGGCTGTTTCGCCAACTGACTGGATTTCTATCCGAGTCCGTTGATCTTCCACAATGGCGCTAACAGGAAGGTGCCAGCGCAAGACCCGCCCCGGCCGCGGGCCGGCGGAACACCATGACACCATCGGTCGGTGATCGAGCTCGGCTACTCCCTCTCCCACCGCTTCCCGGACCCGCCGCAGACGGACTACCGGAGCGCACCGGTCCAGACCCTGCGCCACGACCTGTTCTGCGGCGATGTCCACCTGACGGATACCGCGACCGGCCGCGAACTGTCCACCGCCTGGGGATGGTTGCCGGTGCTGGACTTCGCCTGGGCGCTGTGCGACATCGTCGAACTGCTCGACCGCGATCCGCGCGGCAGCCGCTCGGCCACCCCCGTCCACGCGGAACTCGACTTCACCGAATCCAGCGACCGGCTGCGCTTCGAGCGGCGCTTCGGATGGGTGGACATCACCGCCGACTGGGCACCGGCCACCGAGCCACCGCTGAATTTCTCCCATACCGCGCTGCGCCGCGAGGCCCGGGACTTCCTGCACGATCTGATCGCGGATCTGGTGGATCTGCACGACGGACTCGCGGACAACCCCGCCATCTGGAATCTGCAGGCCCGTTTCCCGCGCGTATAGCCGGACGCCGTACGGCCCACCGAACCGTCTATCACCGGCCTATAGCCGCGGACCTCCGTAGGAATAGGTCGGCCATAGGCGGGCATTCCATGCTGGTCCCGCGGACATGGATACCGGTCCGCACGAACCAGGGAGGTGCAGTGGAAAACGTATCGACCACTGAGATTCCGGCCGGAGTGGAACTCGATTTCACGGCCTGGCTGCGGCACCTGGAACGCCGGGACCTCAGCGATCCGGCGGAGTACGCCGCGGTCGTGAGGGAGCTGGCGCTCGACCCGCACCGCACGGAGTACGCCGAGTACATCGGGTCCCGGCAGTCACTGATGAGCGACGCCGGCGCCCGCTGGGCCAGCCTGGTGGCCATGCTCATCAACGCCGTTCACAGCACCATGGCGGACACGCCCTGAGGCGTCCGCGCCGGATCGGCCGCGCACACCGGACGGGGCCCGGCGACCACCAGGACCGGGGGCCCGGCCCGGTAAAGCCCCGTAGGCCCGGCCGGATCAGCCCGTGCCGTCCGCCGGTGGCTGCGGCCCCGGGCCCCGGCCCCGCTGCTCACGGGCGAACAGCCGCACCAACGGGCGGTAGCGGTACCGCAGTTGATCCCCGTCGGCGATGATGTCCAGCAGGCGGACCTCCGAGATCGACTCCAGCACGTCCTCGGTCCGCCCCTCCGGCCACCGCAGCTCCACGGCCGCCTGACGCGCCGTGAACGCGGAGCCCTCCTCCCGGTGCGCCAGCACCCGGAACGCGTACCGGGCCGTCGGCGCCAGCCGGGCGTGACAGCGGCCCAGGGTCGCCCGCACATCGAGGCTGCCCAGGGACAGCTCGCCCAGCCGCCGGTCCGCGGGCGCCAGCCGGTCCGCCAGATGCGCCAGCCGCCACTGCGGATAGGCCGCCAGCCGCGCCGCGCAGATCCGCAGCGCCAGCGGAAGCCCGTCGCACCGCGCCACGATCCGGTCGGCCGCCTCCGGCTCCGCCGCCACCCTCCCGGGCCCCGCGAGCGCCGCCAGCAGCAGCCGCCCCTCCGCGGGGTCCAGCGGATCCAGCCGCACCAGGCGCACCCCTTCCACCGAGGTGAGCGAGGAGTGGCCGGTGATCAGGGTGCGGCAGCCGTCGCCGTTCACCAGCAGCGGGCGCACCTGCCGGTCCTCGACCGCGTTGTCCAGCACCACCAGCGCCCGGCGGCCGTCCAGCCGGCTGCGGTAGAGCTGCGCCCGTTCATCCAGTGCGGCGGGCAGATCGTGATGGCCGGCGCCCAGCGCCCGCAGAAACCAGCCGAGCACATCCAGCGGATCCTTGGGCCCGCCGTCCTCCTCCCGCAGATCGGCGTACAGCTGCCCGTGCGGGAAGTCCTCACGGCACCGGTGCGCGGCGTGCACCGCCAGCGCCGAGGTGCCCGTCCCCGGAGCGCCGGTCAGCACCGTCGCCCCACCGCGCCCGGGGGCCCGCAGCCCGTCCACAACGACCGCGAGCTGCTCGGCGCGCCCGCTCAGATCGCCGATGTCGGTCGGCAGCATGGCGGGCACCAGGCCGGCCCAGATGTCCCCGGCCATCGACTGGGGTCCGGGGACGCCCGCCCGCCCCGCCTTGTGCAGCCGCACCCGGACCGGCTCCGGGGCAGCCGGACCGGGCAGATCGCCGCGCAGCACGCCGTGGTGGACATGGCGCAGTCCGGCGCCGGGGTCCATCCCGAGCTCGTCGCGCAACACCCGCCGTCCGCGCTCGTAGACCGCCAGTGCGTCCGCCCGCCGGTCACACCGGTACAGGGCGGTCATCAACTGGCCGCGCAGCGCCTCCCGGAGCGGATGCTCGGCCACCAGCCGGGTCAGTTCGGGTACGGACCGGGCGTGCCGGCCCAGCGCCAGCTCCGCCTCGATACGGTGCTCCACCGCACTGATCCGGGCCTCCTCCAGACGCGGCAGCTCCGTCTCCTCCAGGAAGCCGGTCACATCCGACAGGGCGGGCCCACGCCACAGCGCCAGGGCGGTCTGCAGCCGCTCGGCGGCGTCCGCGTACCGGCCCTCGGCGAGTTCTCCGCGCCCCTGCTCGGCCAGGCGCTGGAACTCCTCCCAGTCGAACCGGGCCCCGCTGTGGTCCATGGTGTATCCCGGGCCCCGGCGGGCTAAATGGAGCCAGGGGGCACAGCGTTTGCGCAGCCGCGAGATATGGGTGTAGAGCTGCGCGGTCATCGTGACCGGCGGGTTGCGCCCCCACAGCAGCTCGCTGAGCCGGTCGTCCGAGACCACCCGGCCGCCGGAGAGCAGCAGGGCGGCCAACACGGTCCGCTGTTTGGCGCCGTCGACGGGCAGCAGCCGCCCGTCCACGCGCACCTCCACCGGTCCGAGGATTCCGAACTCCACCTGCCGCACAGCTGCCTCCCCACGGCCTCGGTGTCGTTCGGCCCGACCACCCCCGCCCTCGTCCCACCCCGCCCCGCCGTCCGCGAGGCGTCAGCAACCTGACAACTCGGCGATCCGCACCGCCGCGTCGATCGCCTCACAGCCGAACTGATGCCCCGGATTGCGGCCCACCCGGCTGATCGGCCCGGAGAGCGACAGCGCCGCGATCACCCGCCCGTCCGGAGAACGCACCGGCGCCGAGACGGTCGCCGTGTCCGGCTCCCAGCCCCCGACGCTCTGCGCCCAGCCCCGCCGCCGTACGCCGGAGAGCATGGCCGCGGTGAACCGGGCCCCGCGCAGCGCCTCGTACAGCGCCTCCGGCTCCTCCCACGCGAGCAGCACCTGGGCCACCGCCCCGGACTTCATGGGAAACGCGGTGCCCACCGGCATCGGCTCACCGCCCAGCGCCTCGGAGGAGGCCACACAGATCCGCATCCGGCCGCGACGCCGGTGGAGCCGGGCGCTCGTCCCGGTCCGGGCGCTCACCTGCGCCAGCACCGGGCCCGCCTGGGCCTTCAGCCGGTCCTGGCGGGCCTCGACGACCATGTCGCCCAGCCGGGGGCCGAGGGCGAAGTGCCCGTGCCCGTCGCGGGCGACCAGTCCCAGCCGCTCCAGGGCCAGCACCAGCCGGTGCGCGGTGGGCCGTTTCAGACCGGTGTCGGAGACCAGCCGGGCCAGCGTGGCCGGGCCGCCCTCCAACACGCCCAGCAGCAGCGACGCCTTGTCGAGCACGCCCACTCCGCTCATCAGCGGCGGTGAGGTCATCGTCGAGTGGGCCATGAGCTCAGCCCAGATGCTCGGCAAGCGCGCGGACGACGGCGTCGCGCTGCTCCACCAGGTAGAAGTGGTGCCCCGGCAGCACCCGCAGGTCGAAGCCCGCCGGTGCCACCTCGCCCCAGGCGGCCATGTCCTCCGCGGAGATGTGCGGGTCGCCGTCCCCGACATGGGCCACCACCGGGCAGCCGACCGGCGCCGCGGTACGGGGACCGTACGTCCCGACCGCCTTGAAGTCCGCCCGAAGCGCGGGCAGCACCACCTCGCGCAGATCAGGGTCGTCCAGCAGCGCGCCGTCGGTGCCGCCGAGCCCCCGCACCTCCTCCAGCAGCGCCTCGTCACCGTCCAGGTAGGTGGTCTGGGGCGTCAGCTTGTGCGGCGCCTTCCGGCTGGAGACGAAGAGCGCCTGGAGGCGGATGCCGTACCGGCTCTCCAGCCGCAGCGCGACCTCGTAGCCCACGGACGCGCCCATGCTGTGGCCGAAGAGGGTCAACGGCACGTCCGCGAACGGCAGCAGGGCCGCGGTGACCTCGTCCGCCAGGTCCTCGATGCGGTCGATGCCCGGCTCGACGAGCCGCTCCTGCCGGCCCGGATAGCGCGTGGCGAGCACTTCCACGCCGTAGTCGAAGGCGGTCCCCCAGCCGTGGAAGAACCCGGCGGATCCCCCCGCGTGCGGCAGGCAGACCAGCCGCCTGCGCGGCGCCGCCTCGGTCCCGTATCTGCGGAACCACTTGCTGTCGATGCCGACGGCCATCTTCTCCACGCACCTCCTCGTCATCGTCGGCCGATCCCCCGTCGCCCTGGTGACCCGCCCCGCATTCCTTGCGGCCAGTTCTAGCCGCGCCCCGACGCACCGGGCAACGGCCCGTCATGAAGCTGCCGTGGGCCGCTGAAAAAAATGCGATGGCGTGTCACCGTCGCTCGCCGGGGGATTGCGAGATGAGCAGACCGAGTTCCGCGGCGCGCACCCCGGCCTGAAATCGTGAATTCGCCCCGAGTAACGCCATGATCTCCGCGACATATCTTCGGTAGGTGCGTACGGACATGGCGAGTTCCCGGGCCGCGACCTCGTCGGTCACCCCGGCCCGCAGCCGCTCGAGTATCTGCTGTGCGATATCCGCCCGCGTCTTGTCGCCGAATTCGATGCGGTCGGAGACCTCGACCGCGTTGCGCCACACCCCGTCGAACAGCGCGACCAGCGGCTGGATGACACCAGGGGCGCGGACCACCGAGGCCCGGCGGCCGGCCACCGACGCGGCGCACACCAGCGCGTGTTCATTGTCGGCGATCACGGCGACCAGCGCGGGGATCCGGGCCACCCGGGTCCGTACCCGCGGTTCGGCGGCATGCGCGGAAACGAACCGCCAGTCGAGCGTCGAGGGCGTGCACAGCAGCCGCACCTGGGAGGTCTTGCGCGCCGCCCCGGACAGCAGCGCGGTCAGGGCGTCGTGGACCGCCTCGGAGTACGCGGGCTCCGCGGCGAGCACCACATCGACGCGCGTAGTGGCATGGGTGACCAGCCGCGCCGCCGTCTCGACGGCGTCCTCATGGGCGTCGATGACGTCCACCAGGGAGTCGCGGTGCAGCTGGTTGCGGCGTCTGTCCACCGTGGACGCCAGGAGCGCGCTGACTTCCAGCAGCTCCCGTTCGAATTCATCGGCGGCCTCGACCGGAACGAGGTCGACCTCTCGACGGCTGCTGCCCGAAGCGCTCTCGGGCATCCCGGATGGCACCCCACTCACCCCCCGTGTGAGTTCTTCATCGCGAATCAACCGCGGAACACCCACTCGTGTCCGCTCATCGGCGCGGCCCGCCCCGCACCGCGCCGCTCCACGGGTCAGCAGTCGGCCGTCGACAGCAGACCCAGCTCGACCGCCCGCACCCCCGCCTGGAAGCGGGAATTGGCCCCTAACGCCCGCATGATCTCCGCGACATGGCGCCGGTAGGTGCGCAACGAGACCTCGACCTCACGGGCCGCGACATCGTCGGTGTAGCCCTTGCAGAGCCGCTCCAGGATGCGCCGCGCGGACTCGGTACGGAGCCGCTCGCTGATCCAGCGGTGCTCCGCGGGGCGCACCGCGCCCGACCACGCACCGGCGAACAGCAGGTCCAGGGCCCGGACGGACGCCATGTCCTCGATGACCGACACCACATCCCCTCCCCCGCGCTCCGCGGAGGACCGGACCATGGCCACGCCGCCGTCCACGATCAGCATCTCCATGACCGCGTCGACGACCTTGACCTGCGTGTTCACATCGCTTTCCATGGCGGCCCGGATCGCTGGGTCGGTGAGCGAACCGGGCGTGCACAGCAGCCGCACCGGAATGCGCTCATGGTCTGGCCCGTTCAGCCGGCGCAGCGCCGACACCATGACCTCGGCCCGGTCGCCGCCGGCGGGGAGCGCGATGCTGATGCCGTGCCGGGCCCGGTCGACGAGCGCCTCCACGGCGTTCGCGACGGCCGCGTCATTCCCCTTCATCGTCACCACGGCGTGCCGGGCCACGGTGCGACGGTGCAGATTCACCGTCGATTCGATCAATTTACGGGCCTGGAGCAGTGCCTGCACCACACCGTCACGCCCCGGTTCGGGGCCGCCGGCTCCCGAAGCCGCGCTTATCGCCGCCTGTTCCCCCGCTCTCGCGGAAACAGGCGCCATCGCCAAACCTGCCACGCTTATTACCCCCGTTATGACACAACGATCACCAGCGGACCTCGGACCGGTAGGTCCGGGATGCAGCTGGGAGGTTGAAGTGAGTGACCATCCCCCTGAATGGCCAGGTATGTCCCGTCGATAAAGGTTGAAAGGCGGAACACTTCAATCATCGATGCGCGGCCGACAGTAGTTCCCACTCCTACGCCAGTCAATGCATCCGAGTTGGGCCGGAAAGAGCAGGTGGGCCGCCCCCTTAACGCCCCCCCTTGGCCCCTCCGCGCGAACCCCCGAAGTTGTCAGCTAGCTGTAGTGCAACCCCCGGACTCCCCCGCCCCCACCGTCGCGATCATCACTGTACGTATCGATGAGGAGGCTTTCAGCGATCGTCCCGGGTTGTTTCTGTCCTGTTACTGCCAGCCAACACAGGGAATCGAGAATGACCCCGACAAGCCGCGAACCAGCGGGTCATACCACTCCAAACCCATGTGGCGATCATCCACATGAGGAGTTCCCCATTCCTGGGTGACGGCCGCCACAATCCGGACCGAAGTGGCGATTGCAGCGCGCGTCAGGCCGCCGCGCAGACGCCCTTCATGCTGTCGATCAGCGCGAGCACCGCACGTGCGGACGGAAGAATCATGCGACCTTCTCTGGTGAGCTGCGCACCGGTGGAGTCGCGGGTGAAAAGCTTGGTGCCCAGCATCTGCTCCAGGCACTTGATTTGGTAGCTGATGGCCGGTTGTGAATAGCCGAGCGCCTTGGCCGCTTGATCCATACGCCCTATCTCAGCGATGGATACGAAAGCGCGGAACTCCCGCTCATGCATTTTGCCCCCTGTCCGGCGACCACCAACCGGTGGCCGTCGAGAACCCGTCGCCAAGAACGCACGGGTTATCCGATCCGTCGAGACCATATCAACGTACTCAATCTCGGAAGGCAACATCCGGTGCAGGAAGCTGCAATGCGACGGGCCGCGAAGACTTCACAAGAGCGGAACATGCTGCAACACCGGAGGTGAAGAACCCGGGCCCGAGGAAAGTTCACCCCGCGTTCACCGCACACAGCGCGAGTTGCCCGAACGCCCAAACGGAACCCTCCGGGACATGCCGCCGCCCGCCCGGCCGCGCCCTCCACCGGACGGACTCCACCGCCCGGCCTCCACCGACCTGCCCCACGAGGCGCCCGCGTTGCCGGGCCGACGCACCGCACCGTCACGAAAGCCCGCCATCGTCGATGGCGGGCTTCGTCATTCAGCCGTGGATGCCAAGCGCCCCGGAGGACAGACCGTCCGGGGCTTCTTCCCTGCTCGGGCTCAGAGCCGACTGTCGGGTTCGAACCGACGACCTTCGCTTTACAAGAGCGGTGCTCTACCAGCTGAGCTAAGTCGGCATCCCCTGCAGTGTACCCGTCCCCGGGGCATGATCCGTTCGAAATTCCCGGGTCCTGCCTAGAGACATGACCGCCCTCTGCGGTATAGCGTCACGCCAATCCACCTCCGGTGGACTAGACCCCTCCTTTACTCGGATCGTCCGGCACGTTCCTGCCGGTGAAGGGACAGATCACCATGGCCACGGTCACGTACGACAAGGCAACCCGGGTGTACCCGGGCACCGAGAAGCCCGCTGTCGATCAGCTCGACATCGCCATCGAGGACGGCGAGTTCCTCGTACTCGTCGGCCCCTCCGGCTGCGGGAAGTCCACCTCCCTGCGGATGCTGGCGGGGCTGGAGGACGTCAACGGCGGGACCATCCGGATCGGCGACCGGGACGTCACCCACCTGCCGCCGAAGGACCGGGACATCGCCATGGTGTTCCAGAACTACGCGCTGTACCCGCATATGTCCGTCGCCCAGAACATGGGCTTCGCGCTCAAGATCGCCGGCGTCAACAAGACCGAGATCCGGCAGAAGGTCGAGGACGCGGCGAAGATCCTCGACCTCACCGAGTACCTGGAGCGCAAGCCGAAGGCGCTGTCCGGTGGTCAGCGGCAGCGTGTGGCGATGGGGCGGGCGATCGTCCGGGAGCCGCAGGTGTTCCTCATGGACGAGCCGCTGTCCAACCTGGACGCCAAGCTCCGTGTGCAGACGCGTACGCAGATCGCCAGCCTGCAGCGGCGGCTCGGGATCACCACGGTGTACGTCACGCACGACCAGGTCGAGGCCATGACCATGGGTGACCGGGTGGCGGTGCTGAAGGACGGCCTGCTGCAGCAGGTCGACTCGCCCCGCAACATGTACGACCGCCCCGCCAACCTCTTCGTCGCGGGCTTCATCGGCTCGCCGGCGATGAACCTCGTCGAGGTGCCGATCACCGACGGCGGTGTGAAGTTCGGCAACAGCGTCGTCCCGGTCTCGCGTGAGGCGCTGAGCGCCGCGGCCGACAAGGGCGACCGCACGGTCACCGTGGGCGTCCGGCCCGAGCACTTCGACGTGGTCGAGCAGAACGGCGGCGCCGCCAAGGCCCTCACCAAGGCGTCCGACGACGCCCCGGCCGGTCTCGCCGTCACCGTCAACGTCGTCGAGGAGCTCGGCGCCGACGGCTATGTCTACGGCGCCGCCGAGGTCGGCGGCGAGGACAAGGACCTGGTCGTCCGCGTGAACGGGCGCCAGGTGCCGGAGAAGGGCGCGCAGTTGCACGTCGTGCCGCGGCCGGGTGAGATGCACGTCTTCTCGACCTCCACCGGGGAGCGGCTCAGCGACTGAGCCCGCTGACCTGTCAGTCGTTCCGACGGCGCCGTTCGTCCGCTCCCGGCGGACGGGCGGCGCCGTCGCGTTGTGCGGGGGCCGTTGTTGCGTTGTTGCGTTGTCGATAAATTCCCCGACATTTCGCTCATTTCGCCAGCAAGCGTCAACCCACCGATCGCCAAGGATGGTTTTCCATCACCCAGCCTGGTGACTGAATGTCGCCAAATCGTCGCTCCTCGCTACGATCACCGCGTACCGCAGTCCCGTACCACCCACCCGCGAGGAACTACCCCGTGAACACCGCAGCCCGCCGCATCGGCAGAACACTCGCTCTCGTCCTCCCCGTCGTGCTCGTCCTCTCCGGCACCCTCGCGGTCACCCGCGTCCCCTGGGCCTCGCCGAGCGCCGAGTCCCAGATCCTCACCGCCTCCTCCGACCGGGCGTCCACCCACGCCACCCACCGGGCCCCGCATGAGCTGCTGCGCGACCGGCTGCTCGCCGAGCTCCAGGAGAAGAACCCCTCCGTGGCGCTCACCCACCTCCAGGTCGCGACGGCCGAACGGCCCTCGCTCGCCCAGCACTGCGCCTCCATCGCCCGTGCGCTCGGCCGCGCCGCGGTCGCCAAGTACGGCGGCGTGAGCCGCGCCCAGGCGTACGCCCGGCCCGTCTGCGACACCTCGTTCGCCTCCGGTATCACCCAGGCGTACCGCTGACCGCGCCACCCGTCCCGCCGCGGCCCGTACCGCCCGTGCTCCTCCCGCTCCTGCCGCCGTTCCCGTTCCGGCTCCGCCTGCGGCGGTCCTCCCACCGCATATGGTGCGGTTCATGAGCGATGACGACGAGCGCAGACCCGGGCATCCCCACCAGACCGCGCGCCCCACACAAGCCGTCGTCCTGGCCGGAGGCCAGGGCTCACGGCTGCGTCCGTACACCGACGACCGCCCCAAGCCGATGGTCGAGATCCCGGGCACCGGGACCCCGATCATCGGCCATCAGCTGGCCTGGCTGGCCGCCGAGGGCGTCACCGACGCCGTGGTCTCCTGCGGCCACCTCGCCGCCGTCCTCCAGGACTGGCTCGAGACGGCGGACCTGCCGCTGCGGGTGCGGACCGTCGTCGAGAAGGAGCCGCTGGGGCGCGGCGGCGGCCTGAAGTTCGCCGCCGCCAGGCTCCCCGAGCCCGACCAGCCCTGGTACGCCACCAACGGCGACATCTGGACCCGCTTCTCCCTCCGTGACATGGCGGACTTCCACGACGAACGCGGGGCCACCGCCACGCTTGCCCTCGCCCGGCCGCGGATTCCGTGGGGGGCGGTGGAGACCAATGAATTCGGGCATGTCCTGGACTTCATCGAGTCGCCGCCCTCGCCGTATCTCATCAACGCGGGCGTCTACGTCTTCTCCGCCGCCTTCACCGCGCTGCTGCCCGACCGGGGCGACCATGAACGCACCACGTTCCCGCGCCTGGCGCGCGAGCGGCGGCTGGCGGGCTTCCCACTGCCCCAGGGCGCGTACTGGCGGGCCATCGACACCGCCAAGGATCTGACCGAGGCCGCCAAGGAACTCGCCTCGGGCCCAGCACCACACGGCCACGGCTCCTTCGACACCGCACCGGTGCCACACGGCTGAGCGGCTGTGCGCGGGTGCTGGGGGGCTCCCGGCGTTGGGGGGCTCCCGGCGTCGGGGGCTTGAGTGCTTCGGTGCTCCGGCGGTCCCGTGCTCGGGCGCTCAGACGCTTGGGGGCCTGCTGCTCGGGGTCTCCGGTGCTCGGGGTCTCCGGTGCTCGCTGCTCGGGGGCTCGGGCGGTGCTGGGCGCGGCTCACCGCCTCGCCCGCGGGCGAGGCGGTGTTGAGCGCGTCAACGGGCGTCAGCCGCCCGTTGATCCCTCGTCCGCCCGCGGACTCGCTGTCCGCTCACAGGCGAGGCGGGTTGCTGAGCCCGGGCACAGGTCGCCGCCCGCCTGCGGACTCGCCCCACGGGCTTGGCCCACGGGCTTGGCCCACGGGCTCGTCGTCCGCTCACGCGTCCGTTGTCCGCCCGCAGGCGACGCGGTGCTGAGCGCACCGGCCGCCACCCGCCCGCTGGTCCCTCGTTGGTCCCTCGTCCGCCTCGGACTCCTCGTCCGTCCGCCCGGGGCGGTGCCCCATTGGCTCCGGCTCAGCCGAGGAGGCCGCCCAAGGCGGCCTCGTCGGTGGCCGGGTCGCCGTAGCTGGACGTGTTGTCCTCCGGCGGGCCGCCCTCCGGGCCGCCCGCGGACGTCCCTCCCCCGGCGCCGCCCAGCGACGACGGGCCCGCCGTCGGGGCGAGGGGGTGGCGCGGAGAGCGGGGGGTGGTCCCCAGGCCCGGGCGCGACCGCGATCCGTTGCTGGGACGGTCGGACGTGCCGGACGCCGGGCCCGTCGCGCTCGGTACCCCGGAGCCGGAGGAGGACGTCGACGCCGACGCGGACGGCTTGGAGCGGTGCGGCAGCCTCTCGCGCGGCGACGGCGCACCGGCCGATCCGCTGCCCGTGCCCATCGGCCCGCGCTGCCCGCCGCGCGGGCTCTCCACGGACTTGCTGGGCAGCGGCGAGCCGGGCAGGTTGTTCGTCGGCATATCGCTCGGCTCCGGCGCCTTCACGACCTCCGAAGACCGTACGGCGGTGCCCAGCATCGACCCCATCAGCAGCGTCAGTCCGGCGACCACCATCGCCAGCACACCGCCACGGCGCAGCACCCGGCGCCGCAGCTCCCACAGCTCGGCCCGGGGGCCGAGCCGCCGCCATGCCTCGCCGGCGAGGCGGGCGTCCGCCGAATAGACCGGCGCGCCCGCGATGACCAGCGGGCTCCAGGCGGCGAGGTAGATGATGTCGGGCGCGTCGTAGACCGGCACCGTACGCCAGCTCACGGTGAGGATCAGCGCGGCGGACAGCAGCGCGCCGAACGAGGCGGCCAGCCGCTGCCACAGCCCCAGCACGGTGAGCACCCCGACCACGATCTGCAGGAACGCCACGGTCAGCCCGGCGCCCACCGGATGCTCCAGCGCCAGGTCGCGCAGCGGCTCCGCGATCGGCCATGGGTGCAGCGTGCGCAGCCAGGTGACCATCGACCCGCGCTCGCCGCCGTCGAAGTAGACGGGATCGGAGAGCTTGCCCATCCCCGCGTAGACGGAGATGAAGCCGAGGAAGATGCGCAGCGGGAGCAGGACGACGCCGAGGTTCATCCGGCGCCCGGGGTAGTACGCGTGGCGTACGGACTCGGAGTGGCGGCGCGGGCGCGGCACCGTGGCGCTCCGCGGCTCGGGCCCGTCGCCGTCGATGGCGCCCGGTCGTCCGGAGGACGCGCCGCGCCGCTCCGCCCCGGCCGCCCGGGCCACCGCGCTCACCCCGCCCGCCTCGGCCGGGCCGTCCGCGCCCGGACGGCGCCGCCCGCCGGACGACCGGGGCGCGTTCTCCGTACGGGAGCTGCGCGGGCCGATGACCGTGGGGGTGTCGTCGTCGAACGCGATCCGCGGCAGCACCTGCGTGGCGCCCACGTCCTCGGTGCCCTCCCCGGACCGGGAGCGGCCCAGACCATCGGAGAGGCCATCGGACAGACGGTCCGAGAGGCCGTCGGACCGACTGTCGGTCAACCCCTCCGCGGAGTACCGCACGGCCTGCAGCAGCCGGGTCGCCGCCATGTCCCCGCCGGGGCGGGTGCGGCCGCTCCACACCACGGGCGGCCGACGCCGGCCCGGGGCCGGGACGCGGGTGAGCCGGGCCGTGTTCGTCAGCGCGCTGCTGACGACCGGGGCGCTGAGCTGCACCCGGAAGCTCGGGGCGTTGACGGCGACCTGCGCGGGATCGCATGGCACCTTGGCCATGGTCAGCTGTGGCTCGTCGTCGAATCCCCGCGCGCTTCCCGCCAGGGGCGAAGGCATGCGGGCTTTTCTGGTCTCCACGCCCAACTAACCGAGTGACGGACGGGAAAGACACTGCCGGGGACGTCCCGATCTGTCCGAGGCCCGTCAAGATCATCGGCCGCGGGACCCGCCCGGGCCAGGGCACCCACACCCCGGCCCACGGCCGAACCGGGCGCGCATCACGGGCCGGGCGGGCATCACGGCCGGGCCAGGCCCGCTCCACGGCCGGACCGGACACGCATCACGGCCGGACCGGGCGCGCATCACGGCCGTCCCCGGCCCGGATCACGACAGCACCGGGCCCGCATCACAACCGGATCAGGCCGACGGCACCCCCTGCCAGGGGGTCCGCCGGCTCAAGCAGCCGGCACCCCCGCTCAGGGGCCCGGGCACCAAAGGCCCGCCTACGCCCGGCGCCGCGCCGCCTCGTACAGGACGACGCCCGCCGCCACGCCCGCGTTGAGCGACTCCGCGCCGCCCGGCATCGGAATCCGCACCCGCAGATCGCAGGTCTCGCCCACCAGCCGCGAGAGCCCCTTCCCCTCACTGCCGACGACGATCACGAGCGGGCCGTCCAGCGCCTCGACGTCCTGCAGTTCGACCTCGCCGTCCGCGGCCAGCCCGACCACCGTCAGGCCCGCCTTCTGGTAAGCCTCCAGCGTCCGGGTGAGGTTGGTCGCGCGGGCGACCGGGGTGCGGGCGGCGGTGCCCGCGGAGGTCTTCCAGGCGCCCGCGGTCATCCCGGCCGCGCGCCGCTCGGGTACGACCACACCATGGCCGCCGAAGGCGGACACCGAGCGGACCACCGCGCCCAGGTTGCGCGGGTCGGTGACGCCGTCGAGGGCGACGATCAGCGGGTCCTCGCCCTCGTCGAAGGCTGCCGTGCTCAGGTCCTCGGGGTGGGCGTACTCGTAGGGCGGGACCTGGAGCACCACACCCTGGTGGTTCAGGCCGTTCGTCATCCGGTCGAGCTCGGGCTTGGGCGCCTCCATGAGGTGGATGCCGCCGCGGTCGGCGGCCAGCTTCAGCGCCTCGCGCACCCGGTCGTCGCTGTCGATGAACTGCTGCACATACAGGGTGTTCGCCGGAACGCCCTCGCGCAGCGCCTCGACCACCGGGTTACGGCCCACCACCAGCTCGCTCGAGCCCTTGCCGCCGCGGCGCGCGACGGGGCGCTTGGCTGCCTGGCGGGTCCGCGCGTTGGCGATCCGCTGCTTGGCATGTCCCTTACGCATCTCGGCGGGCGGGGTGGGCCCCTTGCCCTCGAGGGAGCGGCGCCGCTTGCCTCCGCTGCCGACCGTCGCACCCTTCTTGTTGCTGGTACGGCGGTTCCTGCGCTGGCTGTTGCCGGCCATGAATGGTCACCTGTCTCTTCACTGCTCAGCGCTGCTCAGCAAGCGGCTCGGACGCCGAACGTCACCCGTCTGTGAGGTCAAAGGCGTCTGTGCGGTCATTTGTATGGTCACAAGTGTGCCGCCCGGGGCGCCGGGCGGCACAACACAGGAGGTCAGGGCCTCAGCGCTGGCTCAGCTCCCAGCGCGGTCCGGACGGGGTGTCCTCGATCACCAGACCCGACTGCTGGAGCTGATCGCGGATCGCGTCCGCCGTCGCGTAGTCCTTACGGGTCCGCGCGGCCTGCCGCTGCTCCAGGACCAGCCGGACGAGCGAGTCGACCACGCCGTGCAGATCCTCACCGCGGTCCGCACCGCCCGCCCAGTGCTCATCGAGCGGATCGAGGCCCAGCACACCCAGCATGGCCCGCACCTCGGCGAGCCGGGCCACCGCCGCCTCCTTGTCGTCGGCGGTCAGTGCGGAGTTCCCCTGGCGGACGGTGGTGTGGACGACGGCGAGCGCCTGCGGCACCCCGAGGTCGTCGTCCATCGCCTCCGCGAAGGCGGGCGGCACCTCGGCCGCGGGCTCGACGGTCCCGGCCTTCTCCACCACGCGCTGGACGAAGCCCTCGATCCGCGCGAACGCCGACTCCGCCTCGCGCAGGGCCTCCTCGCTGTACTCGATCATCGACCGGTAGTGCGGGGTGCCCAGGTAGTAGCGGAGCACGATCGGACGCCAGCGCTTGACCATCTCGGAGACCAGCACCGAGTTGCCGAGCGACTTGCTCATCTTCTCGCCGCTCATGGTCACCCAGGCGTTGTGCGCCCAGTAGGCGGCGAAGTCGTCGCCGAACGCCTTGGCCTGCGCGATCTCGTTCTCATGGTGGGGGAAGATCAGGTCGACGCCGCCGCCGTGGATGTCGAAGGCGCGCCCGAGGTACTTGTGCGCCATCGCCGAGCACTCCAGGTGCCAGCCGGGACGGCCGCGCCCCCAGGGGGTCTCCCAGCTCGGCTCCCCCGGCTTCGCCGCCTTCCACATGGCGAAATCGCGCGGGTCGCGCTTGCCGATCTCGCCCTCGCCGGAGGGCTGGCGCAGTCCGTCCAGATCCTGGTTGGAGAGCTTCAGATACTCGGGGAACGAGCGCACATCGAAGTAGACATTGCCCTCGGCGGCATAGGCATGACCCCGGTCGATCAGCTCCCGCATCATCTCGATCATCTCGGGGACATGACCGGTCGCCCGCGGCTCATAGGTCACGGGCAGGCAGCCGAGGATGTCGTACGCCTGGTTGAAGGCGCGCTCGTTCTCGTAGCCGATCGCCCACCACGGCCGCTTCTGCTCCGCCGACTTCGCGATGATCTTGTCGTCGATGTCGGTGACATTGCGGATGAACGTCACGTCATAGCCGCGGTGCGCGAACCAGCGGCGCATGATGTCGAAGTTCAGCCCCGACCTGATGTGCCCGATGTGCGGGGCCGCCTGCACGGTCGCGCCGCACAGGTAGATCGAGACACAGCCCGGCCTGAGCGGGATGAAGTCACGGATCTGCCGGGCGCTGGTGTCGTACAGGCGAATAGTCACGCATCAAGGGTAGTGGGAAGTGAACGGTGCCCTGTGCGCCTTCCCCGGCGGGGACACAGAAGCGTGACACTCGGGACGAAACCGGGGCGTGGGACGCGCGGGCGGCAACCGCCGTTACCGCCGGACCACCAGCGCCGTGGCAATCGCCGCGAGGCCCTCGGCGCGGCCGGTCAGGCCCAGGCCGTCCGTGGTCGTACCGGACACCGAGACGGGGGCGCCCACCGCCGCCGTCAGCGCCTTGGTCGCCTCTTCGCGCCGTTTGCCGATCTTGGGGCGCACGCCGATCACCTGGATCGCCACATTGCCGATCTCGAAGCCCGCGTCCCGCACGATCCGGGCCGCCTCGGCGAGCAGCGTGGTGCCCGCGGCGCCGGACCACTCGGGGCGGTCGGTGCCGAAGTGGGCGCCGAGATCGCCGAGCCCGGCGGCGGAGAACAGCGCGTCGCAGGCGGCGTGCGCGGCCACATCGCCGTCGGAGTGGCCGGCCAGTCCGTACTCTCCGTACTCATCGCCGTCCCACAGCAGACCCGCGCACCACAGCTCACGGCCCTTCTCGAAGGCGTGCACATCCGTGCCGATGCCCACCAGGGGGAGCGCCACCGCGTCAGAAGCCATCGTTCGCCCTCCTGCGGGCCAGAACCGCCTCGGCCAGCACCAGATCCAGCGGCCGGGTCACCTTGAACGCCTCCTCATGGCCGGGGACGACCACGACCTCGACGCCGAGCCGCTCCACCATGCCCGCGTCGTCCGTCGCGCCCTCGCCCTCCAGGGCGATCTTCTCGTGGGCGGCCACGAGCGTGGCGCGGTCGAAGCCCTGCGGGGTCTGGACGGCGCGCAGCAGGGCGCGCTCGGGGGTGCCGACGACCGGCTCGGGCTCACCGGCCCGCTCCCCGGTGCGCGGCTCGACCTGCTTGACGGTGTCGGCCAGCGGCAGCGCCGGGACGACGGCGGGCGACCCGTCCCGCACGGCGGCGGCGACCGCGTCCACCGTGTCCACGGGCACCAGCGGCCGCGCCGCGTCGTGCACCAGCACGGTGGTGAAGGTCTCGGGAACGGCGGCCAGTCCCTTGCGCACCGACTCCTGGCGGGTCTCGCCGCCGGGCACGACCACCACCTCGGTGGTGTCGGTGAGGCTGCCGCTCAGCGGATACGCGTCCAGCAGCCGCCGCACCTCGTCGGCGCCGTCCGGCGGGGCGACCACGACGACGAGGGAAACGGAGCGGGATCCGGCCATCGCCCGTACGGCGTGGACGAGCATGGGCGTGCCGCTCAGCGGGCGCAGCGCCTTGGGGGCGCCCGGGCCCAGCCGCACGCCGCGGCCCGCGGCGGGGATCACGGCGGCGGTGCGGGCGGGTCGGCCGGACGCGCCGGAGCCGCCGTGATCCGGGGTTGCGGACATTGAGTTGGCGTTCAGGTTTGCTTCCTCAGCCGAAATGGGTATGGCCACAGCGTGCCGGGCGCGATGGCCCGACCGGCCCCTTCCGTGACGACCGGTCGAGTCAGCTGCCCGGGCCCGGCACACCTTGTACCGTGCACTGTGGCGCGGCTGAGCGCACCGGCACAGAGGTGCGACGACCGGGGGCTCGCAAGAGATCACCGCATGGAGATCCAAGAGATCACCGCGTGGAGATCACAGCGTCCGGTGCGTACGCATGCCGCAGCGCCCGGCGACAGACGACTTAGCGGGAATAAGAGGTCTGAGTCACTCGGGCACCACGGCATTGATATTCAGGACGCGAGAACCTCGTCGAGCAGAGCCTCGGCCTTGTCCTCATTGGTGCTCTCGGCGAGAGCGAGCTCGCTCACCAGGATCTGGCGGGCCTTGGCGAGCATGCGCTTCTCACCGGCGGAGAGTCCGCGCTCACGCTCCCGGCGCCACAGATCACGCACGACCTCGGCCACCTTGATCACATCGCCGGAGGCGAGCTTCTCGAGATTTGCCTTGTAGCGACGGGACCAGTTCGTCGGTTCTTCCGCATACGGTGCACGCAGCACCTCGAAGACCCGATCCAGCCCGTCCTGGCCGACCACATCACGCACACCGACGAACTCCGCATTGTCCGCCGGCACACGAACCGTCAGGTCACCCTGAGCGACCTTCAGCACCAAGTAGGTCTTGTCCACGCCTTTGATCTGGCGAGTTTCGATGGCCTCGATCAGCGCGGCCCCGTGATGGGGATAGACCACGGTGTCGCCAACCTTGAACGTCATGTGACAGGTACCCCTTCCGTGGCTATCCAGGGTAACACGGGAACGCCTTCTTCTGAATGGCGTTTTCGCAGGTCAGGGCATATCTCGGGGCTTGACAAGTGCGGCCGGAACGTGCTGCACGGGGCGTGCGGAACCGGGTATTCGCAGGTGGGAGCCGCTGTCCGGGCACGCGGAAACCCGCCCGTTACGCACCCGAAGAAGCCCGGACGAGTGGCCGTACGTCCCGTTTTGCCGGAGTCCAGTCGATGGACTTCCGCTACTCCGTTCGGATCAGGAGCGAGCGATCCGGCCCCGATTCACGAATTGATCACAGACTTGATCACACAGAGCGCATCAAGTCTGTGATCAATTCGCGGACATGCATGGATTCCTTACCGATAATCTCCCGCGTGAACGGCCGAGCCGATATTCGGGACTTCAGGACGGCGCCGTACGGACCTCGTATCGCACGCCGGAACCGGGCGCAGACGGGTGCGCCGCCCGGGGCCGAGCGCCTTGGGGCGGGTCGGGTGCGGGCCGAAGAGGGCGGATCGGTAATCTAAGCGCGCTGATCCAATCTTTACCTCGTCTACCTCGTCCTAGGAGATGCCGCCGCCGTGAGCAGCAGCCTTCGACGCGGCGCCCTCGCCGCAGCCGCCATCGTGGTCTCGGTCGCCCCGCTCTCCGCCTGCGGAGCCGGGAACGACGCACAGACGCTGAAGGTCAAGCCCGACAACGCCGCGACCGCTGTCGGCGATATCAAGATCCAGAACGCCACGTTGGTGACCCAGCCGGACCGCAAGGCGAAGGGCCCGGCCGTCGTCACCGGCCGGCTCTTCAACAACGGCAAGGGGGACCAGACCGTCAAGGCCATCACCCTCCCCGGCACCGGTGCGCGGGTGAAGCTCAGCCCGGCCAAGGGCAAGAGCGGCCCGGTCGTCGTCCCGGCCGGCGGCTCGGTGGCCTTCGGCGGCGAGGGCAATGCCTCCGCCGTCATCAGCGACGGGCGCGAGGCCGCCCAGGACGGCAACGCGGAGCGGGTGGTCTTCGACCTCAGCTCGACCGGCAATATCCCGGTCACCGCGTTCGTGGTCCCGGCGACGAGCTACTTCAAGGGCTGGGGCCCGTCCGAGCTGCCGACCGCCAAGCCGTCGGGCTCGGCGACGCCGAGCGGTACGCCCAGTGGCAAGCCCAGCGGCACCCCGTCCGGCTCGGCGACCAACAAGCCGGGCGACACGGCGAGCGGCCAGCCGGGCTCCGAGCAGAGCAGCGGCGCCCCGAACGGCATCGCGACGGGCGAGCCGAACCCGAACGGCGACGATCACTGAGACCGGTCACCGGGGCCGGCCCCGGACATGCGCGAGGGCGGCCCTGGAGCGCTCCCGGGCCGCCCTCGCGCATGGGTCGGTTTACGGCTCGAACTTGTAGCCCAGACCCCGCACCGTCACCAGGTACCGCGGCGCCCCGGGGTCGGGCTCGAGCCCCCTTCCGCGTGCGCCCCTCGCACCGCTCGGCCCTGGCGGGCCTCACGGGCTTCGGGACGCTGTGCCGGACTCCGTCCGGACTCCATCCGGCGGCTCGGGGCCCGGGTCCGGTTTACGGCTCGAACTTGTAGCCCAGACCCCGCACCGTCACCAGGTACCGCGGCGCCCCGGGGTCGGGCTCGATCTTGGCCCGGAGTCGCTTGACGTGGACGTCGAGCGTCTTGGTGTCGCCCACATAGTCGGCGCCCCAGACGCGGTCGATCAGCTGCATCCGGGTCAGCACCCGCCCCGCGTTGCGCAGCAACATCTCCAGCAGGTCGAACTCCTTCAGCGGGAGGTCCACCTTGCCGCCGCCGACCGTGACCACATGCCGGTCCACGTCCATCCGGACCGGCCCGGCCTCCAGGGCGGCGGGGGTGATCTCCTCCGGCTCGCCGCGGCGGCGCAGTACGGCTCTGATCCGGGCGACCAGCTCACGTGAGGAGAAGGGCTTGGTCACATAGTCGTCGGCGCCTATCTCCAGCCCGACCACCTTGTCGATCTCGCTGTCCTTGGCGGTCACCATGATCACCGGGACATTGGACCGGCCGCGCAGTTGGCGGCAGACCTCCGTACCGGGCAGGCCCGGCAGCATCAGGTCGAGCAGCACCAGGTCGGCGCCGTTGCGCTCGAACTCGTCGAGGCCCTCGGGCCCCGTCGTCGCGATGGCGACCTCGAATCCCTCCTTGCGAAGCATGTACGACAGCGCGTCGCTGAACGATTCCTCGTCCTCGACGACCAGAACTCGGGTCACGGAAGGACCTCCGGGGCAGAGAGTGGTTCATTGGTGAAGGTCTCGTACGGCCGGCCGTGGTCCTCGCCATCGAGGTCTGCTCCGGTGTCGTACGACTCGCTCGACTCGCTCGGCCGCCTCCGCGAGCGGTCCCGGTCCCGTGCCGCACCGGCTTCCGGGAGTCTCAGGGTGAAGGTGGAGCCCTGTCCTTCGGCGCTCCACACGGTGACCTCCCCGCCGTGCGAGGCGGCCACATGTTTGACGATGGCGAGACCGAGCCCGGTCCCGCCGGTCTGCCGCGAGCGGGCCGGATCGACCCGGTAGAAGCGCTCGAAGATCCGCTCGCGGTCCTTCTCGGAGATGCCTATGCCCTGGTCGGTCACGGCGACCTCGATCAGGTCCCCGCCGGTGGCGGGGATGCGGCGGGCGGCGATGCCGACGCGGGTACGGGCCGGGCTGTAGTTGACCGCGTTCTCGACGAGATTGCCGAGCGCGGCGGCCAGCTGGCCGCGGTTGCCCCATACGTGCAGATCGGCGGTGCCGCCCGTGGCCATCGTGATCTGCTTGGTGCCCGCCTGGTGGCGGCACCGGTCGATGGCCTCGGCGACGAGCTCGTCCACCCGGACCGGCTCGGCGTCCTCCAGCGGGTCGTCGTTCTGCACCCGGGAGAGGTCGATGAGCTCCTGGACGAGGCTGGTCAGCCGGGTCGCCTCGACCTGCATCCGCCCGGCGAAGCGGTTGACCGCCTCCGGGTCGTCGGACGCGTCCATCACGGCCTCGGACAGCAGGGACAGCGCGCCGACCGGGGTCTTGAGCTCATGGCTGACGTTGGCGACGAAGTCACGTCGCACGGCCTCGATCCGGCGGGCCTCGGTGAGGTCCTCCACGAGCAGCAGGACCAGCCGGGAGCCCAGCGGGGCCACTCTGGCGGACACCGCGAGCGCGTCCCCGCCCCGGCCGGTGCCGCGGCGCGGCAGATCCAGCTCGATCTGGCGGATCTCGCCGTCCCGACGGGTGTCGCGGGCCATCGCCAGCATGGGCTCCACGGCCAGCTTGCCGCCGCGCACCAGGCCCAGCGCGTACGCGGCCGAGCTCGCCTTGACGACGGCGTCCGCCTCGTCGAGGACGACGGCCGAGGAGCGCAGCACCGACAGGACGGTGTCGACGCCGGGCGGCAGCACGGCGTCGGTATGCAGTGAGGAGCGCGTAGGCTTCGCCTGTTCACGCTCGCTCCAGCGGAACGCCAGCATGGCGATGACGCCGGTGCACAACCCGGCGAGCGCCGCCACTGCGGCGATCGCCGCGTTCACGTTCATGCGTCCAGGTTATGCGGGCGGCGAGACCACTCCACAGCCCCGCGACGATCCCCTTGGCCAGACGTTGCCGAGAGTTCACCGGGGCGTCGGTATCGGTTCACTCCGGACGTTTCGCCGGGCGGGTGTCACACGGTGCGGCCGGGGCCACGTTGCCGAGAGTTCACCTGGGAGTTGGGTGTGATTAACGCCGGATGCCGGAAGCGGACGCGTTCCGGCCGGAGCGTGGAAGTGTGGGGCCCTCGAGGGCAAAAACCACGGAGATCTGCCAAACCTGTCAGAGATCGTCACCGAGAGTCAGTGAAAGAGGTCAGTGATGCGGGACGCGTACCACGAGGAGCTTGATTCGATCGGGGACGGCCTGGTCGACATGGCCCGGCTCGTCGGTTCGGCCATCGGCCGTGCCACCACTGCCATTCTCGACGCGGACCTCAAGCTCGCCGAGAGCGTCATCGCCGCCGATGAGAAGGTCGATGATCTGCAGCGGGATCTCGAGGGACGGGCGATAACCCTGCTGGCCCGGCAGCAGCCGGTCGCCACCGATCTGCGGATCGTGGTGACCAGCCTGCGGATGAGCGCCGATCTGGAGCGCTCCGGCGACCTCGCGCAGCATGTCGCCAAGCTGGCGCGGCTCCGTTTCCCTGGCTCGGCCGTGCCGCACGATCTGCACGCCACGATCCTGGAGATGGGCCAGCTCGCGCAGCGGCTGATGGCGAAGGCCGCCGAGGTCATCATCACCAAGGACGTCGACCTCGCGCTCCAGCTGGAGCAGGACGACGACGCGATGGACCTGCTGCACCGCACCCTCTTCCAGCACCTGATGGACGACCGCTGGAAGCACGGCATAGAGACCGCCGTGGACGTCACGCTGCTGGGCCGCTACTACGAGCGGTTCGCCGACCACGCGGTCTCCGTCGCCAAGCGCGTGGTCTACCTGGTCACCGGTGAGCACGCCGACGAGATCTCCCCGCAGGGAGACGTCGAAGGGGCGTGAGCGTCTGCGACGGCGTGCATCCAAGCGCCGTCGGCGCGCCCCTGCGCGCGGCCGCCGGGTCGTCGGCACCATGAAGAGCAGGTGACGTGACCCCTCCCGAGGAGGCGACGCATGGCGGACCTCTCCAAGCCCGAAACCCCTCCGACCCAACCCGTCGGCAACCCTGTCGGCGCATGCGGCTGCGGATCGGGCTGCGGCTGCGGCTGCCAGTCCGGCGGTCCGTGCCAGTGCGGCGGCTGCTGCGGCTGACGGGCATGACCGCACGAGCGGCAGGATCGGCACGACCCGCGTGACACAGGGCCTGGGACCGGGCGACCGATTCCAGGCCCTCTGCCGTCGGTCTCGTGGGCCAGACCCTCTGCCGTCGGTCTCGTCGGCACGTCGCTCCGCCGTTCGGCCTCATCGACGCGTCCCGCCCGAGGTGCGGGCGGCGCCGGATGCGGCGAGCCTGGTGCTATGGAGGACAAGACCCCGGCCCCGGCTCGCGTGGTGGTGGACGAACCGCTCGACGGCCGCCGTCGTGTGCTGATCGACGGCCAGGACGTCGGCGTGGTGGTGAGCGCGGACGAGCTCCGGCGGCTCCTGCACCGTGCGGGTGTGCTGGAAGAGAACGCGCCCCTCGACAACCCCGAGCTGATCGAATGGCACGGCGGCGGCCCCGGCGACTGGCCCGCCGCGCCCAGATGACCTGACCCGCTCCCACGTTCGGCGCCGGTCCCTCCCCTCGTGGGGACCGGTGCCGAACCATGGGGCGGTGCGATCCGCGCCGTGCCGGTGCGGATCAGGTGCGGAGGCCGGATCCGTGGTCGATGCGACAGCCGTCCGGATGGGACCGGCTCCACGGATCTCTCTCGCTCACACGACGAGCCCGCGACCGCCCGCTCGTGGCTCCGGCGACACGCGTGACGTCGACGAAAGCTGACCGAGAACTTGCGGTGTCATGGGTTGTCTCTCCGTGCGCTGAGCTGATGGCCTTGCTGGGCGGCTCGTGGTGGGGTGCGCTACTGCGCCATGATCCTGCCAGTTGTGCCTCCCACCGAGGAGGTTCCGGCATCGCACTACCGGCTTCACCGCTGGTCAGCCGTATAAAGTGAGTTTTCCGGTCCGGATGTTCAGAGCGCGGGGGAAGTAAGGAGTGGAGACCTTGAGTTCCGACTCGGGGGCACGCACAGCCTTCGCGGAACGCCTCGCGCTGCTGTACCGGGAGGCCGGCAACCCTCCCCTCAAGAGCGTGTCAGAGGCGGTCGTCCGACTCCAGCGGGCCGACGAGCGAGGGCGTCCCGTACGGGTCTCCGCCCAGCGGATCAGCGACTGGCGACGGGCCAAGAACGTACCCGCCCAGTTCGTCGCCCTCGCGGCCGTCCTGCTCGTCCTGATACCCGACGCCCGCCGCTCGCGGCCCGTGCCGGTCTCCAAGGGCCTGTACGACATGGCCCACTGGCAGCGCCTGTGGGAGCGGGCGGTGGCCGACCCGGTGGGCGAGCGCCCCGACCCGTCCGCGGAAGAAGAGGAACGGCCCCCGGCCGAAACCCCGGCCGTCTCCGGTGGCGTATGCCCGTACCGGGGGCTGGCCTCGTACCGCCAGCAGGACGCCCGGTGGTTTTTCGGCCGCGAGCGGAGCACGGACGCCCTCGTCACCCAGCTCTGCGCGGCGGAGGAGACGGGCGGCCTGGTCGTGCTCGTGGGCGCCTCCGGGGCGGGGAAATCCTCCCTGCTCAACGCCGGGCTGGTGCCCGCGTTGCGCGAGAGGCGGGTGCTGCAGCTCGTGCCGGGCGCCGATCCGCTCGCCGAACTGGCCCGCCGGATCCCCGAACTCGCGGACGTCGTCCCCGCGTCGGCGGAGCCGGAGGCACGGGAGCCCGGCACTGAGGCACGGGAGCCCGGCACCCCCGGGTTCGCGCGCGCGGTGCGTGAGGCCGTCACGGCGTGGGCGGAACGCGAGACGTCCGCCGCCGCCCGTCCGGTGGTGATCGTGGATCAGTTCGAGGAGGCGTTCACCCTCGGCTCCGACGAGGCGGACCGGCGCGCGTTCATCCAGCTCCTCCACGCCGTCTGCACGCCCGACGGCCCGGGCGAGCCGCCCCCCGTGCTCGTCGTCCTCGGCATCCGCGCCGACTTCTACGAGCTGTGCCTGGCCTATCCCGAACTGGCCGACGCGCTGCAGCACCGGCACATGGTGCTCGGGCCGCTGACCACCGCGGAATTGCGCGAAGCGGTGACCGGCCCGGCCAAGGCCGTGGGGCTGGAACTCGAACCGGGGCTGGCGGAGCTGATCGTCCGTGAAGTCAGCGCCGACAGCCCCCGTGGCACGCATGACGCGGGCGTGCTGCCGCTCCTCTCCCACGCCCTGCTCGCCACCTGGCAGCGGCGGAAGGCGGGACGGCTGACGCTGGCCGGCTACCGCGCGGCCGGCGGCATCCAGGGCGCGGTGGCGGCCACCGCCGAACGGGCCTGGTCCGACCTCGACACCGAGGCGCGCACGGCCGCGCGGCTGCTTCTCCTGCGGCTGGTCCGGCTGGGCGAGGACACCCAGGCCACCCGCAGGCGGGGGACGCGGCACCAGCTGGCGAAGGAGTCGACGGACCCGGGCAAAACGGAGGAATCACTCGAAGCGCTGGTCCGCGCCCGCCTGGTGACACTCGACGCGGAGACCGTGGAGATCACTCATGAGGCGCTGCTCCACGCCTGGCCACGGCTGCGCGACTGGATCGACGAGGACCGGAACGACCATCTGGTGCGCCAGCGGCTGGAGGAGGACGGCAGGGCCTGGGAGGGCTCGAACCGCGACGCGTCCCTGCTCTACCGGGGCTCCCGCCTGGAGCAGGCCCACACCTGGGCGAAGACCGCCGGTGGCACCTATCTGACCCGCAGCGCGGTGGAATTCCTGGCCGCGTCCGTCCGGCTGCGCAGGCGCACGGTGTGGCTCAGCCGTGGTGCGGTGTCGGCTCTGGTGGTCCTGGCGGTCCTGGCCGCCGGTACGGCGGTGGTCGCGTGGCAGCAGCGGGACGACGCGGTGTTCGAGCAGGTGGTCACCGAAGCCGATCGCTTCCAGTACACGGATCCGTCGCTGTCCGCCCAACTCGCCCTGGTGGCACACCGCTTGCGACCGGACGACGAGGCAACGAAGAACCGGTTGCTCTCGGTGGTGAACGCGCCGCTGGCCACCCCGCTCCATGGCCACACCGGCGCCGTCTACCTCACCACGTTCAGCCCGAACGGGCGGCTGCTGGCCACCGCCAGCTACGACCGGACCGTACGGCTGTGGGACGTGAGCGACCGGACCCGCCCCAAACCGCTCGGCAAACCCCTCACCGGCCATACGAGCTGGGTGAGCAGCGCGGTCTTCAGCCCGGACGGCCGCACCCTCGCCAGCGCCGGCGACGACGGCACGGTCCGGCTGTGGGACGTGCGGGACCCCCGCCACCCGCGCCCGCTCGGCGCGCCCCTGTCCCGCCACGACGGCACGATCTATCTGCTCGCCTTCAGCCCGGACGGACGCACGCTGGCCACGGCCACGGAAGATCGCGTCGTTCGCCTATGGGACATGAGCCGCCCGGGCCGGCCGAGGCCGCTCGGCGCGCTGACCGGCCACACCGCCGCCGTACGCTCCGTGGCGTTCAGCCCCGACGGCCGGACCCTGGCGGCCGGTGGCGACAACGGCACGATCAGGCTGTGGAACATGGCCGATCCACGCCGTCCGAAACGGATCGAGACGGTGCTGACCGGCCATAGGGACCTGGTGCACTCCGTGGCCTTCAGCCCCGACGGCCGCACTCTCGCCAGCGGCAGCGCGGACAACACCATCCGGCTGTGGAACGTCGGCGATCCGCGTCGCGCGGAGCCGCTGGGCTCGCCGCTCACCGGCCACACCGGCCCCATATGGTCGGTGTCCTTCAGTCCGGACGGATCCATGCTCGCCGCCGCCAGCCAGGACAGCACGGCGAGCCTGTGGAACGTCAGTGATCCGGAGTACCCGTCGCAGGTCGGCGAGCCGCTCGCGGGCAGCAGCGGCGAGATGTACGCCCTGGGATTCAGCCCCGACGGCCGCACCCTCGCCACCGGGACCGGCGACAACACGGTCCGTCTGTGGTCGCTGCCGACGTCGGACATGGTCGGTCGCAGCGGAGCGTTCCGCCCGGACGGGCAGGTGCTCGCCACGGCCGGGCGCGACGAGAAGGTCCGGCTGTGGAACGTGGAGGAGCCCAGCCGGCCGGTGCCACTGGGCAAGCCGTTCAGCCCCGGCGAGGGCGCGATCCGTGAACTGACCTTCTCCCCCGACGGCCACACCCTCGCGATGATGTCCGGCAACCGCGAGGTGCGGCTGTGGAACGTCACCGACCCGGCCCACCCCGTCGCCTACAAGCCGCCCGTCCCCCTGCGGACCCGGTTCGCGGGTGCGCTGGCCTTCAGCCCGGACGGGCGCGTCATGGCGACCGCGTACAACGACGACACCATCCAGTTGTGGAACGTCAGCGACCTGTCCCGGGTCCGCCGGCTCGGCGCGCCGCTCACCGGCCACAAGGGCTATGTCAACGCCCTCGTCTTCAGCCCGGATGGCCATACGCTGGCCAGCGGCAGCGCGGACAACACCATCCGGCTGTGGAAGGTGACCGACCCGCGTCACGCCGTCCGACGAGGCCCGCGCGTCACGGGGCACCTCGGCCCCGTCAACGCACTCGCCTACAGCCCGGACGGCCGCACGCTGGCCAGCGGCAGCGACGACAACACGGTCCGGCTCTGGAACGTCACCGATCCCAGCAGGGCGACCCGGCTGCGCTCCCCCCTCACCGGCCACACCGACGCGATCGTGTCGCTGTCGTTCAGCCGGGACGGCAGCACCCTGGCGAGCGGCGGCAACGACAACACGGCCCGCCTCTGGGACGTCACCGTCCCGTCCAAGGCCACACCCATCGGCCAGTCGCTGAGCCCCAACGCCAAGACGGGCAATTTCCTGTCGTTCAGCCGCGGGAACCGAATGCTCGGGGTGTCCAGCGGCGCCGACACGGTCCGGCTGTGGAGCCTGGACGTGGGCGAGGCGGATCGTCGTATCTGCTCGATGACCCGGGGCGTGCTGACACCGGAGAAATGGGACGAGTACCTGCCGCGGCTGTCGTACGAGCCTCCCTGTGGTCGGTGACCACGTTGCGAGAACGTTGCGTGATCGCGGTCACAACTCCTCATCGGAGGGAGGAGTCGGCTCCCACACGCGAGGAGCCGCGTTACTCTTAGGTACAGCCCGACCGCTGGTGCATCCCCCGTCGCCAGCGGTCGGGCGCTTCCATGTCAGGGGGAGACTCCGCACCGGTACCGGGACAACGGTGCCGGCGTCGGCGCAACGAACGAGAACGACCCTTCACCCCCTGGAGGCCCCGTGAGCCGCAGGCTCGACCAGGCCGCTCTGGACCTCGGCCGCGAGTACGTCCGCCATGCGCCCTGGAGCGCCGGAAAGCGGGCCCTGGTCGAGAACCACCTCAACGCCGCACTGCGGGACCGCCCCCTGCACCGCCTGGCCCGTACGCGCTTCGGCGCCACCTTCGCCGTCGACACACAGGACCTCATCCAGCGCTACCTGTACCTCTTCGGCGTCTGGGAGCCGCATATGACGCGGTGGCTCCAGCGGCGCCTCAAGCCCGGGGACGTCTTCGTGGACGTCGGGGCCAACATCGGCTACTACAGCATCCTGGCCTCACGCCTCGTCGGGGCACGCGGCAAGGTGGTGGCGATCGAAGCCTCGCCGACCTTCCACCGCATCCTCCTGCGGCACGCGCGGCGCAACGGATGCGCCAACATCCGCGCGATCAACACGGCCGTATCCGACCGCGACGAGCTGCTGACGTTCATCCTCGCCAGCTCCCGCAACATGGGCGCGAACAGCGTCGTCCCCTACGACGGCCCGGCCGAGTCCACCTTCGAGATCGCGGCCCAGCCCCTGCCCCGCCTCCTCACCGAAGAGGACATCACCCGGGCCAGGGTGATCAAGATCGACGTGGAGGGCGCGGAAGGCGCTGTGGTCCGCGGCCTCCTCCCCCTGCTGGACAAGCTGCGCCCCGACGCCGAACTGACCGTCGAGGTCACCCCGCAGCGCATGGCCGACCTCGGCGACTCCGTCGACGAGCTGCTGACAGCCCTGAAGAGCCACGGCTTCCACGTCTACCGCCTGACCAACGACTACGCGGCGGCCGGCTACCCGGACGCGCTCCGGCGCCCGCCGGAGGTGCCGATGCGCTGGCGGGGCCCGGTCGCCGAGGAAAGCGACCTGGTCTTTTCGCGGGTGGACGCGGAGACCTTGCCCTGATCGGCCGCAGAGGACCGGTAGCAGAGACTGCTGCACCCCTTCACGCTCCGAGGTGGTCAATCACCTCGGGGCACGCCCGTCAGCAGAGTCAGCGATCAACGATCGCCACTCTTCGTCAATGACCTCTCACTCATTGATTGTCGAGCCCCGACAGCAAGCTCGTCCTCTCGGTTCGCACCACGTCGAGTCGTATACGTCACATTCGAGAGTGACGCATCAAGGGAACCGGCACTCCGTTCCCTACGATCCGTCAGAGGCACTCCAGCTAGTAACGTTTCTGCACCTAGTCGCCCTCGGCACACAACCGCTCGGGTCACCGAAGGTGGCACGGTGTGCCGCCAACAGACGTCTCTCGTTGAAAGTTGACGAAGTCACAGATGGCGCAGCGCCCGGTAGGGTGCCGCTTATCAATCCGCCCCGGGGGTCCAGCATCCCTGGTGAATCTCCGCGGAGTCCACGACGGCCGTGGGCCCCAGGAAGGGGCGGAACCCGATGGCGAAGAAGCACAACAAGCCAAAGGGGCATTGCCGCTGCAGCAGGCGGGACCAGTCGTATCGGATGGCCCGCTGGCTGGGTCCGGTCTACACGATCTACAAGATCGTGCGAGACCACTGGACCGCTTGACGCGAAGGCCCCGACCTAACGGTCGGGGCCACGCTGCAGCCGGTGTGCTGAGTCGAAGGCCTCACCTAGACCTTGGCCAGGCGACGGGTGGGGCCTTCGTCGTATCCGAGTGCTTGTTACCGCGACGTACGAAACGTGACTCCCATCACAAGCGAGCGTCGCGACGGACCCCATCTTGCCCTGTGCCCCTCGGGCTACGCGACAGTCGATCGTGCATCAGCTACAGAAGGTCACCGGAAAAACCGGAAAGAAACCAGCTCATTGGGGACGCGTCGACCGTCGACGTGACATAGCTCACATTATTTGGTGACTCAATGCACACTCGAACGAGTCCGAGCTTGGCCACTTTGTGGCAACTTCACCTTGTTGGTAGAGCCCCGTTGAGCCGCCCGGTCGATGCGCGGAGGGACTCTACCGGTTGCCTCCGACAAGGACACCAGCGATCGCGCCGGCGGCTGCCACTGCGGCCGACTTACGCCACCGCCCGGCGCACCACAGGGGGCGACTCAGCGACGCTTCTTGGGCTTCTTCCTCTGCGGCTTGTTCCATTCACCTCGATGCAACTGGCAGCGGGAGTAGCCAATCATCGCGGGATTCTGGCATGGCCTACCGCTCTTGGTACTAGTTGATCCGCACTTAACCTGTTTGCCCATTTGGCCCCCTCGCCGGTCAGTGCCGTCTCAAGTCAATCGTCACCGGCTAAGGCCATGGTCAGTACTGACCGCAGACACATGCGGCCGATTCCCAGTCCTTTGAGACCGGATCCCGTCCTTCGCCGCCGGGGGTCCGCCACCGCCAACGCAGCCACGGGCAACTCATGAGGCGGACGGTGCTACTGGTCGTCTCGGGGGAGGTGGGCCTTGGCGTCGTCGTAGGTCGCGTCGCCCGTCGGCTCGGCCAGGGCGTAGACCAGGTGCAGCACACCGGTGCTGAACGTCGCGGACGAGATCAGTCTCAGCGGGAGCGTGGTGTCGGCCTCGTCGAACAGCCGCATGCCCTTGCGGACGGCGATCGGGTGCACCAGCAGGTGCAACTCGTCCAGCAGGCCGTGCCCCAGGAGCTGCCGGACGACGGAGACGGAGCCGCTCAGGACGATGTCCCCGCCCGGTTCGCGCTTCAGCGCGGTGACGGCGTCGGCCAGCTCTCCCTTGAGCAGTTCGGAGTTCCGCCAGGTGAACGTCAGGTCCTGGCGCGAGGCGACGATCTTGCGGGCGTCGCCGAGCTTCTTGGCGAAACCGGCGTCCTCGCCGCCCTCCGCCTCACGGCCCGGCCACGCTCCGGCGAAGCTGTCGTAGGTCTTACGGCCCAGGAGGAGGGTGTCGGCCGTGGCGAAGGACGCGTCGACGGCGGCGCCCATCTCGTCGTTGAAATAGGGGAAGTGCCACTGATCGGGTGCTTCCACGACTCCGTCGAGCGAGATGAACAGGCTGGCGGTGATCTTCCTCATGATGCCCCTCCGTGGGAAGCGGTCGGTGAGCTCTTCCTGGGCCGGTGAGCTCTTCCTCCTCTCAGACCGGGGCGGCCGCGCAAACTCATCGGTGGCGGCCCGAGCGGGCATTCAGTGTGCGTCGTAGCGCCAGCCGTCCATGGCGGCCAGGACGCGGGCCCGGGCCTCGACCACCGCGAAGCGGGCCGCGCGCTCGGCCTCGTCGGTGTGGGCGGACTGGCTGGTGACCTGGCCGGGCCACTTGCGGTAGAGCAGGCCGGTCTCGGCGGTGAACCAGCCGCGGCTGACCGCGTTGAGGGCCATGAGGAGGCCGGTGTCCTCGGATGCGGGGAGGGCCATCCAACCGCCGAGGGCGAGGAGCAGGTCCCGGCGGACGAAGAGGGTGACGGGGTGGACCTGGGCGCGGTAGTCGTTCGCCCGCCAGAATTCGAGGAGGGCGCCGCGCGCGATGGGCCCCTGCGGCGGATCGCCCTCGAAGCCGACGGTGGAGCCGTCGGGCAGCAGATCCAGGGCACGGCAGGTGGCCCAGCCGAGATCGGGGTGGTCCGTGAGCGCGCGGAGGTCGCGGGCGAGGGCGCCGGGGGTGAGCATGTCGTCGGCGTCCAGCACCTTGACGTACTCGCCCTCGGCGCGGGAGAGCCCCATCGTGCGGGCCATCGCGGCCCGGCCGGCCCGGCCCTGGCCGAAGCTGACGCGGGCGTCGTCGGGGACGTAGGGGCGTACGGCGTCCGTCTCGCCGTCTTCCTGGATGACCCACTGCCAGTCCCAGCCGTTCGGCAGCTCCTGCTCGCGCAACGACTTGTAGGCGTCCGGCAGATGCTCGGCGCCCGGGGCGTGGACCGCGGTGATGACGGTGATGGTGCTGGGCATGATCACCACCTCTTCAGGGGCGTGGTGAAGACGAGCTCCGTACGGTCTCCGCACAGCGTCACGTCGGATACCTCCACGACCCGGGCCTCGACATCCGTACAGATCTTGCGCAGGACGATCACCGACACACCTTTCTTCAGCCCGAGCGCTTCGGCCTCTTCCACCGTCGGCGGCCGGGCCGTGATCCGTTCCTCCATGCGGTCCAGCTCGATGCCGATCGTGTAGAGCTGATTCTGGGTGCCGCCGGGCCAGGGCTCGTTGGCGGCGTCGAGCAGATCCGGATTTTCGGCCACCACGTCGTGAACCAGATACGAGTGCACCAGGGCGAACGGCGCGTCCTCCTCGCGGCAGTTGGTGCGGTAGATCCGCTCCAGCAGCCGCGTGCCCATGGGGACCCCGAAGACGGAGGCCAGGTCCTCGTCGGCCTTCGCGTCGCGGTACTCGGCGTGGAAGGCGAGGTCGGTCACCTCCAGCCCGGTGTCATGCTCGGTGGACCCGGTCCGCAGGCGCTCCGCCGTCGACCGGCGCACCCGGTCCTTCTCCCACTGGTGCCGATCGTTGCTCCGCATGACCCGCCGGCGCGGGGTGCGCACGAAGGTCCCCACCCCGTGCCGCCTGTCGATCAGCCCCTCGGCCACCAGCTCCGACAGCGCCCGCTGCAGCGTCGGCACACTGGTCCGATACCGCGCCGCAAGCTTGTCCTCGGCCGGAAGCCGCTCCCCGGGCAGCAGCTGACCTGCGCGGATACTCTGCCGCAGGGCATCGGCGATCTGCTCGTACTTGGCCATGCGTAGCTCACCGTCCCGTCCCGGTTGTGCGGCCGCCGCGGACGATTTCAGCGTAAGTCCTTAAGAGGTCTTATGGCCCGATGAGCCACCGACCCCCAATTGGCCCGCGGCCCGGGCACGGCGCTCGGGAGACACTCAGCCGCCGCACCGCACATGAGGAGATGCCATGCCGCAGGTAGCCGTGGTCACCTTTGACGGATTCAACGAGCTCGACAGCTTCATCGCCTCCGCGCTGATCAACCGATGCCGCAAGGACGGCCTGGAAGCCTTCATCACGACACCGACGCCGGTGGTCACCTCCATGAACGGCGTCGAGGTCACCGGCCAGCGCCCGATGGAGTTCGTGACCGAAGCCGACGTCGTCCTGATCGGCAGCGGAGTAAAGGCCCGCGAGGTCGTCACCGACGACGAACTGATCTCCAGGCTCTCCCTCGACCCCTCGCGTCAGCTGATCGGCGCCCAGTGCTCCGGCGCGCTGGTGCTCTCCCGGCTCGGGCTGCTGGATTCCATGCCCGCCTGCACGGACATGAAGAGCCGCCCCTTCGTCGAAGCCGGCGGCGTCACCGTCCTGGACGTCCCGTTCCACGCCGAGGGAAACATCGCGACAGCGGGCGGCTGCCTCTCCTCCCAGTACCTCGCCACCTGGGTCATCACCCGAACCGTCGGGGAGGCCGCGGCGCGCGGCGTCCTGGACTACGTGGCCCCGGTCGGCGAAAACGAGGAGACGGTCGAGCGCGCTTTGCGTGCGGTCTACTCGGGCGAGGCGGCGTTGCGCTGACGGTCCGCGCATCGGCGCTCGAAGCTCCGTTCACCGAGGCCCCCTTCCCGCGGTGAAACCGCAGGTGGGGGGCTGAGGTCAGTTGGCGTCGATGTCCAGCACGATCCGGCCGCGGGTACGGCCCTCCTCCTGGAGAGCCCGCCAGGCGTCGGCCGCCTGCTCCAGCGGGAAGGCGCGGTGCACGGTGACGGACAACTTCCCGGACTCGGCGAGATCGACCAGCTCGGTCAGCTCGTCGGCGTTCGAGCGTGCCCACACCAGATGACCGCCCTGGTCGGCGACGGTGAGGTCGGCCACGGAGACGACCCGCGCCGGGTCCTTCACGACCTTCTGCGACACGGCCACCGCGTCGCCGCCGTAGCAGTCGAACGCCGCGTCGATACCCCCGGGCGCCAGCCGGCGCACCCGCTCGGCCAGGCCCTCGCCGTAGGTGACTGGTGTGACGCCGAGCTCTCGCAGGAAGTCGTGATTGCGCTCGTCGGCGGTGCCGATGACCCGGGCGCCGCGGGCGAGGGCGATCTGCACACCGAGCGAGCCGACCCCACCCGCGGCCGCGTGGACCAGGAGGGTGTCGCCCTCGCCGACGTTGATTCGTTTGATGGCCTGGTAGGCCGTCAGCCCGGGCAGCGGCAGGCACGCCGCATGCGCCCAGTCCCAGGACGCCGGTTTGCGCGCCAGGGTGCGAGCCGGAGCGGAGACCAGTTCGGCGTAACCGCCGTTCTGCGCCTAGTCCTTGTTGACGTAGCCGACGCCCTCGTCGCCGACCTCGAACTCGGTGGCATCGAAGCCGCGGGCGACTCCTACTACCCGGCGCAGATCGCGGCAGGCACCGGCCTCGCGGGGACCGCGAAGATCCGTGGGGGCGCGGTGGCGCTGCTCGCCGAGCTGGGGCATGTGGGTCGGCGGGTACGCGAGGACGTGACGGCGCGCATGCCGGGCGCACAGGAGCGGGAGCTGCTGCGGACCGGCGCGGAGGAGCCGGTGCTGTGCCTGGAGCGGGTCGTGCTCGACGGGGCCGACCGGGCCATTCAGGCCGACCTGATCACCATGCCCGCCCAACGCCAGCGCCTGCGCTACGAACTCAGGATGGGATGACCGTGCCGAAGGCCGAACAGGACGCAGTCGACCAGCGGTCGCTGCATGAACGGATCGCCGCCGACCTACGGGACGAGATCATGTCCGGCGACCTTCCTCCGGGCGCCAAGCTTCCCTCGACCGCCCAGCTCAAGGAGCGGTTCACCGCCTCGAACGCCACCGTGCAGAAAGCCCTGCAGCTGCTGAAGGACGAAGGGCTGGCGGTCGGCCGTGCCGGGGCGGCCGTCACCGTACGCGAACACCGGCAGCGCACCATGCGACCCGCCTCGTACATGGCCCCGGCCGCGCCAGGGGAACCGTACCGATGGATCAGCGAGGCCGCGGGCCACCAGGCTCGCGGAAGCAGCCGGCTCCTCGACGTCACCGAGGTCCGCCCGCCCGCCGACGTCGCCGAGGCCCTGCGCCTCCCGGAGGACGGCACGGCGCTGCTGCGGGCGCAGGTGCTGCTCATGGACGATGAGCCGGTGGAGCTGGTGAAGTCGTACTACCCGCTGGAGCTGGCTCGCGGGACGGCGATGATGGACCGCCGCAAGATCAAGGGCGGCACCCCGGCCCTCCTCGCGGAACTGGGCTACCCGCCCCGCCTCAGCGTCGACAAGGTCTCCGCGCGCGTACCGACCCAGGAGCAGTACGCGGTGCTCGACCTGCCGGGAAACCTTCCGGTTCTGCGGACGCTACGCGTCGTCTACAGCGATGGCGAGCGCCCCATCGAGGCCACGGTGATGGCCAAGGCCGGTCACCTCTACGAGCTGCAGTACGAGTTCACTCCCTCCTGACCGCGGGAGATTCGGGGGTCGCCTCCGACGGCGAGCACGTCCGCGAGGTTCACGCGACAGCCGTCGCGTTGGGAGCCGGCTCGGTGAAGGTGGTTTCCCAGGTGTGGCGGAGATCGCGGCTGATCAAGGTACGGAGGGCGGGCCGCACACCTCGTCTGGCCGCCTGGCCGCCGTGGCCACGCTGCGGGCATGCTCCACGAAGCCCGGGGCCGTCAGGTCAGTTCCAGGCCCCCGTCGACGGTGAGGATCTGCCCGGTGAGCCAGGTAGTGGCTGGATCGGCCAGGCGCAGGATCCAGGCGGCGACCTCGTCGGGGTCGCCGCGGCGGCCGAGGGGGATGCGCGAGGTTTCTTCGTGCTTGATTTGTTCGATGGTCTCCGCGGGGAGTCCGGCGGCGGCCAGGGCCTGGCTTTCCGTCGGGCCGGGGGCGAGGGCATTGACGCGGATGCCGTCGGCGGCGAGTTCCACTGCCCAACTGCGGGTGAGCTGTTCGAGGGCGGCCTTGGACGCCGCGTAGTGGGCGCCGCCCGGCAGCGGCCGGTGGCCATAGGTGCTGGAGATGTTGACTATCGAGCCCCGGCTCCGGCGCAGGTGCGGCAGCGCCTCACGGGCCAGCAGGCTGGGGGCGACGACGTTGAGGCCGAACAGGTCGGTGATGCCCCCGTCGGTGGTGTCGGCCAGCGGCATGATCTTGGTGGCTCCGGCGTTGTTGACCAGCACGTCCACCTGCCCCCAGCGGTCAACTGCGGCGTTGACCACTTCCTCCGGTGCTCCTGGGCCGCTCAGGTCGGCCGAATGGGCGGCGATCGCGGGATGTCCGGCGGCGGTCTCCTCAAGAGCGTCGATTCGGCGACCGACTCCCAGTACCCGGGCACCGGCTTGGGCGAAGGCGCGCGCAGCGGCCCGGCCGATGCCGGATCCGGCGCCGGTGACGATGACAACGCGTTCGGCGAGGTCTGCGGGGGGCTTGGCGTTCATGACACCTCAATGTTCGTCATTCATGGAACATCGAATAACGTAACATGGTCTCCGTGAAACAGGCGCGACATCCCACTCCGGACGAGATCACCCTCATCGACGTGATGGGGGCGCTCAACGACCCCATCCGGGTCGGCCTGATACGTGTACTCGCCGACGACCGCGAACACGGATGGGGCGAACTGCGTGCGCCCGTGGCCAAGTCCACCCTCAGCCATCACCTGCGCGTGCTCCGAGACGCAGGCGTCACCCGCACCCGGCAGCAAGGCACCCGCTGCTTCGTCACGCTACGCAGCGACGACCTCAACGCCCGCTTCCCAGGGCTGCTGAACGCCGTTCTCGACGCCGCCCACCGCGACGACGTCGGCTCCCACGTCGGCCTCGCCGACGGCCCGCCGACCGCCTGATGCCTCAAGATCCTTGACGCTGAGGACCCACCGTGGGCCCAGGCCGTGAAAGGCCCCCTGATCCGCGCCATAAGCGCAGGTCGAGGGCCTGATCACAACGCTAGACGGTGGAAACCGCCGATGTGGTCGGGTCCTTCTCCTGGGCGGGAGAGCCGGCCGCGTGGCGGTGAGCCGCCAGCTCCTTCTCCAGCCGCTGGATGTGGTAGTGCTGAACCCGCGCCGTGCGCTGCAGGGCCATCACCGCGGTGAGAAAGTGATCCATCTCGGCGGCCCGGGTGAGGATGTCGTCGGGCACGTGGTCGTCCCGCAGGCAGGCTTCCGCGTCCTGGCCGAGCACGGCCTGCGCCCAGCCGCGGGTGATCGGCTTGAACAGGCTCGGGTGGTTGGCCACGATCCGCGCCCGGATGGCCAGGTCGTTCTCGGCGGCCTCCACGTGGAGTCCGGTGTCCTTGTTGCGCGCCCCGAACAGCGGCTCATGGAGGTGGTGGGCATCGAAGCCGTGCTCGACGCAGCCGACCCAGAAGTCCCAGTCCTCTCCGGCCCGCATGCTCTCGTCGTAGCCGCCCACGGCCTGCCACACCTCTCGGCGGTACAGCGAGCAGTAGAACATGATCAGCCGCTGGAGCATCAGTTCCCGGCTGTAGGCGGGGAGGGACATCGTCTGCGGGGGCAGATCGTCGTCGGTGAAGGTGAACACATCAGTGGAGGCGATCGCGATGCCGGGGTTGCCGTCCAGGACCGCGACGGTCTTCTCGAGCATCGTGGGAGCGATCACGTCGTCGGCGTCCAGCGGAAGGACGTAGCGGCCGGTGGCCACCTCGATCCCGGTGTTGCGGGCGGCCGAGACGCCGCCGTTCGCCCGCTGGACGAGCCTGATGCGCCGGTCGGGGTGGCGGGTGATCAGGGACCGGGCCACCTCGGCGGTGTTGTCGGTGCTGCCGTCGTCGACGATGAGGAGCTCCCAGTCCTGGAAGGTCTGGGCAAGGATGCTGGACACGGCCTCGGGAAGATAGCGGGCGTAGTCATGGCAGGGGATGACCACCGAGACCACGGGGTCGGGATTGTGGGGCATGCGCGGTCTTTCGGTTCGGGACGGGAACGGGATGGGAATCGGGCGGACCGGAAGCCGGTGTTCCGAGCGCCGGCCGTCCCCCCGGGCCACGTCTGCGGGCCCACGGCCGGGCACAGCGGCGGATCCTGGGCTAGCTGTGCGCGCGCTCCGCACGCTGGGGGTCGTAGGCGTCGGCTGCCGACTCGTGGTGCCGGCCGAACCCGCCCTCGGGTCGGAGGTCGTCGTCGTCGACCCTGCAGAACCACCCGTAGTCGGGGATGGTGACGTTGCCGACGTTGCAGCAGTGCCCGTAGTCGGTGATCGTCATGTTGTTCACGGGCGGGCAGCAGTGCCCGTAGTCGGTGATGGTCACGTTGTTCACGGGCGGGCAGCAGTGCCCGTAGTCGGTGATCGTGACGTTGTTCACGGGCGGGCAGCAGTGCCCGTAGTCGGTGATCGTGACGTTGCCTATGGGCTCGCAGGGGTGACTGGTCCCGGGCGTAAGGGTGATGTCGCCGCTCATCGGCTGCCCTGAGTACCCGTACGTCGCCGTCCCCGTCTGCGTGTCCTGAGCGATGGCGGCGTAGGCCGCCTCCGCGGTGCTGAGCAGTCCGGCCGTGGCCAGCGCGGCAGGCAGGGCCAGTGAGGTCATGACACGGGATTTCACGGTGGCGCCTTTCCTTCGGGTGCGGGGGATCTGCCCCGGAATGCCGCTGTACGTCGCGGCATGGGCAGTAAAGCCACCGTAAGTTTTGTCACTCCATGTGTCAAAATGACTACCTACTGTGTGCGGCGGTCAGGATCACGGGCTCCGGCTGCGGTGTGCCGTGGTGCGGCGGATGCACCACTTCCAGATCGGGCAGCGCCCAGCAGGCGGTTCCCATGTCCAGGGCCATCGCCGCCAGCCCCTCGGTCTCGATGAACTGCCGGTAGGGGAAGGAGGGGAAATTGAGGCCGTCGCGGTGCAACTCCGCACGGACCAGCAACGCGGTTCCGCCGACCGAGTCGACGCGGACGAGCCCGCGTCCACGCAACTCGTCGAGATACGTCCGGCCGAAACCCCGGGGAGGCTGAAGGATGCCGTCGCGCACCCACTGGGCCCAGTTGAGCGTGCCGGCTCCGGGCTTGCGGACGAAGGTGTTGAGGTCGTACGTCGGCCCGCCGGGTGCGGTGGCGCAGTGCGGGACGACGATGTTCTTGCGCGCGCCGAGCAGACGCTGGACGAGGTCCGCCGGGTAGCCGGTGACATCGACGTCGAGCCACAGCACCCACTCCTCGTCGGCCAGGGCCCGCGCGAGGAGATGGTTGCGCACCTTGGCCAGAGCCGACCGGCGCCGACGCTGGATGCCCGGCTCCCAGCGGGCTCCGGCCAACTGGAGGCCGACGTCATGGTGGACGAGGGTCACCCGCCGGAACTCCGCCTCGATGCCGGGCAGGACCTGCCGGAGCAGTTCCGGGGTCGAGTCCCTGCTGTCGCCCTCCAGCAGGCCCAGCGAGATCGCCTCACGGGGGTAGTCCAGCGTGCGCAGGCGGTCCAGATAGCCGGGCAGGAACGCGGCCGCGTCCTTGAGGGGCGTGAGCACCAGCACCGGGGGCCGCTCGCTCGCCGGTGCCGGCTCGGGGACCGGCTGCGGCTTCCGCTCGCATGTGCTCGCGGCGCCCGCGGCGGTCTCGGCGTGCGCGATGTCCCCCGGCTCGAGCGGCAGCCGGGCCGCCATGGCGAGCAACTGCTCCGCGTAGGCGCCGGGTTCGGCCCACACGTGGGTCGCCACCTCGAAGTGCTCCGCGAAATGCGACTCGTCGAAGGTGTTGTTCCCGTGGCATACGTAGGTGTACAGGTCGGACGCGTCCACCGAGACGACCCGGCAGCTTCGGACCATTTCCTCGGCCACCGGGGTGTCCTCGCCACGGCGCTCGGCCGGATAGCGCGGGAGCCGGTCCTTCGCGCACACCATCGACCCTTCCCAGACCCGCGCGCAGGAGATGGCGAGCTTGCGCCGGGCGGGCCACCACAGCCGCTCACGGGCGAGGAAGCACGCGTCGGCACCGAGCGCGAGAATCGCCGCCATCTGGGCCTCCACCCGCTCCGGGTCGTACAGGTCGTCGTCGTCCCACTGGCACACGTACGGCCCGGTGGCCCGGTCCACCGCCTCATTGCGCAGTTCCCCCAAGGTCCGTCGCTCCGGGGGGAGCCGGTGATGGCGGATCCGCGGGTCGTCCAGGTCACGGATGTGCTGCTCGAGCGCGTCATCGGTGCCGTCCTCCAGCACCACCAGCTCCAGGTTCGGGTAGGTCTGAGCAGTGAAGCACCGGATCGCGCGGCGTGCCGTCGCCGAGCGGTCCTTGGTCACCATCAGACAGGACACGGTCGGCGCCGGCGCGCCCGAGGCCCAACGGCGGCGCTGCGCCTCCAGGTTGAGCAGGCCGTCGGCGACCGGTTGCCGCTCCTGGCTCGCCCAGAACGGGAACCGCCTGCCCGCCGAGACCCTCGGCGCGGTCGCGGTGTCGCAGGCCCAGCTGCCCGACCAGTGGTGCACGGCGTGGGCACGGTCGTAATCGGCCTCCTGCGGGCCGAACAGCTCTGTCGCGTACGGGCTCACCTCCGGGTACAGAACCTCCGGGCCGACCACCGTGATCGAGTCCGGCTCCGGGGCACTGTCGACCGCTCTGGTGAGGAAGAACGGGCCGGTCGCATCGAGCGTGTGCGGCAGCTTGTGGGCGCCGACCAGTCGCCGGTGCACATGGGCCGCCCAGAAGGGGTGGCCCGGCCGTGACGCGATGAACGCGTTGCCGACGATGCGGGTGAATCCGCGCTGCCGGGCCAGCAACAAGCGGGTGTGTGCCTCGGGTTCGCAGCCGAGCACGAGTTCGCGCCCGTCGAGGAGGTCGGAGACCGGCTTCAGGCACTCGAAATCCAGATCCACGTAGAGGCCACCGAAATGGTCGAGCAGGAAATAGCGGATCGCGTCGGCCCGCATGATCGGTTCGGGATAGCCGTCGTAGACCGGCAGGAACCACGGATAGTGCTCCTGGAGAAAGGCGCGATTGTCCGCGTCCGTCCACAACCGGTAACCCCAGCCGGGGTGGTTCAGCCGCCAGGACTCGGCCCACTTCTGCCATGCCGGAGGGAGGTCGGCGTCTTTCCATGTCTGGTGAATCAAGGGAGGAATTGCCTTCTGTGCCGTCATTCGCACAGTATGTCGGTTTGTCCGACGGGCCGGATATCCGGTGATACCCGTCGCCCGAGCAATCACCCGAACGGTGGGCTCAGCGCATCGGGCAGGTCAGAGGCAAGGGCAGTACGACCCGCCTCGCGCCGTCCATGCGTCTCACATCTCGACCACTTCCACCCGCAGCGAGGCACGGTCGTCTCGTCCACCGGTGCGTCAGGTCACCACGACGTCGAGGTCCCGCCACCCGCACACCCGTGCCGTGCCGGTGCCGGGGAACTTGCCCGCGTCCGCCAGCAAGACCACCTGGTCGAGACCACGCTCGCCCTCACCCACTGGGCCTACGCCGGCGGCCTCCCGGTCCTGCCGCCTGACAGCCCGATCGAGCAGCTCACGGCCCAGAGACGGCCCGATCGGGCACGGATGGGAGACGATGACGGCTAGCGGCTCTCAGCACATACGGCGCTAGTCGTGATCCGCTTCGGTAGGCAGCGTGAGCTGGGGGCGCTCTTGGTCGGGCAACACAACAAGACGGACAGCCATGCGGCGCGCGCCGGGAGGAGGATCCTCCGGATCGGTCGCGTACTTGCGCAGCAGTGTCTGGTACTCCTCGACAAATGCTGCCACCTGATCCTTGGTCATCCACAGGCCAGAGCGCTGAATCTGGTTCCAACCTGCCGAGCTGTCGTACCCCGTGTACGCACTCACGACGAGACTCAGATCTTGCGTCATCTTGAGCGCACCGATCTTCACCGCCGCCTCCCGTTCGTCGGCCGTCATGACGAGCCCTGGAGGCGTGAAGATGTCCGCCATAAGCGACTTCCACCAGCGTTCACGGCCGGTGGACTTCTCTTCGATCTCGGCGATCAGGTTGAGATCGGCGAGCTTGCGCAGGTGATAGCTGGTAGTGCCGGTGCTCTCGCCGAGTGCCTTGGCGACGCTGGTCGAGTTCGCCTCGCCGTGCTCGCCGAGGTAGCTCAGGATGTCTCGGCGCACCGGGTTGGACAACGCCTTGTAGAAGGCCTTGAGGTCTGGACCGGTGAGAACCCTTGTCTCAGGACGCTCAGCCATGCGGCAACCCTACTGCAGAGGGTCTCTGCAGTTATGCAGAGAATATTTGCAGAACTTCTCTGCAATGGCTAGCGTGAGGACAACGGTGCGGACAGGCGGGCCAGAGGCACGGGCTGGGGTGCCGCTTGCCTGACATAGGGGGTTGTCCATGTCTGACTCACTGGATGCTCGGATACGGGACGAGATCGACGACCAAGTCGCGGAAGCGTTCGATGCCTATCTGGCGGACCGGATCGCGGAACCGGGGCCGCTACGCGCCGCCCTCGCAACGAAGCGCAACGCCAAGGTGGTGGTGGGCACGATCGGGCTGGGCGTACTGGCGACAGCCCTGGCCCCGACGGACGTCACGGTGGTGTGTTGGATCTGGGGCGCGATCGCTTCGATAGATGTCACCTTCTTGCTGGCCGCCCGCCGCCGTTGACGTGGAGCAGTTGTAGCGCCGCGCCGATGCTGCGGCTCCTTGAACGCGTGGGGATGGGTGCAACTCACCGCTGGCGCTTCGTGCGTGCGTGCTCTGCGTTGCTGATGATGGCGTCGGCGCCGCCGATTTGGCGCAACTCCACAGCCGTCACGTTGGGAGCCAGGAGCCGCCGAGCGAACTTGGCGCGGCGGAGCTCGGAGACGCTGGGCTTTGACGCCATGCCTCGATCATTCCGCAGGGAAGAATCCCTCGCGCCAGCTTGGGAGTCATGTTCCGACATGCTGACGCGCTCGGCCGCAGCGCCCGCCTGAGGATGCTCGGATGGTAGGCCGCCTCGGTGTTTTTGCTGGTGAGGGTCCTGAGGTGGGCCCAGGGCAGCGAAAAGCCCCCTACTCGCGGCCCGGGGCCGCAGGTAGGGGGCTTGATCGCGTCGCGCTACTTCTTCTTGCCCTGGTTCTTGACCGCCTCGATGGCGGCCTTCGCGGCCTCCGGGTCGAGGTAGGTGCCGCCCGGGTTGACGGGGCGGAAGTCGGTGTCCAGGTCGTAGGAGAGCGGGATGCCGGTGGGGATGTTCAGGCCCGCGATGTCGGCGTCGGAGATGCCGTCGAGGTGCTTGACCAGGGCGCGGAGGGAGTTGCCGTGGGCGGCGACCAGGACGGTGCGGCCGGTGAGCAGGTCCGGGACGATGCTGTCGTACCAGTACGGCAGCATGCGCTGGACGACGTCCTTGAGGCACTCGGTGCGCGGGCGCAGCTCCGGCGGGATGGTCGCGTAGCGCGGGTCGTCACTCTGGGACCACTCGGCGCCGTCCTCGAGCGGGGGCGGCGGGGTGTCGTACGAGCGGCGCCACAGCATGAACTGCTCCTCGCCGAACTCGGCGAGGGTCTGGGCCTTGTCCTTGCCCTGCAGCGCGCCGTAGTGGCGCTCGTTGAGGCGCCAGGAGCGGCGGACCGGGATCCAGAGGCGGTCGGCGGCCTCGAGGGCGAGCTGGGCGGTGCGGATGGCGCGCTTCTGGACGGACGTGTGGACCACGTCAGGGAGCAGGCCGGCGTCCTTCAGCAGCTCACCGCCGCGGACAGCCTCCTTCTCGCCCTTCTCGTTCAGATTGACGTCCACCCAGCCGGTGAACAGGTTCTTCGCGTTCCACTCGCTCTCGCCATGGCGGAGGAGGATCAGCTTGTACGGTGCGTCGGCCATGCTGCCGAGCCTACTGGACCGGTCTGAGGGGGTCGGTTGACGGACCCCGTCAATTCGCTGGCGGCGCGGAGGCGGCGTCGGTAAGTTGCGGATGCTGGTGGTGCCACTTACAGATGCGGCTTGTGTCGCTTACGGGTGTTGCTTGTGCCGCGCACAAGGGGGGAGTCGTCCGGTGTCCGTCGCTCGACTGAGACAGGCCGCGAAGGAGAGCGTCTCGGGGTTGCCCCGGGAGTTCTGGTGGCTGTGGACCTCCACGCTGGTCAATCGGCTGGGCGGGTTCGTGGCCACGTTCCTTGCCATGTACCTGACCGTGGACCGGGGCTATTCGGCGATGTTCGCCGGGCTGGTCGGGGCACTGCACGGGCTGGGCGGGGCGGTGTCGGCGGTGGTCGCCGGGGTGCTGACCGACCGGCTGGGGCGGCGGCCCACGTTGCTGGTCTCGCAGGTGTCGACGGCGGTCACGGTCGCCGTGCTGGGCTTCGTCCAGGACCCGGTCGCCATCGCCGTCGTGACCTGTCTGGTGGGGATGACCAGCAACGCCTCGCGGCCCGCGGTGCAAGCGATGATCGCCGACATTGTCCGCCCCGAGGACCGGGTGCGGGCCTTCGCGCTCAACTACTGGGCCATCAACCTCGGCTTCGCCGTCTCCGCGGCGGCGGCCGGGCTGATCGCGAGCCACGGCTATCTCACGCTCTTCCTGGGCGACGCCGGGATGACGCTGCTGTGCGCGTTCATCGTCTTCGCCAAGGTGCCGGAGTCCCGTCCGGAGCGGGGTGGCAGTGCCGGAAGCGGCGGCGGGGACGGGGCAGTGGTTGAGCCGGAGGTCGGGCTGGGCTCGGTGCTGCGGGACCGGCGGTTCATGGCCGTGGTCGGGCTGTCGTATCTGGTCGCGACCCTCATCCAGCAGGCGTTCGTGGCGCTGCCCGTGGCGATGGGGGCACAGGGGCTGTCCAGCACGGACTACGGCATCGCGATCGCGACCAACGGCGTGCTGATCGTGGCCGTACAGATCCCGGTGACGCGGTTCCTCGAACATCGCGATCCGGCGCCGCTGCTGATGGCCTCCGCGCTGCTGACCGGAGGGGGCTTCGGGCTGACCGCCTTCGCCGGGTCGGTCGGGATGTACACGGTGGCCGTCACCGTCTGGACGCTCGGTGAGATCATCAACTCCCCCACGCAGATGGGGCTCGTGGCCCGGCTCTCCCCGACTCACGGGCGCGGCCGCTACCAGGGGATGTACAGCCTGTCGTGGTCCCTCGCCTCGCTCACCGCGCCGCTGGTGGGTGGCGCGGTCATGGACCGCTTCGGGGCGGACGCCCTGTGGGCGAGCAGCGCCGTGGTGGGGCTCGTGGCGGCCGGGGGGTACGCGGCGCTGGGGCGTGCGATGCGGGAGCAGCCTGGGAGCAGGGGGCCTGAGGGCGTGGGGTCTGAGGGCGATGTGAATGCTGAGGTGGGTGCTGAGGGGGTGGTGGGTGCCGGGGGCGGCGTCCGGGCTGGGGTGGGCGAGGGTGGCGGTGGCTAGGGGCGCGGCCCGGCGCGCTTACGGCGCAGACCTGGGGATGACGGGCTCGATGTGGATGGGCGGCAGCGAGGGCACTGGCAGCTGGTACGTCGGCCGCGTCCCGTAGGTCGGGTACGGAGCGGGATCCGTACCGGTGCCGCCACCCGGCTGGTAGCGGTCGTTCCACCGGGTCACCGGGATCCGCGGGTAGCTCGGCTCGTCCTTGTGCGCCCACAGCGCGAACGTCACCCCGGTCATCCCCACCAGCACGGTGAGCGCCAGCGCCCCTACGGCCATGATGCGCCGGCGCGCGGGGCCGGTGACCTCGGGCGCGATGCTGATCCGCCGCGCCTTCTCCCCTGGCCTCGGCCCGTCCGCCGTACCTCCGGCCCCGGCCGGACCGGTGGAGGCGGTGGTGGGCAGGGGTGCGCGTTCGTCCACGCCCAGGGCGGCCAGGTGCAGCCCGAGCCGCTGGGTCTGGCCGGGCAGCCGCACGGCGGTGTCGGCCCAGGTGCGGATGGTTTCGGGGGCGATGCCGTCGGGCGGTACGAGGATGCTGGGGCCGGTCCAGTTCATGGCCCAGTACGCGGTCCCCCGCGCGACCAGCTGCGCTCCGATCAGCACGGACAGGGCGTCGGCCAGGGAGCTGAGCGGATCGTCGCGTTCGGTCTGCTCGGGGTGGGGCGTCCGCTCACCGTGCGGCAGACGGGAGTTGAGGGCGCGGGCGAGGGGCATACGGCGGCCGCTGTCCAGCAGCCGCAGCACTCGCTGGATCGTCAGCGCGTCTGGCTGAGCGGCTGGTCCCGCTTCCGGCCCGGCCCATCTCGCGTCCGGCTCCCCGATCGGCTCCGCTTCCGGCACCGTGACCGGCCCCGCCTTCTGGCGTCCCACCCCCTCGGTCTCCTCGACCCCGCGCACCGCCTCGGCCAGCGGGGTCAGGATGCGCGTCGCGCGGTACTCGGCCAGCTCGGTGAGCCAGTCCCGCCACGGCACCCGCTTCCCCGCGTCCGGGCCGGACAGCATGACGCGGCCCAGCGCGACCGCGTACCGCGGCTGCAGGGAGAGGGGGTCCGGGGCGAGGGGATCCGGGGACAGGGCGTCCGGGAAAAGGTGTTCGGCGCCGGGCTCCGGGGCGGGCAGGCGCGCCAGCCGTTCCAGCCGGGTGGCCAGCGCCGGATGCGCGTCGTCGGGGTCGGCGGGCCGCTCTACGGCCCGGGCGCGTAACGCGGCCAGCGGCTCCCGCACTTCGGGGGCCTCGACCATATGGGCGAAGGCGCGGAACGGATCGTCGGGGATCCGGCCCGTCGCCCGGCGCATCGGGGCGAGGAAGTCCGCCAGGAACTCCTGCCACGCCGCCTCCAGCGCCGCCGTCGAACGCAGCGCGTCGGCCATGGCGCCCGGACCGGCCACCCGGGCGGCCTCGCGATCGGCCTCCAGCTCCTGCCGCCGCCGGACCGGGCGGGTGAGCCACCGGAAGACGTGGGTGTAGAGGCCGAGCAGCAGCAGGGGCCAGCCCGCGTACAGCCGCACCAGGTGGTTGGCGGCCGACGCCTCCTGGATCGCCTGCCGGGCGGCGACCAGCCCCGCCGCGCCCCGGTGGGCGACCGCGCCGAAACGGCTGTGGCGGCGGGAGAAGTGGCCCAGCTCATGGGCGAGGACGGCGCGCAGTTCGGCGGGTGGCAGACAGGCCGGCAGGGGCATTCCGAGGTAGAGGACGCGTCGGCCGGGGGCGAGCCCGAGGAGCGGTGCGTCCTCGGTGACGGAGGCGTTGACCTCGGCGGTCAGCCGGATACGGGCGGGCGGCCGGGTGCCGACGGCGAGGGCCAGCTCCTCGACCGTGCGCCATAACTCCGGCGCCCCGCGCCGGGTCACCGTCACCGCGTCCTCACGCGATACGGCGGGGCGGGCGGTGCGGATCACCGCCCACACCATGCCGAAGACGATCGGGGCGAACGCCGCGCAGGCGGTGATGACGCTCATGGGCGGCGTCTGGACCCCCGGCTCTGCGGCGGTCCATAAGGCCGCCGCGAGAAAGGCGCCCCAGAGCAGCACCATGGCCGCGACCAGCGCGTAGAAGACGGCGAGCAGGGCGAGGGCGAGGAGGGCGCGGGCGGCGGCGATCACCGGCCCTCCCGAACGCCGTCGGGGGCGTCGGGCCGGAAGCCGTTCCGGGCATCGCCCCGGAAACCGTCCGACAGCCACTCCGCGGCCCCGTACAGCGCCGCCGTCAGCGGGTCCTGAGGCGTGCGGGTCAGCAGGCGCTCGGTCGGGCGGCCGAGCTCCGGGGAGATGTCCAGCATCAGGCTCAGCCGGGCGCGGGCCTTGTTGAGGTTGCTGCCGACGCTGCCGACCGAGATCCCCAGCTCGTCGGAGATCGCCCGATAGCTCATGCCCTCGAGCGAATGCATGACGACCACCTGACGCTGGCGCGGCGGCAGCGTGCCGAGGGCGCGCAGCGCGGCCAGTGCCTCGGCGGTCTCCTCCACGGTGGCGGTCGTGGCGGCCGGGACGGTCGTCTCGGCCATCTCGACCGGCTTCCAGCGGAACCACCAGCGCCGCCCGTCCTTCGAGAGCTTGCGCCGCATGGTGGTGGTCACCCATGCCTCGGGTGAGGCGTAGGCCCTGACCTTGGGCCAGCGGCGCATCGCCTCGATGTACGCCTCCTGCACGGCGTCCTCGGCGTTCTGCCGGTTGCCGCTGAGCATCACCGCGCGGGCGGCCAGCCAGGGGTAGGTGCGGGCGTAGAAGGCGTCGAACTCCTCCTCGGACTCGCCGCCGATCGCGGTCTCCCCCACCGTGTCACTCACCCCGATCGCCCCCGTCCCGCTCCTCGGCCCGCCGCCTTATGGTCAGCGCCGCGCCGTCGGGGCGGCGGTCGGTGAGCACCGTGCCCGGTGCCGTTCTGCTCACCAACTCGGCCAGCGTGCGCGCCCGGAGCCGTTCGCCCGAGCGCGCCGCCAGCCAGCGGATGACGTCCCCCATCAGCCGTAGCACCCCCACCGTCACGACCGTTGCCACCGTGAGCCACGGATTGTCCATGAGCACCGTTGTGTCTCCTCTTCATGGTTCCCGGCCGGCGCCGGTTCACCATGAAGAGGCGTCATGGACCGTATTTCTTCACCGCGTTTCTCACCGTGTTTTCCGGGAGATGTCAGCCGATCGCGCGCTGTGCCTCGTACAGATTGCGGGGGTGGACGGCCTCAGGGTGGCCATAGGACTCGATACGGGAGTGCAGCGGACCGGTGAAGTCCGGGACGTCGATCTGGCCGAACTGCCGGACCTCGCTGATCCCGACCGTCGCGCTGTACGGCGCGATGTCGTCGACCTTGACGCACCCGGCCCGCTGATTGCTGACCGTGACGTTCCAGTGGGTGAACCGCGCACCGTAAAGCGGGCCCGCGCTCGCGTCGCCACCGTGCGCCCCCGTGTTGTCCACGGTGATCTCGGTACGGACGTTGGCGAAGGGCATCCCGCGGTGGGTGTCGAAGGTGCCCATCTCCATCCGGCCGCGCGACCAGACGTTGTAGCTGGACAGCCCCTCCACGTTGATGCCGTGCAGTGACGTCCCCGCCGGGGCCGGGACGGTGCGCTGAGCCAGCACGAAGTCCTCCACCAGGTTGTCGTGCGAGCCCTCGCGGCAGCAGTAGGGATGATGGCTGCCGCGCCCCGTCACCCGGGTGCGGCGCAGGGTGCACGCCTTGGCTGCGACGAGCAGGAAGCCGTTGTCGACGTTGTTGACGGTCACGTCGTCCACCCAGCAGTCCCACGCGCACTGCAGCGCGACGCCGTTGTACCCCTTGTCCAGCAGATGCTGCGACTGCGGGGTCTCGACGACGTCGAGGGTGATGCCCTCGACCCCGGAGCCGGTGACCGGGCGTACGAGCGTGGTGAACCGGGGCTTCCAGGCGGCCCTGGCATCCAGCGGCAGCGGACGGTCGAGGGTCACCCGGCGGCGCCACCGGTCGACGGAGACGACGCGGCACGGCCATTCGTAGGGGACGTACGAGGTGAGCTTGGTCTTGTCGGCCCAGACGTAGTCGGCGGCACCCTCGACGTCACCGGCCATATGGCGCAGGAGGGAGTGGGTGTCGTCGTCGGCGAGCTGGAACAGCACGCGGTCGTCGCGGCGCAGGGCGGACGGATCCTCGACGGTCACCGTCCAGTCCCCGCGGCGGGCGGGGGCGGCGAGATCGGTGAGGGTGTGCCACTCGTCGCGCTTGTTGCCCGTCCAGCCCTCGAACGGCCACGCCTGGGCCCGGATCGCGTCGGTCAGGGAGCTCCAGCGTGCGTCCGGGCAGATCCAGATGAGCCCGCCGGCCCAGGACCAGGACGACTTGTCCCCACCGTAGCGGCTGCCGTACGGGCCGATCAGCTCGGTGAGGCTGCGGGTCGCGTGGAGGGTGGTGCGGCCGCTGCCCGCGCCGCGCAGCACGACGTTGTCGTAGCCGAGGCGGATGACGTCGTCCACGCGATAGGTCCCGGGCGGCACCAGGACCGTGCCGCCGCCACGGCGGCCGGCCGCGGCGATGGCGCGGTTGATCGCGGGGGCGGCGTCCGTGGAGCCGTCGGGCCGGGCGCCGTAGTCGCGGACGTTCGCGACGACGGGCAGGCGGGGGAAGTGCGTACGCCCGCCGAGGAATCCGGCGCGGGCGACGTACGGGATCTGCGGATGGGTGTACGGCCGGGCGCGGAACTCACGCCAGAGGGGGGACGTACGCGCCCCGCCGGAGGTGGGCGCCGCGCCCGAGGCGCCCGGTCCGGCGGTGGTCCGCGATGCGGCCGCCGCGTCCGTGGCGGTCAGGAACGGTGCGCCCGTCCCCAGGAACGTGGCGCCCGCCGCCACGCCCATCGCGCCGCCGAGCAGCCGCCTTCTGTTGATCTCCGTGCCCATGAACCAGCCCCGCCTTCCATGGATGTGAACGCAGTTCAGGTGAGAGACGGCGTGAGAATGCCATGGGGCAGGGGTGCGCGGAAGGGGTCGCGTCAGGATGGACGCGCGTCAGGCATGGCAAGGAGGCGCGTCAGGGCCGTACATCGAGCGCGGGCGGAACGCATTCCGCCCACGTTCACTTCGCCGCGTCCCGGGTCAGATTGCTGAACGCCTCAAGATTGCGCGTGGATTCGCCGCGCGCCGTGCGCCAGGCGTACTCCTTGCGGATGGCGGTGGCGAACCCCATCTCCAGCAGGGTGTTGAAACTGCCGTCCGCGTTCTCCAGCACCGTGCCGAGCAGCCGGTCCACTTCCTCCGGGATGACCGCGGCGAGCGGCAGCTTGCCCACCAGATAGATGTCGCCGAGCTGGTCGATCGCGTAGCTCACCCCGTAGAGCCGGGTGTTGCGCTCCAGCAGCCAGCGGTGGACGGCCTCGTGGTTCTCATCGGGATGGCGGACGACGAAGGCGTTGACCGAGAGGGAGTGCCGGCCGACCCGCAGCGAGCAGGTGGTCGACAGCTTGCGGGTGCCCGGGAGCGTGACGACGTAGGTGCCGTCCTCCGGGCTCTCCCACTCCAGCTCGGCGTCGTTCAGCGTCCGCTCGATGACGGCCCGGGGGTCGGCCTCGGGGGCGGTGTCCGCCTGGGGATCAGCCTTGGGGTCAGCCATGGGCCGATCGTAGGCGACGCCGCTCACGCATCGCCTCCGCGTAGACCTCCGCCGTCGCCGCGGCGGCCGTGTCCCACCCGAAGGACTCCGCGTGCCGGGCCGCCGCCGCGCCCATGCGTTCCGCCCTCCCCGGGTCGCTCGCGAAGGGGCGCAGGGCGCGGGCGTAGTCGGCGGGGTCGTGGCCCTGGATCAGCGTGCCGCTGACCCCGTCCCGTACGGCCACCGGCAGACCGCCCACCGAGGCCGCCACGACCGGCGTGCCGCATGCCTGGGCCTCGATGGCCACCAGCCCGAACGACTCGCTGTACGAGGGCATGACCAGCACGGACGCCGCCCGGTACCAGTCCGCGAGCTCGTCCTGCGCACAGGGCGGCCGGAACCGGACCACATCGCAGATCCCCAGCCGCGCCGCCAGCTTGTGCAGCCCCTCGGGCTTGGCCAGGCCGCTGCCGCTGGGGCCGCCCACCACGGGCACGACCATGCGCTCGCGCAGCGAGGGGTCCTCCTCCAGGAGGTGGGCGACCGCGTGCAGCAGGATGTCGGGGGCCTTGAGCGGCTGTATGCGCCCGGCGAACAGGGGTATGAGCGCGTCGGCCGGCAGCCCCAGCCGGGCCCGGGCGGCGGCCCGGCCGTCGGCGGGCCGGAAGCGGTCGAGGTTCACCCCGGGGTGAACGACCGCGACCAGCTCGCGCGCCGCCTCGTAGTGGTGCACCAGCTCGTCGGCCTCCCCGCCGGTGTTGGCGATCAGCCGGTCGGCGGCGCGGACGATCTGCTGCTCGCCGATCACGCGGGCCGCGGGCTCGGGGGTGTCGCCCGCCGCCAGCGCGGCGTTCTTGACCTTGGCCATGGTGTGCATGGCGTGCACCAGCGGCACTCCCCAGCGCTCGGCGGCCAGCCAGCCGACGTGGCCGGAGAGCCAGTAGTGGGAGTGGACGAGATCGTAATGGCCCGGCCGGTGCCCGGCCCACGCCCGCATGACCCCGTGGGTGAACGCGCACAGCTGGGCCGGCAGATCCTCCTTCGCCAGCCCCTCGTAGGGCCCCGCGTCCACATGCCGGACGAGCACACCGGGGGCGAGCTCGACGGATGGGGGCAGCGCGGCGGTGGTGGCCCGGGTGAAGATCTCCACCTCGATGTCGATGGCGGCCAGACGCTTGGCCAGCTCGACGATGTAGACGTTCATCCCCCCGGCGTCGCCGGTGCCGGGCTGATGCAGCGGCGAGGTGTGCACACTGAGCATCGCGATCCGCCGCGGCCGCCGTGGAATGCGGCGAAGCCGCTGGTGGGACGGGGCGCCGAACGGTATATGGGACCGGCCTCGCAGACCGCCGAGCCGGGACGCGTGCTGGCTCACCGAGCGTTACCTCCTTGACGGGGCGGGCTCCCTCCTTCGGCGTTAACACCGGAACTCATGGTTCCCATTTCCGCTTTGCCAAAGCGTGACGTTCCGATACCCGTCGGCCACGCCCCGTCCGCCCCCGCATAGGCTCTGCGCCATGCCCGCCCGCGTTCCCCCGCCGTCCCGTCCGATCGGTTCGGCGACCCGCGGGACGACCAATCCCAATCGGCTGCGCCGGATGGACCGGTGGATCGCGGCGGCGCACGGGGCCGCGCTGCGGCGGGCCGGGGAGGCACCGGTGGCGGTGGATCTGGGGTACGGGGCTGCCCCGTGGACCGCGCTCGAGCTGCTGGACCGGCTACGGACCGTACGGGCCGGGGCCCGCGTCGTGGGGGTCGAGATCGACCCCGGACGGGTGGCCGCCGCGCGGCCGTACGAGCGCGAGGGGCTCACCTTCGCGCACGGCGGCTTCGAGGTGCCGCTGCCCGGCGGGGCCCGCCCGGCGCTCATCCGGGCGGCCAATGTGCTGCGGCAGTACGAGGAGGGCGAGGTCGCCGCCGTATGGCGGCGGCTGTGCGCACGGCTGGCGCCCGGCGGGCTGCTGGTGGAGGGCACCTGTGACGAGATCGGGCGGCGGCATGTGTGGGTCGCGCTCGACGCCGCGGGCCCGCGCACCGTGACCTTCGCGGCCCGCCTCGGCTCCCTGGAACGCCCCTCCGACCTGGCCGAGCGCCTCCCCAAGGCGCTGATCCACCGCAATGTGCCGGGCGAGGCGGTGCACACCTTTCTGCGCGACTTCGACCGCGCCTGGGCGGCCGCCGCCCCGTACGCGCCGCTCAGCGCGCGTCAGCGCTGGATACGCAGCGCCCAGACGCTCCGGGCACAGGGCTGGCCGCTCGCCGACGGCCCACGGCGCTGGCGCCAGGGCGAGGTCACGGTGCGGTGGGAGGCGCTGGCGCCCCGGGGCTGACGGCTCCGGTCGGGGCCGCGTCGGGGTCGGCCCCCGCCGCGTACTCCTCGCTGATCTCCTTCGGCCCGAACGGCCACACCTTCTCCACCCGCGCCCACAGCACGAACGCCACACACCCCGCCGCGACCCAGGCGAGCGACCATTCGATGGGGTGCCGTCCGGGGGAGTTCTTGTCCGCGTATCCGTAGATCACCACCCAGCCCACCAGCGCCACCACGCTCGGCAGCGGATAGAGCCACATCCGGTACGGCCGCCGCAGCCCCGGCTGGCGGCGGCGCAGCACCGTGAGGGCGACGATCTGCGCCAGGGCCTGCACGATCACCATGACCGTGGTCAGCAGCTGGATCAGCGTGGCCAGATCGGTGTGGCGGCCGATCAGGAAGCCGATCGCGGTGACGACACCCATCGTGGCCAGGCCCAGCACGGGGAAGCGATGGCGCGGGTGGAGCGTGCCGTACGGCCGGAAGAAGACCCGTTCGCGGGCGGCGTCGTACGGCACCCGGGAGCCGCCGAGCAGCCCGGCGAAGACGGACGCGAAGGCCGTGATCAGGATGAGCACGGTGACGACGTCGGCCGCGCCCTTTCCCCAGGTCTCCTCCAGCACCGCCGAGGCGACGGACTGGGAGGCCACCGAGCCGGGCTCGGTCATCTCATGCCAGTCGACGACGCCGAGGGTGCCGATCTGCAGCAGCAGATAGATCCCCATGATTCCGGCGATCGAGGTGACGATCGCCCGCGGCAGGGTGCGGCCGGGGTCCTTGATCTCGGCGCCCATGTACGCGGCGGTGTTGTAGCCGAGGTAGTCGTAGATCCCGATGGTCAGGCCCGCGGCGAATCCGGTCCAGAAGTGACCGCTGCTCAGTTCGAAGGCATGGGCCGGATAGGTGAACGCCTGCCCCGCGTCGAAGTGGCTGAAGGCGGCGACGATGACCAGGACCACGGAGGCGATCATCACGCACCACATGACGGCCGTGATCCGGGCGATGTGCTCGACCCCCCGCCACAGCAGCCCGATGACCAGGACGATGACGCCGAGTCCGACCAGATCGCCCTGGGTCTGCGTCATATCGGGCCACAGATAGCCCAGATACTGCACCAGACCGACCACACCCGTGGACATGATCAGCGGGATGAACAGCATCGCCGTCCACACGAACAGGAACGGCATCAGCTTGCCGCTGCGGTACTGGAACGCCTGGCGCAGATACACATAGCTGCCCCCGGCCCCCGGCAGCGAGGCGCCCAACTCCGCCCAGATCAGCCCGTCGGCGAGCGCGAGCACCGCGCCCGCGACAAAGCCGATGACGGCCTGCGGCCCGCCGAAGGCGGCGACCATGAGGGGGATGGTGACGAACGGGCCGATGCCGCACATCTGGCTCATGTTGATGGCTGTCGCCTGGAACAGGCCGATACGGCGGACGAATCCGCCCCCGGTGCCGGACATCCGGACCTCCATTGCCCTAGCGCGCCACCGTGAGAGGAGTTGAAAGTAAGGAAACTTTCCAGTCGCGTCAAGGAGGTTGGACGAAACAAGGTCGGGGCAGAGCGCGGGGCGGCGGCTCGGGCCGTCAGGCCACCGCCGCCGCGCCCGCCAGCACCTTCAGCGCCTCCGCCGTCGCCGACCCCTCGTCGGCCGTGTACGTGCACAGCATCTGCCCCGGGTCGGCGGGCAGGACGAACGCCTCGAACCGCAGCACCAGCTCCCCCACCTCGGGATGGCGGAACCGCTTGACGCCCCGCGTCCGCTCCTGCACCTCCTGTGTCTCCCACCGCCGCCGGAACTCCTCGCTCCGCTCCAGCAGCTCATGGGTCACCCGGCACACCCGTGAGCTGCCGGGGTGGCGCCCGACCTCCGCGCGCAGCCCCGCCACCGTGTCGTCGGCGACCTCGGCCCAGTTCGGATGGATCTCCTTGAGCCGGGGGTCGAGGAAGACCAGCAGCGGGCCGTTGCGCCGCTCCTCGGGGATCGCGGGGTAGTCGATGCCGAGCAGGGTGCCGAGCCGGTTCCAGGCCAGGACGTCCATCGCCGGGCCGTAGACATAGGCCGGGACATTGCCGTCCATCGCGTTCAGCAGCTGCTGGATCTCCGGCCGCACCCGCGGCCGCGGGTCGGGGTCGGCTGCTCCGCCGCGCCGCCGCGGCAGGGTGATGTTGCGCAGATAGGTGTGCTCGGACGGGTTCAGCCGCAGCGCCCGCGCCAGTCCGTCGACCACCGAGTCCGAGATGGCCGGGGCCCGGCCCTGCTCGATACGGGTGTAGTAGTCGACGCTGATCCCGGCCAGCTGGGCGACCTCCTCACGGCGCAGCCCCCGCACCCGGCGCCGCACGATCCCCTCCGGCAGCCCGAGCTCCGCCGGGTCGAGCGCGGCGCGGCGCGCCTTGAGAAACGACTTGGTCTCCGGTTCGGAATGGCCCATCCGTCCATTATCCGCGCGCCGCCCGTTTCTGGGCCGGACAGGTGGTTCTGGCAGACCCAGGTTGAGCCGGGCCTGGTGAGGTATCCGCCCGGACCCGAGGCTGAAGGCGCATAAGGCCATGGACGGCAGACGCCATGGACAGCAGAGGAAGGCACCAGCCATGAAGCGCAGGATCCTCGGTGGGACCGGCATCTCGGTGAGCGAGTACGCCCTGGGCGCGATGATGTTCGGCGCCCTGGGCAACGCCGACCACGACGACTCGGTACGGATCATCCACCGCGCCCTCGACGCGGGCATCAACTTCGTCGACACCGCCGACGCCTACTCCGAGGGCGAGTCCGAGGAGATCGTCGGCAAAGCCCTCAAGGGCCGCCGCGACAACATCGTCCTGGCCACCAAGGCCCATTTCCCGATGGGCGACGACCCCAACGAGGGCGGCAACTCACGACGCTGGATCACCCAGGAGATCGAGAACAGCCTGCGCCGCCTGGGCACGGACTACATCGACCTCTACCAGATCCACCGGCCGGACCCCACGACGGACATCGACGAGACGCTGTCGGTCCTGTCCGACCTGGTCCGGGCGGGCAAGGTGCGCGCCGTCGGCTCCTCCACCTTCCCGGCCGAGCAGATCGTGGAGGCCCAGTGGGTCTCCGACCGGCGCGGGCACGTACGGTTCCGCAGCGAGCAGCCGCCGTACTCGATCCTGGCGCGGGGCGTGGAGGCGGCGGTGCTGCCGACCGCGCAGAAGTACGGGATGGGCGTGCTGAGCTGGGGGCCGCTCTCCGCGGGCTGGCTCACGGGCCGCTACACCAAGGCGTCCGACGTCGATCTGTCGGGCGGCCGGGCGGCCGTGGAGAAGCACAAGTTCGACCCGACGCTGCCCGGCAACGCGCGCAAGCTGGAGGCGGTCGGCGCGCTGTCCGAGCTGGCGTCCGACGCCGGGCTCTCGCTGCCGCATCTGGCCATCGCCTTCGTACGGGCCCATCCGGCCATCAGCTCGGTGATCATCGGCCCGCGCACCATGGCGCAGCTGGAGGATCTGCTCGCCGGGTCCGAGGTGGAGCTGAGCGAGGACGTCCTGGACCGGATCGACGAGATCGTCCCGCCCGGCACGGACCTCAACCGGGACGACAGCTACTACCTGCCGCCGGCGCTCGCGGACAAGAGCCTGCGCCGCCGGTAGCCCGCTCAAAGCGCGCGTCACTCGTCGCTCCCGTCACTCCAGCCGGCCGACAGAGGAGGCGGCGGCGAGCGCGATCAGCTCGGCGGTCTCGTCGAGCAGCGTCCCGTCCCGGGTCAGCCTGCTGGTGGCGACCCGCACATGGGGACGCGCGTAGGAGACGCAGAACCGGCTGCCCGGCGAGACGGTGATGCCCCGGGCAGCCAGGGTGACCAGTGCGGAGGTCTCGTCCACCACCGGTACCCACAGCATCAGCCCGTCCCGGTTGCCGGTCCGCACACCCCGCCGGGCCAGCCGCTCGGCCAGTGCGGACCGCCGCTCGTCATAGCGTCGGGCGGCATCGCGCACGCACCGGCTCGCGTCCTCGTCGGTGAGCAGATGGGCCAGGGCGTCCTGCAGGATGCGGCTGGTCCACCCGGTACCGAAGGTGCGCAGCACCCGCGCCCGTTCGATGATCTCCCGGGGTCCGCCGACCACCGCGATCCGCAGATCCGGGCCGTAGGCCTTGGAGTAGGAGCGGACGAGAGCGGTCCGGTGCGGCAGATGCGCGCCGAGTACGGCGACGGGTGTGGTGGTGAGCGGGCCCAGGCCGTCGTCCTCGACGATGATGACGTTCGGCGCGCCCTCCAGCACCCCGGCCAGCGCGGCCGACCGCTCGGGGCCGAGCGACCAGCCGCAGGGCACCTGGGCTCTGGACTGGTGCAGGAAAGGACACATGACGATCCAGGACACCCGGGGGGCCACCGCTCCCGAGGACGCGGCGGCGGAGCCGCCGATGGTCGTGGCCCATGGGGTCCGCAAGCGGTTCGGGCAGCTGGAGGTGCTCCGCGGCATCGACCTGGAGGTGCGCAGGGGCCAGGTCGTGGTGCTCCTGGGACCGTCCGGTTCCGGTAAGTCGACCTTTCTGCGCTGCATCAACCACCTGGAACAGATCGACGCCGGCGCCATCCATGTCGAGGGCAAACTGATCGGCTTCCGGCGGTCCGCCGGGCGCGTCCACCATCTGAGCCCCCGCGAGGTGACCCGGCAGCGCCGTGACATCGGCATGGTGTTCCAGCACTTCAACCTCTTCCCGCACCAGACGGTCCTGGAGAACGTCATCGAGGCCCCGGTGGGTGTGCTCCGCATCTCCAAGGCCGAGGCGCGCCGGACGGCGATGGAGCTGCTGTCCCGGGTGGGCCTCGCCGACAAGGCGGCCTCCTATCCGCGCCAGCTCTCCGGCGGTCAGCAACAGCGCGTGGCCATCGCCCGCGCCCTGGCCATGCGGCCCAAGCTGATGCTCTTCGACGAGCCGACCAACGCCCTGGACCCCGAACTCGTCGGCGAGGTCCTGGCCACCATGCGCGATCTGGCCCGGGACGGGCTCACCATGCTCGTGGTGACGCACGAGATCGGGTTCGCGAAGGAGGTGGCGGACCGTGTGGTGTTCATGGACGGCGGCCAGGTCCTGGAAAGCGGCACCCCGCAGGAGGTGCTGGACGATCCGGCCAACCCCCGCACCCGCGCGTTCCTCGCACGCTTCCTGTAGGGGAGCCGGGACGCCGGCGGGGAGCCGCCCGCCGGTCAGGGCACCGGGCGCGGCTCAGGACGGCCGCAGGGCGTGCAGCAGCGCGTCGATGAGCGTGCGGTCGTGGTCGTAGGAGAGACGGAGGCGGGCCGCGTCCGGGGGCAGCCAGAGCAGGCGGTCGACCTCGCGGTTGGGTACGAAGGTCTCGTCGTCGACGGCCTCCGCCGCCCAGTAGCGGACCTCCTTGGGGCGGCCCTTGGCCAGGTAGTGGAGGGTGGGCAGCACCGCCCCCGGGGCGCAGCCCATACCGGTCTCCTCGACGACCTCGCGCACCGCGCCGTGCAGCGCGTCCTCGCCGTGCTTCAGCTTGCCCTTGGGGTGGGACCAGTCGTCGTAGCGGGGACGGTGGACGAGGGCGATCTCCAGCCCGCCGCCGTGCGGGGACCGTCGCCACAGCACACAGCCCGCCGCCAGGACCGTCCCGGTGTCCGCTCCCCCGTCACCACGGGAATCTGACCGGTTCATCCGCCGTCTCCTTCCCCGGTCTCCGGTGTCCGTCGCATTCTTCGTGCCCATGCGTCGTGTCTGTGCGTCGTGTCTGTGCGTCGTGTCTGTGCGTCGTGTCTGTGCGTCGTGTCTGTGCGTCGTGTCTGTGCGTCGTGTCTGTGCGTCGTCTGTTGTTGTCGCCGGGCCGCTCGCGTCGGCGCCGCTCGCCGCGGGCGTCCGCCGTCAGGAAGCTCTGGTGGCCACGCGCCGCCAGATCCGGCCGAAGGCGAAGCGGGTCGCCTCGACCTCGTGCCGCTGATCGGCGTGGAGCACGCCCAGCGCGTACGCCGTCGCCGGGGCGATCCGGGGCGTACGGGCGGCGGCCGCCGCGGCGGCGGCCGCCTCGGCCGCGTCGCGGTGGCGCTCCAGCACCTGCCCGGCGGCCAGCAGCCGTACGGACAGCGGCGGCTCGGCGTCCGCGGGGCCGGACCCGCCCGGCCCGCCTGCCCCGTCCGGCTGCTGCCACACCTGGTCGAGCACCTCCAGGGCGTACCGCCGCAGCCGCAGCAGATGGCGCACCTGGTGCCAGGGGGCGTCCTGGCGCTCGCTGGCGGGCGGGGCGTCCGCAGCCGAGGTCGCCGCCAGGCCGTGGACCAGCGCCTCCGCGTTGTACGGATGTCCGGCGCGGATCAGCGGCAGCGCCTCCACCGCCTCGGCCAGCCGCCGGTTCGTCAGTTCGGCGAGCGGCGGCAGCACCTGTCCGGCGGGGCGGGCGGCGTTGGTCTCGTCGAGCGGGGCGTCGGAGGCGAGCAGGGCGACGGTGTCGGCGACCGCGTGGAAGCGGGAGGAGCCGAGCGCCTCCAGGGCCGCGGTGTGGGCCCGGGTCCGGGCCAAGGTGAGCTGGCGCTCCAGCAGCGCTCCGGCGCGGGCCGCGCCCACGGTCAGCGCCCCGCCGCGGGCCTCCTCCTCGGCACCGGCCCGCTGATGGGCCGCGCCCGGCCGGCCGGGTCGGTCGGGCTTCTCGCCCTTGGCACCCCGGCCGTTCTTGTCACCGCGCTCACCGCGCCGCTGTCCGGCCGCCCGGGCCTCGTCCCTGGACGTCCCGGCCGCGCCCTCGGCGCCGCCGCCCGGATCGGCCGGACCGGGCCGCGCGTCCTGCCCCCCGACAGGGTCCGCGACTCCGCCTCCCGGCGCACCGGCGGCCAGGGAGACACTGCGGCGGGCGGCACGGGTGGAACGGGGCGGGACGGAGGCGGCAGCGCCGCCAGTGCCCGCAGTACCTCCGCCGCCAGTGCCCGCGGTGCCGGAGGGACCGCCCGCGCCGTCGACCGCGACCGTGACCCCACCGCGCGCGGTGCGCCCCGCGCTCGCGGCATGCGCGGCGTTCGTGGCGCCGTCGGCGGGCCACTCACCGGGGCTCGCGATCTCGGCGGCCGTCCCCTCGCCCTGCGACGACCGGTCCGAGGGGCCGCCCGCGCCGGAGAGCCGGCGCAGGGCGCCGCGCAGCCGGTCCAGCCGCTCCGCGTAGGCGTGCTCCCGCGCCAGCGTGCCCGACAGCCAGGCCAGCTCGGTCCGCAGCTCATCGGACCAGGCCGTATCGGTGAGCGGGCGGTAGACGTAGAGCGCGCCGCTGATCCGCCGTGCGGCGCGGCGCAGCAGCCGGGCGGCCTCGGCCGCCTCCTGCACATCGGAGCCGCTCTCGCGGTGCAGCCGCAGGCTGCGGAGGAAGTCCCCGGCCTGGGCGTGCAGATACGCCGACAGCACCTCCCCGGCCGTCGCCGACTCCCACGAAGGTGCCGCCGCGGCCTCCGCCGCCCGGTCCGGCACGCCCCGGTCGGCCGTGCCCCGGTCCGTCGTCACACCGCGGTCCGTCACACCGCGGTCCGTGACACCCCGGTCCGTCATGCCGTCCGCCCCTGGGCAGGGCGGGGCGGCGGCCGGATCCGCGGCGCCCGTCATCCCGGCCGGTGACAGGTCATGTCGTTGAACCACGCCGTCGCCTCCGGGCGTCGATGAGCATCTCTTGAACGTTCCGCAGCGGCTGGCCTTCCGCGTCCGTCGCATGCCGTGTCCACTCGCCGTCCGGGCCCAGATGCCAGGAGGAGGTGGAGTCGGACATCCCGGTCTCCAGCAGGCGGTTGAGGGCGGCGCGGTGGCCGGGGTCGGTGACCCGCACCAGCGCCTCGATCCGGCGGTCGAGGTTGCGGTGCATCATGTCGGCGCTGCCGATCCACACCTCCGGCTCGCCGCCGTTGCCGAACGCGAATACGCGCGAATGCTCCAGGAAGCGTCCGAGGACCGAGCGGACCCGGATGTTCTCCGAGAGCCCGGAGACGCCCGGCCGCAGCGCGCAGATGCCGCGCACCCACACATCGACCGGCACTCCGGCCTGCGAGGCCCGGTAGAGGGCGTCGACGACGGCCTCGTCGACCATCGAGTTGACCTTGATCTTGACGTAGGACGGGCGCCCCGCCCGATGGTGGGTGATCTCCTTGCTGATCCGGGTGATCAGCCCGTCGCGCAGCGACTTGGGGGCGACCAGCAGCCGCCGGTAGTTCTCCCGCCGGGAGTAGCCGCTCAGCCGGTTGAAGAGGTCGGAGAGGTCCGCGCCGACCTGGGAGTTCGCCGTCAGCAGCCCCAGGTCCTCGTAGAGCCGGGCGGTCTTGGGGTGGTAGTTGCCGGTGCCTACATGCGAGTAGCGGGTCAGGGTGTCGCCCTCCTGGCGGACCACCAGCGACAGCTTGCAGTGGGTCTTCAGGCCGAGGAGGCCGTAGACGACATGGCAGCCGGCCTCTTCCAGCTTGCGCGCCCACTTGATGTTGGCGTGCTCGTCGAACCGCGCCTTGATCTCCACGAGCACCAGCACCTGCTTGCCGGACTCGGCGGCGTCTATCAGCGCGTCGACGATCGGCGACTTGCCGGAGGTGCGGTAGAGCGTCTGCTTGATCGCGAGCACGTCCGGATCGGCGGCCGCCTGCTCCAGGAACGCCTGCACGGAGGTGGAGAACGAGTCGTACGGGTGGTGGAGGAGGACGTCCCGCTCGCGCAGCGCCGCGAAGATGTCGGGCGGGGACGCGGACTCCACCTCGGCGAGGTCCCGGTGGGTGCCCGCCACGAACTTGGGGTACTTCAGCTCCGGCCGGTCCAGCGCGGCTATCCCGAACAGCCCGGTGAGGTCGAGCGGCCCCGGCAGCGGATAGACCTCCGCGTCCGAGATCTTCAGCTCGCGCACCAGCAGGTCCAGCACATACGGGTCGATGGACTCCTCGACCTCCAGCCGCACCGGGGGCCCGAAACGGCGGCGCAGCAGCTCCTTCTCCAGGGCCTGCAGGAGGTTCTCGGCGTCGTCCTCCTCGACCTCGAGGTCCTCGTTGCGGGTCACCCGGAACATGTGGTGCGCGAGCACCTCCATCCCCGGGAAGAGCGCCTCCAGATGCGCCGCGATCACGTCCTCCAGCGGCACATACCGCTGCGGCGACGCCTCCAGGAACCGGGAGAGCGACGGCGGGACCTTCACACGTGCGAAGTGATCATGCCCGCTCACGGGGTTGCGCACCACGACCGCGAGATTGAGCGAAAGCCCCGAGATATAGGGGAAGGGGTGGGCCGGGTCCACCGCGAGCGGGGTCAGCACGGGGAAGATCTGCTGCCGGAAGAGGGTGAAGAGGCGGGACTGCTCCTTCTCGGTCAGATCCGGCCAGCGGACCAGATGGATGCCCTCCTCCGCGAGCGCCGGGGCGACGTCCTGCTGATAGCAGGCGGCGTGCCGGGCCATGAGCTCACGGGACCGGTTCCAGATCAGATCCAGCACCTCGCGCGGCTGCAGCCCGGAGGCCGAGCGGGTGGCGACCCCGGTCGCGATGCGCCGCTTGAGGCCGGCGACCCGCACCATGAAGAACTCGTCCAGATTGCCGGCGAAGATCGCCAGGAAGTTGGCCCGCTCCAGCAGCGGGGTGGCGGGGTCCTCGGCCAGCTCCAGCACCCGCTCGTTGAACGCCAGCCAGCTGCGTTCCCGGTCCAGGAACCGCCCCTGCGGCAGCTCCCCGCCCGCCGGGTCGGGCCCGGCCCCCTCCTCGTACGAGTCCAGGTCGGCGTCGAGGTCGGGGTCGAGCGACCGCACCGGTGGCGCGGCGACAGCGCGCGGCCGGTGGGCCGCGATGGACCCGACCGAGGGCTGGCGCTGGGGCTGGGGCTGCGGGGAAACCGATGCCTGACCGCTGGTGTCGCTCATGAATTCATTGTTCCGCGCCGGAGGTGAAGACGGCGTGGCGGAAGCGGGTGCGGAAACGGCACAGAGCCTCCGGTTCGACGAATTCGGCACAGCGGGCTGCATTCGGTGATGCTCGCAACCAAGGTTGAATCGCCGGTAACGGACACATGGCGCGTAGGAAATCGGGACCCATCCCCCAGGGGGCCGACCCCCTGGGGTTCCGCCCTCTCAAGCCCCCGGGCCGGGGGGTGGCTCAGGTCTCGGTCCGGTACATCAGGTCCGTCTCATGGGTGACGAAGCCGAGCCGTTCGTAGACCGCGACCGCGGCGAAATTGTCGGCGTCCACATAGAGCATCGCGGTCGGCAGCCCCTGGGCCGCCAGATGCCGCAGCCCGGCCGACGTGAGCGCCCTACCGAGACCGCCACCCTGCGCGTCCGGCCGCACGCCCACGACGTACACCTCCCCCAGCCGCTCCTCGGCATGCACCTTGGTCCAGTGGAAGCCGACGATCTGCCCCTCGCGCTCGGCCAGGAAGAACCCCGCCGGATCGAACCACGGCTCGCCCTTACGGTCGTCCAGGTCACGCTGGGTGAGCGAGCCCTGCTCGGGGTGGTGGGCGAAGGCCGCCGCGTTCGCCGCCAGCCAGGCGGCGTCGTCCTCACCCGGCCGGAAGGTCCTTACGGTCACGCCCTCCGGCCACGTGGGCTCCGCAAGGCCCAGCTCCGCGAGCGACCCCAGGGGCCGGCGCATCTGGCGCAGCTCCCGGAACAGCGTCAGCCCCAGCACCTGCGCCAGATGGCGCGCCGAGGCGTGTCCCCCGTGCGCCCACACCCGCAGCCGCTTCCCCGATTCCCTCAGCAGGGTCACTCCCAGCGCCCGGCCATGCCCCTGCCCACGGTGCGCCGGGTGCACGACCAGCTCGGCGGCCGGGGCCTCCACCGGGTCGGTGTCCTCCAGCTGCGCGTACCCCACCAGCTCCCCGCTCGGCTCCCGCAACACCAGATGCCGCACCCCCTCCCGCCGCCCCCGCAGCTGCAGCCGCCCCTGCTCGGACACGGCCTGCTGACCATCGGTGTGCGCGGACTCCGCGACCAGCCGCAGTACATCCTGCGCCTCGGTGGGCGCCAGCTCCTCCAGCACATCGAGCCGCCGGGCACCGGATGTCTCGTTCACCACGTCATTCATGGGGCCGAGCCTACGGCGGCCCCCTTGTGCGGCAAGTCGCTGCAGTATGTATTACCGGCGGGTCACCCGGCTGCCCCATCCCCGTCGAGGATGTCGTCGGCGATACGCGAGAGATCCTCGGCGCTGGGCATCAGCTCCCGCACATGGGGCGGCAGCGCGGCGTAGGTGCTCACGGCGAGCGGTGCGTTGTCGCTCCGCAGGGCGTACTCGATCGTCCCCTTGTCGCGACTCTTCGCGATGAGGATCCCGAGAGTCGGGCGAAGTCGCCCCACACCGTTGACCATCGGCTACCAGCTCTTAACCTCCCACCCCTGCCCCGCTACGCGCGTTGACCGTAAGCTGCGCTCCACCATCCATCACGGGGCACACAAGGGGACGACATGCCAGCGAGACCTCAACGGCGCGGGGCGGCACGCCGGTTGGCCACGGGAGTCGCGGTGCTGGCCGCCGCGGCCGGGGTGCTGACCGCCGTGGGCCCGGCGGGCGCGGACACCGCCGCCGCCTCGGACAAGCACCGGCCCGGGCGCACCGTCGACGTACAGCTGCTGTCCTTCAACGACCTGCACGGAAACCTGGAGCCCCCGCAGGGCTCCTCGGGCACCGTCACCGAGACCCAGCCGGACGGCACCACCAAGACCATCCCGGCGGGTGGCGCCGAATACCTCGCCGCCTCCCTCCGTAACGCCCGTAAGGGCCACGACTACTCCGTCACCGCCGCCGGCGGCGACATGATCGGCGCCAGCCCGCTGCTGTCCGGTCTCTTCCACGACGAGCCGACCATCGAGGCGCTCAACAAGCTGGACCTCGACGTGACCGCCGTCGGCAACCATGAATTCGACGAGGGCCGCGCCGAGCTGAGTCGGATGCAGAACGGCGGCTGCCACCCTGAGGAGGGCTGCTACGAGAAGGGCAAGACCTTCCCGGGCGCCGACTTCCCCTACCTCGCCGCGAACGTCACCGACGAGAAGACCGGCAAGCCCATCCTCAAGCCCTACACCGTGTGGAAGCACAAGGGCGTGAAGATCGGCTTCATCGGGGTCACCCTCGAGGGCACCCCGGACATCGTCACCGCCGAGGGCGTCAAGGGCCTGAAGTTCCACGACGAGGTCGAGACGGTCAACAAGTACGCCAAGGAGCTGCAGCGCAAGGGCGTGAAGTCGATCGTCGCGCTCATCCACGAGGGCGGGCTGCCCGCCTCCTCCGCGTACAACGACGACTGCGACAACGGCGGTGCGGGCAAGGGCATCTCCGGCCCCATCGTCGACATCGCCAAGAACATCTCGCCCAAGGTCGACGCCCTGGTCACCGGCCACACCCACCAGGCGTACACCTGCACCATCCCGGACCCGTCCGGCACCCCGCGCACCGTGACCTCCGCGGCCTCCTTCGGCCGCCTCTACACGGACACCACGCTCACCTACGACCGCCGCACCGGCGACATCGTGCGAACGAACGTGAAGGGCGCCAACGCGGCGAACCACGTCGTGAACCGCGACCAGCCCAAGGCCCCCGACATGACCTCGCTCATCGGGCGCTGGAACAAGCTGGCCGCCCCGATCGCCAACAAGCCCGTCGGCTACATCTCCGCCGACGTCAACGGCCGCGGCTCCACCGCGTATGAAACGCCCCTGGGCGACGTCATCGCCGACGGCCAGCTCGAAGCGCTCTCCCCGTCCGACAAGGGCGGCGCCCAACTCGCCTTCATGAACCCCGGCGGCATCCGCTCCGACCTCGCCCACAAGGCGTCGGGGAGCGAGGGCGACGGGGTGGTGACCTACGGCGAGGCGTTCACCGTCCAGCCGTTCACCAACATGATGAACGTGATCGACCTGACCGGCTCCCAGCTCATCACCGCGCTCCAGCAGCAGGTCAGCGGCTCCAACGAGGCGTCCCCGAAGATCCTCCAGGTCTCCAAGAGCCTCACCTACACCCTGGATCTGACCAAGTCCGGCAAGGACCGGATCGTCACGGACACGGTGAAGCTGAACGGTGAGCCGATCGACCCCGCCAAGACCTACCGGGTCGCGCTCAACGAGTTCCTCGCGGGCGGCGGCGACGGCTTCCCCGCCTTCAAGGAGGGCAAGAACAAGCTCGTCGGAGCCTCCGACCTGGACGCGTTCACGGCCTATTTGGGCGCGCACTCGTCGCAGTCCTCGCCCCTGGACCCGCCGAAGGCGGACCGCATCACCATCGTGAAGTAGCAGCCCGACGCCTGCCGATGGCCCGGCCGCCACAAGCGGCCGGGCCATCGTCGTGTCACCGCAGCGCGTCCTCGATCAGATCGGCGGCCCGCCCGGTGCCGCCCTCGGCCCGCACCTCGTCCCGCAGCCGCGCCGAGACGCGCGCGACCTCCGGATCCGCGGTGAGCTCGGTCAGAGCGGCACGCAGCACCTCGGCGGTGGCATCCGCCGTGTCGATACGGCGGGCCACGCCCAGCTCCACCAGCCGGTCGGCGTTCATGGCCTGTTCGGCCCCCTGCGGAACGGCGATCATCGGACAGCCCGTGTACAGCGCCTCGTTGCTGCCGCCCATCCCCGCGTGGGTGATGAACGCGTCGGCCTGCTCCAGGATCGCCAACTGGGGCACCCACGAGCGGACCTCGACATTGGCCGGGATCTCCCCCAGCTCGCCGGGGTCGACGTACTTGCCGATCTGCAGCACGACATGCCACCCGGGCAGGTCCCCGAAGGCCGCGACGCACGCACGGTAGAAGTCGGCCTGCCGGGTGTACGCCGAACCCAGGGAGATCAGCAGCACCTTCTCCGCGTCGGCGGGGCGCTCCCACCCGCCCTGGTCGGCTCGGTCGCCGAGGCAGGGCCCGACGAACGTCACGGCCTCGGTGTTCACCCGGTCCGCGTTCGGCTGCATGGCACGGGGAGTGAGCGCGACACAGCGCGGCGGCAGGCCGGAGAAGGCGTTCGGCTCCGTGGTGGTGGCGCCGGCCCCGGCGAGCCATGCCGCGAACTTCTCCTGGTACGCCTCCGCACCGGGAAGGCTCATGATCTGCGCCCCGAACTCGTCGTGATACCCCTCCCAGGCCACGATCGTCGGTGACACCTGGACCACCGGGCGCCCCTGCGCCTCGGCGAGCGCACGGGCGGCGTACGCGCCGATGTCGTACAGATACAGATCGGCCGGGTCGCGGTCGTACACGGCGCGCAGTTGGGGCAGGACGCGGATGGCGTCGTCCAGGAACACCGTCATCGCGGCGATCGGGTCCTCGGGCCAGTCGTTGTCGGCGACCGGCAGGGTGGACTCGAACGGCACAAACTCGGCGCCGGTCGGCTTGATGACGTCCGCCATGAAGGGGTCGTTGGCGTACGTCACCCGGTGCCCGCGGGCCACGAGCTCGCGGATGACTTCCAGGCTGGGGAGGGTGTGGCTGATGGCGGGGATGCCGACCATGGCGATATGGGCACGGCGACGGGACATGTGGGATCACTCGTTTCAGGTCTAGGGCGAGATGGACACGACGGCCCGGCGCACGGGCGTGGTCGCCGGTGCGCGGGGCGGAACGGCGTGTCAGCCGTAGATCTGAAGGAACGAGTCCATGCGCAGGACGGTACCCCAGCCGGTCATCCCGGCGCCTCCCCTTTCCAACGAGCCTGCTGCACAGCCTCACATCTGTCCGGCCTGCGTCGTCATGTTGGTGAGGGCAGCGACTGGTGCCCCGGAACGGAGTGCGGAAATGAAGGTTTTCATCGCTGGTGGGCGCGGCCGAGTGGGGTCCCGCCTCGCTGACAACCTGGAGGCCAAGAACATCGAGGTGGTCTCAGGAGGACTGGAGGACGGGATCGACGTGATCTCGGGTAAGGGGCTCGCCGATGCTCTCGTCGGAGTCGACACCATCGTGAACGTCCTCAACACCCCCCGCTTCGACGCGGAGGGCGCGATCTCGTTCTTCGAGGGAACGATCGACAACCTCACTGCGGAGGGCAAGCGGGCAGGTGTGCGTCATCACATCGTGCTCTCCATTGTTGGCGTCGGAGAAGGGGACGCATCTGAGATCGGGTACTACCTCGGCAAGGTGGCGCAGGAGAAGGCCGTGCGATCCGCTTCGATCCCCGCCACCATCATTCGGGCCACTCAGTTCCAGAGCTACATTCCTGTCCTCATTGACCAGCACACCGTGGACGGAAAGGTTCTCGCTCCGAGGTCATTCATCCAGCCCGTCGAGCTGGACGAAGTCATCGAATTGCTCGCCGAGGCTGTCACGACGCTGGAGACGGGAAGTGTGGTCGAGATCGCTGGACCCAACCGGTTCTACCACGACGACCTCTTCCGTGCCACTCTGGCCCATCGCGGAGACCATCGTGAGGTGGTGACCGTGGACGCACAGGCGTCCCTCGATGCCATGGTTCCGCGCGGCGCGTACCGGACAGGAACCGTGCGGTACCCGATTGCAGGGATTCCCACCGTCTGAATGCGATAATAAACGGAGGCGGGAACGTCTGACAGCCAGCACATAGGTCAGGCGTGCTGCGCTCCCATGGGAAAGGATGCCCCATGTCGGAAGATCATCCTGCCGAATCAGCGGAGTACAACGGAGCCGAGCGCGATGCATCACGGGCTCTCGATCCGGTCATGGCGGAGCGACATCGTCTGCTGTCGCTAGCCTTTCGCATGATGGGCACCCTGGCCGATGCCGAGGACGTCGTGCAAGAGACATATGTGAGGTGGTACCGCCTTGAGCCCGAGGAACGCGACAAAATCGCCGCGCCTGCCGCATGGCTGATGCGAGTCGCGAGCCGCATCTCACTCGACCTGCTGGGTTCCGCGCGCGCACGGCGGGAGACGTACGTCGGGCAGTGGCTACCGGAGCCCGTTCCGGCCGACCTCTTTGCAGACACAGCGAAGGCGCCACTGCACTCCGGTCATCTCGCCGCTGATCCGCTCGAACGTGTCACCCTCGACGATGCCGTCAGCATGGCATTGCTGACGGTCCTCGAGGCCATGACCCCAGCTGAGCGAGTGACGTTCGTGCTGCACGACGTGTTCGGCGTCCCGTTCGCCGAGATTGCTGGTGTCGTAGGTCGTTCAGCCGCAGCAACAAGGCAATTGGCAACGTCCGCACGCCGCCACGTTCGACGAGGAAGACGCGCCCAGGTTCCTCCACACCAGCATGATGAGGTCGTTCGGGCCTTCCGTGATGCAACCGTCGGAGGGGACATCGAGGACCTGCTCCGCTTGTTGGCTCCAGACGTCGAACTACGAGTAGACGGCGGCGGCTTCGTCAATGCAGCACCTCAGGTCATCCGTGGGTCGGATCATGTAGCCCGGTGGTTCATGGGAGTGATGCGCAAGCAGCCCGCCCTCCGTCTTGAGCGACGCGATACAGCTGACGGTCTCGGTTACATTCTTCGAAATGAGGGGCATCGATACGGAATAGTTACCTTCGACGTCAGTGATGAGTGCGTCACGAACGTGTGGCTGATGCTGAATCCAATGAAGCTGACGAGTTGGTCACTCGACTAAGACGTCGTTTCTCGTGGCTGTCAGAGCGGCATGACTGCCTCTGGGCATGAGCTATGACCTTGCTGTCCGAGAAGGCGAGAGGCCGGCGGACGGCAAGACCTCCGGTCGGGTCTGCAGCGACCTGTACGACCGCTATACCGACGGCGAGCTTGTCGCGATCGGTCGGATGCGGACCCGTCAATAGCCCCCTCTTGCCGCCCGCAGACTGACCGAGTCGATCGCACACCGCGACCAGTCGAGCCCGCCTCGCGCTCCGAGTTCGTCGAGGATCACTCGGTGGAGCTTCGCCCGCACCCGGCCCCGGCTCCACTGGGCGAATCGCCGGTAGACCGTGGGCCAGGCCGGGCCGAATACCGACGGTAACCGACGCCACGTGCAACCCGACGTCGCCACGAAGACGACCGCTGGGCCCGGCCCCACCCGGCCTCAGCGAGCGGTAAGTGCCCGCTCAGCGCCGGGCCCTAGGGTCGCGAACGCGACGGGCCGTCTGTTCTCCCTCCCTCTCCCGACGGGCCGTCGCGCTTTGTGCCCTGCCTTCCTGGATGCGATCGAAGGCGCCGTCCTTGGCACCACGTATGAAGGCTCGCAGGACGGCGGGTGTGGTGGCCAGGACGACGGCGGGTTCGTCGCTCTCGCGGACCGCTATGACGTTGCCGTCAGCGGCGACGTTGATGCAGTTAGACGCGTCGCCGCTGTAGGAAGACTTACGCCACCGGTACCTGGGCACGTTTCTCACCTTTCACACACTGCGCGAGACGTTGTGGATGAAGCCCCGCGACTCGGCGACCGTCAGGGCAGTCCGTTCCATCCGTTCGAGAACGGCTCGATACTTGATCAGCTCCGCCTCGGCATCCGTGAACTGGCAACCATGAGCGGCGTCCAGCTGCACAGTGTCGAGCTGAGGGACGGGGCCATGAACATAATCGAATGCCTGCCCCGTTCCAGGGAAGGTCCCGCCGCCACGAAACGGGATAACGCGGATGGTGACGTTGTCCATCTCGCTCATCGCGATGAGGTGTTCGAGCTGAGCGCGGACCGTGTCCACCCCGCCGAACTCCATCCGCAGAGCAGCCTCGTGGATGATCGCGGTATACGGCACCGGATTGTCGCCGTAGAGGATCGCCTGACGCTTCATGCGGTGGGACAGCCGGTGTTCCACCTCGTACGCCCGCAGCGGGGGCGCCACCTCGCGCATCAGCGCCCGTGCGTGATCAACGGTTTGCAGAAGGGCCGGGATGTGGATGACCAGCGCGACACGGATGTTTCGGGCCTGGTGTTCCAGTTCCGCCAGATCCGCAAAACTCGCCGGGAGATACTCCCGATACTCATCCCACCAACCCCGCGTGCGTCCGCCCGTCATGTCCGCCAGTGCGTCCACGAGGTCCTCATCGGCGCACGTATAGGTGCGCGCCATCACGCGCACACGGTCGGCGCCCACGGCGTACCGGCCCGCCTCGATCATGCTTACGCGGGCCTGCTGGACACCCAGCTCGGCAGCGGCCGCAGTGGAGGTCAGACCCGCGCGCTCACGAAGCTTCCGCAACTCGGCTCCGAGTCGTCGCTGCTTGAGCGTAGGACTACTGGTGGTCGCCATCGGTCTCCCTTGTCACCCACACGAGGGCAATCGTGAGCCATATCTCCGTATCGACGTTAGAACTAACACGACTGGCTCTACTGTGTGGCGCAAGCGCCCCAACTTCGCCCGACCGAGGGAGACTCCATGGCCAACGTACCGCCGTCCTCCGACCCCTGGACGTACTCCCTCCGCCTGCCCAATGACCCACGGGCCGCACGCATCTCACGCGCCACCCTCCGGGCGGTCCTCGCCTCCCACGGCATGACGGAACTGACCGACACGGCGGAACTCCTCACCTGCGAGCTGGTCACCAACGCCGTCCGCCACTCCGACGGCCCGGCCCAACTCCGCATCCGCCACCTCTGCGAGAACCGCCTCCGCGTCAGCATCTGGGACACCAACCCCACCATCCCCGCGCCCTTCGACACCCCGCCCAGCCGCCTCGACCGCTTCACCGCCCTCACCGAGGTCGCCGCCAACCTGGACGCGACCTCGGGCCGTGGCCTGCTCATCGTCCGGCTGTGCGCCGACAACTGGGGCGGCTGCCCCCTCGCCGACGACCTCTTGGGCATCAGCGGCAAGCTCCTCTGGTTCGAACTCACCCCTCAGCAGCACGCATACGAGATCGCCGCCTGACCCCACCCGGATCTTTCCCCCAATCGGGTGATCACCGGTCATTTGCCCCGTGCACATGCCCCGATGACCCTACGTTCACCCACATGGTCAGTTCGCGTCACGAGGCCGCACACCGCATCTTTCAAGAACGCCCGGAGTTACTCACTCCGGTGTTCCGCATCCTGGATCTGTCGCCGCCCGAGAAAGCGGCGGTTGAAGTGCTCACCCCGGATGCCACCGAGATACGGCCGCTGGAACGCCGCGTGGACAGCGTGCTGCGCGTCAAGCCGTTCGACGGCGACGACTTCCTCCTGGCGATCGAGGCCCAAGGGCGCTGCGACACCGACAAGGCAGTCAACTGGGCTTACTACGTGTCGTATCTGGCGGCGAAATACAAGCAACAAGCTCTGCTGCTCGTGGTCTGTCAGGACAAGGCAACCGCCGAGTGGGCGACCGGCCCCTTCCGGGTTGGCCTGGACGACTGGACAGCGCTGTCCGTACATCCACTGGTCCTGGGCCCTGGGAACGTCCCGGTGATCCTCGACCCGGACGAGGCCGCCCAGGACCTGACCCTGGCGACTTTCTCGGCCTTGACACATGGCAGCCACCAGGACGCCCCGGCCATACTGAAGGCCCTGGCTCATGCCATGGGGACGAGCGACCCGGACTCCGTCCGCTACTACACGGAATTGCTGGACGTCGGCCTGGGGGGCACCCCAGCGCAAAGCATCTGGAGGAACGAGATGAGTGTGGGCACCTACTTCCCCGGCCGCGGCACCCTGATCGAGGAGACCTTCCTGAAGGGCAAGGCAGAGGGGAAAGCAGAGGGGGCGGCAGAGGGCGAAGCCCGGGGACGAGCTCAGGGGGTGCTGGGCGTCCTGGAGAAGCGAGGCATCCCCACTCTGGCCGCGACGCGCGACCGCATCACCCACTGCGCCGACCTCGGCACTCTGGACCGCTGGTTCGACCGCGCCTTCACCGTCTCCACGGCCGATGAGCTCTTCACTGAGGACGACTGACGACACCATGGCCGTAGTAGGTAGCTACTTCCCCGGTCGGGGGACCCTCATCGAGGAGACCTTCCTTAAGGGCAAAGCGGAGGGCGAAGTCCATTCGCGGGTACGAGGCGTGCTGCGCGCCCTGGAGAAGCGAGGGATCACCGCCCCGCCCGAGACCCGCGACCGCATCACCAACTGCACCGACCTCGACATCCTGGACCGCTGGTTCGACCGCGCCTTCACCGTCTCCACCACCGATGAGCTCTTCGCAGAGGAAGACTCGGGCCGGTAGCCACCAGGCGGGGCCGGAACCGTACAGGGACCCCGGGGCCACCGGGGCGCGGTCGCCGACGCGGCGGGAGGGGGCGGGGTCGGAGGGGTGGTGTCCTGGACACTTACGTGTATTTGTGGCGCCAATCTCCGGCCCGCTCAAAGCCCCCGGCCAATGGCGCCGTAAATATACGGTCCAGGGCGCCGCCCCGGAGGCCCCGCCCCCGGCACCCACCACCCAACCGACCGCGCACCCCACGCTCACCCCGCCGCGCACCCCAGCGACCACCGCCCACCACACCGCGCACCCGCCCCGTGCCACCGGCCGCCCCCGGAACCCACGCCGAACCCCCACCCATCCGGCACCGACCGTGCCTACCCTGGTGGCTTCTGAACGGCGAACGACAGTCACCGGGGGGACGGGGCCTCATGGATCCCGCAGCCATAGCCACACTGGTCCAGGAACTCTTCGTCGCCGACGGGCCGGTGGACCGGCCCGTCCGCATCGCCTCCCTCGTCGCCTTCCAGGGCGACCACCGGACGCTGACCGAACGGGACCTGCCCCGGATCGCCTCCGCGCTCCTTGCCGCGCTCCTTAAGGAGGCCACCGAAGGGGGCGTCGATCAGAAACAAGAGCCGACGCACCCCGAACTCACCGACGCCCTCGCCCGCACCCTCCACGCCCTCGGCACCGTCGACCTGGACGACCTGCGGGCCGTCCGCCTCGGCCCGGAAGCCTTCGCCCGCCACCTCGCCATCGCCGCCCCCGACGCCGACGAGGGGCTGGACGCGGACGACGCCCGGGCGCACGCCTCGCTGCGGGAGGCCGTCTGCGCGCACATCCTGCGCTTCCTCGTCCGCCGCTCCCCCTTCGTCACGGCCGCCGAGGACGCCGCGTTCGAGGAGCGCTACGCCCAGGACATCGTCGCCGCCCACGACCACCTCACCATCTACGGCATCGATCTGGCCCACTCCCCCGACAGCTGGCCGCTGGACGCCGCCTATCTCAGCCTGGAGACCGAGGCCGACGCGGGAGGCCCGAGCGCCCCCGCCGAACAGGCCCTCGCCGGACGCGAACGGGTGCTGCTGTGGGGCGTGGCGGGGTCGGGCAAGACCACGCTGGTGCAGCGGCTCGCGGTGTCCGTGGCGCGCGGCGACCTCCCGGCCCCGCTGGCGGGGCTGCGCGGGCGGGTCCCCTTCGTGCTCCCCGTGCGCCGGTTCCGCCACGACGGCTTCCCGGAGCCGGACGCCTTCCTGTCCGCCGTCCGCTATCCGCACACCGCCGCCCAGCCGCCGGGATGGGCCGAGCGGGTGCTGTCCAACGGGCGCGGGCTGCTGCTCGTGGACGGGGTGGACGAGGCTCCGGAGGGGGAGCGTGAGCGGCTGCGGGAGGCACTGCGCGAGCTTCCGGCGCGCTATCCGGGAAATATCTCGCTGGTCACCTCGCGCCCCTCGGCCGTAAGGGAGAACTGGCTGGCCTCGGAGCGCTTCACCGAGCTGAAACTCTCCCCGCTCAGCCGCGAGGGGGTCACCGCGTTCATCCGGCGCTGGCATGCGGCGGCCCGCCAGGACATCACCGACCGTGCCGATCTGGACCGGCTGAGTGGTTACGAGGAAACGCTGCTGGACGCCGTGAGGATTACCCGGGACCTCGGCCGGCTGGCCACCAATCCACTGATGTGCGGTCTGCTGTGCGCGCTGCACCGGGACCGCCGCGGCTATCTGCCGCGCGGCCGGAAAGCCCTCTATGACGCGGCACTTTCCATGCTGCTGGAACGGCGCGACCGCGAGCGCGCCATGCTGCCGCCGGAGGGAATCGACCTCCCCCAGGAACCGAAGATCCAGCTGCTGCAGAAGCTGGCGCACCGGATGCTCGTCAACGGCCGGTCCGAAATGGACCGGACCACCGCCGTCGAGACGCTCGGCCGGCACCTCCCGGCCATTCCGCACGCGGCGCGGCAGGGCGGACCGGAGGAAATCTACCGACATCTGCTCAACCGGACCGGTCTATTGCGCGAGCCCACACCCGGTTCGGTCGATTTCGTGCACCGAACGTTCCAGGACTATCTCAGCGCGAGAGCGGTCGTCGAACGGCACGATTTCGACTTCCTGATCGACCACGCACACCTGGACGACTGGGAAGAAGTGATCAGAATGTCGGTCGCTCTCGCCCGCCCCGATGAATGCGGCTACCTCCTGGAGGGGCTGCTGGCGGCCCGTAAAGACTCCCGGCCGGTCCATGCCCGCCATCGCAAACTCCTGGCGGCCGCATGTCTGGAACACGCGACGGAGCTGGACCCCGAGGTGCGTTCCCGGGTGCATCGCTATACCCGCGATCTGGTACGCCCGACCTCGCTGGAAGCGGCCCGCGCGCTGGGCTGGATCGGGCCTATCGTGCTGGAAATGCTGCCCGATCCCAGCGGCGTATCCGATGAGGAAGCCCATCGGCTGGCCGTCACCGCCACCTCGATAGCCGACGACCGCGCCATCGACTATCTGGTCCGGCTGCGGGACCGCGCCTCCTGGGCGGTCCGGGCGCAGCTCGCGGGCGCCTGGCGGCGATATGACACCGATCGTTACGCCGAGGAAATCATCGGCCATCTCGATGAGCGGGAACTCGACTTTCCGGTGTCGGACCTGGAGGAACTGCGGGCCCTGCGCCGGCTCGGTGGCCGCCCCTGCGTCCAGATAGCCGGTGCGCTCTCCCCGGACCAGCTGGCCGAGGGCCTGGTGGCCGAGCGGCTGACCGAGCTGTGGCTCGCCTACGACCTGGGCGCGGACCTGGACCTGAGCTGGCTGGCCGTCTTCCCGCGGCTGGAGATCCTGCGACTGAGCCACCGCAACGCGGAGGTGACCGGGGTCCCCGAGGGCGTCCAGGTCATCGTCGCGGGCGCGTGAGGGGAACCCCGGAGGGTTTCGGCGCGCCCGGCCTCCCGGGGCCTCTCAGAGCCTCTCAGAGCGCGCCTGCGCGGCACCTGCGCAAAAGGGGGCCGCCCCGGACCGGAACGGTCCGGGGCGGCCCCGTGGCGATGGACGACGCCGTGTTGCGGCGTCGCCGCGTCACGCCTCCTTGCTGAGGTTCGGGCCCGCGCCACCGGCGGCGGACTCGATCGGCGGGGTGTCGGGCAGCGCCGACTTCTCCTCGCCGCGGAAGGTGAACTTCTTCTCCTCACCCTCGCCCTCGGTGTCCACGACCACGATGTGGCCCGGACGCAGCTCGCCGAAGAGGATCTTCTCCGAGAGCACGTCCTCGATCTCGCGCTGGATCGTCCGGCGCAGCGGCCGGGCGCCCAGCACGGGGTCGTAGCCCCGCTTGGCGAGCAGCTTCTTGGCGTCACCGCTGAGCTCGATGCCCATGTCGCGGTCCTTGAGCCGCTCGTCCACCTTGGTGGTCATGAGGTCGACGATCTGGATGATGTCTTCCTCGGTGAGCTGGTGGAAGACGACCGTGTCGTCGACACGGTTGAGGAACTCGGGCCGGAAGTGCTGCTTGAGCTCCTCGTTGACCTTGTTCTTCATCCGCTCGTAGCCGGTCTTCACATCGCCCTGGGCGGCGAAGCCCAGGTTGAAGCCCTTGGAGATGTCCCGGGTGCCGAGGTTGGTGGTCATGATGATCACCGTGTTCTTGAAGTCCACGACCCGGCCCTGGGAGTCGGTCAGCCGACCGTCCTCCAGGATCTGCAGCAGCGAGTTGAAGATGTCCGGGTGGGCCTTCTCGACCTCGTCGAAGAGGACCACGGAGAACGGCTTGCGGCGCACCTTCTCGGTGAGCTGGCCGCCCTCCTCGTAACCCACGTATCCGGGCGGGGAGCCGAAGAGCCGCGAGACGGTGTGCTTCTCGCTGAACTCCGACATGTCGAGCGAGATCATCGCGTCCTCGTCGCCGAAGAGGAATTCGGCGAGAGTCTTGCTGAGCTCGGTCTTACCGACACCGGACGGGCCCGCGAAGATGAACGAGCCACCGGGGCGCTTGGGGTCCTTGAGGCCCGCACGCGTACGCCGGATGGCCTGGGAGAGCGCCTTGATGGCGTCCTTCTGGCCGATGACGCGCTTGTGCAGCTCGTCCTCCATGCGCAGCAGCCGGGAGGACTCCTCCTCGGTGAGCTTGAAGACCGGGATGCCCGTGGCCGTGGCCAGGACCTCGGCGATCAGCTCCTCGTCGACCTCGGCGACGACGTCCATGTCGCCGGCCTTCCACTCCTTCTCCCGCTTCGCCTTGGCGGCCAGGAGCTGCTTCTCCTTGTCGCGCAGGCCCGCGGCCATCTCGAAGTCCTGCGAGTCGATCGCGGACTCCTTCTCCCGGCGCACATCGGCGATCTTCTCGTCGAATTCGCGCAGGTCCGGCGGTGCGGTCATCCGGCGGATCCGCATCCGGGAACCGGCCTCGTCGATCAGGTCGATCGCCTTGTCCGGCAGGAAGCGGTCCGAGATGTAGCGGTCGGCCAGGGTGGCGGCCGCGACCAGGGCCGAGTCCGTGATCGAGACGCGGTGGTGCGCCTCGTAGCGGTCCCGCAGGCCCTTGAGGATCTCGATGGTGTGGGGCAGCGACGGCTCGGCGACCTGGATGGGCTGGAAGCGGCGCTCCAGGGCCGCGTCCTTCTCCAGGTACTTGCGGTACTCGTCGAGCGTGGTCGCGCCGATGGTCTGCAGCTCGCCCCGCGCCAGCATCGGCTTGAGGATGCTGGCGGCATCGATCGCGCCCTCGGCGGCACCCGCACCCACCAGGGTGTGGAGCTCGTCGATGAACAGGATGATGTCGCCGCGGGTGCGGATCTCCTTGAGCACCTTCTTCAGGCGCTCCTCGAAATCACCGCGGTAGCGGGAGCCGGCGACCAGGGCGCCCAGGTCCAGGGTGTAGAGGTGCTTGTCCTTGAGGGTCTCGGGCACCTCGCCCTTGACGATCGCCTGGGCCAGTCCCTCGACGACCGCCGTCTTGCCGACGCCGGGCTCGCCGATGAGGACCGGGTTGTTCTTGGTGCGGCGCGAAAGCACCTGCATGACCCGCTCGATCTCCTTCTCGCGCCCGATGACCGGGTCGAGCTTGGATTCGCGGGCGGCCTGGGTGAGATTGCGGCCGAACTGGTCCAGGACGAGCGAGGTGGAGGGAGTGCCCTCCGCCGGGCCGCCGGCGGTGGCGGCCTCCTTGCCCTGGTAGCCGGAGAGCAGCTGGATGACCTGCTGCCGCACCCGGTTCAGATCGGCACCCAGCTTCACGAGGACCTGGGCGGCGACGCCCTCACCCTCGCGGATCAGGCCGAGCAGGATGTGCTCCGTACCGATGTAGTTGTGGCCGAGCTGAAGGGCCTCGCGGAGCGACAGCTCCAGGACCTTCTTGGCACGGGGGGTGAAGGGGATGTGCCCGGACGGGGCCTGCTGGCCCTGCCCGATGATCTCCTCCACCTGCTGGCGGACCGCCTCGAGCGAAATCCCGAGGCTCTCCAGGGCCTTAGCGGCGACACCCTCACCCTCGTGGATCAGGCCCAGGAGGATGTGTTCGGTGCCGATGTAGTTGTGGTTGAGCATCCGGGCTTCTTCCTGAGCCAGGACGACAACCCGCCGCGCGCGGTCGGTGAACCTCTCGAACATCGTTAATCGCTCCTCAGAGCGGTCAGAAAGATCGGGGACGATCCCCTCCCTGTCCTTCCGCATGCTAGTCCCGCAACCCGGGACAGCTCATTCCAACTGCCGACAACCGTCCGGATCACCCCCGCTCGCGCGGGGCAAACAGCCACTGGCTTCCTGCCCGAACAGCCGACAACTGCCTTAACCCGATGGTGCGAGACGATGTTCCCGCAGGCCAGGCATCTACGCCCACCGCCAGTACGCCGATGGCGAACGCCGCTTCCTCCCGACACGCGGACCGCCCCTCCCCACTAGGGATGTCTTACCCGCAAGCACAGATACTCCATGCCGTGGGGGCCGGTTCCATCCGCTACGGGCGAACAACCTTGCGCCCGTTCACCGGCCCTGCACGGCCCCTTACGGGCACGGTGCGCACACGGGCCCGCACGGTAGGTCATCCGGGGCGTAACCAAGCGGGAGGGCGGAGAGTTCTGCTGGGCATGATCCACAGGGTCCACGGCGCGAGGCCGTCCGCAGCGACGACACCGGCCCCCTTCTCACGCTGGTACGAGCGGGAGCTGGGCTGGCCGACGGCCGGCAGCGATCCCGTCGAATTGCTCACGGGGGTGGCATTCGACGTCATCGAACTGCCGGCCGTGGCCGGACGGGCGATGCTGCGGCGCGTACCGCGGACCGGTCCGGTCGCGGTGGAGGGCGCCTGGATGCGGCTTCTGGTGGCCCCTGGCAGCGCGGACGAGCTTCCGGGGCTGCTCGACTGGCTGGAGTGGGGCGGTGTGGCCCTGGACCTGGGCGCGATCGGCGCCGGTGGCCGGATCACCGCGCCATGCCCCTCCCGCTCCTGGCCGCCGCCCCTGGACGCCGGGGCGCCCGGAGAGCGATGCCCGCAGGAGGCCGCCGTATGGCTGCGACCTCCCGACCCGAAGGGCGAGGTGGAGCCAACGCTGCCGAGGACAGGCTTCGGGGGCGATGGGGGCGCCCCCGATCTCGTACGGCTCGTGAGCGCGGCGGCTACCGAATGCCACCGCACCCGATTGGTGCGCGCCCGGCCGCTGCCAAGGCAGCGGCGAGCCGGGAAAGGCTGACGCGCTCAGCCGTTGGCCTTCTCGTATGCCTCACGAACGGTCGCCGGAACACGGCCGCGGTCGTTGACCTCGTAGCCGTTCTCCTTCGCCCAGGCGCGGATCTTCGCGGTGTCCTGGCTGCCGCCCGACGCCGCGCGCGCCTTGCCCCGGCCGCCGGAGGCCCGGCCACCGGTGCGCCGGCCGCCCTTGGTGTAGGGCTCCAGGGCGTCACGGAGCTTGTCCGCGTTGGTGGTGGTGAGGTCGATCTCGTAGCTCTTGCCGTCAAGGGAGAACGTCACGGTCTCGTCCGCCTCGCCGCCGTCGAGGTCGTCGACAAGAAGGACCTGAACCTTCTGTGCCATGGGGTTCCTTTCAGGGAAAACGGGGGGCTCGGGGGTGCGGCGTTAGCCGCTGATGACTCACCCCCCAGGTAATTACACTACGAGAGAATAGGAAACCGCTTTTCCCGGAAAAACACAAACCCCCCCTGGGAAGGTTCGACCGATCCACCAAGCGGGAAGCCTCATGGAAGGTCATGTTCCGGAGCTATGTGATAGGGGAGCGATTCGGACATAGGGCCCGCGATCACAGTTGCAGAAGCATCCGGCTGTTGCCAAGGGTGTTCGGCTTCACCCGTTCGAGACCAAGGAACTCGGCGACGCCCTCGTCATAGGAACGCAGGAGCTCGCTGTACACATCGCCGTCGACCGGCGTCTCGCCGATCTCCACGAAGCCGTGCCTGGTGAAGAAGTCGACTTCGAAGGTGAGGCAGAAAATGCGCCGCACCCCCAGCCAGCGCGCCGTCTGCAACAGCTTGTCGAGCACCAGGTGGCCTACGCCGGTGCCCTTGAGAGTCCGATCCACGGCGAGAGTGCGGACCTCCGCGAGGTCTTCCCACATGACGTGCAGCGCTCCACAGCCAATGACCTCAGCGTCCTCGTCGCGCTCGGCGACCCAGAACTCCTGGATGTCCTCGTAAAGCGTCACGGTGGCTTTGTCGAGCAGGATGCGATCGTCCACGTAGGAGTCGATGAGGCGGCGCACCGCTCGTACATCGCCGGTCCGGGCACGGCGGACGGTGACTACTTTTGATAGTGGGGAGGACATGACCGGACGCTATCGCCCTGGGTCATCGCCCCGACTCACCGGGGCTCTCCCCGGTCTCCCCCAGTTGTGCGACGCGCATGGCATCCCGTAGTGCGTCGCGCTGCTCTTCGGACATCATCCCGAAGAACGCGACGAGAGCGGCCGCGGGGTTGTCACTGGCCGACCACGCTTCGTTCATCAGTGCGGCCGAGTAGGCGGCGCGCGTGGAGACCGCGGCATATCGATAGGCGCGGCCTTCCACCTCCCGGCGCAGCCAGCCCTTGTGATGGAGGTTGTCCATTACCGTCATGACGGTGGTGTAGGCGATCGAGCGTTCCCGCTGAAGGTCTTCCAGCACTTCGCGGACCGTGACCGGGCGGTTCCACTTCCACACCCGCGTCATGACCGCGTCTTCGAGATCTCCCAATGGCCTAGGCACACCGAGAATAATAGTGGGAGATGTCCCGAATGTCGGGAGGTTTGCGCGGGAAAAGCCACACGCCCCGGAACGCGATGCGTCCCGGGGCGTGGTCCGGCGTGCTGCCGCCGTGGTGTGCGGGGGTGGCGGCGCCCGATCGGCCCGATCGATCCGATCAGGCCGTCTCGCGCTCCGGGGCCGGGCCCTCGGCCTCGGCGCGGGCCGCCAGCGCCGCGTCCACCGCGGCGTCCTCCTTGGACTTGTTGGCGCCGCCCTGGCTCTTCACCATCGTCACGATGAGCGCGGTGAAGGCCACGGCCATCACGATGGGCGGGATCAGCGCGGAGACATAATCCATGGCTCTCGGCCTCCTTTTGCTCGAGAACACCAGATTACGCGGCGCGCCGCGTACTCCCGGAGCCGGGCACCGGTCCCGGGCGCGGCGGCCCGGGGCGGAAGCCGGGCCCGGGGTCAGGCGGAACGGGCCCCGGCGCCGAGCCGCGACTCCTGCCCCGGCGGCGGCGAGGGGCGGCGCTTGGGCGGGAAGACCTCCGCCGGCGTGGGCACCGGCCGCCCCGGGCGCGGCGCCCGGCGGCCCGGCTCCCGTCGCTTCGGCTCCTCGCGGTCGCCGTGCTCCGGCGCCGCGGGCTTCTTTCGCGGCTGCGGCTCCCGCTTGGGCTCATCGGCCTTCTGGAGGGCCTCCCGCACGATCTCCGCCCCCTTTCGCACCACTGCCTCCGCGGCCGTCCTGGGCGCCGCCGAGACCCCGCCGGGCAGGGCGCGCAGCCGGGGCCCCACGGGGCTCGTGCGCGGCTGTACGACGGCGTCGGCGCGCTCCGCGAGCCGGGCGCGCACGCCCCGCTCGGCAAGGCGCTCGCAGTGGCTCAGCAGCGCGCGTCGGCGCGTTGCCTCACCACCCCCGGCGGCCGACCCGCACAGCGCGCGGAGCGCGGCCAGATCCTCGGCCAGCGGCTCGTAACCGGCCGCGAGGGCGCCCTGGAGCTGCTCGAGATAGCCGACGGCGGCGCCGGGCAGGGCGGCGCGGTAGCGGGCGAGCTCGTCGAGCAGGAACGCTCGCAGCCGCCCGCCCTCGCGGACCGCTTCGTCCACGGCCTCGGCGAGCCGGAGACAGTCCTGGACCTCCTCCGCCCGGTCCGGGCCGAGGGGGCCGGCAGAGGGAGTGACGGGGTCGGGTCGGAGGGCGATGGCGAGGGCGCGTCGGAGCACACGCAGCTCATCCGCACTGAACGCCATTCCGCCGCGGGATCCATATGGCGTGGGCATGGGGCGACTTTAAGTGCTAAGCGGACAAATTTCGCTGAGCGTCGGATGGTGCGGCGCGTTGCGGACGCCGAGCCGCCATACGGGGGAAGCGCCGGACGGGGCCGCGTCGAGGCGGCCCCGTCCGGACCCGGCACCCGGGGCGGACCGTCGCATCCGGGTGCCGGTGTACGTGGTCGACGGCCCTTCCGCTTGTCAATACGGAATTCGAAGTGCCGTCTTTCCCTTGACCGCTCCGTGACCAATGGCGAAGAGCGATCGGCGCTCCCGGCGAATCCAGAGCGCGGGAATTCGTTTCGGAATGCCGTCAATACGGTCGAGCACGCAGGTGAAGAGCTGATCGCCGGTGCTCAGCCGCGCGAGACGTTCCGCTCGTAGACCAGTCTGAGGCCGATCAGGGTCAACCAGGGCTCATGCTCATCGATCACTGAGGATTCTCCTAGCACCATGGGCGCCAGCCCGCCGGTGGCGATCACGGTGACGTCCTCCGGGTCCTTGGCCAGCTCCCGCGCCATTCGGCGGACGATCCCGTCCACCTGGCCCGCGAAGCCGTAGAGGATGCCGGACTGCATGGCCTCCACCGTGTTCTTCCCGATCACGCTGCGCGGGCGGGCCAGCTCGATCTTGCGCAATTGCGCCCCGCGTACGCCCAGCGCCTCGACCGAGATCTCGATGCCCGGCGCGATCACCCCGCCCACGTACTCGCCGCGCGCGCTGACCGCGTCGAAGGTGGTCGCGGTGCCGAAGTCGACGACCACGCACGGACCCTCGTACAGCTCGACGGCGGCCAGCGCGTTGATGATCCGGTCGGCGCCAACCTCCTTGGGGTTGTCCATCAGGATCGGCACACCGGTCTTCACGCCCGGCTCGACCAGGACGGACGGCACATCGCCGTAGTAGCGGCGGGTCACCTCGCGCAGCTCGTGGAGCACCGAGGGGACGGTGGAACAGATGGAGATGCCCGCGATGCCGTCGCCCAGCTCCTCGCCGAGCAGCGGGTGCATGCCCATCAGGCCCTGCAGCAGGACGGCGAGTTCATCGGCGGTGCGGCGGGCGTCGGTGGAGATCCGCCAATGCTCGACGATCTCCTCGCCGTCGAACAGGCCCAGCACGGTGTGGGTGTTTCCGACGTCGATGGTCAGCAGCATGGGCGGCACCGCTTCCGGGCGGGCTGACGGCCGAGGACGAGCCCTGGGGTGGTGGGTGGGGCGACGGGCGGGCGGGTGTTTCCGGCGTCGATGGTCGGCAGCATCGATTACTTCCCCTCGGCCTCGCGCAGGTCCAGGCCGATGTCCAGGATCGGGGAGGAGTGGGTGAGCGCGCCGACCGCCAAGTAGTCGACGCCTGCCTCGGCGTACGTACGGGCGCCTGCGAGCGTCAGCCGCCCGGAGGACTCCAGCGCGGCGCGCCCGGCGACCAGCTCGACGGCCTCGCGGGTCCGCTCCGGGGTGAAGTTGTCCAGCAGGATGAGGTCCGCGCCCGCCTCCAGGACCGGCGGGATCTGGTCGAGGGTGTCGACCTCCACCTCGATCGGCACGTCCGGGAACTCGGCCCGCACGGCGCCGAACGCCTCCGCGACGCCGCCCGCCGCGATCACGTGGTTGTCCTTGACCAGCGCGGCGTCCGAGAGCGACATCCGGTGGTTGACCCCGCCGCCGCAGCGCACCGCGTACTTCTCCAGGGCGCGCAGCCCCGGGGTGGTCTTACGGGTGTCACGGACCTTGGTCTTCGTCCCGTCGAGGGCATCGGCCCACGCACGGGTCGCCGTCGCGATACCGGAGAGCCGGCACAGGAGGTTGAGCGCGCTGCGCTCACCGGTGAGCAGGTCGCGGGTGCGGGTGCGGACGCTGAGCAGCTTCTGGCCCGCCGCCACCCGGTCGCCGTCCTCGACATGCCGCTCGACCTCGAACTCGTCCGTACAGACGACGGACAGGATCGCCTCGGCGATCCGCAGCCCCGCGACGGTGCCCGCCTCACGGGCCGTGAAGTCACCGGTGGCGAAGGCGTCCTCGGGGACGGTGGCCACGGTCGTGACGTCCACGCCCTGGTCGAGGTCCTCCTCGATGGCCATATGCGCGATGTCCTCGACCTGGACCGGGTCGAGTCCGGCGCTGATCAGCAGCTCGGCCAGGTCGGGGTCCAGACCGCACTCCATCGGGTCGAGCCCGGAGCCGTCGGCGTCGTCGCCGCAGCCGCAGGCGTCGCCGCAGCCCGCCGCCTCGCCGGGGCGGCCGATCTGCAGCAGCGGCAGGGACACGGATGGCTGGCGGTCTTCGGCGGTGCTGCTCACGGGCGGGACTCCGTCTCGGCTCGGGGGGTGGTCGGTGGGGGAAACGCTTCGGAGTCCGTGGAGCGGACATCGAGGGCGCCGTCCGGGCGGAGGGTGACCAGGAGGTGGCGGCGCCAGGCGGCGTCGTCCCGCGCGGGGCGGTCCTCGCGCCAGTGGCAGCCGCGGGTCTCCTCACGGCGGAGCGCGGCGGCGACCAGGACCCGGGCGACCAGATGGAGGTTGGTGGCCTCCCAGGTCTCGACCCCCGGCTCGGCCGTCTTGCCGTCCCGCCGCAGCTGCGCCGCGACGTCGTCGTGGACGCGCTCCAGCCGGTCGGCGGCGCGGGCCAGACTCTCGGCGGAGCGCAGGACTCCGGCACCGTGGGTCATGATGTGCTGGATCTCGTAGCGGGCCTCGGAGGCGAGCAGGGGCGCCCCATCGGGGGCAGCCTCCTGCGGCCCGATGCGCTCGACCGGCCCGGGCCGCCCGGCGGTCGCGGCGGGGCGCTCGGGGCCCTCGGCCGCGGCGGTGATGTCCTCCGCGATGCGCTCCGCGAAGACCAGGCCCTCCAGAAGGGAGTTGGAGGCCAGCCGGTTGGCGCCATGGACGCCGGTGCAGGCCACCTCCCCGCAGGCGTAGAGCCCGGGGACGGTGGTGCGGCCGCGCAGATCGGTGCGGACCCCGCCGCTCGCGTAGTGCGCGGCCGGGGCGACCGGGATGGGCTCGGTCACCGGGTCGATGCCGTGCGCGCGGCAGGCGGCCAGGATGGTCGGGAAGCGCCGCTCCCACATCCGGGCCCCGAAGTGGCGGGCGTCCAGGTACATATGCTCGGCACCGCGCTCCTGCATCCGCCGCATGATGCCCTTGGCGACGATGTCACGGGGCGCCAGCTCGGCCAGCTCGTGCTGCCCCTGCATGAAGCGCACCCCGTCGGCGTCGACGAGATGGGCGCCCTCGCCGCGCACCGCCTCCGAGACCAGCGGCTGCTGGCCCTCCGCCTCCGGGCCCAGCCACAGCACCGTGGGGTGGAACTGCACGAACTCCAGATCGCTGACCTCGGCCCCGGCCCGCAGCGCGAGCGCGACCCCGTCGCCGGTGGAGACGGCGGGGTTGGTGGTCGCGGAGAAGATCTGGCCCATGCCGCCCGTGGCGAGGACGACCGCGCCCGCCCGCACCGCGCCCACGCCATCCCGCCGGCCCTCGCCCATGACGTGCAGGGTGACCCCGGCCGCCCGGCCGGAGCCGTCCTTGAGCAGGTCGAGCACCAGGGCGTTCTCCACGGTGTCGATACCGGCCGCGCGCACCGCCTCGACCAGGGCCCGGGAGACCTCCGCACCGGTCGCGTCGCCGCCCGCGTGGGCGATCCGGCGGCGGTGGTGGCCGCCCTCGCGGGTCAGCAGGATCTCGCCCGTGTCGTCGTCGGCGTCGAAGCGGGCGCCGGTGGCGATGAGCCTGCGCACCGCGTCGGGTCCCTCGGTGACCAGCGTCCGCACCGCCCGCTCGTCGCAGAGCCCGGCGCCGGCCACCAGGGTGTCGTCCAGATGCTGCTCGGGGGTGTCGCCCTCGCCGAGGGCGGCGGCTATGCCGCCCTGGGCCCAGCGCGTGGAGCCGTCGTCCAGGCGGGCCTTGGTGACCACGGTGACCTTGGCCCCGGCCGCGGCACAGCGCAGCGCCGCGGTCAGCCCGGCGACCCCGGAGCCGACGACCACGACATCGGCCTCGGTGGCCCAGCCGGGGGCGGGAGCGCGCAGGGCGGTGGCGGGGGCCGCGGCGTCGGGCCGCCCGGTCGGATGGGTCATCGGGCGGTTCCGATCCACAGGCGGATGTTGTCTATCAAGCGGGTGGCGCCGACCTTGGCCGCGACGGCCAGCACGGCCTCGCCGGTGTGTCCGTCGGAGACCTCGGTGAAGTCGGCGGGGTCGGCCAGGCCCAGATAGTCGAGAACGAGCGGCGGTTCGAGACGCGCCGCCTCGTCGAGCACCACGCGCGCCGCGGACCGCACCGCGGCGGGGGACGCGACCCGTATGAGCTCGTGCTCCTCGGCGCCGGCCGGGCCCTCCCCGGCCGCCAGCAGCCCCGCGTCACGCCCCGCGAACAGCGCCCGGGACAGGGCCAGCGCGGTGTCCCGCTCCTGGGCCGACAGATAGCGGTTACGGCTGGAGAGGGCGAGCCCGTCGCCCTCCCGGACGGTGGGGACGCCGACGATCTCGACCGGGAAGTCCAGGTCGCGCGCCATCCGGCGGACCAGCGCCAGCTGCTGGGCGTCCTTCTCGCCGAAGAAGGCGGCATCGGGGCGGGTGAGATGGAGCAGCTTGGCGACGACGGTGAGCATCCCGTCGAAGTGGCCGGGCCGCGAGGCGCCCTCATAGCGCTCGCCCATGGAGCCGGCGGTGATCCGGATATGCGGCTCGCCGCCCGGATACACCTCCTCGGCGGCCGGGGCGAAGACGATGTCCGCGCCCGCCTCGGCCGCGACCTTGAGGTCGGCGTCGAGGGTGCGCGGATAGCGGTCGAGGTCCTCGCCCGCGCCGAACTGCAGCGGATTGACGAAGACCGTGACGGTCACCAGGCCCTTGGCGCCCACCCGGGCGCGGGCGGCGCGGATGAGCGAGGCATGCCCGTCGTGCAGCGCGCCCATGGTCATCACGACGGCCGTGCGCCCCGGCACGGCGAAGTGGGCGAGTGCCGCGTCCAGATCCGAGCGATGGCGGAACAGCTCCACATCCGGCTCCCCAGGAAGCGCCTTGGTCCACAGCTTCGGGCTCATGACTCACTGCCTCCCCGGCCCCGTGCGTCGGTCACATCCGAGAGCACGCCCAGCAGGTCCTCCGCGAGCTCCGGCTTGAGCAGGCCGTGTGCGAGCGCGCGGTCCGCGGTCGTCCGGGCCATGGCCAGATAGCCGGCGACGGCGTGCGGGGCGTGCCGCCGCAGCTCGGCGACGTGGGCGGCGACCGTGCCCGCGTCGCCGCGCGCGACCGGGCCGGTCAGCGCGGCGTCACCGCTGCGCAGCGCGTTGTCCAGCGCGGCGCCGAGGAGGGGGCCGAGCATCCGGTCGGGGGCCTCGACCCCGGACGCGCGCAGCAGCTCCAGGGACTGGGCGACCAGCGTGGTGAGGTGGTTGGCGCCGATGGCGAGGGCGGCGTGATAGAGCGGGCGGGACTCCTCCGCGATCCACTCCGGCTCCCCGCCCATCTCGATGACCAGCGCCTCGGCCGCCAGCCGCAGCTCCTCGGGGGCGGTGACCCCGAAGGAGCAGCCCGCCAGCCGCTGGACGTCCACCGAGGTGCCGGTGAAGGTCATGACGGGGTGCAGCGCGAGCGGCAGCGCACCGGCCCGCAGCGCGGGCTCCAGCACACTGACGCCATAGCGGCCGGAGGTGTGCACCAGCAACTGGCCGGGGCGCACCGCACCGGTTTCGGTGAGGCCCGCGATCAGCTCGGGCAGCGCGTCGTCGGGGACGGTGAGCAGCACCAGCTCGGCCCGCGCCAGCACCTCGGAGGGCGGGACGATCGGGACCTCGGGGAGCAGGGCGGCGGCCCGGCGCACGGAGGCGTCGGAGACACCGGAGGCAGCGACCGGGCGGTGTCCGGCCAGCCGCAGCGAGGCGGCGAGGGCCGGGCCGACGCGGCCCGCGCCGACGACCCCGACGGTGAGCCGGGCCGGCCGGTCCTGCGGCTCGGGAAGTGGTTGTGCGTTCACGCGACAGCGGCCTTCCGTTCCAGTCCTCAGGGGGTACCGGACGATTCCCCGCCATGCTACGCGAGTGTTTCCGGGGGAGTTCGGCCGCAGCCCGGGCCTGTGGACAACTCTGTGGTCCGATGGACACCCGTGCGACATGATCGGCCCATGAAGGACAGGACGGGCACGGCAGACGCGACGGACGGAACACACATCGCGGCGGACGGGACGGCAGCCGGTGCAGACGAGCCGGCCGGGGCGGGCGCGGCGGACGACGCCACCGGCGACGCGGAGCGGGCCGCGCGGGCGCGCCGCCTCGCGGCCTGGCACGGCTCCGAGCGGACGCTCACCCGCGGGCCCGCGGAGCGGCGGATCACCGAGCGGCTGTCCGCCCTCACGGCCGCCCTTACGGCCGACCCCTCGCCGTACGGCGGGGACGGCTGGGTGGACATCTACGGGGACGGCATCGTCGAGGAGCTGGAGCGGCGGGTCGCCTCGCTGCTCGGCATGGAGGCCGCGGCGTTCTTCCCCACCGGCACCATGGCGCAGCAGATCGCGCTGCGCTGCTGGGCGGGGCGCACCGGCAATCCGGTGGTGGCGGTGCATCCGCTGGCGCATCTGGAAGCGCATGAGCGGGACGCGTATCTGACGGTGAGCGGGCTGCGCGCGGTGCATCCGACGAGCGAGCCGCGGCCGCCCACCGCCGAGGAGGTCCTCGGCCTCGACGAGCCGTTCGGCACGCTCACCCTCGAACTCCCGCTGCGCGACGCCGGATTCGTGCTGCCCGAGTGGGACGAGCTGGTCGCGGTCGTGGAGGCGGCCCGGGAGCGGGACGCGGTGGTGCACGTCGACGGGGCGCGGCTGTGGGAGTGCACGGCCCACTTCGGCCGGGAGCTGCCGGAGATCGCCGCCCTGGCGGACTCCGTCTATGTGTCCTTCTACAAGTCGCTCGACGGCATCTCGGGAGCGGCGCTGGCCGGGCCCGAGACCCTGGTGGCGGAGGCCAGGGCGTGGCGCCACCGGTACGGCGGCCAGCTCTTCCAGCAGTGGCCGGCGGCGCTGGCCGCGCTGGACGGCCTGGACCGTGAGCTGCCGAGGCTTCCGTCGTACGTGGCGCATGCGCGGGTGGTGGCGCAGGCGCTGCGGACGGCGTTCACGGCCGAGGGGGTGGGCTGGTCCCGGGTGCATCCCGAGGTGCCGCACACCCACCAGTTCCAGGTGTGGCTGCCGTTTCCGGCGGCGGTGCTGGACGAGGCGGGGGTGCGGCTGGCGGAGGAGACGGGAACGACGCTGTTCCGTCGCTGGCGGGAGCCGGGGCCGCCCGGTCTGGCCGTGACGGAGCTGACGGTCGCCTCACCCGCACTCGACTGGACGGCCGACGACGTCACGGCCGCGGCCGGTGCCTTCCTCGCACGGGTCCGGGAGCTCACGGAGGGGGACGGCTGACCGGCGCCGCAGGGCGGCCAGCGCCTCCCTGATCGCCCCTACGGCACGCGGCATCGCCCTTACGGCGCCCGGCCCGTCCGTAAGGCGGTCATGGCGGCCGCGGCGGCGGGCCGGGCGCCCCGCCATCACGGCCTGGACGTCGCGGTACTCCCGCAGCTCCCGGACGGTGCGCCAGTCGTGCCGGCCCGGTGCGGGCGGGGCGGGCTCGCCGCGCCGGGCGGCTCGGTACAGGTCGAGTGCGTACTGCTCGGTGAGGGACATGGCTCGACGGTCCGCCGGGCCCCGGACGCCCGTCACGCCGATTGACGGCGGCCGTCAAACGAGGGCGGCGCCGGGGGCGGGCTCCCGCACCATGGGCTCATGGCCAATGTCATCGACATCGCCGGGCTGCCGCCCGAGCGCATCGTCTTCAGCCCGTCCCCGCTCGCCGAGCTGGGCGCCGCGCTCCATGTGCTGTCCGAGCCCGGCCACCACCCCGGGCTGCACGGCTGGGCCACCGCCACGTCCTCCGCTCTCAAGCCGGACCTCGCCGACCGGCTCTGCGAGGCGGACTTCCTGTGGCGCTCCTCCCGCTCCGATCTGCTGCTCCCGGCGGTCCCCGGGGCGACGCTCGCGGAGGAGCTGGACGCGCTGGACCGGATCGATGACGAGACGTTCGTGGCGGCCGCCTTCGAGATCGCCTGCTCCGCCGCGTACACCCGGCGCACCCCCTCGCCGCTGGTCGACGCGGACGAACGGGCCCGGGTCCGCGAGATGGCGGCCGCCCGGGGGCCGCGGCAGGCGGCCTTCACCCATCGCATGCTGGAGGACCCGGACGGGCTGCGAGTCTGGTTGCGGCGGCTGCTGGAGGACTGCGACCAGGCGTTCTTCGCCGACACCTGGCGGCGGACGCGGATCCAGCTGGCCGCCGACGCCCGCCACAAGGCGGAACTGCTGCAGCGCAAGGGGCTCGGGGAGGCGCTGACGGCGGCCTCCGCCGCTTTGTCGCTGTCGGAGGACGGGGACAGCATCCTGGTCGACAAGCTGGCGGGCGGCCGTACGACGGCGTACGGGGACGGCATCACCTTCATCCCGACCGCCTTCGGCTGGCCGCATCTCATCGTCCTGTACGCCCCCGGCTGGCGCCCGGTGATCCAGTACCCGGTCGCCGCCCCGGAACTCCCCCCGCCCGCCGCCCTGGAGCTCGTCCAGCGCCGCCTCGAAGCCCTGGCCCATCCGATGCGGATGCGGCTGTGCCGCACCCTGGCCCGCGGCCCGCACACCACCGGTGAGCTCTCCGAGTCGTACGGCATCACGCCGCCGGAGGTCTCCCGCCATATCGCCGTGCTGAAGAAGGCCGGTCTCCTCACCACCCGCCGCCGCGGCCGCTATGTGCTGCACCAGCTCGACCTGCCGTCGGTGGCCCGCCTGGGCAGCGACTTCCTGGAGAGCGTGCTGCGGTAGCGCCCTGTCTGTAGCGTGCGGCCCCAAGGGCTCCGCCTAAAATGTTCACCCCAGAGTGAACAGAGACCGGGCCATGAGCGGCAGAGGAGCAGAGCAGCGATGAGCAACCGAAGCCACCGGGCCGCACCCGAACACACCCACCCCGACGACGTACCGGTGCAGACCGCGCTCGCGGCGCTCGCCGACCCCGTACGGCTTCAGCTGGTCCGCGAACTGGCCACCACGGCCGACTGGGAGCACACCTGCGGCACCTTCGACGTCCCCGTGGGCAAGGCGGCGCTCAGCCACCACTTCTCGGTGCTGCGCGCGGCCGGGCTGATCGAGCAGCGCGACATGGGCCCCAAGCGGGTCAACCGGCTGCGCCGCCCGGAGTTCGACCAGCGCTTCCCCGGACTGCTCGACCTGGTCCTGCGCGACCGGCAGGAGAACGGCGGGGACGAACGGCAGGACGGCCGTCCCCACCGTAAGGACGCCGCCTCCACCGTAAAGACGCCACCGTAAGAAAGCCGTCGCAAGAGCGCCGCCGTAAGAAAGCCGCCGGAGAAACGCCGCCCCGCTCTCAGCGAGCCGGTCCCGCCGAACCCCCGGCCCGCACCAGCCCGGTCTCGTAGGCCATCACCACCACCTGCACCCGGTCCCGCAGCTCCAACTTGGTGAGGATGCGCCCCACATGGGTCTTCACGGTCGCCTCGGACAGCACCAGCCGCGCCGCGATCTCGCCGTTCGACAGCCCCTGCGCGACCAGCAGCACCACCTCGCGCTCCCGGTCGGTGAGCCGCTCCAGCTCCGGACGGACCCGGCCACCGCCTCCCCCACCGCCCGGCAGCATCGGCGCGAACCGGTCCAGCAGCCGACGCGTCGTGCTGGGCGCGACCACCGCGTCACCGCTGTGCACCGCGCGGATCGCCCCGAGCAGCTCAGCGGGCGGCACATCCTTGAGCATGAAGCCGCCCGCCCCGGCCTTGAGCGCGGAGAAGGCGTACTCGTCCAGATCGAACGTGGTCAGGATGATGACCTTCGGCGCTCCCTCCCGCTCACATATCCGCCGGGTCGCCTCCACGCCGTCCAGCTTGGGCATCCGGACGTCCATGAGGACGACGTCCACCGCCGTGGAGCGCACCGCCTGCAGCGCCTCCACCCCATCGCCCGCCTCGGCGACGACCTCCATATCGGGCTGGGCCGCGAGCACCATCCGGAAGCCGGTACGCAGCAGCACTTGGTCATCGACGAGCATGACGCGAATCGACATTCCGGACGGGTCCCTTCCTCTGGCCTGACGGCCGGCTTACAGCGGCCACGGCGCGACGTTACGAGTGCGCATACGGGTCATGATGCGCCCACCGCTCAACGGACCGGCTTCAGCGGCAGCAGTGCGCTGATCCGGAAGCCGCCGCCCGGCCGCGGCCCCGCGTCGAGCGTGCCGCCCACCATGCCGACGCGCTCGCGCATCCCGATCAGCCCATGGCCGCTGCCGTCGGCGCCGCCGTCCTGGTACATCTCGCGCTGCGCGCCCCGCCCGTCGTCCTCGACCAGCAGCCCGAGCCCGTCGTCGAAGTAGGTGAGGCGGACGCTCGCGCCCACGTCCGGGCCGCCGTGCTTACGGGTGTTGGTGAGCGCCTCCTGCACGATGCGGTACGCGGTCAGCTCGACCCCGCTGGGGAGCTGTCGCGGGCTGCCCACCACCTTGAAGTCCACCGGGAGCCCGGACCCGCGCACCTGCTCCACGAGCTCGTCGATCTGCTCGACGTCCGGCTGGGGGACGTAGTCGTTCTCCTCGCCCGGCTCTCCGGTGCGCAGCACGCCCAGCAGCCGCCGCATCTCGGCGAGCGCCTGGCGACCGGTGCCGGAGATCGTCTCCAGCGCCTGCCGGGCCTGCTCGGGCGAGGCGTCCATGACGTACGCGGCGCCGTCCGCCTGCACCACCATCACCGACACGTTGTGTGCCACCACATCGTGCAGCTCCCGCGCGATCCGGGCGCGCTCGGCGGCCACCGCTACCTTCGACTGCGCCTCGCGCTCCTTCTCCAGCCGGGCCGCCCGCTCCTCCAACTGGGCGTAGTAGGCGCGGCGGGTGCGGATCGAGTCGCCGAGCACCCAGGCCAGTACGAACGGGATGGAGACGAAGACCGCCGAGACGAGGTCGTCCCACCAGCCCTGCTGGGACTGCGGCCAGCGGAGGGTGGCGAGGGGGGCCGCGCTGATCGCCACGCCCAGCGCGAAGCGGGAGGCCCGGCGCGAGGCGGCGACCGCCACCGTGTAGACGATCACCAGCATGGCGAAGTCGGCCAGATTGGGCTTGACGCTGGTGGCCAGCTGGGCGACACCGCACAGGATGGCCAGCACCAGCATCTTCTCGGGGGCGCGGCGGCGCAGCGCGACCGTCGTCCCCAGCGCCAGGACGATCGGCACGGCCGCGAAGCGGGAACCCCGGCTCATCGCCGCCTCCACGACCCACAGGAAACCGAAGCCGACGAGGAGGACGGCCCAGAAGGTGTCCACCCCTGTCGGATGCCTGCGGAGAAATTCGTAGAGGCGCTGCACGTCACCCAGCGTAGGCACCGCCGAACCCCTCTCGGGTCAACCCGAGGGGCGATCCGTATCGCCCGGCCCTACTCCCCAAGGTGGAGACGATTCCACATAGCGTGGCGGTGTGGCGACTGAGAAGCATGAGTGGAGCGGATGGCGTTCGGCGGCCGAACGGGCGCTGTACGGAAGGGGCGGATTCTTCCGGCGCCCGGAGGGCCCGGCCGGGCATTTCCGCACGTCGGTGCATGCCTCACCGCTTTTCGCCCGGGCGGTCGCGGAGCTGCTGTGCCGGGTGGACGAGGCGCTGGGGCGCCCCGCCGAGCTGGCGCTGGTGGACCTGGGCGCCGGACGCGGTGAGCTGCTCACGCGGGTGCTCGCCCTGGCCCCCGGCCTGCCGCACGAGCTGGACCGGCGGCTGCGACCCTACGCGGTGGAGCGGGCGGAGCGGCCGGCGGGCCTGGACGAGCGGATCGCCTGGCTCGACGCCCCGCCGCAGGGGTGCACGGGGCTGCTGTTCGCCAATGAGTGGCTCGACAACGTGCCCGTGGACATCGCCGAGACCGACGCGGACGGCGTGCCGCGCCGGGTCGAGGTGGACCTCGCGGCCGGGGACGGCACCGAGCGGCTGGGCGACCCGGTGGACGGCGAGGACGCGGCGTGGCTGGCCCGCTGGTGGCCCCTGGCGGGCGCCGAACCGGGGCTGCGCGCCGAGATCGGCCATCCGCGCGAGGCGGCCTGGGCGCGTGCCGTGCGCTCCCTGCGGGCGGGCCTCGCGGTCGCCGTCGACTACGGCCACGAACGCGCCGCCCGGCCCCCTTTCGGCACGCTGACCGGCTTCCGCGAGGGGCGCGAGGTCCGGCCCGTACCGGACGGCTCCTGCGATCTGACGGCGCATGTCGCGATGGACGCGTGCGCCGCCGCGGCCCGGCCCGGCGCCGGGCTGCTGACCCAGCGCGAGGCGCTGCGCGCGCTCGGCCTCGACGCCCGCCGCCCCCCGCTCGCCCTGGCCTCCACCGACCCCACCGCCTACGTCCGCGCCCTCGGCGCGGCGGGCGAGGCCGCGGAGCTGACCGACCCCGGCGGCCTCGGCGCCTTCACCTGGCTCCACCACCCGGTGGACCTGCCGCACGACCCGCTCCGGCCGTAAGGGCCACCGCATCGCGTCCCGGGCGGTGTCACGAGCCCCCGCGGGGGCCTTCGGGGGAGCTGAGAGACTGGGGGCATGACGGAGACGACAGTCGGCATCGGCGGCGCCGCGGAGAGCACCGACATGGTGCTCAACATCGGCCCACAGCACCCCTCCACTCACGGAGTGCTACGGCTGCGGCTGGTCCTCGACGGAGAGCGGATCCAGAGCGCCGAACCGGTCATCGGCTATATGCACCGGGGCGCCGAGAAGCTCTTCGAGGCGCGCGACTACCGCCAGATCATCATGCTGGCCAACCGCCACGACTGGCTCTCCGCCTTCTCCAACGAACTCGGCGTCGTGCTCGCCGTCGAGCGGATGCTCGGCATGGAGGTCCCGGAGCGGGCGGTGTGGACCCGTACGCTGCTCGCCGAGCTCAACCGGATCCTGAACCACCTGATGTTCCTCGGCTCCTATCCCCTGGAGCTGGGCGGCATCACGCCGATCTTCTACGCGTTCCGGGAGCGGGAGGACCTCCAGCACGTCATGGAGGAGATCTCCGGCGGCCGGATGCACTACATGTTCAACCGGGTCGGCGGCCTCAAGGAGGACCTCCCGGCGGGCTGGCTGGGCCGGGCCCGGCAGGCCGTGGCCGAGGTGCGCTCGCGGATGGACGTGTACGACGACCTGGTGCTCGGCAACGAGATCTTCCGGGGCCGCACCCGCGATGTCGGCGTCCTGGCCCGCGAGACGGTGCACGGGTACGGGGTCAGCGGCCCCATCGCCCGGGCCTCGGGCGTCGACTTCGATCTGCGGCGCGACGAGCCGTATCTGGCCTACCCGGAGCTCCAGGACGTCCTCAAGGTCGTCACCCGGCAGGAGGGCGACTGCCTCGCCCGGTTCGAATGCCTCCTGGAGCAGGCGCACAACTCCCTGGCGCTGGCGGACGCCTGCCTGGACCGGCTCGACGAGCTCCCGGCGGGGCCGATCAACCAGCGGCTGCCGAAGGTGCTCAAGGCACCCGAGGGCCACACCTACGCCTGGACCGAGAACCCGCTCGGCCTCAACGGCTACTACCTCGTCTCCAAGGGCGAGAAGACGCCGTACCGGCTGAAGCTCCGCTCGGCCTCGTACAACAACATCCAGGCGCTCACCGAACTGCTGCCGGGCACTCTCGTCGCCGACATGGTGGCGATCCTGGGGTCACTCTTCTTCGTCGTCGGCGACATCGACAAGTAGGCGACATCGACAAGTAGGCGGCGACGCCGAGACGCCGCGCGGGCGCGATCCCGTTACGAGATCGCGCTGCGCAGCTCCCCGAGGTCGATCTGTTCCGTCTCGTCGTGCGCGGTCAGGTCGATGACCTCGCCCACCGCGCCCTTCCTGGTCTCCGCGAGGGTCTCGTCGCCGATCACGTCGGCGAGGTCCTCCTCGGCGGGTTCGGGCTCCCGCTTCTGCTTCTTCGGGTGCTTCTTCTGGGTGCCGAAGTAGTCGAAGCCGCTCTCCGAACGGGAGGCGGCCCGGCGTGCCGCGGCATACGGCACCACCGCCGAGGCGGCCGTACGGGCGTGGACGGGCGGCTCCTGGGGGCCGTCGTCGTCCTGCCCGCCGGCCGCCGGGGGCTTCCCCAGCGTGGCGGCACCGCCCTTGTCGCGGTTCTCGCGCCGGCCCTTGCGCCCGTCCCGATCCGCGTCCTTCTCGGCGTCCACGGCGGGAGCCGGGGCGTCGGATCGGGCACCCGCGGCAGCGGCCTGCTCCCGGCGCTCCTTCTGCCGTCGCGCGCTCTCCCTGAGCCGGCTCAGCGCCTCGTCGGCCTTGGCGTACGCGGTGGCCGACGGCATGGCGCGCCCGGAGGCGGCGCCGTCCGGCTCGTTCGACTCGACGCTCGACCCGGCGGATTCGGCGGACCCGGTCGCCGCCTCCAGCGCCTTCGCGGGGGACGCGGCCTCCAGCGCGAGCCGGCGGCGGCCCTCCAGGGCGGTGGCCCGCTCGGTCTCGGCCGTGGCGTAGCGGCGCAGCAGCTCGGCGTGCTCGTTGCGCAGCCGGGCGAGTTCGGCGCGCTTGGCGCGCAGCCGGGTGTTGAGCGCGGTGCGGAGCTCGCTCGCCTTCTCGGCGTCCGCCTCGAGCTCCGCGATCCGCTCCTCGTACTTCATCTCCTGGCGCGCGGCCTCGCTCGCGGCCTCCGCGACCCGGCGGCCGGCCGAGCGGTCCCAACGGCGCATCAGGAAGGCGCCGACGACCGCGGCGGCGGCCGCGGTCGCGGCAAGTCCGCGGATCACGACCGTATCGCCGACCAGCCAGGCTCCGGCGGCGCAGGTTATTGACGCGACTGCGACCGAAGCGGAGGGAAGAAGCCTGTGCAGGGGTGGGGATTGGCGGTGGCGTCCACGTGGCATGGCCCGAAACTTACCGTGCAAAGGGGTCGCTTGGGTGCCCGCCGGGCCAGATCTGTTGTCAATCCGTTGGCAAATGCGGCGGTCTCGCGGCCGTGATCCCTTGCCAAGCCCTCCTGCGCGGGGTTTTGATCCTACTTCACCAGCCCCTTGTCCCGCAGGTAGTCGGCGGCGACATCCGTCGGCTTGAGCCGCTCGGCGTCAACTTTCTTGTTGAGTTCCCGCAGATCGGCGGTCGTCAGCACCTTGGTGAGCTTGTTCAGCGAGTCCGCGATCTTCTGCGAGCCCGCGGACTTCACATTCACCACGGGAAGTACGTTGTCGGCATTCTGCAGATTTTTGTCGTCGTCGAGCAGAACGAGCCCGAACTGATCCAGCGTGCTGTCCGTGGTCGTGGTCAGGACCATCTGGTCCTTACCGTCCTTGACGGCCTGCTTGGCCTGGACGCTGCCGATGTCCAGCGGGTCGATGCCCGCGATGTCGATGCCGTACTTCTTCTCCAGACCCGGCTGGCAGAAGGGTCGCTTGGGGCATTCGTCGCCCGCCGCCAAGGTGACCTTCTGCTTCGACTTCCCGAGGTCGGAGAGCGTCTTGAGATCATGTTTCTCCGCGAAGTCACGGCTGACCGCGAAGGCGTTCTGGTCCACTGCCTTGCCGGGGTCCAGCACCTTCAGCCCGCGCGGTTCGGCGAGCTTCTTCAGCGCCGTGACCGTCTCGTCGACGTCCGAGGAGGCCACCGGGGCGGCATTCGACCCGTTCTTCTTCTGGTTGAGGAATTCGGCCAGCGTCGCCGCGTACTCCGGCACGACATCCATCTGGCCCTTCTCCAGGGCCGGTTCATACAGCTCGCGGGCGTCCACGGTCTTGATCGAAGTGGAATAGCCGGCGTCCTTCAGAACCCCCGCGTACAGCTCCGCGAGGATCTTCGACTCGGAGAAGGAGGCGGATCCGATCACCAGCGAGCCCTTGCCCGGTTTCCCGGAGCTGTCACCGCCGCTCGACTTCTCCAGGCTGTCCCCGCCACACGCGGTCAGCCCGGCCGTCAGCGCGGCGACGCCCGCCACGGCCGCCGCCGCCCGATAGATCTTGCTCATGGTTCCCCATCCGTAGTTGTCCGCGTCGTCGCGTCTTGTGCGCCGGCCGCGTTTTCTGCGTTGTCCGCGTTGTTCGCGTTGTCTGCGTCAGCCGCGCTCTGTGCGTCGTCCGACGTGCGTTGCCCGCGTGCGTTGTCCGACGTCGTTGTCCGCGCTCTCTGCGTCAGCCGCGCCATCCGCGTCACCCGCGCTGCCCGCCCCGAGGGATCCGCACGCGTGCGTCCGGTCGCGGGAGGGCCCGGCCCGCGGGTTCTACGTCGTCAGCGCCGGTGAGGCCGGGGCCTGGTCGGCGGGCGGGCGGCGGGACGCGGCCGGCCGCCACCCCGTCCTGCGCCGCATCGGGTCGAGCAGCAGCCCCAGCACCACGAAGACGCCCTCGACCACCAGCGCGAGGGCCGCGACCAGCACCGCCCCGGCCACCACCTGCGGGGTGTCGGTGAGCCGGAAACCCGCCGTGATGATCCGGCCGAGACCTCCGCCGCCGGGCAGCGCGGCCAGCGTCGCGGTGGCCACGACCTGCACCGCGGCCGTCCGTACGCCCGTCATGATGAGCGGGAACGCCAGCGGCAGCTCAACCCTGCGGATCAGCTGGCCGCCCGTCATCCCCATCCCGCGGGCCGCCTCCACGACCTCCTGGTCCGCCTCGTGCACTCCGACATAGGCGTTGGTGAGCAGCGGCGGGATGGCGAACAGCACCAGCGCGATGATCGTGGGCCACTGGCCGTGCGTCCCCAGCGGGCTGAGCAGCAACAGCACCAGCACCGCGAAGGTGGGTACGGCGCGCCCCGCGTTGGAGATGTTGACCGCGAGCGCGCCGCCCTTGCCGATGTGGCCGAGGGCCACGGCGATCGGCAGCGCCACCGCGCAGGCGATGGCCAGGCAGGCGAAGGTCAGGAACAGATGCTGGCCGAGCCGGTGCCACACCCCGTCGGGGCCCGCCCAGTGCGAACCGGTGGCCAGCCAGGTCCACGCCTTGGCGACGACGTCCATCAGGTGGTGCCCTTCCGACTCTTGCGCGCCCACGGCGTCAGCAGCCGCTGGAGGGCGAGCAGCAGCAGATCCGCCACGACCGCCAGCGCCACGCACAGCACCGAGGCGGTGAGCACCTCGGCCTTGAAGAAGCTGCGCATGCCTTCGTAGATGAGGTTGCCGAGACCGCCGTATCCGATGATCGCGCCCACCGTGGTGAGCGAGACCGTGGAGACGGTGGTGATCCGCAGCCCGGCCATCAGCGCGGGCAGCGCGAGGGGCAGCTCCACGCCGAAGAGCAGCCGCAGCGGGCCGTACCCCATGCCCCGGGCCGCCTCCCGCGCCTCTTCGGGCACCGAGGCGAGACCGGCCATGATGTTGCGCACCAGGATCGTGAGCGAATAGAGCACCAGACCGGTGATCACCACCGCGACCGAGACCCCGAACACGGGCAGCAGCAGCGAGAACATCGCCAGCGACGGCACCGTATAGAGGATCGTGGTCAGCCCCAGCACCGGCCCCGACACCACCCGCCATCGGCGGGCCAGCAGCGCCAGCGGAAAGGCGACCAACAGACCGATCGCGACCGAGGCGAGCGTGATCCACACATGCTCGAGCGTCGCGTCCGTCAGCTCCTGACCACGTGTGCGTACATACTCACCGCATATCCACTCGTTACTGATCAGGCAGTTTCCGTCGGCCATACGCTCACCTCCCCCGCCGGGTCACGGCCCGTTGCTCTTCACAATTCCTGGTGACCCTAACCCCGAGAGATGACAATCTCGTCCGATCGCCACACAACAGCAACAATGTCTGCCACGAATGCGGCAACAATGAGGAGCCATGATCCGTTTCGAGCATGTCACCAAGCGCTACCCCGATGGCACGACGGCCGTGGACGACCTCTCCTTCGAGGTGGCGGAGGGTGAGCTGGTCACCCTGGTCGGCCCCTCGGGCTGCGGCAAGACGACCACGATGAAGATGGTGAACCGGCTCATCGAGCCGACATCGGGGCGGATTCTGGTGGACGGCGAGGACATCGCCGAGGCCGATCCGGTAGCCCTGCGCCGCCGTATCGGCTATGTCATCCAGCAGGTCGGGCTGTTCCCGCACAAGACCGTGCTCGAGAACACCTCCACCGTGCCGCATCTCCTGGGCTGGCAGCGGAAGAAGGGGCGGGAGCGCGCCGCCGAGCTGCTCGACCTGGTCGGCCTCGACCCGTCCGTATACGGCGACCGCTACCCCGACCAGCTCTCCGGAGGCCAGCGGCAGCGCGTCGGCGTGGCCCGCGCGCTGGCCGCGGATCCGCCGGTGCTGCTGATGGACGAGCCGTTCGGCGCGGTCGACCCGGTCGTGCGCGAACATCTGCAGAACGAATTCCTGCGACTTCAGTCACAGGTGCGTAAGACGGTGCTCTTCGTCACCCATGACATAGAGGAGGCGGTCCGGCTCGGAGACCGCATCGCGGTCTACGGCTCGGGGCGGATCGAGCAGTTCGACACCCCGGCCACGGTGCTGGGCGCGCCCGCCACCCCGTACGTGGCCGACTTCGTCGGCGCGGACCGCGGGCTGAAGCGGCTGTCGGTCACCCCCATCGAGCCGGGCGACCTGGAGCAGCCGCCCGTCGTCCACTTGGACGACCCGCTCCCCAAGGCGGCCGCCCGGCTGGCCTCGGACGGGGCGCGCTGGGCCGTCGTCCTGGACGACGCGGAGCGGCTGCACGGCTGGATCCCTGCGGGCGCGGCCGACGGCCCGAAGGGGACCGTACGGGACCAGGCGCGCCGGATGGAGGCGTGGCTGCCGGTCGGGGCGCCGCTCAAGCAGGCGTTCAGCACGATGCTGCAGCATGACGCGGGCTGGATCGCGGTCCTGGACGAGGACCGCTTCCTCGGCGTCCTCACCCCGGCCCGGCTCCATGAGGCCCTCCGCCGCTCGATCGACGCCGACGCGGGCGGCATTGCCCGCGGGGACGTCCAATTGCAGACCGTCGCCGACGTGTAGGACTCCCCGGGCTTCCCCGGACTCCGGACTCCCCTGGATTCCCCGACGCCTTCCAGAGGCTTTCGGGGGCGTCGGGGGAGCCCCGGACGCTCAGCGGTCGCTGAGGCGGCCGCCGAGCCACTCCAGCGCGGCGGGGACCTCCCGCTTCCAGGTGTTGAAGTTGTGGCCGCCGGTGCCCAGGATGATCGACGAGATCCGGGTCGGCTCCCCGCGCCGGTTCAGCCGCTTCACCTTGTTCACGAAGCGCACGGTGTCCTGGTAGTTCTGCTCACCGTGCTCACTGCTGGAGACCAGCAGCGACACCGGCGGCGCCGGCTTGTGGGACAGCCGCCACATCAGGTCGTTCTCCCGCTCCAGCCGCTTGCTGCCGCCGAAGAGATCGCCCGTGGTCGCGTCGATCGGGGCCTTGTACGACGGGGAGAGCCCGGCCGCCGCGGAGAACGCGTCGGGGTGGCGCATCGCCATCTTCAGGGCGCAGTAGCCGCCGGTGGAACTTCCGATGACGCCCCAGTTACGGGCCCGCTGACCGACGCGGTAGTGGTCGGCCACCGCCTTCGGCAGGTCCTTGGTGAAGAACGTCTCGGTCCGCGGCCCATCCGGCACGTCCACGCACTCGGTGTCGCGCGGCGGCGCGACCGTCGGCCGCATCATCACCAGGACGAGTGGCTGCATCTTCCCCGCTTTGACCAGCTTGTGCGAGTTCTGGGGGTATTTCAGGCCATTGATGAGGGCTTCGGTGGTGCCCGGGTATCCGGTCAGCACCAGGGCGGCGGGGAAGGTCCGCCGGGCGTACTCGGGCCGGAAGTACTCCGGGGGCAGATAGATGTACGCGGGGCTCGCGATCCCGGAGACCGGCCCCTGGATGTTCACCTTCTCGACACGCCCGGCGATCTTGGGCGACGAGCCGCCGTCCACGGCCAGATGGCGGGTCTCGGTGACCCGCACCCGGGTGCCCGGGGTGTCGTGGTCCACCACGACACCCGGCTCGTCCTGCGTACCGAAGAGGTCGGACCAGGAACCGTAGAAGCCGAACGACTGATTGGCGAACAATCCGAACGCCGCGAACACGGTCAGCTGCGTCCCCAGTAACATGCCGACCCGGCCGAGCACGGGAGCCACTCCGCGCCCGGACAACCGGGGCCACAGCCATATCGTGGCCGCGAACAGCAGCAACGCCGCGACGACCGCCGCGATCACGAGGTTGTTGCTCGTGAGACCCATCACTATCTTTCTGCCGGGCGGCCGGCTCCCCCGTGCCGCGGTTGGAACCCCGCTGCCTCAAATGGCGTCTATCAGGGCGCAAATCGTGCGGATGCCACGCAACAGAACCAAAGATCCTCTTGACCGAAGCGACGGGAATGCAGATGCCTGACAGTCAAGATGCCGAAACGTCCGGAGAGGTTCCCAACCGGATACGGCGCCTGCTGCGCGGCCCCAGGCCGGAGGCGATGCCCACGGTCGTCGGCACCGCCTGCACTCTCATCGGGCTGATGGACATCGTCTTCCCCCGGCTGCGCCACAGCAGGGTGCACGCGCTGGCCGAGCTGCTGCCGGGCGCCGTGAGCTCGCTGGCGGCCGCCGCCTCGATCGTGGTCGGTCTGCTGCTGCTGATGCTGGCCCACGGCCTCAAACGGCGTAAGCGGCGGGCCTGGGTCGCCGCCGTGGGGCTGCTGCCCGTCGGCGCGGCCGCCCAGCTGCTCTACCGGCACTCGGTCATCGGCATGGTCCTCTCCCTCGTCCTGATGGGGGTGCTGATCCGCCACCGCGCCGAGTTCGCGGCACTGCCCGATCCGCGCAGCCGCTGGATGGCACTGGCCAACTTCGTGGGTCTGGGCGCGGTCAGCGTCACCGTGGGACTGCTCATCGTCCGTTCGCATCCGGACGCCATCGAAGGAAGCCCGTCGCTCGGCGCGCAGCTGGAACACGTCCTGTGGGGCCTGTTCGGCTTCGAGGGGCCGGTCGACTACCGCCACGGCGCGGACTACACGGTCGGCTACTCACTCGGTGCGCTGGGCCTGCTGACCGTCGCCACCACCGCCTATCTCGCCTTCCGCCCCGAGCACCCCGCCGCCCGCCTCACCCCCGGGGACGAGGAACGGCTGCGGGAGCTGCTCGCCGCCCACGGGCGCCGCGACTCGCTCGGCCACTTCGCGCTCCGCCGCGACAAGGCCGTGGTCTTCTCCCCCAGCGGCAAGGCCGCGGTCTGCTACCGCGTGGTCTCCGGGGTGATGCTCGCCAGCGGCGACCCGGTCGGCGACGTCGAGGCATGGCCCGGCGCGATCGCCTGCTTCATGGAGGAGGCGCGGGCCCACTCCTGGACCCCGGCGGTGATGGGCTGCAGCGAGACCGGCGGCGAGGTGTGGACCCGGGAGACCGGCCTGGACGCGCTCGAACTCGGCGACGAGGCCATCGTCGATGTGGCGGACTTCACCCTGTCCGGGCGCGCCATGCGCAACGTACGCCAGATGGTCAAGCGGATCGAGCGGGCCGGCTACCAGACCCGGGTGCGGCGCGCCGCCGACCTGGGCCCCGAGGAGCTGGAGGCCATCCGGCGCGCCGCCGCCGACTGGCGGGGCACCGACACCGAGCGCGGCTTCTCGATGGCGCTGGGCCGGATCGGCGACCCGGCGGACGGGGACGCGGTCATCGCCACCGCCCACAAGGCCGCCGACGAGGGCGCCGACGAGGGCGCCGAGGAGGGTCCGTACGGGGACCTCAAGGCCGTGCTGCACTTCGTGCCGTGGGGCCCGGACGGGATGTCCCTGGAGCTGATGCGGCGCGACCGGAGCGCCGACCCGGGCATGAACGAGCTGCTGATCGTGGCCGCGCTGCAGGCCGCCCCCGAGCTGGGCGTGAAGCGGGTGTCGCTGAACTTCGCGATGTTCCGCTCGGCGCTGGCGCGCGGCGAGAAGCTGGGCGCGGGCCCGGTGCTGCGCGGCTGGCGGGCGCTGCTGGTGTTCCTCTCCCGCTGGTTCCAGATCGAGTCGCTGTACAAGTTCAACGCCAAGTTCCAGCCGCGCTGGGAGCCGCGCTTCGTGGTCTTCCGCAACACCCGCGACCTGCCCCGGATCGGCCTGGCCGCGATGCAGGCCGAGGGCTTCGTCTCGCTGGCCCTGCCCCGGCTGCTGCGCCGCGGACCGCGTCCCGAGCCCCGGCCCTGCGCCCATCGGCAGCTGGCCGACGGGCGGGGGCTGCAGCAGGCGGCCTGATCCAGAAGACACCCCCTACGCCTAGGCTGGGCACATGAGCACGTTGCATGGGCGGGGCCGGGTGGCCGGACTACCGGAGTGGGACCGGTGCGCGGTGATGGGCGTGGTGAACGTCACGCCGGACTCCTTCTCCGACGGCGGCCGGTGGTTCGACACCGAATTGGCCGTCAAACACGGTCTCGATCTGGTCGCCGCCGGGGCCGACCTGGTGGACGTCGGCGGTGAGTCGACCCGGCCCGGCGCGGCGCGCGTCGACGAGGCCGAGGAGCTGCGCCGGGTGATCCCGGTCGTCCGGGAGCTGGCCGCGGCCGGCGCCGTGATCAGCGTGGACACCATGCGGGCCGCGGTGGCCGAGCGGGCCCTGGCGGCCGGGGCCCGGCTGGTCAACGACGTAAGCGGCGGCGGCGCCGACCCCGCGATGGTGCCCATGGTGGCCGGGGCGGGGGTGCCGTTCGTGGTGATGCACTGGCGCGGCCAGTCGATCGACATGAACAACCGGGCGGTGTACGCGGACGTGGTCGGCGAGGTCGTCGCCGAGCTGCGCAGCAGCCTGGAACAGGCCGTAGCGGGCGGTATCGACCCGGAGCGGATCGTGATCGACCCGGGCCTGGGCTTCGCCAAGGACGCCGGGCACGACCTGACCCTGGTCGCCCATCTGTCCGCGCTGCGGGAGCTGGGCCGGCCGCTGCTGGTGGCGGCCTCCCGCAAGCGGTTCCTGGGGCGCGTCCTGGCCGGTGACGGGGGCAGCCCGCCACCCGCCCGGGAGCGGGACGCCGCCACGGCGGCGGTCACCGCGCTCGCGGCGCGCGAAGGCTCCTGGGCCGTCCGGGTACACGAGGTACGGGCCAGCGCGGACGCGGTGCGCGTGGCGCGGGCCATCGAGCGGGCCGAAAACACGGCGGGAGCGCTGTGACTTCCCTAACGGACAACGAACGTGTGGCGCAGGTGAACACCGCGCTGTACGACGCCATGGAGCAGGGCGACCACACCACGCTGCAGCGGCTGTGGCTGGACTCCCCCGACACCGAGGTGTCCTGTGTCCACCCGGGCTGGCCGGTGCTGCGCGGCCGGGGCGAGGTGCTCCGCTCCTATGCGCTGATCATGGCCAACACGGACTACATCCAGTTCTTCCTGACGGATGTCGAGGTGTCGGTGATGGCCGACACCGCCCTGGTGACCTGCACCGAGAACATCCTCAGCGGCGCCCCCGCGGAGGAGGAGGGCCAGCTCGGGCCGCTGGTCGGCCAGCTGGTCGTGGCCACGAATGTGTTCCGCCGCACGGAGGACGGCTGGAAGGTCTGGTCGCACCACGGCTCCCCGGTGCTCGCGGAGAGTGACGACGAGGAGCCGGGTGGTCCCGAAGGCCCCGCCGACGACGGGTTGTTGCCGGGCTGACCCGACCCCGTTCGAGCCCCGCGAGGTGGGGGTAGAAGGCTGTGGCGCGGAGCGTCGGCAGCCGGCACCGCCCACCCCATGGGCGAATGCCGCCGGGGCCCGCAGGTAGATTGCGAGGCAGGTACCCCCGCAGACGGCAGGGGACGGGTGGTGCGCTCCGGCCAGGAGGGCGTGCCCGCGTACCGACGACCAGCAGGAGTGATTCAGGTGGATCGTGTCGCGCTGCGCGGCCTGAAGGCTCGCGGGCACCACGGCGTGCTACCCCATGAGCGCGAGGAGGGCCAGGACTTCGTCGTGGACCTCGTGCTCGGCCTGGACACTCGGCCCGCCGCGGCCGACGACGACCTCGGCAAGACCGTGCACTACGGCGTGGTGGCGGAAGAGGTCATCGCCGTGGTGCGGGGTGAGCCGGTCGATCTGATCGAGACGCTGGCCGAACGGATCGCGGACCGGTGCCTCAAGCACGACGTGGTGCGGGAGGTCGAGGTCGTGGTGCACAAGCCCCAGGCCCCGATCACCGTGCCCTTCGACGACGTGACCATCACCATCACCCGGAGCCGAGTATGAGCAGCAGCGACCCGACCGTGCAGCCCGTTCCCATCTCCGTGGTGGAGCAGGTGGACGCCGCCGATATGACGTTGAGCAACCCCAAACGAGCGGTGATCTCGCTCGGCAGCAATCTGGGCAACCGCCTGGAGACCCTCCAGGGCGCCATCGACGCGCTGGAGGACACCCCGGGCCTGCGGGTCAAGGCCGTATCGCCGGTGTACGAGACGGACCCGTGGGGCGTGGAGCCCGGCACCCAGGCCACGTACTTCAACGCGGTGGTGCTGATCAAGACGACGCTGCCGCCCTCCTCGCTGCTGGAGCGCGGCCACGCGATCGAGGAGGCGTTCGAGCGGGTGCGGGACGAGCGCTGGGGCCCGCGCACCATCGACGTGGACATCGTGGCGTATCAGGACGTGGTGTCCGACGACCCCCGACTGACCCTGCCGCATCCGCGCGCCCATGAGCGCGCCTTCGTGCTGGTGCCGTGGAACGACGTGGATCCGCAGGCCGAGGTCCCCGGGCGCGGGGCGGTCGCGGGGCTGCTGGCCGCGATGGGCCAGGAAGGTGTCCGGGTCCGCACCGATCTGGAACTGCGACTGCCCGAGTAGACGTTGATCCGGATAGGTTCCGGACACGTTGGCACGTACTGAATTGAGGGGCGACCGCTCGGTGAAGCAACTTCGGATCGGGGTGCTGGTCGGGCTGTTCGCCGTGGCCGGTGTGGTGTCGTGGGCGGGCGCCCGGCTGTGGGACACGTTCGGGTCGCTGCCGAGCGTCCCGGTGGCCGCGCCGATCGTGCTGGCCCTGATCGCGGTCGTGCTGGCCGCCACCGCGCTGTCGCTGCGGTCCCGGCTGCGCGCCCAGCGGGAGCGGCAGCCAGGCGCCAAGGGCGTGGACCCGATGGTGGCCGCCCGCGCGGTGGTCTTCGGGCAGGCCAGCGCGCTGGTGGCGGCGCTGATCGCGGGGATGTACGGCGGGGCGGGCGTCTTCCTGGCCATGGAACAGCTCGATGTGCCCGCCCGCCGGGATCAGGCGATCTACGCCGGGGCCTCGGTGCTGGCGGCCGCGGGGGTGGTGGCGGCCGCGTTCTTCCTGGAGCGGGTCCTCAAGCTCCCGGAGGACGACGACAACGACGGCAACGGCCCGAGCGCCGCGGCCCGCGCCTGAGGCGCAGCAGAGGCCCAAAGGCCACGAGCCGACCCGTACGGGCCTCGTAGAGCAGGGCTGAGGCTCTCATACGCGGCTGAGACGCCGGGAGCCGCTCATACGCGGCTGAGAGCCGCTCATACGCGGCTGAGGCGCCCGGAGCCGCTCAGCGGGCCATGATGAGGCTCATCGCCTCGGCCCGGGTGGCCGAGTCGCGCAGCTGGCCGCGGACGGCCGAGGTGAGGGTCTTGGCGCCGGGCTTGCGCACCCCGCGCATGGTCATGCACATGTGCTCGCACTCGACCACCACGATGACCCCGCGCGGCTCCAGTATCCGCATCAGGGATTCGGCGATCTGGGTGGTCAGCCGCTCCTGGACCTGCGGGCGGCGGGCGAAGACATCGACCAGCCGGGCCAGCTTGGACAGCCCGGTGATCTTGCCGTCATGGGACGGGATATAGCCCACATGGGCCACGCCCACGAAGGGCACCAGGTGGTGCTCGCAGGAGGACATCACCTCGATGTCCTTGACCAGCACCATCTCGTCATGGCCCAGGTCGAAGGTGGTGGTCAGGACGTCCTCGGGCTCCTGGCGCAGCCCCGCGAAGATCTCCTTGTACGCCCGGGCCACCCGGCCCGGCGTCTCGCGCAGCCCCTCCCGGTCGGGGTCCTCGCCAACGGCGATCAGCAGCTCGCGGATCGCGTTCTCGGCGCGCTTCTCGTCGAACACGCCAATGGGGCTCTCGCCGTCCAGTGTCACCGGGTCGGTCATGGAGCTGCCTCGTTCCTCACATACACACAACGAACGCGTAAATGCCGCGTTCACCAGGCTAGAACCTGGTGAACGCGGCATTCATTCCGGGGCCACCGGGGACGGATACCGCCCCCGGTGGTGGGGATCAGCTCTCCGAACCGGAGCCCGAGCCCTCGGGACGCTCGGCGGCGTCCTCCGGGGTGGTGCTCTTGGTCAGCGAAGCCGCCGAGGTGGGCTGGGCACCGTTGGCCGGGGCCAGCTCCTTGGGGGAGAGCACCGGCGGACGGGTCGAGGGCGTACGCCGCGAGGAGCCGGTCCACGCCGGGCGGGCCGGGCGCTTGATGACCGGGGTGAAGATCTCGGCGATCTCCTCCTTGTTCAGCGTCTCCTTCTCCAGCAGCGCCAGCACCAGGTTGTCCAGGACGTCCCGGTTCTCGACGAGAATCTCCCAGGCCTCGTTGTGCGCGGCCTCGATGAGCTTCTTGACCTCCTCGTCCACCAGCGCGGCGACCTCTTCCGAGTAGTCGCGCTGGTGAGCCATCTCACGGCCGAGGAAGGGCTCGGAGTTGTCGGAGCCGAACTTGATCGCGCCGAGCCGCTCGGTCATGCCGTACTGCGTGACCATCGCGCGAGCGGTGGTGGTCGCCTTCTCGATGTCGTTGGACGCGCCCGTGGTCGGGTCGTGGAAGACGAGCTCCTCGGCCGCCCGGCCGCCCATCATGTAGGCGAGCTGGTCCAGCATCTCGTTGCGCGTGGTCGAGTACTTGTCCTCGTCCGGCAGGACCATGGTGTAGCCCAGGGCCCGGCCTCTGGAGAGGATCGTGACCTTGTGCACCGGGTCGCTGTTCGGAGAAGCCGCCGCGACCAGGGCGTGACCGCCCTCGTGGTACGCGGTGATCTTCTTCTCCTTGTCGCTCATGATCCGGGTCCGCTTCTGCGGACCGGCGACGACACGGTCGATCGCCTCGTCCAGGAAGTGGTTGTCGATCAGCTTCTTGTCACTGCGGGCCGTCAGCAGGGCGGCCTCGTTCAGCACGTTCGACAGATCGGCACCGGTGAAGCCGGGGGTGCGACGGGCGACGGCCGACAGGTCGACGTCCGGGGCGACCGGCTTGCCCTTCTGGTGGACCTTGAGGATCTCCAGCCGGCCCTGCATGTCCGGGCGGTCGACGGCGATCTGCCGGTCGAAGCGGCCCGGGCGCAGCAGCGCCGGGTCGAGGATGTCGGGCCGGTTGGTGGCGGCGATCAGGATGACCCCGCCCTTCACATCGAAGCCGTCCATCTCGACGAGCAGCTGGTTCAGCGTCTGCTCGCGCTCGTCATGGCCGCCGCCCATGCCCGCACCGCGGTGCCGGCCGACGGCGTCGATCTCGTCGACGAAGACGATGGCCGGGGCGTTGGTCTTGGCCTGCTCGAACAGGTCGCGGACACGGGAGGCACCCACACCCACGAACATCTCGACGAAGTCGGAGCCGGAGATCGAGTAGAAGGGGACACCCGCCTCGCCCGCGACGGCGCGCGCGAGCAGCGTCTTACCCGTACCGGGCGGGCCGTAGAGCAGCACACCCTTGGGGATCTTGGCGCCCACGGCCTGGAACTTCGCCGGCTCCTGCAGGAACTCCTTGATCTCCTGGAGCTCCTCGACCGCCTCGTCGGCGCCCGCCACATCGGTGAACGTCGTCTTCGGCGTGTCCTTGGTGATCAGCTTGGCCTTCGACTTCCCGAAGTTCATCACCCGGGAGCCGCCGCCCTGCATCTGATTCATCAGGAACAGGAAGACCACGACGATCAGCACGAACGGGAGCAGCGAGAGCAGAATCCCGACGAAGGGGTTCTGCTTCGACGTCGAGACGTTGTACCCGTCGGGGATCCCATTGGGCTTCTGGGCATTGGCCTGCAGAGTCTTGGCGAGGTCGACGCCCTGGTCACCGATGTAGGTGGCCTGGAGCTTGTCGCTGCCCGAGATCTTGGCGACGTTGTCCTTGAGCTTGATCTTTACCTTGTGCTCGTCGCCGGTCGTCAGTTCGGCGGACTGGACCTGGTTCTGGTTGATCGCCTTGACGACCTGACTGGTGTCCACCGACTTGTAGCCGCCGGACGAGCCGACGACCTGCATCAACACGACCACGGCGAGGACGGCCAGCACGATCCACATGACCGGCCCACGGAAGTAGCGCTTCACGTCCATCCATACGGGGCGAAGCCGCCCCGTCCCTCCTGCCACAGTGAGGCACGGCAGCCCTGGAGGGGCCGCCCGTGCGTGCGGTGTATTTGCGGTGTATGAGCTGTGTAATCCTCAGTCTCAAAAAAGACTGACCTTCGGACGGTACCCCAGCATTGTCACCCGACGCCGCCGTGGACTGTTAACAAAACCGCCTTCCCCTGCTCCAACGGCGGAAAACCCCGCCAGGTTCCCAGGGGTCCGCGGCGCCGTCAGCCGCCGTAGACGTGGGGGGCCAGGGTGCCGACGAACCGCAGGTTCCGGTACTTCTCGGCGTAGTCCAGGCCGTAGCCGACGACGAACTCATTGGGGATGTCGAAGCCGACCCACTTCACCTTGATGGCGACCTTGGCCGCCTCCGGCTTGCGCAGCAGGGTGCAGACGTTCAGCGAGGCCGGCTCACGCGAGCCCAGGTTCGACAGCAGCCACGACAGCGTCAGTCCGGAGTCGATGATGTCCTCGACGATCAGGACGTGTTTGCCCTTGATGTCGGTGTCCAAGTCCTTCAGGATACGCACCACCCCGGAGGACTGGGTGCCCGCGCCGTAGGACGACACGGCCATCCAGTCCATGGTGACGGGCGTGGACAGGGCACGTGCCAGATCCGCCATCACCATGACCGCGCCCTTGAGCACGCCGACGATCAGCAGATCCTTGCCCGCGTACTCCTCATCGATGATGGCCGCCAGCTCCGCCAGCTTCGCGTTGATCTCTTCCTCGGTGATGAGGACCGACTTCAGGTCGGTGCCCATGTCCTTGTCGTCCACCCGCGCCACTTTCGTTCGACGTACCGGCTCATCTGGCTCGGGCGGATCAGCCCTGCCGGATGACCAGTCTGCCACCCTCACGACGGACCTCGACGCGGCCGGGGAGGTTGATGGCCCGCTGCCCCCGCCAGCCGGTGATCAGCCGGTCCACCTCTTCGATGTGCCGGGCGAAGAGCGAACCGGCCGGCGCGCCCGCGGCGATGGCGGCGCGGCGCAGTACCCGGCGGCGGACGGCGGTGGGCAGTCCGTGCAGGCCGACGGTGTCGAGATGCACGGCCTGCGCACCACCGGCCGCCGCCGGTGCGGTGGTCATCACATCGGCCTCGGCGCGGGCGGCCCAGGCGTCGAGGGCGTCGGCGTCGTCGCGGGAGAGCTGGGCGGTACGGGCGAGCGCCTCGACGACGCCCTTGCCCAGCGCCTTCTCCAGGATGGGCAGCGCCTCGTGGCGGACCCGGGAGCGGGTGTAGGACGGGTCCACGTTGTGCGGATCGTCCCAGACGGGCAGCGACTGGGCCAGGCATGCCTCGCGGACCGTGTGCCGGTCCAGCTGGAGGAACGGGCGGCGGTAGCGGCCGTCGGCCCCGGAGACCCAGGCCATGCCGGACAGCGAGCGGGTGCCGGAGCCACGGGCGAGGCCCAGCAGAACCGTCTCGGCCTGGTCGTCACGGGTGTGGCCGAGCAGCACGGCGGTGGCGCCATGGCGCTCGGCGGCGCCGTCCAGCGCGGCGTAGCGGGCGTCCCGGGCGGCGGCCTCGGGGCCGCCGCCGCGGCCGACGGACACGGCGATCGCCTCGACCGGCGCCAGGCCCAGCGCCCGCATCCGGTCGGCGACCTCGGCGGCGCGGGCCTCGGAGCCCTGCTGCAGGCCGTGGTCGACGGTGACCCCGCCGGCGCGCAGCCCGGCCCGCGGGGCCTCGAAGGCGAGGGCGGAGGCGAGCGCCATGGAGTCGGCGCCGCCGGAGCAGGCGGCGAGCACGAGGGGCGCGTCGTCGCGCGGAGCGGAGCCGCGGGGGGCGGGGGCCGAACGCGTCGGAGGCGAAGAGGCGGCGGAGGGCGAGCAGGAGGACGAGGCCGAGTGGGCGACGAGGACGTCGTGGAGGACGCGGCGGACCGCGAGGCGTATCGCGGCGACCGCTGGATGGGGACCCATGTCCGTTTCCCATCTGTCATTCGAGGGGGTGCCTCGGGGGCGAGGAGTTACGCGGCGCTTCGTCACGCTGCGTATGTCGATGGTGACAGAAGCGAGCTGTTCCCCGAGCATCGCACGCCTACCCGTCGCCAACGGTCCCTCGGACGAGTGATTAAAGGGGGCGTTCGTCCGTTTCCGCGTGTGCCGGGAGTGTGCCGGTTCTAGGACTCCGCCTTACGGTGCACCCGCGCGACCCACTCGGCGGGTTTGCTGATCTCCGCCTTGGTCGGAAGGGTGTTGGGAGAGGTCCAGACACGGTTGAAGCCGTCCATGCCGACCTCGTTCACCACGGCCCGGACGAATCGCTCACCGTCACGGTACTGCCGCAGCTTGGCGTCGAGCCCCAGCAGCTTGCGCAGCGCCTGGTCGAGCCGGCCCGCGCCGCTGGCCCGGCGCTTCTGGAACTTCTCCCGGATCTCCGCGACGGATGGCACGACCTCCGGCCCCACCCCGTCCATGACGTAGTCGGCGTGGCCCTCCAGCAGCGACATCACCGCGGTCAGCCGGGCCAGGATCTCCCGCTGGGCCGGGGTCTGGACCAGCTCGATGATGCTGGGCGCGCCGCCCCCGTCCGCCTCGTCCCGCTCGTCACCGGGACGGCCGCCGCTCAGCGACTGGAAGGCCTCGCGGACCCGCTCCACCAGGGTGGCCGGGTCCACGTCGGTCTCGCCGAGGAACGCCTGGATCTCGGACTCGATGTGGTCGCGCAGCCACGGCACGGCGGTGAACTGGGTGCGGTGGGTCTCCTCGTGCAGCGAGACCCACAGCCGGAAGTCGTGCGAGGCCACGTCGAGTTCGCGCTCCACGTGGACGATGTTGGGCGCCACCAGGAGCAGCCGGCCGCCGCCCGGGGAGCCGGGCAGCTCGCGGGTCGCGGGCGCGAAGGTCTCGTACTGGCCGAGCACCCGGGAGGCGAGGAAGGACAGCAGCATCCCCAGCTCGACCCCGGTCACCTTGCCGCCGACCGTGCCCAGCACGGCACCGCCGGGCAGCCCGCCGCGCCGGTCCTGCATCTTGCCGAGCAGCGGTTTGAGGATCTGCCGGAAGCCCGCCACATTGGCCTTGATCCAGCCCGCGCGGTCCACGACGAGGACGGGGGTGTCCGAGGCCGGGCCGCCGGAGACGGCCATCCGGGTGAACGCGCGGACGTGCTCCTCCGATGACTTGGCGTGCCGCCGCAGCTCCGCGACGACGGCACGCGCCTCGTCGCGACTCACCTCGGGCCCGGGGCGCACCAGCCGGGTCGCGGTCGCGACCGCGAGATTCCAGTCGACCATCTCCACACCACCGATGCTCGTCATGGCTTCACGGTACGTGGCCCGCGCCCCATCCGGGAGGACACCGGGGTCCGCACAGGCAACCGCCCCGCGTCCGGGTCACCCTCGTGGCCTTACGGCGGCCACCGTGGCGTGGCCGCCCCCGCGTCCGGTCACCCTCGCCCTCAGCGGCAGCCGCAGTTGGCGAGGGCCGAGGCCATCCGGTCCAGGGCGCGCTGGGCGCCGTCGGCGTCGGTGGTGCCGTTGGTCATGAACGCGAAGACCAGCAGCCGGCCGTCCGCGTCCACGACCGAGCCCGCGAGGCTGTTGACCCCGGTGAGGGTGCCGGTCTTGGCGCGGACCACGCCCCGGCCGACCGCGTCCTGGGCGTAGCGGGTGCGCAGGGTGCCGCTGAAACCGGCCACCGGCAGCCCGGTGAGCAGCGACCGGAGCTGGGGGTGGTCGCGGTCGGCGGCGCGCACCAGCACCTGGGAGAGCAGCCCGGCGGACACATGGTCGGCGCGGTCGAGCCCGCTGCCGTCCGCGATCCGGGCACCGCTCAGCGGCAGCCCGAGCTTGCGCAGCCGCTGGGTCACGGCTTTCGCCCCGCCCTCGAAGCTGGCGGGCTTGCCGGCCGCGAGGGCGGTCTGCCGGGACAGGGCCTCCGCGATGTCGTTGTCGCTGGTGGTCAGCATCCGCTCGACGAGCGAGGACAGCGGCTGGGAGCGGACGGAGGCCACCGTACGGGCGCCCTTGGCGGCCTTGCGCGAGCGGGGCCCGTCCTTCACCTGGACACCACGGTCGCGCAGCATCGACGCGAAGGTGCCGGCCGCGTCGGCGGCCGGGTCCTCGGCGCGCGGGGCCGGGCCGTGGTCGCTGTCGTCCTTACGGCCCTCGTCGGCCATCAGGGGGACGACGGGCGAGAGGTTCTCGTTGGGGCCGATCGGGTGGAGCTTCGGCCCGGAGTAGAGCGAGGTGTCGTAGCCGAGCCGGTAGGGGCCCGCGCCGCGCTTCTTGAGTGCGCGGGCGGTGTCGTCGGCCAACTGGCGGAGTGCGGCGGGGTGGTCGTCCCCCTTGACGGCCCGCGCGGTGAGCGTGGGGTCGCCGCCGCCGACCAGCACGATGTCGTCTCTGCCCGCGCCCGCCACGACGCTGGTCCTGATGCGGTGGTCCGGGCCGAGGGCGGAGAGGGCCGCGGCACCGGTCGCGAGCTTGATCGTCGAGGCGGGGACCGTGGCCGTACCGGCCTTGCTGCCGAACACCTGCTGACCGGTGGTCACGTCCATCACCGCCACCGAGCGCTCATCGCCCAACGCGGGATCCTCCAGCAGCGGTTCGAGCGTATCCGCGAGCCCGGCCCCGGTGGGCGGCGGCACGGCGTCCCCACCGCTGTCCGGCGACCGGGGCGCGGTGCGCGCGCCGAGCGCGGCCAGGACGGGCGAGGCGCTGGGCGCGGGCCGCCCCGGACCGCCGTCCCGCCCGCCGCCCGGGGCCCGGTCCTCGGCGGCGCGGGCGCGTTCGGCCGTCCGCTGTCCGCCGTCCCAGGGCCCGGCCACGAGCACCGACACCACGGCGACCACCAGACCGGTCGCGGCGGAGACCGTCACCAGCTGCCAGGTCCGCTGCCGCTCCCGGGGCGTGCGCCGCCATTCGCGCCGGATACGGGCGCGCACGCGGTCCCATTCGCGCAGCCCGCGACCGCGCGCGCGGTCGAACTCGCGTCGCCCACGGCTCAGCCGGTGACTCAGCCACTCCCTGACCTGCCACGATCGGGCTTCAGGCACGACCGACCAGCCCCTTTCGCCACCACACACCTGCGTGGGGGACACTTAATCACCAGACGTATGTGTTGATCATGGAGGAGCCACCCGTGGAGTTCGACGTCACCATCGAGATCCCGAAGGGTTCGCGGAACAAGTACGAGGTGGACCACGAGACGGGTCGCATCCGTCTTGACCGGCGACTCTTCACGTCGACCAGCTACCCCGCGGACTACGGCTTCGTCGAGAACACCCTCGGCGAGGACGGCGATCCGCTGGACGCACTGGTCATTCTCGACGAGCCGACGTTCCCCGGCTGCCTGATCAAGTGCCGCGCCATCGGCATGTTCAGGATGACGGACGAGGCGGGCGGCGATGACAAGCTGCTTTGCGTACCGGCCTCGGACCCCCGGGTGGAGCACCTGCGTGATATTCACCACGTTTCGGAGTTCGATCGCCTGGAAATCCAGCACTTCTTCGAGGTCTACAAGGACCTCGAGCCGGGCAAGTCGGTCGAGGGGGCCAACTGGGTGGGCCGCGCCGAGGCCGAGGCCGAGGTGGAGGCGTCCATCAAGCGCCTCGAGGCCGCCGGCGGCCACTGAGTCCTGACCACGGCGGAGGGGGGGGGCCCCCCGGGGGGGGGGCCCCCCCCCCCCGGTGTGGGGGGGGGGGGGGGGGGCCCCCCCCCGGGGCCCCCCCCCCCCCCCCGCGCCCCCCCACAACCCCCCCCCGGGGGGGGGGGGGGGCCCCCCCCCGCGCGGGGGGGGGGGGCGGGGCCCCCCCCCCGGGGGGGGGGGGGGGGGGGCCCCCCCCCCCCCCCCCCCCCCGCCCCATGACCAGCCCACCGCGCCCCGCGGAATTCAGCAGCGGACCCGCGGGCGGTCCCAGTGTCGGTGGGCCGCTATCGCTTCGGTGAAGGCCCTGGTGAATTCTTCGCTCGCCGTGCCCGTCGTCGTGTCCGTGACCACGCCGTGGTCGGTGCAGACGTGTCCGTGGCCGGAGGCGATGTGGAGGCCCTCCGGGTCGAGGGAGGAGAGGAGGCCGACCCCCGAGCCGAGGGCGCCGATGGGTTTGCCGTGGCGGTAGGCGTCGCGGACGAAGCGCATGGCCGCGCCGTCGGAGGCCAGGTCGGGGGTGCCGGTGGGGCCGCCGGGGAGGAGGACTGCGTCGTAGAGGACGGAGGCGACCGTGGGGAGGGCGCGGTCGACCGCGTAGCCGTTGCCGTCGGCGCCGACCACCTTGCCGTCGTGCGGGGCGAGGGCCTCGACGACGGCGCCCTGGGCGGTGAGTGCCTCCTGGGCCTGGGTGAGCTGGGTGGTGTCCACCCCGTCCGTGACCAGTACCGCGATCTGGCGGGTGCGGATCGAGCCGTCGCCCCGGAGGTTCTCCAGGCTCAGCGCGGGCGAGGCTTGCGGCTTGTGGTTGTTGGCGCCCGGCTCCGGCATCGCCACGCCGATGCCCTGGGCCACCTGCGAGGCCAGGTCGTAGTCGATCCGGGCCAGCTGCTCGACCGTGCGCTCGCGCACATGCACCGCGCCGACCTTGCCCAGCTCGAAGCGGAAGGCCTCCACGATATGGCGCTTCTCCCAGTCGCTCATGCTGTTCCAGAACAGCGCGCCCTGGCTGTAGAAGTCCTTGAAGGACTCGCTCCGCTTGCGGATCTTGTGGCCCTCGACCCGCTCCGCGTAGTGGGAGAAGGCATAGCCGTCCGCCCCCGCGAGGGCCGGGCAGCCGCCGCCGAGTGAGTTGGGGGAGTAGTTGGTGCCCTTGTGAAGCATGGTCTGGTGGTAGCCGTCCCGGTGGTTGGTCCGGGCCGGGGTGACCGGCTGGTTGACCGGGAGCTGGGAGAAGTTGGGGCCGCCCAGCCGGATCAGCTGGGTGTCCAGATACGAGAAGTTCCGGGCCTGCAGCAGCGGGTCGTTGGTGAAGTCGATACCGGGGACGACGTTCCCGGTGTGGAAGGCCACCTGCTCGGTCTCCGCGAAGAAGTTGTCCGGGTTGCGGTTCAGGACCATGTGGCCGATCGGCCGCACCGGCACCTGCTCCTCCGGAATGAGCTTCGTGGCGTCGAGCAGATCGAAGTCGAAGTTGAACTCGTCCTCCTCCGGGATCAGCTGCACCCCCAGCTCGTACTCGGGGTACTGCCCCGCCTCGATCGCCTCCCACAGATCGCGCCGGTTGAAGTCCGGGTCGCGGCCCGCGGCCTCCTGCGCCTCGTCCCACACCAGCGAGTGGACGCCCAGCTTCGGCTTCCAGTGGAACTTCACGAAGGTGCCGCGCCCCTGTGCGTCCACGAAGCGGAAGGTGTGCACCCCGAAGCCCTGCATCATCCGGAAGCTGCGCGGAATCGCCCGGTCCGACATCAGCCACATCATCATGTGCATGGTCTCGGGCTGCAGGGAGACGAAGTCCCACAGGGTGTCATGGGCGGAGGCGCCGGTCGGGATGTCGTTCTGCGGCTCCGGCTTGAGCGCGTGCACGAAGTCGGGGAACTTGATCCCGTCCTGGATGAAGAAGACCGGCATGTTGTTGCCGACCAGGTCGTAGTTGCCCTCCGAGGTGTAGAACTTCGTCGCGAAGCCCCGCACGTCCCGCACCGTGTCCGCCGAGCCCCGGGGCCCCTGCACGGTGGAGAACCGTACGAAGACCGGGGTGCGCACGGACGGATCCTGGAGGAAGGCGGCACGGGTGAACTCCGCGCAGGACTCGTACGGCTCGAAGTAGCCGTACGCGCCCGCGCCCCGCGCGTGCACCACCCGCTCCGGGATGCGCTCATGGTCGAAATGGGTCAGCTTCTCGCGGAAGTGGAAGTCCTCCATCAGCGTCGGGCCGCGTTCGCCCACGGTGAGAGAGTCATCGGTGTGGTCGACCGCCACGCCCTGGTCGGTGGTCAGCGGTCCTTCGGCCGGGTCGGGGGCACGGTAGTGGTCGCGCTGCCGCTCCTTGCGGTCCTCCGTCATGATGCCGATCCCTTCGTCGTCTTCGAGAACTCCTCCAGGAACGCCTCACAGAACGCCTTGAGATCATCGGGCTTACGGCTGGTGATCAGGGCGCCCGGGCCGCTGGTGCAGACCTTGACCTGCTGGTCCACCCAGGTTCCGCCGGCGTTGGTGATGTCGGTGCGCAGGCTCCGCCAGGAGGTCAGGGTGCGGCCGCGCAGGACATCGGCCTCCACCAGCGTCCAGGGGGCGTGACAGATCGCGGCCACCGGCTTCCCCGCGTCGAAGAAACCCCTGGCGAAGGCGACGGCCTTGCCGTCCAGGCGCAGGAAGTCGGGGTTGGCGACCCCGCCGGGCAGCACCAGGGCGTCGTACTCCCCGACCGTGGCGTCCTTGACGACCTGGTCGACCTCGAAGGTGTCCGCCTTGTCGAGATGGTCGAACGCCTGGACGCGGCCGGGCTTGGTGGACACCAGACGAGGGGTGCCCCCGGCGTCCCGGACCGCCTGCCAGGGGTCGGTCAGCTCGACCTGTTCCACGCCTTCCGGGGCGACGAGAAAGGCGACCTTCATTGCTGCTCACGTCCTTCCGGTCCGGGAATCGCATTCGTCCGGTGCGGCGGGTAGCCAGCGCGGACGGGGTCGAAACGGATACATCAGGGGTACGGGCACATCAGGCGTCGTCCGTGGCCTTCTTCCGGTGCGGCAGGTACTCCTGCACCTTCGCCTTCAGGCCCTGGCGGACCATGCCCGCCCGGTCCGAGTCGCCCTTGATGATCGACTCGACCGTGGCCTCCATCTGCTCCCAGGTGGCATGCGGCGGGATCGGCGGTACGGCCGGATCGGTGAGGAACTCCACGACCGCCGGGCCGTCCGCGGCCAGCGCCTCGCGCCACGCCTGCTCGACCTGCTCGGGCTTCTCCACCCGGATGCCGGTCATGCCGAGCGATTCGGCGAACCGCGCGTAGGAGACGTCGGGGAGCTCCTGCGAGGGCAGGAACTGCGGCGCCCCGCCCATCGCCCGCATCTCCCAGGTGACCTGGTTGAGGTCCTGGTTGTTCCAGACGCCGATCACCAGCCGGGGGTCCTCCCACGACTGGCGGTACTTGGCCACCGTGATCAGCTCCGCCATGCCGTTCATCTGCATCGCGCCGTCCCCGACCAGCGCCACCGCCGGCCGGTCCGGATGGGCGAACTTGGCGCCGATCGCGTACGGCACCGCACAGCCCATCGTGGCCAGCGTGCCCGACAGCGAGGCGCGCATCTCGCCGCGCATCCGCAGATGGCGGGCGTACCAGTTGGCCACGGAGCCGGAGTCGCAGGTGATGATGGCGTCGGAGGGCAGCAGCGGATCCAGGCAGTGGGCCACATACTCGGGGTTGATCGGGTCGGCGGACACCTGCGCGCGCTGGGATGTCACCTCGCGCCAGCGCCGTACGCCCGCGATGATCTCCTCCTGCCAGCCGCGCGCCGTCTTCCGCTCCAGCTGCGGCAGCAGCCGCAGCAGGGTCTCGCGCGCGTCGCCGACCAGATTGACCTCGTACGGATAGCGCATCCCGATCATGTGCGGATCGAGATCGATCTGGACCCCGCGCGCCTTGCCGAACTCCGGCAGGAACTGGGCGTACGGAAAGCTGGAGCCGATCGTCAGCAGCGTGTCGCAGTCCCGCATCATCTCGTACGACGGCCGGGTGCCCAGCAGCCCGATGGACCCGGTGACATAGGGCAGTTCATCGCTGAGCACATCCAGTCCGAGCAGCGCCTTGGCGACACCGGCGCCGAGGGTCTCGGCGATCCGCTGGACCTCCTCGCGCGCCCCGGCGGCGCCCTGGCCGACCATGATCGCCACCCGCTCGCCCGCGTTCAGCACCTCCGCGGCCCGCTCCACCGCGGTGCTCGACGGCACCGCGGACCAGCCGCTGCGGTCCAGGCTGGAGGGCACCATCTTGAACTCATGGGTGGGCGGGGAGTAGTCCAGCTCCTGCACATCCGCCGGGATGATCACGGCGGTGGGGGCGCGGCGGGCGTAGGCGGTGCGGATCGCCCGGTCCAGGACGTTGGGCAGCTGCTCGGGGACGGTGACCGTCTCCAGGAAGTCGGAGGCCACGTCCTTGAAGAGGCTGTGCAGATCCACCTCCTGCTGGTACGAGCCGCCCATCGCGCTGCGGTGGGTCTGACCGACCAGCGCCACCACCGGCACATGGTCCAGCTTGGCGTCGTACAGCCCGTTCAGCAGGTGGATCGCGCCGGGGCCCGAGGTGGCCGCGCACACCCCGAGGCGGCCGCTGAACTTGGCGTAGCCGACGGCGTCGAAGGCCGCCATCTCCTCGTGCCGGGCCTGGATGAACCGGGGCTCGTTCTCGGCCCGCCCCCATGCGGCGAGCAGCCCGTTGATTCCGTCCCCCGGGTAGCCGAAGACATGCTCGACACCCCACTCGGACAGTCGGGCGAGGATGTAGTCGGCCACTTTGATGGTCATGGTGGGTCATCGCTCCTCTCTGCGGTTCAGCCGTGCTCACGGTCGGGGCGAGCCGGTCCCTGCCCCTGCGGCGGTCGTCAGTCAGTCACTCGTGGCGGTTCCCGGCCCGGGCCACAGTTCTCAGCGGGCCACCTGCGGCAGCACCTTGGTGCGGTAGAAGTCGAAGAAGCCCCGCTGGTCGGGGCCGATCTGATTGACGTAGACGGTGTCGAATCCGGCGTCGGCGTACGCGTTCAGCGCGCCGATGTGCGCCTCCACGGCATCCCCGCAGACCACCTCTTCGGCCAGCCGCTCGGGGGTGACGAGCCGGGCCGCCTGCTCGAACTGGCCCGGGGTGGTCAGCGTCGACAGCACCTCGCCGGGCAGCGCCTCGGTCGGCCACAGCCGGTGGGCGGTGCGCAGCGCCTCCTCGGAGTCCGGGCCGTAGCAGACCTTCAGCCCGCCGCGGGCCGGTTTGCTGTTGCCCCCGGCGCCGCTGCCGCGCCGGAACCGGGCCACCAGCTCCGCGTCCGGGACGGTGGTGAGGAAGCCGTCGCCGACCCGTCCGGCCAGCGCGGCGGCGGCCGATCCGAAGGCCGCGATGTCGATGGGCACCGGCTCCTCGGGCACCGTGTACAGCCGTGCGTTCTCCACCGTGTAGTGCTTGCCGTGATGGGTGACGCGGCGCCCCTCGAACAGCTGGCGCATCACCATCACGGCCTCTTCCAGCATCTCCAGCCGGATCGGCGCGGGCGGCCAGCGGTCGCCCAGCACATGCTCGTTCAGCGCCTCGCCGCTGCCCACGCCCAGCCGGAAGCGGCCCTCCAGCAGCACCGAGCTGGTCGCGGCGGCTTGGGCCACGATGGCCGGGTGGATACGGATGATGGGGCAGGTCACCGCGGTCTGCACGGGCAGGCTGGTGGCCTGCGCGAGGGCGCCGATCACCGACCAGACGAAGGAGCTCTGGCCCTGGGCTTCGTTCCAGGGGTGGTAGTGGTCGGAGATCCACAATGCGCTGAAACCGGCCTGCTCCGCCATCCGGGCCTGCTCGACGAGGTCCGCGGGCCCGTGTTCTTCGGCGGCCAGGAAATAGCCGTACTCGGTCATGGGCCCTCCTCGAGCGCGGAGCCGGCGGATGTCGGCAGATGCGACGGGTAACCGGCGCCCGGGGAAGGAAACCTCGTTTGATCCGGCGCGGGACGGGCACGCGGTGGTGCGCCGAGGGCACGCGCCGGGCGGCGGAACAGGCACGCGCCCGGCGTTCGAACGTACACGAGGGGGCCGGGGCGGGCCCGCGCCCGGTCTGATGACCAGCACGCGCCCGCGCCCGGTGTCCTTGCGGTTCGCCGCCCCGCCGGTCAGGCCCCCGGCGCCGGGGCGCGCGGCGCCGTGCGCGGCATGGCCAGGGCGACATGGCGGGAGATCCGGTCCACCACGCCCGCCTCCGCCATCTCGAAGGCAGCGCGCCCGCCCGTACGGAAGAGGGTGAGCGCCCCGCGGACCGGATCCGTGGCGGAGGCGCGCAGGGGTATGCACAGCAGCGAGGTGACCTCCTCCCGCACCAGCACGGGCGCACCCGTCGCGTCCCGGCCGAAGGCGTCGGCGTCGGCCGGGCTCACCCGCAGCGCGGAGACCCCGTCGGACAGCGCGTCCATCACCAGGGGGCAGTCGGCCGGGTCCTGCTCGGCCAGGGAGGCCGTACGGTCGCCCACCGCGTCCAGCGGGCCGAGCGCCACCACCCGGCGCGGGGCGCCGGGACCGCTCTCCGGGGCCAGGTCGGCGATCACCCAGTCCGCGAACCGGCCGTGCAGCACCTCCGCGGCCCTGGCCAGCACGGCCTCCGGACCGCCCCCGGCCAGCGCCACCCTCAGCAGCGCCGCCGCCATGTCGTCGGCCAGGTCCAGCAGCTGGGCATGGCGGGTCACCTCCGCCAGGTCCGGCCGGGACTCCGGGCGCCGCGCCTCAGCGGTCCCCTCGCCCGCGGGGGCGCCGATCACCCCGGGCTGGAACGCCGCCAGCACCGCCGGACGGGGCTCGCCCGGCGGCCGCAGCGCGGCCAGGGTCACCCGCACCTCACCGTCGGCCGACGGCTGCGACAGCCGCACCGTGAGACTGCGGTCGCCCTCGCCGCGCGCGACCGCGGCGACCTGCGAGCGCAGCGCCGCCTGCCCGTCGCGCCGCAGCGAGGCGGCGAGCGGGCGCCCGGTGGCGTACCCGGCGCGGGTGTGGAACAGCTGGGTGGCGGCGAAGTTCATGCGCCGCACCACGGTGTCGCGGTCCAGCAGGACCGCAGGGACCGGCAGCCGCTGGAACAGCGCCCGCAGCAGCTGCTGCTCCTGCGGGTCGGCCCGGCCCCCGCCGTGACTCCGGGAGGCCGCCGTCAGCTCTTCGTACTGCGGCCACAGCACGTCGACCACGTGCTGGAGCTCGAAAAGAGCGGCGTCCAGCAAGGACAGCCGCTCCTGCGAGGGCAGCGAGGCCCGCGCGGTCCGCAATTCGTCCACCCGTCTGCGGAAGTCTTTGAGCTCCGCACCAAACTCCTGAGCGCCTGGCATGGGCACACCGTAGCCTGACCGGACGCAGCGGGCCGCCCGGGTGTCGTTTTCCGCTCAATGCCGTGGGAAGGCGAAGAAATCGGGGCCCGGACGGGGACGGGGCCGTAAAGCAGATCGCACCGGAGCGAAAGGAGCGGACCCGGCGATGTCCGACCGTACGCACATCCGCACGGCCTGCCAGACCGACGCGCCGTCCCTCGGCCGCGGCCTGGCCGAACTGGCCGAGCAGGCCGCCGCGGGCACGCCCGACAGCTGCGGGGCCACCGCCACCGCCGTGCTCGCTGAGGAGTCCTCCGGCGCCTCGGCTGCGGACCGGACCACGGCGGCCACCCACCCCGATCTGTCCGCGCTGGTGTCGGTCCAGATGAGCGCCGGGGAGGGCCCGATCCTCGCGGCGCTCGACACCGGCCGCCCGGCGGGCGCCGACGATCTGCTCCACGACGACCGCTGGCCGCGCTACCGGGCCCGGGCGCTGGACGCGGGCGTCCGGTCCACCGCCACCCTGCCCTTCGTCTGCGACGGGCTCACCGTGACCGTCTCGGTCTACGGGCTGCGCCCCGGCCCCCTGAAGAAGGCCGCCCAGGGCGCCACCGAGCTGCTCGGCGACCTGGCCACCGAGAGCATGGCCCGGGACCGGCTCTACCGCGCCGCCCTCGTCCAGGTCGATCAGCTCGACACGGCGCTGCGCACCCGGCCGGTGGTCGACCAGGCGTGCGGCATCGTCATGTACGTCCTGGGCTGCGACGCGGACCAGGCGTTCGACCTGCTGCGCCGGCTCTCCCAGCGGACCAACAACAAGCTGGCGGAACTCGCCGAGACCGTGGTGCGCACCCGCGGCCGTGGCCTGGAGAAGGAGCTCATCGCGTTCGGCCGGTCAGCCGCTCCCGGACCCGGTCGGCCAGCGTCCGGCCCGGACCGGGACCTTCCGGGCTGACCGGAGGCACGCCCTGCGCGGCGGCCGTCGCCTCGCCGACGCGCAGGCCCAGCATCATCCGCTCCTCGGGGGTGAGCCGCTCCCGCAGCTCGGGGAAGACGAGATCCTCCTCACCGCGGATGTGCATGGCCACCACGTCCATCAGATCCCGTACCAGCGGGTCGAACCGCCGGTCCCGGGGGTCCACGGCGTCCAGGTCGGACAGGATCCGCTCGGCCTCGGTCAGCTCCTCGATCTCCTCGTCGGCGATCCGGTCGCCGTTCGGCAGCGCCTTGCGGACCGTGGGGTACAGATAGGTCTCCTCGGCCACGGAGTGCCGCACCACCTCCACCGTCATCCGGTCGACGAGCTGCCGCCGCTGGTCGGGGTCGGTGGTGGCGCGGTACCCCTCGAAGAGGTTGCGCACCGCGTGGTGGTCCGCGGTGAGGACGTCCACCACATCGTGCTGTTCCGGCATGGCTGTCATGGCGCCCGGGTCCCCCGGCCGTCTTCCGCGAAACGGCGCCGGAGATCTGCGAAGGTGGACATACGCAGGCGGTGACGCGTCCGGCACGGGCGGAGGTGGACGAATGCAGCGGCAGTGGACCGCCCCGGCTCCGGCGGACCGGGACGACGGCGGGCTGCCGGTCCTCCCGGAGCTGCTCGACAGCTTCGTCGCGACGGCCGGCCACACCGCGCCGGAGCCGGTCGGCGGCTCGGCCGGGCTGCGCTCGGCCGCCTGCGGCTACTGGTCGCGGCGCGGGCTGTGGACCGACCCGGAGCATGTCGTGGTCGCCCCCGGTGCCGAGCCGCTGCTGCTGGCGCTGCTCGCCTCGGCCCCCGGCGGCGATGTGCTGCTGCCCCGCCCCTGCGCCGCCTGGTACGCGCCGCTGGTGCGGCTGGTGAACCGGCGCGCCTACCACGCGCCCGTCCCGGCCGAATGCGGTGGGCTGCCCGATCCGTTCGCGCTGCTGGAGACCGTCCGCAGGATCCGCGCCGAGGGCGGGGTGCCCCGGGTCCTGCTGCTCTCGGTGGCCGACGACCCGACCGGCACCGTGGCCCCGCCCGAGCTGCTGCACGAGGTGTGCGAGGCGGCCGTGGCCGAGGGGCTGCTGATCGTCACTGATGAGACCTGGCGGGACACCGTCCACCATCCGCACGGCACGGTGCTGCTCAGCCCCGCCGAGATGAGCCCGGAGAACGTGATCGTGCTCTCCGATCTGGTGGGCGCCTTCACCCCGGCGGGCTGGCCGGCCGCGATCGCCCGGTTCCCGGCCACCGAGCGCGGTGTGGAGCTGCGCGGCCGGGTGCTGTCCCTGCTCACCGCCGTACGCTCCGGGCTGCCCGCGTCCATCACCGCGGCCGCCGCGTACGCCCTCGGCGAGCCCGAGCCGGTCCGGGGCCGGATGGCCGCCGCGGCCCGGGCGCACGGGGCCGTGGCCGCGGCCGCCTACCGCGCGCTGACCGCCGTCGGGGCGCTGGCCCGCCCGCCGCAGGCCGGCCGCCATCTCTACGCCGACCTCGACGAGCTGCGCGGGGTGCTCGCCGCCCGTGGCATCACCGACTCGGTGGAGCTGGAGCGTGAGCTGGTGCGGCGGATCGGCCGGAGCGTGGCCGGGGGCCATCGCTTCGGCGACCCCCCGCACACTCTGCGGCTCCGGCTGGCGACCCTGCCGCTGCTGGGGGCGGCGGAGGAGGCGCGGCTACGGGCGCTCCAGGCGCCCGATCCGCTGGAACTGCCCCATGTGGCCGCGGCGTTGGCCGCCTTCGAGACGGCCTTCCGGGACCTGATCGAGGACGGTCCGGTGGCCTGAGCGCCCGGGAGCGCCGCCATGACGCGCCACACGGAAGGGCCGGACCAGAGAGGGAAGGGAGCCAGGCCATGACCGACCACGCCGAGCAGGCCGACCCGGCGGAACCGGCCGAGCGGCCCCGGCCGGTCCCGGCCACGTCCGAGTCGGCTACCGCTGATCCGGCCACCTCCGATCCGGCGGCCCCCGAGTCGGCGACCCCGGAGCAGGCCATCCCCGGGTCGGCCGCCCCCCGCCCGCTGTACGAGGTCCGCCGCTGGCCGCGGTCGTTCGCCGATCGGCTCACCTCCCCGCTGCCCGGGGTGCGGGCGATGGCCCGGCTGGCGCGGGAGGGGCGGCTCAGACCGCCCGTGAAGACGCTCCGCCAGATCCCCGAGCTGCCCTTCGAACCGGGGCCGCTGCCGCTCCCCGCCCCCGGCCGGACCGCGGTCACCTGGGCGGGGCACGCCAGTTGGGTGGTGTGGACCGGCGGGCTGACCGTGCTCACCGACCCGGTCTGGGCGCGCAGGATCCTCGGCACCCCGGCCCGGGTCACTCCGGTGGGGGTCCGCTGGGAGGATCTGCCGCCCGTCGACGCGGTCGTCATCAGCCACAACCACTACGACCATCTGGACGCACCTACGGTCAAACGGCTGCCGAGGACGACGCCGGTCTTCGTCCCGGCCGGGCTCGCCGGCTGGTTCCGGGCCCGCGGGTTCACCCGGGTGACCGAGCTCGACTGGTGGGAGGCGGCCGAACTGCCCGGTGAGGACGGCCCGGTCCGCTTCGACTTCGTCCCGGCCCACCACTGGAGCAAGCGCACCCTCACCGACACCTGCCGCTCGCTGTGGGGCGGATGGGTCATCACCGCGCCCGGCGGCCGGCGGGTGTACTTCGCCGGGGACACCGGCTACGGACACTGGTTCCGGCAGATCGGCCGCCGCTACCCGGGCATCGATCTGGCGCTGCTGCCCATCGGCGCCTATGAGCCGCGCTGGATGCTGGGCGGGGTGCACACCGATCCGGAGGACGCCGTACGGGCGCATCTGGACCTGGGGGCGCGGGTGCTGGCGCCCATGCACTGGTCGACCTTCCTGCTCTCGGCCGAGCCGCCCCTGGAGCCGCTGCACCGGATCCGCGCGGCCTGGGAGGCCACCGGCCGCCCGCGTGAGGAGCTGTGGGATCTGCCGGTCGGGGCCTCGCGGGTGCTCGAATAGGGGACCAAGTGGGGGAATGCGGTGCATAGGTGACAGACAGATCATAAGTGGCGAGTGGTGCGGAGCACACCTAGCTTCCTGTTCATGCGCACTCCGAAACTTCGTCATCTCGCCGGCCTCACGGCCGTCCTCGTCATCGAACTCGCCCAGCTCCCCGGAGCCCACGCCGCCCCCGTCGACCAGGCCGGGACCCGCCATGTGGTGCAGCCGGGCCAGTCCGTCCAGGCCGCCGTGGACGCCGCCAAGCCCGGCGACACCATTGAGCTCCGGCCCGGCACCTACCGGGAGAACATTCAGATCACCACCGACCGGCTGACCCTGCTCGGCGCGGGCGAGAGCACCGTGCTCTCCCCGGCCGCGAAGCCGTCGGACAACGCCTGTGGCGCGGCAGGCCACGGCATCTGCGTCACCGGGACGGCCGAAGACCCCGTCTCGGATGTACGGATCGGCTCACTGAAGGTCACCGGCTTCGCCAAGAACGGCATCTGGGGCTCCGGCACCGACCGGATGACCGTGCGGGACACCGTCACCGAGGACAACGGCCAGCAGGGCATGGGCCAGGAGATGTCCACCCGCGGCACCTTCGCCGACAACGTCTCGCGGAGCAACAAGCAGTCCGGCATCTTCCTGGCCAACACCATCGACGCCGAGGGCGGCGCCACCGACGCCCTGGGCACCCTGGTCACCGGCAACCAGCTCAGCGGCAACCGGACCGGTGTCGTGGTCCGCCGGCTGCGCGACCTCACCGTCGAGCGGAACACCATCACCGGCAACTGCGCCGGGGTGTTCGTCGTCGGCGACGAATCGACCCCGCGCGCCGGGGACCTGAACGTCCGCCACAACTCCGTGTACGAGAACAACGCCTACTGCGCGGCCACCGACCGGCTCCCCTTCATCCAGGGCGCCGGCATCGTGCTCACCGGCACCGAGGGCACCCGGGTGACGGGCAACCAGGTGACCGGCAACGTGGGCACCTCGCCCATGTCCGGCGGGATCGTGCTGTTCACCAGCGTCGTGGGCGCCCCCAACGCCAAGAACGCCGTCAGCCGCAACGTGCTGAGCGGCAACAAGCCCGCCGACCTGGCCGACCGGGACAAGGGCCCCGACAACACCTTCACCGACAACGTGTGCGAGCTGTCCGAGCCCACGGGCCGGTGCTGAGAGGCGACGTCATGACCACTGTGGACACCACCACCCCCGCGGCCGCGGCACAGCCCCCACCGGCCGCGCTCCCGCCGCCCATGCAGCTGCGGGAGATCGTCTTCGGCGCCGCACGGGCGGCCTCCGTGCGCGCCGCGGTCCGGCTGCGGATCGCGGACGCGCTGGGAGAGCAGCCCGCCTCCATCGGCGAACTGGCCTCGGCCGTGGACGTCGAGCCCGATCCGCTGCGCCGGCTGCTGCGCTCCCTGGCCTGTTGTCAGGTCTTCGCCGAGACCGAGGACGGCCACTTCCGGCACACCGAGATGTCCCGGCTGCTGCGCGAGGACACCCCGGGCAGTCTGCGGAACATCGCCCTGTGGTGCACCGAGCCGTGGACCTGGGAGGCGTGGCCGCTGCTGGACCGGGCGGTGCGCGGCGGCGGCTGTGTCGTCAATGAGATCTACGGCAAGGACTTCTTCGCCTATCTCCATGAGGACGCCCCCGAGTCGGCCCGGGTGTTCGACGCCGCGATGACCACCTCCAGCCGGCAGTCCGCCGCCGATGTCGCCGCCTTCCTCGACCTCGACGGGGTCAAGGACGTGGTGGACATCGGCGGCGGCCAGGGCCATGTGCTGGCCAGCCTGCTGGAGCGGCACCCGGCGCTGCAGGGCGCGCTGCTGGACCTGCCGCAGGTGGTGGCGAACGCCGATCCGCGGCTGCGGGACGGCGGGCCACTGGCCTCGCGGGCGACGCTGGTGCCCGGCGACTGCCGTCGTGAGGTCCCCGTCGAGGCCGACCTCTACATCATCAAGAACATCCTCGAGTGGAACGACGAGAGCACCCGCCGGACGCTCGCCAACGTGGTCGCGGCGGCGCGGCCCGGCGCCAGGGTGGTCGTCATCGAGAACCTCGTCGACAACAGCCCCTCCTCCTTCACCACGGCGATGGACCTGTTCCTGCTGCTCAACGTGGGCGGCCGGAAGCACACCGAGGACAGCATGGTGGCGCGGATGACCGAGGCCGGTCTGAACGTGACCGACATCCGGCCGGTCAACGGCGCGCTGCACGCCTTCGACTCCACGGTGCCCGCCACGGGCCGCCGCTAGCCGCACACGCCACGCACGGTGCCCGCGTCGTCCGTCCTCGACGACGCGGGCACCGTGGCGTGTGCTCGGCTTGTTCGTTGCTGGTCCGTCAGCTGTACCGGTACGAGCTGAGGTGCGCGAACACCACCACATTGGCCGTGTAGTCCTTGGCCGTGTGGTCATAGGCCCCGCCGCAGGTGATCAGCCGCAGCTGGGCATTGGGGGTGTCGCCGTACACCTTCTGGTCCGGGAAGGCGTTCTTCTTGAACGTCTTGATCTTGTCGACGACGAAGGTCGCGACGATCCCGTCCTCGCGGGTGATGGCCACCTTGCCCTGCGGCTTGAGCTGGCTGAGGGTGGCGAACACCGCCGGGCCGGTCTTGGTGTCCACGTGCCCGGCCACGATGGCGTTGCCGCGTTCACCGGGGGAGGGGCCGCCCTCGTACCAGCCCACCAGGTTCTGCTCGGTGTCCGGAGGCGGCACCAGCACACCCGCCGCATCCAGCGCGAGGGGGGTGAAGGGCGCGCTCACGCCGATCGAGGGGATGTCCAGATGGGACGCGGGGGAGCGCGGCAGCGCGGGTCCGGGACGGGACTCGGGCGCGGCCGTCGACTCCGGGGAGTCCGCGTAGTCGTCCTCGGCCGAAGTGTCGGTCTCCGGTTCGGAGATGGACGCCGGGGCGCTGGCCGTGGGCCGGGCCGACACCGGGGTGTTCTGGGAGGCGGCGTCGACGGAGTTGTAGATGAGGAATACGCCGATGAGGGCCGACGCGGCGGCCCAGCGGAGGATGCGGGTGTTGCTGTCGGCAGCGCCCTGCTTGGCCGGCTTTCCCATAGGGATGTTCGCCTTTCTCACAGCGCCTTTCGGTGTCATTCTCGCGGTGCTTTTCTCACAGCCGCTTTTTCACAGTGCTCGTGGCGCTGCCGTGGCACCACCGCTCGGCGGAGGTGCCACGGCAGCACGGAATTACGAAAGCGTCAGGCTCAGATCGCGGTGCCGGTCGGCTTGCGGCGACGCAGGGCGTAGGCGCCGGCGCCCAGACCACCGAGGAGCAGGACGGAGCCGGCGGCCATGCCGCTGCCCGTGGTGGCCATGCCGCCACCACCGGTGTGGACGCCACCGCGCGGCTTGTCGCCCTTCTCGTGGTCCTTCCAGCCGCCGCCGGACCAGTCGTGGTCGTCCTTCTTGCCGTCCCACTCGTGGTCGCGCTCCCGGCCCTCGTCCTTGCCGTGGTCGAAGTCGCGGCCCTCGTCCTTGCCGTGAGAGGAGGACCAGTCGCGCTCGCCGCCCTCGTCCTTGCCCTTCATCTCTTCCTTGCCGTGGTCTTCCCGGCCGTCCTCGCGGCCGTGGTCGTCCTTGTCCTTCCAGGAGCTGCCGCCCTGGCCGTAGCCGTCCTCGGAGGACTCCTGGCTGCTCGAGTACCCACCGTGACCGCCCGGGTCCGAGACGTCGGCGGCGAACGCGGCGGCGGGGGCGCCCAGGGTCAGGGTGGCGGCAATCGCCGCCCCGGTGAAGAGTGCGCGAGTAGATCGCATGAGTCATTCCTTCCGGCGCCGTCGCGATACTGACTATTTGCCAGATAAAGGGATCGCATCGGCGTCTTGTCCACCGTCAGCGAAGAGGGCTCCCCCTGCCACTCGGCGCGGCCCGCGATCTGCTCGGTTGTAAGCCCTCTGGGTGTAGATAAGCGCAATGATCACTCATTTGCCGCGCGAATGGACTGACGCCCTTTCACCTTTTCGGAAGACATCATTCCGATGAGCCCAGTAGTGTGAGATTTTCGCTGACGGGGCATAAGGAAAGGGCCGCCGGGAGGTGAACTCCGTCGGCGGCCCCGTGCGGCGGGAGGCGTCCGCTAGCCCGCGTCGCGCTCCCAGCGGTAGAACTCATGCGCCATGGCGTCCTTGGGTTCGCGCCAGGTCGCCGGGTCGTACGCCTGCATATACGGCTGGAGACGGGCGCTGATGTCGCGGAACTCCGGGTGCTTGGCGTACTTGGTGACCTCGGTGGCCGGCGGCCGGTCGGCCTCGACCAGATGCAGATACACGTCGCCGAACTGGAAGAGACTGCGGCCGGTGACGCCGATCAGCTTGGGGAGTTCGCCGCGGTCGGACTCCGCGAAGATCTTGGCCACCTGGGGGGCCGCGTCCCGCTGCATCTTGGCGACGATCATGGTGCGGTACATGCTCATGCCCTCACCGTCTCCCGGGCCCGCTGCTCGATCTTGTCCCGGATCAGATCCATCTGGATACGGGAGTTGCGGTTGATGTGGTCCGTCATCGTGGGGTCGTCGACCGGCGCGTCGGGCCGCATCTCGAAGTCCTGGGTCCAGCGCATGCGGGTGCCCTCGGACTCCTCCTCGTACTCCCAGCGGATGTTCATGTACGCGAAGGGGCCGGGCTCGACGCGGCGCGCCCATACCGTGCGCACATCGCGGGCCGTCTCCCGCTCCGAGACCCAGCTCCAGACCTTGCCGTCCTCGTCGGGGTGCATCGTGAGGCGGAAGGTGGTGGTGTCCCCGGTCCGCTGGAGCACCTCGACCGAGGCGTACTCGCTGAACAGCTGCGGCCAGTTCTCCAGGTCGTTGGTCATGTTCCAGACGAGGTCGAACGGCGCCTTGATCATGACCTCGTTGTCGGTGTGGCCTGCCATCTTCATGCTCCTGAGGTAAGTGAGGTGTTGATGACGTCGAGGAAGTCCCCGGGGGTCTTGCAGCTTTCGGCACCCGGCTCGATCGGGGTGCCGTACCGGTTCTCCAGCTCACCGACGATGGCGAGCAGGCCAAGTGAGTCCAGGCCGTACTCCTCGAAGGTGGAGTCCGGCCGGGTCTGCATCGTGTCCGGGTCGACGGTGAGCCCGGCGCAGCGCTTCATGAGCGTGGCCAGTTCCCCATAGGACAGTTGACTGGACATCAGTAATCTCCTTCCGGTCCGCGGAGCACGAGCGCCGCGTTGCAACCCATGAGCCCTCGGCTGAGCACCAGCGCCGTCCGCGGCTCGGCGGGGCGGGAGCTGCGGGTGACCAGGTCGAGCTCATGGCAGACGTCGGTGACGTACGGGGTCGGGGGCACGACGCGGTGCTCCATGGAGAGCACGGCGGCCACCACGTCCAGCGTGGGGGCCGCGCAGTGCGCCCGGCCGAAACCGGTCTTCGGCGCGGTCACCGGGACCCGGGTACCGTGCGGTCCGAGGGCGTCGGCGATCGCCAGCGCCTCGGCGCGGTCGGCCTCGGGCACGCCGAGCGCGTCCGCGAAGACCATGTCGATCTCCTCGGGCGCGCACTCCGCGTCCTCCAGGGCGACGCGGATGGCCTGGGCGAGCCCCTCCCGGGACCGCTCCCACCGGGAGGCCCCGGTGAAGGTCGAGCCGTACCCCGCGATAAAGCCCCGGATCCGCACCCCGCGGCGCCGGGCAGCCCCCTCCTCCTCCACGACCAGCATCGCCCCGCCCTCCCCGGGCGCGAATCCGCAGGCGTCCTCGGTGAACGGCAGATAGGCCCGGCCCGCGTCGCGGGCCCGGCTGAGCTCGTCCCAGCCGAGCATGCAGACGATGGAGTACGGCGCCAGCGATGCCTCGGAGGCGCCGGCCACCATCGCGTCCGCTCCCCGCCGGATGGACCGGCGGGCGTGCGCGAGCGCGTCCAGACCGCCGGCCTCGTCGTTGGCCACCACTCCACAGGGGCCCTTGAAGCCGCCCCGGATGGAGACCTGGCCGGTGCTGGCCGCGTAGAACCACGCGATGGACTGGTACGGGCCCACATAGCGCGGCCCCTTGCCGTAGAGCTGCTGCAGCTCGCGCTGGCCGAACTCGCCGCCCCCGGAACCGGAGGCGGTCACCACGCCGATCGCGAACGGCGACATGTCGTCCACCGGCAGCCGGGCGTCGTCCAGCGCGAGATCGGCCGAGGCCATCGCGAAGTGGGTGAAGCGGTCGGTCTGGACGAGGAAGCGCTCCTCGATCATCGACCCCGGATCGAAGCCGCGGACCTGGCCGCCGATCCGGACCGGGAAGTGCCCGCTGCCCTCGCGGGAGATCCGGTCGAGGCAGGGGATCCCCTCCCGGGTCGCCTTCCAGAAGGCGTCGGTGCCCACCCCGTTGGGGGCGATCACACCGATGCCCGTGATGGCCGCGCCCCGGTTCCGGGTGTTCATCGCCGCGTTCATGTCGCCCTCCCGTCCGTCCGGCCCAGCACCACCGCGGACTGGAAGCCGCCGAACCCGCTGCCGACCGACAGCACATTGCGCAGCGGCAGGGCGCGGGCGGTGCGCGGGACATAGTCGAGGTCGCATTCGGGGTCGGGGGTCTCGTAGTTGGCCGTCGGCGGCACCACGCCATGGGCGAGGGCCAAGGCACAGGCGACCACCTCGATGGCGCCGATCGCCCCCAGCGAATGTCCCACCATGGACTTGATCGAGCTCATGGGGGTCTTGTACGCGTGCTCGCCCAGGGACCGCTTCACGGCCGCCGTCTCATGCCGGTCGTTCTGCTTGGTGCCCGAGCCGTGCGCGTTGACGTAGTCGATCTCGTCGCTGTTGACGCGGGCGTGGCCGAGCGCGTGGTCGATCGCCTCGGACATCTCCAGCCCCTCCCGCGTCAGACCGGTCATGTGGTACGCGTTGCCGTAGGTGGCGAAGCCCCGGAACTCGCAGTAGGCCCGCGCCCCTCGGGCCCGGGCGTGCTCCAGGTCCTCCAGGACCAGTACGGCGGCGCCCTCGCCGAGGACGAAGCCGTCCCGGTGGGCGTCGAACGGCCGGGAGGCGGTGGCCGCGTTGTCGTTGTTCGCCGAGGTGGCCTTGATCGAGTCGAAGCAGGCCACGGTCAGCGGGGTGATCGGCGAGTCCGCGGCCCCGGCGATGCACACATCGGCCCGCCGCTCCTCGATCGCCTGGAAGGCGTATCCGATCGCGTCGAGACCGGAGGTGCAGCCGGTGGAGACGGACTGCACGGGGCCCTGCGCACCGGTCAGCTCCGCCACCCCGGAGGACAGCGCGCTCGGTGAGAACGCGTGCTGCAGATGCGGGCCCGCCTTGCGGTGGTCCACATCCCAGTGCTCTCCGGCATTGCTGACCTTGACGTAGTCCTGTTCCAGCCGGGTGGAGGCGGCGACCGCGCTGCCCAGGGAGACCCCTATCCGCCAGGGGTTGAGCGCCTGGAGGTCCAGCCCGGAGTCCCGGACCGCTTCCTTCGCCGCCACCAGGGCGAACTGCACATAGCGGTCCGAGCGTTCGATCTGCTCGAAGGTCAGACCGCCGGCCACCGGGTCGAAGTCGCATTCGGCGGCGATCCGGGAGCGGAACCGCTCCGCGTCGAAGAGCGTGATGTTGCGGGTGGCCGTACGGCCAGCGGTGAGCATGTCCCAGAACGCCGGAACGCCCACACCCCCGGGGGCGACGACACCGAGCCCGGTGACCACCACCCGTCGGGTCACGACGTCGCCTCGGCGGGTTCGGCGGACTCCGTGTCCACATGGCCGAGCTCGGGGCGCGGCGCCAGGGGGCCGAGGTGGAAGACCATCCGGGCCTCGGTGGTGCCCACATTGCGGAACCGGTGCCGCACGTTGATGGGGATCAGGAGCGCCTGGTCGGGGCCGAGCGGATGCGCCACGTCGTCCAGGTCCACCTCCACATCGCCGCTGACGACGAATACGAACTCCTCGGAGTACGGGTGGTAGTGCTCGGTGACCCGTTCACCGGGCCCCACGATGGCCATCCCCATGAAGCCGCTGGTGGCGCCCACCAGGGTCGGCGTGAGCATGGCGCGCACATCGCCACCGCGCCGGCGGTTGGGGGCGACCGCGGCGAGGTCGACGACGAGAGGGGACTGCGTGGTCATGATGAGTTCCTCCAGGTAGCGTTGCGCGGTCCGCGCCACAGGGGGTGGGAAGGTGCGAAGGGGAGAGGGTTGTCAGTGGACCGCCGCTTGGCGGTCGGTGATCGGGGTCATGTCGCAGTCGGCGAGGAAGCGGCGCAGCCCGTCCTCGACGGACAGGTCGATCACCGCCCCATCCGCCCCGAGGTCGAGCAGGCGGCCCAGCACCGCGGCCGCCCGCCGTCCGGTCACACCGGCCGCCATGGCGGGGTGCCGGTCCAGCGGCACGCTCAGGTCCACCAGCCGGACCACGATGTCGTCACGCTGGAAGATGGTGCTGCTCAGCAGGGTCTTGGCGGACTGCTCGGCGGTCATCTCCTTGTTCACCGCCAGCTCGTCCTGCCGGGCCAGCAGACTGGCCACCGCCGGTCCGCAGCCGGCCTTGACCGGGTAGAGCAGGGCGTGCCGGTGGACGCCCTGGGCGGGGCGCGGGCCGCCGGCCGTCATGTGGTGGACCACCGGAAGCGAGGCCCGGGCGAAGAACTCCCGTGCGGAGCTGGGGTCGTCGAGGTTACGGTCCTCCTCCAGATACGGATTGATGGCCTCCTCGACGGCCTTGATCTCCGGCTGCCGGGCCACGAAGCGCAGCGCCGCCGTCAGATCGCCCTTGACCTCCACGGCCCGTACGACCCGGTTGCCGCTCATGAAGACGGAGGTGCGGGAGAGGCGGGTGGTCTGGTCGACCCGTGCCTCCGGTGAGGCGTAGTCGGTAAGGATCTTGGCGACGGTGTCCTCGCTGCCGGGGTTCACGGTGAAGGTGAGCGCCTGCCGGACCAGCCCGTCGCCGACCCGCAGCGCGGCGTCGACACCTCGGGTGGTGACATCGACCGGCGCGGATCCGGCGGTCAGGGTCTCCCGCAGAATGCTGAACCGCAGCGAGCGGGTGTCCTCGACGCAGCCGTGGAAGGGCTTGACCATCTCCCGGTGCGCGGGAGAGTCCACCCAGGCAAGGAACGGAGGAGCGCTTTCCCACTCACTGGTGATCAGCCACTGGGAGGGGTTCTCGATCGACTGGCACAGCTGGTCGCTGATGTGCCCGGGCACCGCGGCCACCTGCTGGGACAACTGGTCATAGGCACGCAGAAAGCGCTGCTCGGCACCGCTGTTGACCTGCACCAGCAAGACGACGCGCAATCTGGTGTCGGTGAGAGCGGATTCCACGGTGGTCGGCGATTGGTTCACCGTGGTCTCCGGAATGTCGGACAGGGTGCTCATATTCCACTCCTTATTTCGCGGACGCGTCCTTCCGGGCATCGAGGACACCCGCCCGTTAGACGATCGTGGGGTGCACCCACCAATGGCGCGAGATATGTGAGCCATCCGAGCGAACGCCTCGTCAGCGTCCCGGAAGATCCCGGAAACACCGGGCATAGCAGCACAATGAACCGTCTTGCCGACAATGCTGAGCGTGTGCCCGTCCTCATCGCGGGCGGCTCCCTGGTGGGCCTGTCCGCCTCACTGTTCCTGGGCCGATTGGGGATCGGTCACCTACTGGTCGAAAAACACCCGCGCACCTCGCACCACCCGCGCGGACGGGGGAACAACATCCGGACGATGGAGCTGTTCCGCACCGCCGGAGTGGAGTCCGCGATCCGCGAGGCCGCGTCCGTCCTGGCCGACAACCACGGAATCCTGCAGACCCCGTCCCTGACCGGCACGGAGGGCAACTGGCTCTTCCGGGAGATGGATCCGGGTGGCAAGGCCGCCCGGATCAGCCCTGCCGGATGGTGCCTGTGCAGCCAGAACGACCTGGAGCCCGTGCTGCTGAGCGCGGCCCAGGACCTCGGTGGCGATCTGCGGTTCTCCACCGAGCTGATCTCCTTCGAGCAGGACGCGGACGGGGTCACCGCCGTGCTCCTGGACCGCAGGTCCGAACGGCGCTCCACGGTCCGCGCCGACTACCTCATCGCCGCGGACGGCCCCCGCAGCCCGGTGCGCGAGGCGCTCGGCATCGAGCAGAGCGGACGCGGCGAGCTGTTCCACAACGTGTCCATCACCTTCCGCGCCAAGCGGCTCGCGGACGCGGTCGGGGACCGCCACTTCATCGCCTGCTACCTCACCAACCCCGAGGCCGACGGGGCGCTGCTGCCCGTCGACAACCAGGAGCAGTGGGTCTTCCACGCCCCCTGGCACCCCGAGCGCGGCGAGGCGCTGGAGGAGTTCACCGACGAGCGCTGCGCCCAGCACATCCGTACCGCCGTCGGCATGCCTGACCTGGAGGTCGAGGTCACCGGAAAGGCGCCCTGGCACGCGGCCGAGCGGGTGGCGGACCGCTACTCCGACGGCCGGGTCTTCCTCGCCGGGGACTCCGCGCACGAGATGTCGCCCACCGGCGCCTTCGGCTCCAACACCGGTATCCAGGACGCCCACAACCTGGCATGGAAGATCGCCGCCGTCATGGGCGGCTGGGCGGGCCCCGGGCTGCTGGAGAGCTACGGCATGGAGCGGCGCCCGGTCGCCCAGGCCACCAGCGCCCGCGCCGCCGCCCGTTCGGCCGAACACAGCCACCCCGGCTATTCGGCGCCCGCCACCGAGGGCCAGGGCCCGCAGAGCAATGTCATGGCCGTCGCCATGGGCTACCGCTATGTGCGCGGCGCGGTCGTCGGCGCCGACCCCGCCGCGTCCGCGGTGCCCGACCACTTCACGGTCTCGGCCGAGCCGGGCAGCCGCGCGCCCCATATGTGGGTGCACCGCTGCGGGGTGCGGCTGTCCACCCTCGATCTGTACGAGCGCACCTGTGTGCTGCTCACCGGGCCGGGCGGGTCCTCCTGGTACGAGGCGGGCCACCGCGCCGCCGACGCCCTCGGCGTACCGCTGGACTGCTACCGGGTGGGCGACGGACCGGACCATGAACTCGCCCCCGAACCGGGCGTGGACTGGGCCGAACTGCACGGCACCGCCCCCGACGGAGCGGTCCTGGTCCGCCCCGACGGCTTCGTCGCCTGGCGGGTGGAGCGCTCGGTGCCCGACCCGGAGGCCGCGCTGACGCGTGCGCTGCGCGAGGTGCTGAGCCTGGACGGCTGACCCGCTCTTCCCGGAGGCCATCGGCGTCCGGACGCCACCCCGCTTCCGGGCGCCACCCGCCTGGGGCTGTGGGACGCGGCGCCGGGCGCCGGGCCGGGGGCGCTCCCTTGTGCCCTCCGAGACCTCGCGGGAGGGCGGGATGCCCTATGCGGCGGCAGGGGACGCCACCGCGACGGCGGTTGATGCGGCCTTCGACGGTGTTCAGGTTGGGCGCGCGGATGTAGCGTCGTGATCATGGACTTCCTGACTGCCGCCACCGACCAATCGCCGGCCGATCCGGCTGCCACCGACGACATGCTGGCCAGCCAGCCCATCGGCTACTGGAGTGGTCAGGCTCACGCGGCCGTTACCCGGCATCTGCGTGACGCCATGGCTGGGATCGACGTCACGCAGCCGCAGTACTGGGTACTCAACAGCGTCACGTACTGGCCTGCGGCGCCGAGCCGCGACGAGATAGCTGCCCAGCTGTTACCCCTTGCAGACGGGCCATATGAGATCCCCCGTATCGTCGCCCAGTTGCTCCACCGCGGCTGGCTGCGGACCGACGCCGAACATCGTCTGTACCTCACCGACGCAGGAGAAGCCGCCAGGATGCGGCTGCGCGAAATGGTCACCGAACTGCGTGCTGTGGTCCACGACGGCATCAGCGACGAGGAGTACGTGGCCGCGCTCAAGGTGCTGCGCAGGATGATCTCCAACCTCGAGGGCGCCAGGAACCCGTAGGTCGTCCAAGACCGTTCTGTGGCAAGCGACCTGGGCACCCCCTCACCGCACTGCATGTGAAGATCGACGACGAGATCAGGGCACCCGATGGCTGGGCCGCCAACGTAGTTGACGGGCCCTGAGACGTCTTCCTCGCCGTTGCTCAAGCAATGTCGGGCCTCACCTCGGAATCCCGGTGGCTGCGGTTCGTCCGCTCCCGCCTGGGCGCGATGCTCCCGTACGTACCGAAGCGGCCGAGCTGGAACAAGCGGCTGCGGGCCGCGCTCCCGCTGATCAAGCAGGCGATACGGCTCCTCTTTGACGGAAACCGATTTCTGGTTCGACAACCACTGGATCATCGACTCCACCCCGGTGCTGAGCGGCATGTCCAGGCCGACAGTGAAGCGGTTGGTCCTGGCCGGTTGGGCCGGATACGGATACTGCGCCTCCCACTCCCGCTCCTTCCGGGGCCTGAGGCTGTACCTGGTGTGCACCCCAAACCGGAATGCCGATTCTGTGGTCGTTGGCGAACCCGAAGCTGGACGAGTGCGAGGGTGCTGATGGCGATGCTGGACCGCGAGCCGGAAGCGGTCACCGGGCGGCATGGTCTGCTACTGATTGCCGAAGAGTGCTTCGCCTTTGACCGGCCTTCGTCAAAACGTCACTGAGCCCCGCTCCGAACAGTTGGGGCGGGGCTCAGTGGCAGGTCAGTTGACGTCTGCTCCTTTCAGGATGAGTTCGTCCCCGGCGGGGAAGCGGGCCGTGCCGCCCTCCTCCCAGGTGACCACGACGGCTAACCCGCCCATTGGCCCCTGGGTGGTCGACGCCTCCTTGACCGTGCGCCACTCGCCGTCGTAGCCGATCACGTCACCCGGACCGATCAGGGCAGCGCGCTTGGTGGGCAGGCTTAACCGTTCTTGTCGGCGGGCCTGATGCGGTCCAAAGGGGCTTCCCATTCGAGGCCACCTCCCTTCGGCCGCATGTACGCCGTCTGGCTGAACAGCTTTCCGGTCCCCTTGGCGCGCTCCTCAATCACGCCTTGCAGCTCGCCTGTGCAACCGGTCTCGGTGTCTTCGACAAGCGTGCCCTTTGGGTACGGCAGATCGCCGTGGCTGAGCACCGTCGGTGGCTTCTCGTTTGTCTTTGTCATGATCCCTCGTCCCACCTGCGCATATGTGTCTCACACAAGAGAACTGCCGCCGCGCAAAGCGAACTTGCACACCTCTTGCACAGGGCGCAGGCGCATGAGTGCTGAGAGTGAGACGATGGATGAGAGGTAACGCCAGTCGAGTGGGGAAGACGCACACTATGAGCGCGACCAAGATTCCCGGACCCGGTGCGAATGTGGCTGTCTGCCGCAAGGCGCGCGGCTTCAGCCAGGTTGCCCTTGCCCGGCGTGCAGGTGTGTCGGTCTCGCTGCTCAGCAAGATCGAGGTAGGTGACCGTGCACTGACCCAGGGCATTGCCGCCGCTCTCGCCCAAGCCATGGGTTTGACGCTGGATGAGCTGCTGGGCACGGCCCCCGTCGAGCGCACGGACGAGAAGAGCCTTGCCGCCCTTAATTACGCCATTCGGCGGTTCGACATCCCTGACACGCCACCATCACACCCTGAGGACCTTCCGCGCGAGCTGACCGAGCTGAACGAGCACCGCTACCGCACGGAGCTGTCGGCGGTCCTCCAGAAGCTCCCTGGCGTGCTGGCCGACGCCACCAACTGCGCGCACGCCACCCAGTCGCCCGACGCCTGGACCCGCGTCGCCGATGCGTACTCGGTGGTCTATTGGCTGGCCGCCCGGCACCGCTGGATGCACCTTGCCGAACTGGCCGTCATGAAACAGCGAATGGCCGCCGAGCGTGCGCACCCGATCGCCGCCACGGTGGCCGCCCGGGATGAGGCCGGAGCTTTCCTCAACTCGGGTGACTTCGCTGGTGGGTTGGCGATCGTGGACCGCGCAGTGGTTCAGGCCGAGACGACGCTGCGGGGACGTGACCGCGCGTACGGTCTGGGCATCCTGCACCTGCGTGGGCTAACGCTGGCCGGTCGGCTCAAGGAGAAAGCCACCGCCGAACGGCACATCGAGGCAGCATGGCAGGTGGCTGAGGAATTCCCCGAGGACATCGAGGACCACGGCATCCACTTTGGGCCCGAGAACACGGCCGTACACGTCATCTCGACGGCTTCCGACATGGAGGACTACCGCGAGTCCCTCAACACGGCGGACGACTTGGTCCGGGGTGGGTTGACGCTTCCGGCCACGCGCGTTGGTCCGCTGCACATGAACATCAGCCGGTCAAAGCTCGCGCTGGGCGACAGGAGTGGCGCCCTTGAATCGCTCGAAGCGGCTTGGAACGTCGCGCCGGAGATGGCCCGCGTCCACCCGACCAGCCAAGAACTGATGCGCGTGCTCACCTCGCTGCACCGCCGCAGCAACCCCAGGCTGACCAAGCTCGCCAAGCGCGCTGGTGTGCCCTTCTGACCGCTGCTGCTGGCGTTACTCTGAACTGAGTTGGCAGAGCGCCGGTTGGCGGATCGGGGGCGGATGATCGCGACGACATCGAACGGTGGAGCCGAACCGCCAGAGGAGAGGAAACCCGGCTCTCCGTTTGCATTGCCTCCGGAGGTCATGGCGAAGATCATGGAGCCCATCACCTGTACCATGTTCAACAACGTGGCCAAGTCCCGGCGGGAGCGCCCGGAACCCGCGCCGCAACAGCAAGTAACCCAGCACGCAGGAGAAGTCCATAACGTCTTCATTGGCGATCACGCCGCAGGGAATGTGTATCCGCCTGCCGCAGGAGAGAGCCTGGCAAAGCAGCGGCAGAAGTTCCACTTCGACTTCCTCAACCACACGCTGAAGCAGGCAGAGTGGACGTTCCGTTTGAGCGTGTGGTTTATGACCGGTGGTGCTCTGATCATCCTCGCGGGGGGGTGTGTTGGCACTTGTGCACGCCGGGAACCCTGACCTCAGTTATCTACCGCTGGTGACAAGCCTGACGGGTGGGTTGATCACGGTTGGCGGTGGCGCGCTGGCGCTGCACTCGAAGCGCACCATGGCCAACCTCACGAAGGCCGCCGAGGAGAACGAGAAGAAGATCGACATCGATCACAAGCTCGAAGTGGCGACAACCTTTATCGACCGTGTTGAAGACCCGGAGGCGAAGGACCGCCTCAATTCGGCTGCCGCGATGAAGGCTCTGGGTATGGAAGCGAAGCCAGAGACAATGGTTGACCGTCTTCTGCCGGGTGAGCAGCCCAAGGAGATCGGGTCAGGGGATTCGACAGGCTGAGTCACCTTGGGACCGACGTTCGCCGAAGCGATCGGGGCGGGGCGCCACGGTCGGAAGGAGCGGAGTCGGCTGGCCGCCGCGGGGGCCGGCGTTGTGGCCGGTGTGACGGCGACCCGGGGAGAGAGGGCGTCAGCCCGCCGCTTCGCTGCGGGCGTCGCCCGCACCGCGGCGCCGTAGGCGGCGCCACAGCGCGGGGGCCGTGCTGATCACTACCGTCAGCACCACGGCCGCCGCCACCCCCTCCCACGGTTCGGGGAAGAGCGAGCCGCCCAGGATCCCGATCAGCTGATACGTCACCGCCCAGGCCAGCGCCGCGGGCCCGGCGCCATGTGCGAACCTTCGGAGCGGCCAGCGCGCCAGCAGGCAGGCCAGCATCACCGGTATCCGGCCCGCCGGGATCAGCCGGGACAGCACCAGAACCGCCACCCCGTGCTCCTCCAGCCGCGCCTGTGCCTGGTCCAGCCGCTCCGGTGCCGCGTGGTCGTGGATCCGCTCCAGCCACCGCGAGCCGTTCTTCGAAGCCACCCCGCGCCGCCCGAGCCAGTAGAGCATCACGTCCCCCGAGAAGGCCGCCAGCGAGGCCACCCCGAAGACCACCAGCAGCGACAGCGGGGGAGTGGTCTGGTGGATGGCGACCACCGCGGCCGAGGAGACCACCGCACCGGTGGGCACCACCGGCACCAGCGACCCGAACACCACCAGCAGGTACAGCGAGGGGTACCCCACCGCCTGCTGGGTCGACTCGGACGGCACGCTCCGGGCCAGGTCCACCAGATTCGCCAGATCCCCCATCACCTGGCGGGCTCCAGCCGGACGCACTCCCCGTGCCCCAGCCGGTGCACCACCGCGTCGGGGGCCAGCCGCCCGGCGTGGCGCACGAAGTCGTCGCCGGGGGCGTGGAATTCATGCGGACGGATCGCGTCCATCCCGATCGGCCAGTACGTCCCGTAGTGCACCGGCACCGCGCAGCGCGCCCCCAGCCGCGCCAGCGCCTGTGCCGCGCGGCCCGCGTCGAGATGGCCGGGACCCAGGTAGGGCCCCCAGCCGCCCACCGGAAGCAGCGCCGCATCGCATGCGCCCACCGCCTCCGCCATCCGGTCGAACAGCCCGGTGTCGCCCGCGAAGTACGTGGTCGACTCGCCGCTCAGCACATACCCCAGCGCGGGCACCCGGCTCGGCCCGTACGGCAGCCGCCGCCCGTCGTGCTCGGCCGGTACCGCCCGGATGCGCACCTCGCCGACCGTGCACACATCCCCCGGCGCCATCTCGGTCACCCGCAGCCCCCGCGCCGCCACCACCCGCCGCAGCCCGGGCACCGCCCGCCCGGCCCCGCGAGGCACCACCAGCCGGGTGCCGGGCAGCAGTTTGGCCAGTGAGCCGGGGTGCAGATGATCGGCGTGCAGATGCGAGACCAGCGCCACGTCCGCCACCGCCGCGGTCGCCGGTGGCACGGCCCCCCGGCGGCGCCGTAGATGGGCCAGGCGCCGTACGAACAGGGGGTCGGTCAGCACCCGCACCCCGGAGTCCCGCACGGTCGCGGTGGCATGCCCCCACCAGGTGATCTCCACCGGCATCTCCCGCCTCCGTCCCTCGGGCCCGTCCGTCCGATCCTCTCACCCCGTCGGCCGGGGCATGGCATCCGTCCGCGCGGGGTATCGGCCTGGGCACAGACGGGCGGCACGGTGGTCAGCCTGGCGCCGGTGCTGCTCACCCAGGGCGCCACCGCCCCGGCCTCGGCCCTGGCCTGGGGCGCGCTCTCGGGGCTCGGCACCGGTGTGGGAGTGGCGTGCCTCTACTGGTCGATGAACCAGGGGCCGATGAGCGTCGTGGTGCCGGTCAGCGATGTCACGGCGGTGGGCCTGCCGGTGCTGGCCGGGATCGCCCTCCTCGGCGACCGGCCCTCGCTCCCGGCGCTCACCGGGATCGCGCTCGGGCTGCCCGCCCTCTGGCTGGTCTCACGCGGCGAGCGCGGTGAGGCCCGTCCGGGCGGTGAGGCCCGTCCGGCGGAGACACCGGCCGCCGCCCGGGCCGGGCGGGCGCAAGGGGCCGACCGGCTGCCCCCGGCCCTGGTCGCCGGAGTGGGCCTGGCCGTGCACTTCTTCGCGCTGGCCCGGATACCGGCTACGGCCGGATGGTGGCCGGTGGTGGTCAGCCGGGCCGTGTCGGTGGCCGTCATCCTGGCGCTGTTTCCCGCGACCGGCGCCCGTCTGCGGCTGCCCCGCCGGGAGGTCGCCGCGGCGGCGGTGGCGGGTGTCCTCGGCACCGTGGCGACCGTCCTGTATCTGCTGGCCACCCGGCAGGAGTTGCTGTCCGTGGCGGTGGTGCTGTCCGCGCTCTATCCGGCGGTGCCGGTGCTGCTCGCGCTGACGTTCCTGCGGGAGCGGATCACCCGGCCCCAGGCCGTCGGGCTGCTCGGCGCGGGGGTGGCCATCGGGCTGATCGCTCTCAACTGACCGCCGACGATGGGCGTCCGACTGCGCAGGACCGGCGCCTGGCCGCGCGGGACCGGCGCCGGGCGAAAAGCCGTGGCCCGGTGGGCGGCGCGTACGCCACGATGACCGACGCCGCTTCCCGTCCCACGAAAGGACACCGTCGTCCTCATGAGCCGTGCCCTATGAGCCGCGCACTCCACCAGCGCGCCGTCGTCGCCGATGCCCACAACGACCTGCTGATCGCCGTCACCGCCCGCTCACCGCACCGCTGGGCCGGCTACTTCCGGGAGCGCTGGCTGCCGCAGCTGCGCGAGGGCGGAGTGGACGTGCAGGTGCTGCCGGTCTTCATCGACGACCGGTTCCGCCCCGAGGGCGCGCTGCGCGAGACGCTGCGGATGATCGAGTGCGCCCACACCCTCGCCGAGGGCAACGCCGACGAGGTACGGCTGTGCCTGGACGGCGACGACATCGACGCCGCGCTCGCCGACGGCCGGATCGCCCTGGTGCTGGCGCTGGAGAGCGCCCCCGGGCTGGACGCGAACGTCGAACTCCTCCCGACCCTCCACCGCCTCGGGGTGCGCATCGCCTCGATCGCCCACTGGGGCCGCACCGCCTTGGCCGACGGCAGCGGTGAGGACGCCACCGGAAGCCGGCTCACCGAGGCCGGGGTCCGGGCGCTGAGGGAGATGGAGCGGCTGGGCATCCTCTTCGACGTCTCCCACCTCGGCGCTTCCGGGGTCGCCCATGTGCTGGAGCTGGCCACCCGCCCCGTACTGGCCACCCACTCCTCCGCCCGCGCGCTCCTGGACCACCATCGCAACCTCACCGATGAGCAGTTGCGCGGGATCGCCGCGACCGGCGGCATGGTGTGCGTCAACTTCCTCGGCGAGTTCCTGGCCACCGCCCAGGCCGACCGCACGGTGGACCGGCTGGCCGACCACATCGTCCATATCGCCGAGGTGATCGGCGTCGGCCGTGTGGGTCTGGGGCCGGACTTCATCAAGGAGGTCAGCGATGACACCACCCCGCCCTGCTGCGAGGACGTCGAGTACGCCCGGCTGCTGGTCCCCGACCTCGAAGGCCCCCGCGGACTGCCTCTGGTGACCGAGGCGCTGATCCGAAGGGGCCTTTGCGAGGGGGACGTCGAGAAGATCCTCGGCGGCAATGTGCTGGAGCTCTTCCGCAAGGAGCTGGGACGCCCCGCCTGACAGGTGGCTGAAGGCTGGCCGCTACTGCCCGATGGCGGCAGAGAAGGCGTCGATCGCGGCGAACGTGACCTCCGGGGCCTCCCGGGTGGGGATGTGGCCCGCGCCCGGGATCAGCTCGAACCGCGCCCCCGGGATGGCGGCGGCGTACGCGCGGCCGTAGTCGGGCGGGACGACGGTGTCCTTCTCCCCCCACACCGCGAGGGCGGGCACGCCCACCCGGGCGAGCCGGTGCAGCAGCTTCGGATCGGACCTTGTCGGGCCCGCGTAGGCCACCATCGCCTGGAGGGCCGCGGGCGACGGACCCCGGCGCGGTGCCGGTGTGCCGGAGCCCTGACCGGGCGGCGGGCCGGGCGGGGCGGTGGGGAATTGCAGGTCGTGCCCCTCGACGTGCGGTCCGAAGGCGCCCATGACGACCAGCCCGCCGATGCGGCGGGCCCGGTCGCGCACGGTCATTTCGGCGGCTATCCAGCCGCCGAAGGAGACGCCGACGACCAGGACATCACGCAGGTCGCGGTCGTCCAGCAGGTCCAGATAGGTCTCGACGAGGTCGCCCACGTCCGAGAACCACTCGGGCCGCGGGGTGTCCTCCCAGCCCGGATGGGTTGGCGCCAGCACCCGGGAGGTGGCGGCGAAGTGGTCCACGATGCCGGTCACGGAGGCGGGTCCGCCGCCGCCGTGCAGCACGAGCACGGGCCGGCCCGCGCCCACGTCCCGCACCGTCAGGGGAAGGCCGGGGTAGGGCTCGATGGTGAATCCGGTGGTCTGGTGGGTGGTCATCGGGTCTCACCGCCGGACGCGAGCGCGACGAAGGTGTCGCACGCGATCCGCAGGCCGTCCGGGTGGAAGAAGCCGGTGAGGTTGTCGGCGGATTGTGCGGCCGCCTCTTCGGCGCGCGGGAACATGGGTGTTTCGTAGGCGTTCAGAGCCGTCTCCAGGTCGTCGTGGGTGGCGAGGGCGAGGGCGAGTTCCGCGCCGTCGAGCATGGCGAGGTTGGCGCCCGCCCCCGCGAAGGGGGACATCAGGTGGGCCGCGTCGCCCAGGAGCGTGACGCCGGGCGTCCGGTCCCAGCGGTGGCCGATGGGCAGGGCGTGGATGGGCCGGGGGACCGGCGGGCCGTCGCTGTCGGCGATCAGGGCGCGCAGCCCCTCGTCCCAGTCGGGGAAGAGATCCAGCAGCCGCTTCTTGGCCGCCACCGGGTCCGCCGGGTCGATCAGGCCCGAACGGCTCCACTCCTCCGGCGCCTTGACCGCGGCGTAGACGCGGATGCGGTCACCGCCGTTGCGCTGGGCGATCAGCCCCTTCTCGTCCGCCAGGGCGAACATCGTTCCCCGGCCGACGAGTTCGGCGACGGCGGGGTGCCGGGCGTCGACGTCGTGCAGCAGACAGTCCACGAACGCGACCCCGGAGTAGACCGGGTCGGCCTCGGACACCAGGGGCCGGACCCTGGACCACGCCCCGTCCGCGCCGACCAGCAGATCCGTCTCGACGGTCCGGCCGTCGGACAGGGTGAGCGTGGGCCGCCCCGCCGTGCCGAGGGCCACCGCGCGCACCTTGTGGCCCCAGCGGACCGTCCCCTCGGGCAGCGAGCCCAGCAGCAGGTCCCGCAGCGCCCGGCGGTCGATCTCGGGCCGCTCTTCTCCCTCGTCTCGCTCGCCCGGTTCCGGCGCGGGGATGCGGAAGCCGACGGTGGCGTCCTTGCCGAGCAGCCGCAGCTCGCCGTCCTCGGGGCGGCTGAGCGGCCGGAACTCCTCGAGCAGACCGGCGTGCAGCAGCGCCTGCTGCCCGGACTCCGGATCCATGTCCAGTGAGCCGCCCTGGTCGCGTGCGGTCGCCGAGGCGTCCAGCTCGTAGACGGTCGAGGGGATGCCGTGGACGTGCAGAACGCGCGCCAGGGTCAACCCGCCCAGCCCTCCTCCGACGATGGCGATACGCGGTGCTGTGGACATGGCGATGCCTCCCTGGCTCGACGCCGGTGCCCGGCGGATGGGACGAGCGTAGGGCGACGAACGCGTTCGTGGCAAACGCGTTCGTCACGAACAGGTTTGTCAGGAACGCGTTCGCCAGCGGGTACGATGGCGCCATGACAGCGCATCCCACCGCCCCGCGGAGCCGCCGGGAACGTCCGGCGAAACCGGCCCTGACCAGGGAAGGCATCATCGCCACCACGGTCGAACTCATGCGGGCCGAGGGCCTGGAGCGGGTCACGATGCGCCGTCTGGCCAAGGAGCTGGACACCGGGCCGGCCTCGCTCTACGTCTACGTCCGCAACATCGCCGAGCTGCACGCGGCGGTCCTGGACGAGCTCCTCGGCGGGGTCGACCTGAGCCCGGCCGGGGCGGACGGCGACTGGCGCGACCGGCTGGTGCGGATCCTCACCTCGTACACCTCGGTGCTGTTCGAGCACCCCGGTCTCGCCCAGTCCGCCCTGGTGGCCCGCCCCTTCGGGAAGCACTACCTGGATCTGGTGGAGGCGCTGCTGGCGCTGCTGGACGAGGGCGGCCTCGAGTCCGACCGGGCCGCGTGGCTGCTCGACCTTTTGATGCAGCACGCCACCGCGACCGCGGCCGAGCACGCCCACCGCGTCCCCGGCGACGCCCCCCAGGACCAGGCGGACTGGCAGGCGCTCGCCACGGTGGTGCGGGACGTCTCACCGCGGACTCATCCGCATATCGCCGCGCTCGGCCCGCGGCTGCTGTCCGGGTCCCCCCAGGACCGGCTGGCCTGGGCTTTCGATGTCCTCATCGCCGGGGCGCGGGAGACTCCGGTGCCGGAGGTGCTCTCCCGGTCCCCGGCGGACATCGGGGACTGAGGCGGCGGCGCTCAGGGAACTGAGGCGGCGCCGCTCAGCCGCGCCCGGCCGGCCGCTCGCCGGTGGTGAGCCGGGCGATGTTGGACCGCTCGCCGTAGGTGACCGGCCGGACCCGGTAGGAGGCCCGCTTCTCGTTCGGCAGGGTGATCAGCCCGAAGGAGTTGATGTCCGGGTCGAGCACGGCGACCGGACGGAAGGAGCCGCCGCCCCGCGGCCGGTCCTCCAGCAGATAGCCCTGCTCGCCCTCGGCATGGTCGGTCCAGGTGAACCGGATGCCGTTGGCGTGCATGATTTTCGCGCGCAGATCGGTCGGGGCCGCGGAGGGCCGCCGGGCGGGGCTGGTGCGGACACCGGCCCGCCGGATGGTGCGCGGCGGCGCCCATGTGTGCTCCTCGCGCTGTTCCGCCTTGGTGAACGAACCCTTCGGCAGCGCGACGTCCACCGGCCGGGACGCGGGTCCGTAGTACGGCCGCACCCGGTAGGAGAAGTGGGTCTCCGGTATCAGATCCGGGTGCCGGTACGTGGTCTGGCCGAGCGGGGCGTAGGTGAGGATCGTCCAGGGCCCCCGGGGCTCGGTCGCGAACTCCACGATCCGCCCCGCGGCGCCCGGAGCCTTCCCGTGCCAGCTCAGCTTCGCATCGACGGGGGAGACCCGGGTGACGGTGAGCACGGTGCCGGTCCGGGGCTCCCGGGGAGCATCCGGGGAGGCACACCCACTGAGTCCGGAAAGCCCGGCGACGGCGAGAACCGCCGCCGCCAGGGCGCGTACCGAGCCGCTCACTTGCGCCAGAACTTCACGTTGGTCCACACCACGGTGGCCGGGCCGTTGCCGCTGCTGGTGCGGTATGCCCCGAACTTGTCGTAGAAACTGCCGCCGGGGCTGTCCACAGTGTGCTTGAGCGAGCCGTTGATGTACGTACGGTGCTTCTTGCCCACCTCGTGCACCGTGTTGACGCGCACCGTGGCCCCGACCGTCCCGGCGTTGGACAGGGTGTCCCCGCCGTGCACGGCGTACAGCCGCCCGCCCCGCTCGACCGCGAGCATGAAGTACGGACCGGCGTCGCCGTCGGTGTCGTTGAACGTCTGCTTCAGGCTGATCCGGGTGCCGCCCATGCTGGTGACCCGGAAGTACCCCTCGAACTGGTGGGTCCCCCCGGTGTAGGTGTCATAGCGCCGCTCGGCCCGCTGGTCCCCGCTCGCGGTGGAGCAGGTGAGGGTGAAGGTGAGGTTGTCGACCTGCCCGCACCCCCGCTCCTGCACCTTGAACCCCGGCGACTCGGACGACCAGCCGCCCGGCTCGACCTCGGCGTGCGCGGCGCCCGAAGCCGCCAGCAGCAGTCCGCAGGCGGCCGAGATTCCGGCAATGACGCGGTATTTCGTGGACACCGTCCGACTCCTCTACTTGACCCAATAGCGGATGTTGCGGAACCGGGCCTCGGCCCGGCCGTTGCCGTGGTGATAGACGCCGTTCTTGAAGTGGCGGGTCGCCGGGCCCCGGTCGTCGACCGTCAGCACCAGTTTGTCGTCGGCGTAGACCTGGATCTTTCCGGTGCCCGCGTCATGGGCCACCTTCAGGTTCCACCACTTGTCGTAGATACCGGACTTGATGACGGTGTCCGTATAGCGCCTGAGCGTTCCGCCGTTCTCGCTGGACGCCCGGAACATGATGTCGGTGGCCGGGGTTCCGCTCGGATGCTTGACCCGCAGGATCTGCATGATGTCCGCGCCGTTCGTGCCCGACGGCACATACACATCGGCGTCCCACATGTGCTTCCCCGAGGTGTACTCCTGCTTCCACCGCATTTCGGTGCGCGGATCGGTGCCGCTGCCCTCTTCGAGCGGCTCATCGGTGGAATTCACCCACATCGTGTGGGTCTTCGAGCCCGAGTCGTAGCGGTAGCGCTCGCTCAGGTCGAGATTCCACGGCTTGTGCATCGAGTATGTGAACGACGTCTGCGTCCATCCGTCCGTCGGCGACGCCGCGGCTTCCTTCGCCGTGGCCGTCCCTCCGGACGCGACCCCCGCTGTCAGGATCCCCATGAGTGCGGCGACGGCCATGGCCGTCCTGGTGTGCCTGGTGTGCCTGGTGCGTAACGCGGGCATATGGGCCCACCTCCGGTCTGTTCCGTTCCCTGGATGGATCATGGTCTAGACCAAGAGTCAACGTAGGGCAAGGACAATGGCGTGTCCATATCAATGAACGGAATTCACGACTGTGGGTCGGCGGGGTCAACTCCGCCGCAGCGCTTTCACCATGACCAGCTCCCTGGTCACACCGTCGGCGAGCAGGTCCCCCGGCTCCTGGGTGGCGACGAAACCGTGCCGCTCGTAGAGGGCGATCGCCGGGGCGTTGCCCGGGAGCACCGCGAGCCGCAGCGCCGTGGCGCCCGCCCGCAGGGCCCAGGTCTCGACCGCCGTGATCAGCCGGCCGCCGACGCCGTGGCCGCGTGCCTCGGGGCTGACCCAGACGGACCTCAGCTCGGGCGGCCCGCCCTCCCCGGGCAGGCCGCCGGCCATCCCGACGGCCCGGCCGTCCAGCAGGGCGACGACGTGGTGGGCGCCCGGGATCTCCAGCCGGGCGCGCCACCGCTCCTCGCCGCCGCGGTGCCAGTCGGCGAGCCGGGACTTGAAGGCGTGCGGCGCCTCGGCCAGCGCGGCCCGGCGGACATCCCGCCACAGGGGCCAGTCGTCCGTCGTGACCACCCGCAGATCCACCATGCCGCTCAGTCTCCCGCATCGCCGATCGCCGCCGATCGCCCTCGCGGACCGCCGATTCCGCGGGGAGATGGCCGGGTTCAGCCCGCTGTGCCATGCTTTGAGGAGAGGCGCCAACCCTTTCGAGGGGGCGCGGCAGCTAAGGCCCCGCCGGTGGTCGTGACCGGTCGTCGCGCGAAGGCCGATCAAGGGCCCGGGTACGCCCCACAGGACCGGCGGTCCGCGCACGGAGGCGGTGCAGGCGTGCTGTGACGGGGCATGTGCTGACGTTCACGGGGACCGCGGTGGTGGCTGTCTATGTGCTGGACGCGGAACGTGCCGAGCTGCGGTTGGCCGAAACGGTGCGCAGCGCCGGACGGTCGTACGCGCTGCCGGCCCGCTACCCGCTGTCCGGGCGCTCGCCCGTCACGGACGCCTTCCGTGACGGCCGCCCCCTGTGGCTGACCCCCACCGAACTCGCCGCCTACGGCCCCACCGGCCCCACCACTCCTGAAACCCCCACCACGCCCGGCGTCTCGCTGGGGGTGCTGCCGCTCGGCGGGGACGGCAAGGGGCTGGGGTGTCTGGTGGTGGTGGACGAGGCACCCGGTGGCATCGACGCCGACCGTCGGGGCTTCATCGAGCTCTACGCCCACCATGTGGCCGCCGGAGTCGAGGCGGCCGGGCCGCAGGCGCTCACCCAGCCGCATCCCGACCTCCCCGGCCCCACCCTGGACCGGCTGCGGGTCGGCTCGTTCGCGCTGCACCTCGGCAGCGGGCGGATGACCGCCGACACCCAGGTGCTCGACCTCTTCGGTATCGCGGGGGAGGACTTCGACGGACGGGTGGAGACCCTGCTGGCGGTCACCGTCCCGGACGACGTGCCCGCCCTGATGTCGGTCCTGGAGCCCGACGTGCTGACCTCCGGCACCGCGCAGCTGGAGTTCCGGATCCGCCGGCCCAACGGTGAGCTGCGCTGGCTGGGCCTGCGCGCCCAGGTCGAGACGGGGCCGGACGGCACGCCCCGGCGCATGCTCGGCGTGGTCGCGGAGACCTCGTATCTGCGGCCCCGCGCCGACGAGGTGTCCCTGGTGCAGCGGCTGTCCGCCGCCCTGGCCGGGGCCACCACCGTCCGGGACGTGGGCCGGGCGGTGGTCGGCGCGCTGCGCGATCCGCTCGGGGCGGGCCGGGTCGCGGTCGCCGAGGTCCAGGCCGATCAGCTGGTGGTCGGCGTCCTTGCCCCCGCCGAGCCCGCCGCCTGGCCCGAGGTGTGGCGGTCCGCCTGGCGGTCCGAATGGCCCGAGCCGCCGAGCCATGCCCTGCCCACGCTGGCGGAGGCGCTGCGGGAGGGCCAGGTCAGCATCTGGCCCGAAGGCTCCGCCCTGGAACCCGGACTCGCCGGTATCGGCCCCGGCGGCCTCGCCGTCCTTCCGCTCCCGGCGGATGGCCGGATCGTCGGGGTGTGCCTGATCGGATGGGAGCGGCGGCATGAGTTCGGCCCGGAGGAGCGCTCGCTGCTGACCGCCACCGCCGGTCTGGTGGGGCAGGCCCTGGTGCGCGCCCACGCCCTGGACGCGGAGCACGAGCTGGCCACCATGCTCCAGCGCAGCCTGCTGCCGCGGAAGCTGCCGGAGCTGCCCGGAGGGGTGGCCGTCACCCGCTATCTGCCCGCGACGATGGGCCTGGAGGTGGGCGGCGACTGGTACGACGTGATCCCGCTGGCCGACGGCCATGTGGCCCTGGTCATCGGGGATGTGCAGGGTCACAGCGCCGCGGCCGCCACGATCATGGGCCAGATGCGCACCGCCATCCGGGCCTACGCCGTGGAGGGCCATCCGCCCGATGTGGTCGTGGCGCACGCCAACCGCCTGCTCGTCGGCATGGAGACCGATCTCTTCGCGACCTGCTGCTACGCCGACCTGGACATGGAGGAGGGCGAGGCGTGGTTCGTCCGGGCCGGACACATCCAGCCGCTGCTGCGCCACCCGGACGGCACCACCGAGGAACTCGACGTCGAGGGTGGCCCGCCGCTGGGCGTGGTCGCCGACGCCGAGTTCCCGATGACCACGGCCGGGCTGTCCTCCGGCACCCTGCTCGCCCTGCTCACGGACGGCCTGGTCGAGTCCGCCCGGCTAGACCTGGACGACGGTGTGCGCCGGGCGCGCCAGGCGCTCGCCCGCGCCGACCCGGCCGACCCCGGTGGGGTGGCGGACGAACTGCTCGGCGGAGACAGCCGTCGCGACGACGACGTCGCGCTGCTGTTGCTGCGCTACGACGGGATGCGGGTGCGGCCCATCCGGGCGAGCTGGACGGTGTGGCGGCTGCCCGACGCCGTGATGCACGCCCGCCGCTTCACCGCGCGCACCCTGCGCAACTGGGGCCTGGCGGACGAGCTGGACGTGGCCCTGCTGGTCACTTCCGAGCTGGTCACCAACGCCCTGGTGCACACCCGGGGCGAGGTGCGGCTGAATCTGACGCTGACCGCGGACCGGCTGCGGATCGCGGTGAACGACCTCTCGCCGCGCACGCCCGTCAAACCGGCGACCGTGGACTGGGAGGCGACCGGCGGGCGGGGGCTGCTGCTCATCGAGGCGATGTCGCAGACCTGGGGCTCGGTGCCGCTCAGCGGGGGCAAGCAGGTCTGGGGTGAGATCGGCTTGTCGTCCCCGCGGGAGGAGCCCCGCGACGGGCCTCGGGGCGGGCCCCCTGACGGCCCCCCGGCGGAGCTCCCGGAAGGACCGGCCGAGGCGAGCGCCGAACGGCAGAGGGAGGGCGAGCCGGGGAGGAGGGGGACGAGACGGAGGAGGACGAGGCGATGAGCCGCTCCCGTACGCACGCCCAGGCGCGAGCCCGTACGTACGCGCGCACGCACCCCTGTACGCACCCCCGTACGCACCCCCGTACGCGCTCCCGGACGCGCGCTCGCCTCCGCGCGGCCATCGCCGTCGCGGTGGGCCTGGTCCTGGCCGTGTCCCTCGCCGCATGCGGCAACGCGGCCCAGGTCGGCGAGACGGTCGGCGCGACCGGGCCGCACCGCGGCCCGCTGCGGATCGGACTGCTGCTCCCGGAGAACGAGATCGTCCGTTTCGAGAGCATGGACAGGCCCCTGATCCAGGAGCGGGTCGAGCAGCTGTGCCCGCGCTGCACGGTGAGCTACTCCAGCGCCCAGCACGATCCGGCCGCCCAGCGCAACCAGATCGAAGCCATGATCACGAACGGGATCGATGTGCTCATCCTGGACGCGGTGGACACCAAGGCCGTCCGCCACTCCGTGATCCAGGCCCGCCGAGCCAACGTCCCGGTCGTCGCCTACGACCGTCTCGCGGAGGGGCCCATCTCCGGCTATGTCTCCTTCGACGGCGCACGCGTCGGCCGGCTCCAGGGGGAGGCGCTGCTGAAGGCGCTGGGGCCGAACCCCAAGAACCGCCAGGTCGTCATGATGAACGGCTCGTCGACCGACCCCAACGCGGACTGGTTCGAACGGGGCGCGCGGTCCGTCCTCCAGGGCAAGGTCAAGATCGTGAAGTCCTACGAGACGGTCGGCTGGCGGCCGGAGAACGCCAACCGCAACATGTCCGCCGCCATCGCCGCCCTGGGCCCCCATGCCATCGACGGCGTCCTCGCCGCCAACGACGGCCTGGCCTCGGGTGTCATCACCGCCCTCAAGACGGCCCGGATCCATCCGCTGCCCCCGGTCACCGGCCAGGACGCCGAGCTCGCGGGCGTTCAGCGGATCGTCGAGGGCGAGCAGTACATGACCGTCTACAAGCCGTTCAAGCCCGAGGCGTACACCGCCGCGGAGATGGCCATCGCGCTGGGATACGGCACCTCGCTCAACGGGATCGCCAGGCAGCGGGTCGACAGCGCCACGGCCCGTGACATCCCCGCGGTGCTGCTCACGCCGGTGGCCGTGACCGTGCACAACATCAGGAGCACCGTCATCAAGGACGGTCTGTATCACGTCGATCAGATATGCACCAAGAAGTATGCGGATGACTGCCGCAAGGTCGGGCTCATCGGCCGGAACGGCTCATCGCACGACGCGGGATGAAGGGAGGAGCGGATGGCCCAACCGTCGGCCCCGCCGCTGCTGGCGCTGCGTGGCGTCTTCAAGCGCTTCGGCGCGGTCGAGGCGCTCACGGACGTCGATCTGGAGATCCACGCCGGTGAGGTCATCGCCCTGGTGGGTGACAACGGCGCGGGGAAGTCCACCCTGGTCAAGGTGATCGCGGGGGTCGAGCCGGCCGACACGGGCGCCCTCGAATGGCGGGGCCGCCCCGTCCACATCGGCCGCCCGCACGACGCCCAGCATCTGGGGATCGCCACCGTCTACCAGGACCTCTCGCTCTGCGACAACCTCGATGTCGTCGGCAATCTCTTCCTCGGCCGTGAGATCAGCCGGATCGGCGTTCTGGACGAGGTGGAGATGGAGCGCCGTACCCGCGATCTGCTGGCCACCCTCGCCATCCGTATCCCCGACGTCCGCAGGCCCGTCGCCGCCCTCTCCGGAGGCCAGCGGCAGACGGTCGCCATCTCCCGGGCGCTGCTCGGCGAGCCCCGCCTGGTCATGCTGGACGAGCCCACCGCCGCCCTCGGCATCGAGCAGACCGCCCAGGTCCTCGATCTGGTGGAACGGCTCCGTGAACGCGGGCTCGGGGTGCTGCTGATCAGCCACAACCTGGGCGATGTCAAGGCCGTCGCGGACTGGGTCGCGGTGCTGCGCCTGGGCCGCAACAACGGGTTCTTCGACGTCACCACCACCTCCCAGGAGCAGATCGTCTCCTCCATCACCGGCGCCTCCGACAACGCGGTGACGCGGCGGGCGACGCGGGAGGGGGAGTTGTGAGCGTGCCCGGCGGGATCGGCGGACCCAGCGCGCACGGTGCCGAACGCTTCGCCGACGCGTTCGGGCGCAAACTGGGCGGTGGAGCGCTCGGCTCCGTCCCGGTCGTGCTCGGGCTGCTCGCGATCTGGCTGATCTTCCAGATCCTCAATCCGCACTTCCTCTCCCCGCGCAACCTCTCCAACCTCAGCGTGGACATCGTCGGCACCGGCATGATCGCGGTCGGCGTGATCTTCGTGCTGCTGGTCGGCGAGATCGATCTGTCGGTGGGCTCGGTGAGCGGCCTGGCCTCCGCCCTGTTCGCCGTGTTGAACGTCAACTACGGCATGCCCGAGCCACCCGCCATCGTCCTGGCCGCGCTCTGCGGTACGGCGGTCGGCTTCGTCCACGGCTTCTTCACCGCCGTGGTCGGCGTCCCCGCCTTCGTGGTCACCCTCGCCGGACTGCTGGGGTGGTACGGCCTGATGCTCGCCATCATGGGCGCCTACGGCACCATCAATCTCGACGATCAGGGCCTGGTCGCCAAGCTGACCAACTTCTACTTCTCCGATGTCGCCGCCGCCTACGCCCTGGCGGCGCTCGGCACGGCCGGGTACTTCCTGACCGCCTGGCGGGGCGTCACCCGCCGCCGCGCCGCCGGAGTGCCCGTCCGCTCCCCGGTCGAGATCGCCCTGCGCACGGGGGTGCTCGCGGTGATCGCCTTCGCCGCCGCGTATGTGCTTAACCAGTTCCAGGGCCTGCCGCTCGCCCTCCTGATCTTCCTGGTCGTCCTCGTCGTCCTCGACTATGTCCTGCGCCGCACGACCTACGGGCGGATGATCTTCGCGCTGGGCGGTGGGGTCGAGGCGGCCCGCCGCGCCGGGGTCAATGTGGTCTGGGTGCGGACCTCGGCGTTCATGATGTCGAGCACGATGGCCGCCATCGGCGGCCTGTTCCTGGCCTCCCGGATCAACTCGGTCAGCCAGACATCGGTCTCCACCGACCTGCTGATGAACGCCATCGCCGCGGCCGTCATCGGCGGCACCAGCCTCTTCGGCGGCCGCGGCAGCACCTGGTCCGCCCTGCTGGGCGTGCTGGTCATCCAGTCGATCGCCTCGGGCGTGGCGCTCATGGACATCCAGACCGCCGTGCAGTTCATGATCACCGGCGGGGTGCTGCTGCTCGCCGTCGTCGTCGACTCCCTGTCCCGCCGCGCACAACGGGCACACGGCCGGGCCTGATATCCGGCCGTCCCCTTCCCATCAAGCGTCCGGCGGGCCATTCGCACTAAGCGCTCGTGTCGTTCTTGCCGCTGATCGCGGCCGTTCGGCAGGCTGCGGGGCAGCATTGGCCGACCGAGTTATCGAGTTTTCGAGAAAGGTGGTCTGGTGAAGAAGGCTATTCGCGTGGTGCTGCTGGGCGCTTCCGTTACCTGCGCCCTGGTTTTCGGGGGCGTCAACGCGGCACAGGCCCAGAAGTGGCCGGTCCTTCCCAAGGAGTTCTTCGGCGGTCTGACCGGTTCGGGAACGGATCAGCACAATGCGTGCGAATCCAGGTTCGGGCCACTGGGGGCACCCGGAACGAGTAGTGGAGGCAGCAGCAGCAGCCCGGCCCAACCGGCGCCGGCCGGCGGTCTGGGCTCCGACTGCCAGAACACCCGCGGTTAGGGGACCGTGTCCGTGGCCGACGCGGGAGGGGCCGGTCTCGGCCGGTCCCTCCGGTCCCTCGTGGTTCTGGCGGTGGCCGCCGTCGTGTTGCTCGCCGCCGCGTGCTGGCACCTCGCCACGCTCTTTCTGGCCGTTACGCCGGACAATCCGGTGAAGAGCCGGTATGCCCATGTGATCAACGGGCATGTCTATCCGGAATTCACTCAGGGCTGGCAATTGTTCGCGCCCGAGCCGCTCCATGAGAACGTCGTCGTGGAGGCCAGGGTGCGGACCGCCCGGGAATCCGGAAATCCCCGCACGGGGCAATGGGGCAATTTGACGACTCGGGACGTCGAGGCCATCCGGCACAACCCCGTCCCCAGCCATACACATCAGAACATGCTGCGTCTGGCGTGGAACTTCTACCAGAATTCCCACAGCCGGCGGGACGTTCCGCTCGGCACGCGGGGAATCCTCTTCGCCGACTATCTCAAGCGGATCGCGCTTCAGCGCCTTGCGGGGCGGCTCCACGGGGAGCGGGCCGTCGCCGTGCAAGTGCGCGTCACCGCCAGGCCGGTGCCTCCACCGAGCTGGAGCGACCGGACGTCGTCCGCGCAGAGGGCCCGCCACCGTACGTTGCCGTGGTGGCCGGTGAAGGACCAGGACCGCAGGGGGCTGTGACATGAGCGTCGACCACCTCACCCGCCCCCCGACGCGGCCTGTCGCCGTCCCCTCGGCGGACCCGGGTTCCGGCGAAGGCCGATGGCGGGCGGCGACGGTCAGGGCGATCGCCTTCGCCTGCGCTTCGCATGCGCGGTATCAGTGCGCCCTGTTCCGGATCGGCCTGGCTGGACTCGTCCTGGCCTTTCTGCTGCGGGAATGGCCGCATCGGCGGGTGCTCTACGGGGATCGCAGTCCCTGGGCGCTGGACATGGCGGCCCGTCTGCTCACGGAGAACCACTCCTTCACCGTGCTGGCCTGGAGCCCCGGACGCTGGTGGTTCGAAGCCGTCTACCACGGCGCGATCCTGGTGGCGGCCCTGCTCATGCTCGGCTGGCGGACCCGGGCCACCTCGGTTCTGTTTCTGATCGCCGTTCTCTCGCTGCAGAACCGCAATCCGCTCATCGGGGACGGCGGGGACAACGTGATCGGCGTGATGGCCATCTACCTCGCGTTTACCCGATGCGGAGCCGTCTGGTCCCTCGACGCGCGCCGCGACCGCCGCAACCGCAGGAACGGCCGGGTCGACAGGGCCGGGTTCGTGATGTGGCAGATCCTCGGGGTCGCCCTCCTGTGGGTGTCGGACGGCTTTCAGACGACCGCCTGGGCGGCGGTGCTGTGGACGTTCTGGGGCTGCCAGGGGCTCTGGTACGCGGCCCGTCGATGGTCGCCGGGAGCGTGGTCGCGTGAACTGCTCGACGCGATGGCCACGATGCTGCACAACTGCGCGATGCTGGTGATCGCGGCCCAGGTCTGCCTCATCTACGCCACAGCAGGCTGGTACAAGGTCCAGGGCATCCGCTGGCAGGACGGCAGCGGGCTCCACTACGCCCTGCACCTCGACTACTTCAGCCCCTGGCCCGGACTCGGCAGCCTCCTCGCGAGCCATATGCTCCTGATCGTCCTGCTGGGCTACGGGACCGTGGTGATGCAGGTCGCCTTCCCCTTCGTGCTCGGCTACCGCCGCCTCAAGATCACGCTGCTGGCGGTGATGATCCTCGAACACGCCGGAATCGCCGTCCTGCTCGGCCTGCCCTTCCTGTCGGCGGCCATGGTCGTCTGCGACGCGGTGTTCCTGCCGACGGCGCTTCTCAAGCCCTCGCGAAGCTCAGGAAGTCGGCCCAGGCGGTAGCGGGTATGTGGAGGCGGGGACCATCGGGGTTCTTGGAGTCCCGTATGTGGACGGTGGTGGGGGTGGTGGGGGTGGTGGCGACCTCAACGCACTGGCCGCCGCTGGAATGGCTGTAGCTGGACTTGTGCCAGTCGTAGGCGACCTCGATGCAGTCGCCGCCGCTGGAGTCGCTGTAGCTGCTCTTGAACCAGGTCAGTTTGGTCATCCTTCTCCCATCAACTCCTCGATGAACCGCACAGATTCCTCCGGGCCGAGGGCCTGGGACCTGATCATGGCATGGCGACGCGCAAGGATGGCTGCCTCGTCCGGTTTCGAGATGAGGATGCTCTTCCCGTGGCTTTCTGTGTAGACCAGGGTCGTCTGATCCGCAGTCTCGACCAGCTTCATCGGACCTTGGAGCCCCGCGTGTCCACCCCGACTCATCGGGAGTGCCTGGATGACCACATTGGGCCGGGCTGCACACTCGACGAGGTATGCGTATTGCGCGCGCATGATTTCCGGCCCGCCGAGCTGACGTCGAAGCGTGGGTTCGTCGAGGATCACACTCACCACTGCCATCGGCTTGCGGTCGAAAAGGGCCTTGCGGTCCAGCCGGGCTTGGGTGAGTGCTTCCACCTCATCGTGCTCCAGCGGCGGAAAGGCAGCCTTAAGCACCTCACGTGCGTAATCCTTGGTCTGCAGCAGGCCGTCGATCAGCTGCGTGCAGTACGACGACACGCTCAGCGCTTCCTGCTCCAACTGAACGAAACCCTGGAAGTGAGCCGGATACCGCTCAAGCTTCAGATACTTGATCGCAGACCGCAGCAATCCACCCGCGTCCAGTGCCTTCTCGGCCGCGTCGATGAACTCGTCCGTCGGCGGCTTCGCGCATGTCTCCACGGCGCTCACCGCCGACCCCGTGTAGTTCATGAGCGCGCCGAGCTCGTCCTGGGTCAGCCCCGCCCGCTCGCGCAGAAGCCGCAGGACAGCGGCGAAGTACTGCACGGTCGGCGGAGCGGAGTCCTTCTTCTTCGACTGGGCCACGCAGGCCACCCTCCTCAACATCGGTCAACGCCAATCAACCTGCGTTCGACCAGAGTTGTCGGTCGCCGCAGTCGACGCTCTGTTACTGGTGAAGGTAGCCGCCTGCACTGACAGTGGGAGCATGAACGCGGAAAGTCACGACGTAAACCCGCTCCATGGCTGGAAGCAGAGGTTTACACCCGTCCCCCCATCCGTCCCCCACGCCCGCCGCGCCGCCGAAGCCGCCCTCCGTGCCTGGGGCCTGGACCGGAGCTCGGCGGCCCTGGTCCTGCTCGTCGTCTCCGAGCTGGCGACCAACGCTGTGCGTCATGGACGCGTACCGGGGCGGTACTTCGAGGTGCGTATCGCATACGACGCAGAAAAAATGGTCGGGGTCGAGGTGTCCGACCCCCGCGACGGGCACCCCGCCCTGGCGGACCCGACACCGGACGACGAATCCGGACGCGGTCTGGCGATCGTGGACGCGCCGGCCGAGGCGTGGGGTCTCCGGGAACGCGTCGTCGGCAAAACGGTCTGGGCCCGGATCCGCCTCTAGCGGTCAGCGGCCGCTGGAAAGCAACCAGATCGGGAGGACCGTCCACACGGTGCCGATCGCGAGAACGAGCGCGATGCCCCCGATCCGTTTCGAGGAGAGGTCGAGTCGTGCGCTCTTCGGGGCGCCGGGGAGGTAGAGCACCGGGGCCCGGCCGCTCACGGGCAGGCCCCCGACTCCGGAAAGGTTGGACTCGAACTCATGTGGATTGCCCTGTGCGTCATTGAAGTTGACCACTGCGAAGTAGACGGGCTTCTTGCCCACGCTGTGCGTGATGCGGTGGCGGACCACCAGGCCATCGGTGCGGATCCCCTCGCGTAGCAGGCGGCGTTGGAGCGCGGCCTCGCGGATACCGATCCCGATGATGACCGGACCTGTGAGTAGAAACAGCCACAGCAACCACATGGTCGCCTTCCCTCCGCGTCGCACGGCTCTTCATGGGTCTCCCGTTACGGGAATGGACGATGCGCCGAGTCGACACGGTTCCTGCCGCCTCACCACAGAGGGCACGCTGTTAATCCAGGACGTGCCGCAGATAGCTCCGCGGATCGGCGAGATAGCGGCGCCAGTGGTCGACCAGGGCCAGCTCGCTCCAGGCCACCCGCCGCATCCCATGCTCGCCGACCTCGACGATGTCCGCACCGGGCAGTGCGGTCAGCAGCGGCGAATGCGTCGCGCAGATGACCTGGGCGCCGTTCTTCACCAACTCATTGAGGTGGCCGATGAGCTCCAGGCAGGAGGCGAAGGAGAGCGCCGCCTCCGGCTCGTCCATGACGTACAGCCCGGGCTGGAGGAACTTATCCCGGAACGCCGCGAGAAACCCCTCGCCGTGGCTGACCGCATGCGGGGCGAAACCCTCCCGTTCCAGCGCGTCCAACGCGGTCTCGGCCCGCAGGAAGAACCCCTTGCGCGCCGCCCAACTCCCCAGTATCCGCCGCCCGCGCGGCGCCGCGTCGAAGCGGATCCGCTCGCCGAGCACCGACTTGGGGCGGTGGCTGGCGTATTGCCAGTCGTGCGAGCCGCCGTACGGGTCGAGCCCGAACCCCTCCGCGAGCGCCTCCACCAGCGTCGACTTGCCCGACCCGTTCTCCCCGACGAGGAACGTCACCGGCGCGGTGAAGCGCAGCCCGTCCGTCAGCAGCCCGCGTACACAGGGCACGGACCAGGGCCACCTCTCCTCCTCGCGTGAGTCCGCGTCGAGGTGTGCGTACGCACGTTCGATAATCATCGGCCGAGTCTCTCACAGGGCTGTGAGGGCAAGGCCGTGCTCGAGCGCGTTACCAGCGGCTCGCCCTATGGTGATGAGGGGCGGGGCCCGAGTGGGTTGGGCCGCCCGGCTGGACGAAGGGGAGAGCATTGATGTCGCGGAGCGTTCAGGCCCGAAGCGTCCGCGGAAACGGTGACAAGCTGCCCGGTCAGCCCTACCCCGGTCCGCTTCCGCCGCCGACTCCCGACGGTGGGCCCGGGGTGCCGAACCCGCCCAAGGTCGCATGACGTTCGAGGGCGCCCGGCCCGGCCGGGCCGCGTTGGGGCGGGTGCTTCTCGACGCGGGGGTGATGGGGGAGGGCTGGGCGCCGACCTTCGCCGCTGTCGACCGGGCCGGGTTCCTGCCGGAGCTGATGTGGCCGTTCGACACGCGGACCCAGGGCGCCGTCGCCATCGACAAGGGCGAGGAGCCGGACGCCTGGTACGCCGCCGCCGACAGCGATGCGCCCATCGTGACGCAGTGGGACGACGGAGAGCATGTCGGTCCCGCGCCGGGGCGGGTGTCCACCAGCTCATCCTCCATGCCCTCTGTCGTCTACGCATTGCTGCGGGACCTGGCCGTGGACGAGGGCATGGCCGTGCTCGACGTGGGCACCGGCACGGGCGAGACCGCCGGTGCGTTGGCGCATCGCTGTGGCGGCCGTAAGGTCACCACGGTCGAGGTGGACCCCGCCGTGTCGCGTCACGCACGCCAACGGCTGGCCGCAGCGGGGTTGTGGCCGGAGGTCGTGGTCGGCGACGGGGCGAAGGGCTGTGCGGGCGGCGCGCCGTATGACCGGGTCCTGGCCACCGTCGGGCTTCGGGAGATCCCCGGGGCATGGATCGAGCAGACGCGGCCCGGGGGCCTGATCGTCGCCCCCTGGGGCACGCACTACACCCCTGCGGACGCCGTGGCCCGGCTGATGGTGCGTGAGGACGGGACGGCATCGGGGCGCTTCACCGGCCCCGTCGAGTTCATGAAGCTGCGCGGCCGGCGGCTGTCGCTGCCGCCGCACCATGCCTACGTCCCGGCCGAGGGAGAGGGCGGTGCCGACACCTCGGCCACTGGCATCCCCGAGGGGGAGTTCGTCACCCCGGTGTACTGCGCCCTCCCCTTCGTGCTGGGGCTCCGGGTACCGCATTGCGTCCAGGTGGTGGCCGCCCCGCACGATGGCGCGCGGCCCGTGTGGCTCTACGGGCTGACCGACCGTTCCTGGGCGTGTGTCGTGTTCCGCGAGGGGGAGGCGGGGGCGCGCGTTTGGCAAGCGGGGGAGCGGCGGTTGTGGGATGAGGCCGAGGCCGCGTACGGGTGGTGGGTCGGCCAGGGCAGGCCGGACCACACCCGCTTCGGCCTCACGGTCGGCCCGGACCCCGCCGCTCAGCGGGTGTGGCTGGACGATCCGGCCGATTCCTGGTCCCCGTAGGGCGGGGCGTGAGGAGGCGCGCTCCTGGCCGATTCATGGGCTGCCGTCAGTGGAATCGATCCGTGCTGGTAACCCGCCGTCCGCCGGGTCGCGGGGGCGCTGTGCCACGCTTGAAGCCGGTTCGCGCGCATGGTGCGGGCCGGTGACGTGAAGTGAGGCCGCGGCGTGCAGAAGCCCCGATGGAAGACGGTGGGGGGAACCCTGCTGCGGGTGACGGCGGTATGGGCGGTGTCCACGCTCACGATGCTGGCGCTCGCCGGGATCCTCCCCGACTTTCGCCTGAAGTCCGATGGCGGTGACAGCGCGACGCGGATCGCGATCACGGCGGCCATCGGCGCCGGAGCCTTCGGCGTGCTCAGCGCGCTGGTGTGGCCGCTGCTCGTACGGGCGTTGCTGCTGATGCCCGCGCTGGTGCTGGGGCTGCTGGTGTTCGTGCTCAACGGCTCGATGCTGCTGATCGCGATCAGCCTGATCCCGGACGGGCGCGGCGCCGTCGAGCCGGAGACCGCCGTCGTGGTCGCCGCCGTGATGTCCGCCGCGTCGTCGGCGACGAGCACCTTTCTGACCGTGCGGGACGACGGGGCCTACCGGCGGCGGCTGGCCCGGCTGGCCGGGCGGCGCAGGCGGCGGCTCGGTGAGGACGGCGGGAGCGAAGCGCCCCCGGGGACGGTGTTTCTGCAGCTCGACGGGGTGGGGCACGCCGTGCTGCGGGAGGCGCTGCGGGAGCGCGACAACCGACCCCCGGTGATGCCCACCGTCGCTCGCCTGATCCGGAGCACTCACAAGGTCACGCCCTGGCGCACCGACTGGTCCAGCCAGACCGGCGCCAGCCAACTCGGCATCCTGCACGGCTCCAACGAGGATGTGCCCGCCTTCCGCTGGTACGAGAAGAAGAGCGGGGAGGTGATGGTGAGCAACCGGCCGACCAGCGCGGCGGTACTCCAGCGCCGCGCGGCCGCCCGGGCCGGACACGACGGACTCCTCACGGTGGACGGGGCGAGCCGGGGCAACCTCTTCACCGGCGGCGCCGATCAGCTGGCCCTGGTCCTCTCGGTCGCGGCGCGGCGTGGTCCGCACAACCGCTCCCGCTCCGGATACTTCGCCTACTTCGCCGACCCCGCCAACGCGACCCGCACCGCCGTGTCGTTCCTGGCCGAGGTCGTCCGGGAGATCTGCCAGTCCACGCGCGCCAAACTGCGCCGCGAGACGCCCCGGGTCAAGCGGGGCGGGCTGTATCCGTTCATCCGCGCGTTCGCCACGGTCGTGGAGCGGGACGTCGTGGTGACGGCGGTGATGGGGGACATCCTCTCGGGCCGTACCGCGATCTACGCCGATCTGGTCGCGTACGACGAGGTGGCCCACCACTCGGGGCCGCGCAGCCGGGACGCCCGGCAGGTGCTCGCCCGGCTCGACCGCTCCATCGCGCTGATCGCCAAGGTCGCCGACCGCGCCCCGCGCGACTACCGGATCGTGCTGCTGTCCGACCACGGGCAGAGCCCCGGCCAGACCTTCGCGGGGGCGTACGGGCTGACGCTCGAGGACTTGGTGCGGGTCGGCTGCGGTCTGCCCGTATCGCGGCGGGCCGGGCGGACCCCGAGCGGCGCGGAGGCGCGCGAAGCGGGGCGGGCGGCGCTGCACCGGCCGGAGAAGCCCGAGGTGGACGGGGACGGGCGGTGCGGCGGGGTCGGCGGGGCCGGCGACACAGCCGCTGTCGCGGGCGGCGGCGCCCCCGCGTCCGATCCGATCGTGCTCGCGTCCGGAAATCTGGGGCTGGTCTCCTTCCCCGATGTGCCGGGGCGGATGAGCCGCGAGCAGATCGACGCCCGCCATCCCGCGCTGCTGCGCACGCTCGCCGACCACCCCGGGGTGGGCTTCCTGCTCGTACGGTCCGAGGCGCATGGCGCGGTGGTGCTGGGCGCCGAGGGCGCCGAGCACCGTCTGGACACCGGGGAGGTCTTCGGGGCGAGCCCGCTCACGGTCTTCGGGCCCGGCGCCGAGGCCGCCGTACGGCGCACCGCGCACTTCCGGAACACCCCCGACATCATGGTCAACTCCGCCTACGACCCGGCGCGCGGCACGGTGCACGCCTTCGAGGAGCAGATCGGCTCGCACGGTGGGCTCGGCGGGGAGCAGGGGCATCCCTTTCTGCTGTGGCCGGCCGAGCTGACCCCGCCGGTGGCGGCGGGGGAGGAGCTGGTCGGGGCGGAGCGGGTGCACCGGGTGCTGCGGCGCTGGCTGGAAGAGGCGGACGGGCCCCAGGTGCCGGAGGAGGAGGCAGCGGCCGCGGGGGAGACGTACGCGCCGGCGGCGGAGGCGCTGACGGGAGCGGGCCCGGTGGCGGAGGCGCCGGCCGCGCAGAGGCCGACGGAGGTGGAGGTACCGGCCGAAACGGGGCTGCCGAGGGCGTCCGGCGCGGCGCGCACGGTGCAGGATTCCCGGTGGGACGGCGCCCCCGCCGCACCATTTACCGTGGTCAGCCCGGTTGTGCCGAACAAAACCCGGCGATTTGGGTGTACCCTACACGCTCGGTGACCATGGTCGTATGCACGACCAGCCCCACTCCCGCCGCTTCGGCCTGCCCACGGCGACCGCGCTCGTCATGGGAAACATCATCGGCGGCGGCATCTTTCTGCTGCCCGCCTCCGTCGCCCCGTTCGGCACCCTCAGCCTTCTTTCCTTCGTCGTCCTGACGCTGGGCGCCATCGCGCTCGCGCTGGTCTTCGGGCGGCTCGCGGAGCGCGACCCCCGCACCGGCGGACCGTATGTGCACGCCCGCGCGGCCTTCGGCGACTTCGCCGGCTTTCTGTCGGCCTGGTCGTACTGGACGATGACCTGGGTGAGCAACGCGGCGCTCGCGGTGGCGGCGGTCGGCTATGTGCAGGTGCTGGTCCCCGGCCATGACACGAAGAGCATGAACCTGGCCGTGGCGCTGCTGGCGCTCTGGCTCCCCGCGCTCGCCAACCTCGCGGGGACGCGCTGGGTGGGCGCGGTGCAGCTGGTCTCCACCGTGCTGAAGTTCATCCCGCTGCTCTTCGTCGCCATCGTCGGCCTCTTCTTCTTCGACCCGCACAACCTCGGCTCGTTCAACGAGAGCGGCGGCAGCGCGCTCGGCGGTGTGTCGGCGGCGGCCGCGATCCTGCTCTACAGCTACGTGGGCGTCGAGTCGGCCTCGATGAGCGCGGGCGAGGTCCGGGACCCGGAGCGCAATGTGGGGCGGGCGAGCGTGCTGGGCACGGTCGGCGCGGCCGTGGTCTACCTGCTCGGCACGGTGTCGGTCTTCGGCACCGTCGCCCACAAGGACCTGGTCGACTCCACCGCCCCCTTCTCGGACGCGGTCGACGCGATGTTCGGCGGGGGCTGGGGCCCCACGCTGATCGCACTGGCCGCCGTGGTGTCCATCGTCGGCGCGCTCAACGGCTGGACCCTGATGAGCGCGCAGGCCCCGTACGCGGCCGCGCGGGACGGGCTCTTCCCGGCCGCGTTCGCCGCCAGGCGGCGCGGGGTGCCGACCTTCGGCGTCATCGTCGGCGTGCTCCTGGCGTCCCTGCTCACCGTGGTCAACTACACCTCGGGTTCGAGCGGGCTCTTCGAGATCCTCGTGCTGATCACCACCTTCTCGGCGACGGTCCCGTATCTGTTGGCGGCGGGCGCGCAGCTGTACTTCCTGCTGTCCGGGCGCCGCGACGAGGTGCGGACCGGGCGCTTCGTCCGGGACCTGGTGCTCGCGGTCGCGGGCTTCGGCTTCTCGTTCTGGCTGGTCGCGGGCGCCGGATACGCGGCGGTGTACCAGGGCGTGCTGTTCCTGTTCGCCGGTGTGCTGGTGTACGTGTGGATGGCGGCGCGGCGCACGAGCCGGGCGGAGGGCGCCGAGCCGACGAAGGGCGCCGACGCCGCGGACAGCGCCCGTGCCACGGAGGCCGTCGACGTCGCGGCGGCCGGTCAGGCGGTCACGGCCGACGGCGTCGCCTGAGCGCACCCGCGATCGTCTCGCGGCCCGGATCAGCGTGACGTGCGTATCGGGTGTAGGCAAGAGATATGCGCGTTTCGCCCGAGCTCACCCGCATTGGTGGGGAAAAGCGGTCGAGTCGGGCGCTGTTCGGCGTCCCGCTCGTCATCATCCTGGTGGTCACGGTGACCGACCTCCACGCGCCGCCCACCGTCCACCTCGGCCCCTTTCTGATCGCCGCCCCCGCGATCACCGCCTCCTTCGCGGGCGCGGGCGGAACCGCCGCGATCGGCGCCCTCGCCGTGGCGGCTCAGGTCGTCATCGGTGTGTTCCACGGTGGTCTGGCGACCGCCAACCACCAGGCGCAGATCATCGCCCTGATCGTGATCTCGGGGCTGGTGACGGGCTTCCGCTATGCCACCGACCGCCACCGGCGCAAGCTGAGCCAGGTGCGTACGGTGGCCGTGGCGGCGCAGGAGGTGCTGTTGCGGCCGCTGCCCGAACGGGTCGCGGAGCTGAGGATCGCCTCCCTGTATCTCGCGGCCGACGAGGAGGCGCAGATCGGCGGTGATCTGTACGCGGCCGTCCGCACCGAGGGGGCGACCCGGCTGGTCATCGGGGACGTACGGGGAAAAGGGATGGCCGCGATCGGCGACGCCTCCGTGCTGATCGGGGCCTTCCGGGGGTCCGCGTACCGCAACCTCTCGCTGCCGGGCATCGTCGGCCACATGGACAGCGCCATGTGCTGGAACTGGCACCACACCGGCGGTGGCGAGCGGAATGTCCTGGAGTCCTTTGTGACCGCCGTGGTCCTGGACGTCTACGACGACGGCCCGGTGGCCGGGATGGTGAACTGCGGGCACCCTCCGCCACTGCTGCTGCACCGGGGCGGGGTCGCGACGCTGGACGTGCGCGACCCCGCGGTGCCGCTGGGCCTGGAGGTGCTGGCGGAGCGGGACTACCTGGTCGAGATGTTCCGCTTCGAGTACGGCGATGTTCTGGTGCTGCACACCGATGGGGTCGTCGAGGCCCGCGACGACAGCGGCGCCTTCTATCCGCTCCCGGAACGGCTCGCGGCCTGGAAGGGCGGCGGCCCACAGGCGCTGGTGGACTATCTCCACGCCGATCTGCTCCGGCATACCGGCGGGGTCGTCAACGATGACGCGGCCATCGTGGTGATCGCCCGCTGCGCCTGAGCCACCGCCCCCCTCGCCCTCCCCCTTACCCCGTCGCCTCGGTGACCTGGACCTGCCCGCCGGGGGCGGGGTCGGCCTCCCGCGCCCGGCGGGACCAGCGGCCCGCGATGACGGCGCACACCATCAGTTGCAGCTGATGGAAGAGCATCAGCGGCAGGATCACCGGCCCGGCCGCGTCGCCGAACAGCACCGCCGCCATGGGCAGCCCGGTGGCCAGGGACTTGTTGGAGCCGCAGAAGACGATGGTGACGCGGTCCTCCCGGCTGAAGCCCAGCCGCCGCGCGGTGAACGACGTCGCGGTCAGGGCCAGCCCCAGCACCGCCGCGGCCAGCCCCAGCAGCGCGCACAGCCGGGCCGGGGTGATCTGGTTCCAGATGCCCTCCGTCATGCCCCGGCTGAACGCCGTGTAGACCACGAGCAGGATCGAGCCCCGGTCCAGGAGGGCGAGCACCTTCTGGTGGCGGCCGATGAACCGCGCGGTCCAGCGGCGCAGCGCCTGCCCGGCGAGGAAGGGGAGCAGCAGCTGGGTGGCGATGGCCAGCAGCCCCTCGGCCGAGAAGCGCACGTCCGAGCCGATCAGCCACGCCGCGAGCAGCGGGGTGGCGATCATGCCGAGCAGGCTGGAGTACGTACCCGCGCAGATGGCGGCCGGGACATTGCCCCGGGCCGTGGAGGTGAGGGCGACCGAGGACTGGACGGTCGAGGGCACGACACACAGGAAGAGCAGTCCGGTGTAGAGCCGGTCGGTGAGGAGGAACGGGGCGAGGCCGCCCGCGGCCAGCCCCAGCAGCGGAAAAAGCGCGAAGGTGCTCGCGCCCACCACCAGGTGCAGTCTCCACTGCCGCAGGCCGTTCAGCGCCTCGCGGGTGGACAGCCGCGAACCGTAGAGGAAGAAGAGCAGCCCGATCGCGATGTCCGCGGCATCGCCGACGGCCGTGGCCGCCGCCCCGCTCGCGGGCAGCAACGCCGCCAGCGCGACCGTCCCGAGGAGGGCGGCGACATAGGGGTCGACCGCCCTCCCGAGCCGGCCCGGCCACGACAGCGGCCAGGACTTCCGCATCACATCAATCACCGCTCCCGGCCTGCCACGGTGGGTGGCCGATCTGCGGCAGCACCGGATCCGCACCGGTGAGGCCGCCGGTCACGACGTCGATGGCGCCGCCGCCCCCGTCGTGGTCGCTGCCCGCCGTGCCACGGCTCAGCAGCAGGGTATTGAGGGTGCGGTCGACCTCCAGCCAGGAGTCCGCGGAGGAGTTGTCGATGACCACAAGGCCGTTGTGCGGCCCGGTGACCACTGTGGGGGTGTCGTCCGGCCCGCAGTCGTCCCGCGGGGTGCTGCCCGCGGGCGTGGGCGTCGCCTTGGCGGAGACCGCGGCGCCCGCGCACAGGGTGCCCGCGGTGGCCGCGAGGATGAGCCCGGCCGTGGACGGACGGGACGAGCCGGTGTCTTTTCTGGGCTTACGGCGCCGGCCGGGGCCGGGGCCGAGGAGTGTCGAGGGCATACCGCGCGGCCCCGGCTCAGACCTTGGCGGGCTGACGGTGGCCATGGTGCCTGCTGATGTTCTTCTCCAGCAGTTCCGTGGCGCCCTTGACCCCGATGGCCGCGGCCTCCCGGGTGTCCGGCAGCCGCCCGTCCGCCGTTTTGAGATCGCTCAGCGCCCCGTCGATCGCCCCATGGGCGGCGAACAGGCAAGGGGTGCTGTAAATGGCGACATCCACTCCCAGCTCGGACAGCTCGGACAGCGAGAGCCGCGGCGACTTCCCGCCCGCGATCTGGTTGAACAGCAGGGGCTTGTCGCCGATGACCTTGCGGACCTTGCGGATCCATTCCACGCTGCGCACCCCGTCGACGAGGACGACATCCGCGTCGGTCTCCGCCAGCGCGGCCGCCCGGCGCAGGATCTCGGGCTCCTCGGTGGCGTCCGTGCGCGCCACCACCACCATGTCCTTCCTGCTGCTCAGCACCAGTTGGAGCTTGTCGAGGTACTCCTCGAGCGGCAGGATCAGCTTGCCGTCCGCGTGGCCGCAGCGGCGCGGGCGCCGCTGGTCCTCCAGGATCACCCCGGAGGCCCCGGTGCGCTCCAGCCGCTGCACCACATGGCAGGCGACCTCGGGATCCACATAGCCGTCGTCGATGTCCACGAGCAGATGGTGCTCGGGGAAGGCGAGACGCAGCCGCTCCACGAAGGCGAGCATGTCGGGCCAGGCGATGAAGCCGATGTCGGGCAGCCCGTAATGCGATGCGGCGAACCCGAATCCGGATACGAAGAAGCCGTTGTAGTGCTGTGCGGCGATGGACGCCGAGTACATGTCGTAGATGCCGATGAGGGGTGTGGTGTCAGGTGAACTGATGGCCTTTCGGAGGGCATTGCCATAGAGCATGATGTCCCCTTGAGTTCGGTGCCTTTCGGCGTTGCGTGATGCTTATGCGTCCGCGCGGTTTGGTTTACGGAAGGCCAAGAAACAGTAAAGCAACCCGCCGGGTTCCCTGAAGATGCCCGGCCCGGCTCGGGTTGGGGTCGAACACCCCTTGAGCGCCCTGGCCCGCGTTCCCGGGCGGTCTGCGACACGCCTGGCATGCCCTGGCCTTCGCGGGGTATGCGCAACAAGCCTGTCCACTGAAAAGAGTTGCTCGTGCCTGTCCCCACCGATGTCGAAGCCTCCGCGTCCGCGCCCTCCCGGCACCACCTGCTCTGGCGTGCTGTCCAGCGACGCAAGAACCCTCCACTGCGTCGGAGCGACATCACGGTCACCGAAGAGAAGACCGTCCGGAAAGCGGTGAAGGCCGCCGCGCTGGGAAACGCCATGGAATGGTTCGACTTCGGGATCTACAGCTATCTCGCGGTCACCATCGGCAAAGTCTTCTTCCCGTCCGGTAATGACACGGCCCAGGTGCTCTCCTCCCTCGCGACATTCGCGGTGGCCTTTCTGGTACGCCCGGTGGGAGGCATGTTCTTCGGGCCCCTGGGCGACCGGATCGGCCGTAAGAAGGTCCTCTCCTTCACCATGATCATGATGGCGTCCAGCACGCTCGCCATCGGACTGATCCCCGGCTATGCCGCCATCGGCTTCTGGTCGCCGGCGCTGCTCATCCTGTTCCGTATGCTCCAGGGGTTCTCCACCGGCGGGGAATACGGCGGCGCCTCCACCTTCATCGCCGAATACGCGCCCGACAAGCGCCGTGGGTACTACGGCAGTTTTCTGGAGTTCGGCACGCTGATCGGCTACACCGCGGCGGCCGGACTGGTCACCATTCTGACCGTGACGCTCGCCGACTCCTCGATGAATTCCTGGGGCTGGCGCATTCCGTTCCTGGCCGCCGCGCCGATCGGTCTGGTCGGTCTGTATCTGCGGCTGAAGCTGGACGACACCCCCGCCTTCCAGAAGCTGGAGGACGAGGGCGCCACCAACGCGGGGGAGCGCGAGAGCCTGCCGTTCTGGCAGGTGTTCCGCACCCAGTGGCGTGCGATGGCGCTGTGCATCGCGCTGGTCGCCGCGTACAACATCACCGACTACATGCTGCTGTCCTACATGCCGACCTATCTGTCGGACACCCTCCACTACAGCAGCACCAGCGCCCTGGTCTCGATCATCATCGTGATGCTGGTGCTCATGGCGGCCATCACCTTCGTCGGCCGGTACTCCGACCGCATCGGCCGCAAGCCCGTGCTGATGGCCGGGTCCGTGGGCTTCCTGGTGCTCGCCGTGCCGTGCTTCCTGCTCATCAAGCAGGGCGGGGTGGTCCCGGTCTTCGCCGGTCTGCTGCTCCTGGGGCTGTGTCTGCTGCCGTATGTGAGCGTGATGTCCGCCTCGCTGCCCGCGCTCTTCCCGACGAATGTGCGCTACGGCTCCCTCTCCATCGCCTTCAACATCTCCGTCTCGCTCTTCGGCGGCACCACGCCGCTGGTGACCGAGGGCCTGATCAGCAGCACCGGGGACGATCTGATGCCCGCCTACTACACGATGCTCGCCGCCGTCGTCGGCATCATCGCCGCCGCCGTGATGAAGGAGACGGCGCGGAAGCCGCTGGAGGGCTCGCCGCCCGCCGTGGCCACCAAGGAGGAGGCCATCGCGCTCGTGGAGTCCCAGCGCTCCTGAGCCGCCCCGGGCGGTGTGTTCAGCGCTCCTGAGCTCTCCGGGCTCCCGGGGAGCGTCCACATCTCCCCGCCTCCATTACCTCGGCGGTAATCGACCCCCGCGCACGGCGGCGGCAGGGTTGAGGCATCGGGTTCCGGGCCGGCGCCCTCCGGTCCGGAACCCGGGTCCGACCAGGGGATTTCATGGAGGAGTCACCACATGACGCAGTACGACACCGCCGTCACCCGCTACTTCGAGGCGTGGAACGCCACCGGCCCCGAGGCCCGCGCCAAGGCCGTCGCCGCCGCCTGGACCGAGGACGGCGACTACACCGACCCGCTGGCCGAGGCGCGGGGCCATGAGCAGTTGGCCGCAGTCATCGCCGGGGCCCAGGAGCAGTTCCCCGGCCATGAGTTCCGGCTCACCGGCGCCGTGGACGGCCACCACGCCATGGCCCGCTTCAGCTGGGAGCTGGTCTCCACGGCCGACGGCTCCGCCCCGGTCGCCGCGACCGATGTGATCACCCTGGCCGAGGACGGCCGGATCCGCTCCGTCCTCGGCTTCCTGGACCGGGTCCCTACGACGGGCTGAACCGCCCCAGGGCGGCGGCGGTCTCCGGGTCGGCCGGGAGGAACGTCTCGATGGCCAGCTCGGAGACCGTGACGTCCATGGGGGTGTTGAAGGTCGCGATCGTCGAGATGAACGACAGCACCCGCCCGCCGTGCTCGATCATCATCGGCAGGGCGAAGGGCGGGGTGTCACCGGCGGTCGCCGTCTCCCGGCCGCCGGTCTCGGGCAGCGGATAGGCGGCCACCTCGTCGTACAGCGCGCGCAGCGGCGAGGAGCGCATCAGCGCCAGCTGCCGGTCCATCTGGTCCAGCAGATGGCCACGCCATTCGCGGAGGTTGCGGATGCGCGGGGCGAGCCCCTCGGGGTGCAGGGTGAGGCGCATCGCGTTCAGCGGCGGCTTCAGCAGATGCTCCGCCACCCCCTCCAGTAGCGCCGCGATGCCCCGGTTGGCCGCCAGCACCCCATAGGTGCCGTCCACCACGAGCGCCGGATACGGCTCGTAGCCCGTCAGCAGCCGCTCCAGGGATGCGCGCAAGGCGCTCATCGAGGGGTCGTCCACCGACCGCTCCGGATAGTGCGGGGCGTAACCGGCGGCGATCAGCAGGGCGTTGCGCTCGCGGACGGGGACGTCGAGATGGTCGGCGAGCCGGAGCACCATCTCCTGGCTGGGCCGAGACCGGCCGGTCTCGATGAAGCTGATGTGGCGGGCGGAGGAGTCGGCGCGCAGCGCGAGCTCCAGCTGGCTCAACCGGCGGCGGTCCCGCCACTCGCGCAGCAGTGTGCCCACTCGGGGCGGCGCGGCAGTCGTCATGAGCTGAAGGTAGCCGACGCCGGGTGCGCCCATGGCAGGGTGGAAGGGCCACCGGTACCCGCGACGAAGGGATGTGTCATGGCAGTCCAGCCGCTCACCGACCAGGAGATCCAGCAGCGTCTGGAGCAGCTCCCCGGCTGGTCGTTCGCGGACGACCGGCTCTCGCGGACGTATGTCTTCAAGGGGCATCCGCAGGCGGCCGGGATGGTGGCGGAGATCGCCACCATTCAGGAGGAGCTCGACCACCACTCCGATCTGACCCTCGGCTACAACAAGGTCGGCGTCTCGGTGAACACTCACAGCGCCGGGGGCAAGGTGACCGGGCTCGACGTCGAGCTCGCCGGCCGGATCGAGGAGATCGCCCCGCAGCACGGCGCCCGCGCCGACTGACCGGCCGCGCTCGCGTGACCGCCTGACCGGCCGGACAGCACCCGATGTCACCCCCGGGCGTCCCGGAAGCGGGCCAGCCCCTCCTGGAGGTCCACGATCGGGTCGGGGTAGTCCAGCCGGTCCCGCTCGGCCTTCGGCAGCCGCCAGGGCGTATGGACGCACGCGCCGGTCACCTCGGCCAGCTCCGGCACCCAGCGCCGCACATACGCGCCGTCCGGGTCGAACCGCCGGGCCTGCGCCAGCGGATTGAGGACCCGGTTGGGACGGGTGTCGGTGCCGGTGCCCGCCGTCCACTGCCAGTTCAGCTGGTTGTTGGCCAGGTCCCCGTCCACCAGCAGATCCAGGAAGTGCCGGGCCCCGATCCGCCAGTCCTGGTAGAGCGTCTTGGTGAGGAAACTGGCCACCAGCAGCCGCGCCCGGTTGTGCATCCAGCCCTCGTGACGCAGCTGCCGCATCCCGGCGTCGACCAGCGGATAGCCGGTGCGCCCCGCCTTCCAGGCCGCGATCTCCGCCTCGTCGTGGCGCCACCGGTCGCCCCGCGGGCGGTAGTCGGCATGTGCGGCGTCCGGCCGGGCGGCCAGCACCTGATGGTGGAAGTCCCGCCAGGCCAGCTGCCGTACGAAGGCGTCGGCGCCCGCGCCGCCCGCCTCTCGCGCCCGGTGCACCAGCTCCACCGGGGACAGACAGCCGAAGTGCAGATACGGGGAGAGCCGGGAGGTGGCATCGCCCGCCAGATCGTCCTGCCGGTCCGCGTAGTCCCCGAGCCCCGACCGCCACCAGGAGCGGACGCGGCGGCGGCCCGCCGTCTCCCCGCCCTCGGGCAGCCGGGGGGAGGGGCTGCCCGGGGCGAGCGAGGTGACCGCCGCCACCGGCTCCGAGCGCAGCCCGGACGGCACGCTCACCGTGCGCGGCGCGGTGAGCGTGTCGCGCAGCCCGGCCCGCTGCCAGGCGCGGAAGTACGGGGTGAAGACCGCGAAGTGGTCCTTGCCCGCCGGGGTCACCTCGCCCGGCTCCACGGCCGTCACCACCGCGGCGTGCACCCGCAGCCGCCGTCCGTCCGCCTCCAGTGCCTCGCGCAGCCGCTGTTCGCGGCGGGTGGCGTAGCCGCTCACCCCGCCCGCGGTATGCACCTCGTGCGCGTCCGCCTGCCGCGCCGCCCGCAGGATCTCCGCCACCGCGTCGCCCCGGCGGACCACCAACCGCCCGCCGCGCTCGCGCAGCCCCGCGTCGAGATCGGCCAGGGCGTCGGCGAGGAAGGCCACCCGGTTGGGGACGGCGAAACCCGTCCCGGCCAGGCCGCGGTCCACGACGAACAGCGGAACGACCCGCTCGGCGGAGCGCGTCGCACCGCGCAGCACGGGGTTGTCGGACAGCCGCAGATCGGAGGTGAAGACGGAGAGGGACGTGCTCATCCCTCTCCCTTACCTCACCCGGCGCCGCGTATCGGTCAATTCCGCCCGGTGTCGCCCGCTCACGCCGAGGGGAACGTCAGCAGGACCAGCGGATCGGTCGTCGGGGCCTTCGACCCTCCGGCGGGCTCGACCGTCACCCCCATGGCCGACGCCTTCCCGACCGCACCGCTCAGGACCGCCGCCGCGCTCGCACCCGAGGAGTCCATCAGACCGGCCGGGCGCATGGTGCCACCGTCGCTCAACCACAGCTGGTAGATCCGCCCGGCGGGCGGCTCGGGCAGCCCCGAGGCCAGGAACACCGCCCTGTTCAGCCCGCGCGAGACCACCACCGTGCCGGTCGAGCCGTCCGTCATCCGGCCGCTGCGGCTGCGCGCGTCGGGCGCGGCCAGCACCTGGGTCACCTCCTGCGCCTGGGCCACCCGCTGCTCGGAGCGGCGGGCCGTGTCGCGGGCGTCGGACGCCTGCCGGTACTGCCACACCGCGGCCCCGCCGAACGCCACGGCCGCCGCCACACAGGCCGCCAGCGCGAAGTTCAGCGCCCGCCGCCCGGTGCGCCGCCGGGGGCCGGCATGGGACTCCCGGGCCTCCCGCGCCGCCACCCGGGGCGGCTCCTGGCGGACCGTGGCGATCCGCCGCATCACATCGTCCTTCATGGTCGGGGGCGGGGTCAGGGCCGTGGCCACCGCCAGCTTCCCGGCGGTCTCCCGCAGCTCCGCTACCTCCTGACGGCAGGCGTCGCAGACCGCCAGATGCCGCTCGAACTCGGTCAACTCCCGCCCCGACAGGGCGTGCACCGCGTACGCCCCGGTCAAGGTGTGCAGATCCGCTCTGGTCATGCGCCGACCCCCATGCAGTCCCGGAGCCGGATGAGGCCGTCCCGGAGTCTGGTCTTCACGGTCCCGAGCGGCAGCGACAGCAGCTCCGCCACCTCACGGTAGGAGCGGCCCCGGTAGTAGGCGAGTGTCACCGACTGCCGCTGCAACTCGGTCAGCGTCCGCATGCACCGGCGCACCTGCTCGCGCTCCAGCCTGGCCTCCACCTGCTCGGTCACCTCGTCGAACGCCGGGGTACGGGACAGCAGCGCGGCGCGCTCCTCGCGGTCGGAGGCGGCCTGTGCCGAGCGGACCCGGTCCACGGCGCGCCGGTGCGCCACCGTCATGATCCAGGCCATGGCGCTGCCCCGGCTCGGTTCGAACCGCGCCGCGGACCGCCACACCTCGACCAGGACCTCCTGGGTGACCTCCTCGGCCTGCGCCGGGTTGCGCAGCAGACTGCGCGTCAGCCCCAGGACCGGCCCGCTAACGGCGTCGTAGAGGGCTCCGAACGCGTTCTGGTCCCCCCGGGCCACCATCTGGAGCAACTCTTCGAGGTCCGGTCCGCGCGCGGCCGGTCCGCCGATGTACACGGGTTCTCTCACAAGCCGTCCTTCCGGGAACGATGCGGCGCACACGGAGGTGTCGTACCTCATTCGTCGCCCGGAGGGGTGCGGATTGGTCAAGGTGCTCCGAACACGCGCGAGGACATGCGCGGGGACACGCGCCACGTCACGTGTGAGCGCACGCGCGAGGCCGCCGCCGGTCCTTTCGACCGCGGCGGCCTCCGCACCCCGGCGTCAGCCGGTGGTGAGGGTGAGCCCGTAGGTCGTCAGGATCGGGTTCACCGGCTGGTAGTACGTCGTGCCGCCGACGGTGCAGTTGCCGGAGCCGCCGGAGGTGACGCCCTGCCCCTCGCTGCCCGAGATGAACGGACCGCCGGAGTCGCCCGGTTCGGCGCAGACGTTGGTGCGCGTGACCCCGTTGATCGTGCCCTGCGGGTACTGCACGCTGGTGTCGTGCTGCTGGATGGTGCCGCAGTGCCAGCCGGTCGTCGAGCCGGAGCGGCAGACGGACGAGCCCACCGGCGCTTCCTGGGAGCCGGTGACGGTGACGTTGGTGCCCTCGGGGCCGATCACCCACGGCTGCGGAACCCAGTCGGCGTTGGTGGACACCCAAGCGTAGTCATGGCCGGGGAAGGTGGAGCCCTGGAAGCTGCCTTGGGTCACCCGGTTGAAGCCGGTGGTGGTGTCGCCCTGGCTGCCGCAGTGGCCGGCGGTGACGAAGCCGTTCTGCTCGCCCTGGGTCACCGGGAAGCCGATCGAGCAGCGGGCGGCGTCGTTGATGTAGAACGCCTCGCCGCCCCGCAGGTCGTACAGCGGGCTCGGCCGCTCGGCCGACTCCACGACCCGTACGACCTCGCGGTCCGCGCCGCTGGTGGCGACGAAGGCGGCCGCCTCGCTCGGCTTGGCCGACTGCACCACGACGCTGTTGGTCTTGACGTCGACGTACCAGGCGGAGGCGACATCGGCCGCCGGGGGGCGCTCCGAGGCGGTGCGGTCCAGGGTCTGCTTGGCGTCGGTGAGGGCCTTGAGGCTGTGCTTGACGACCGCGGCCTTGGCACCGCCGGCCGTGATGGTGCCGCTCTGCTGCTCGTCGGTGGTGGCGACGGTGAGTTCGGCGGTGTTGCCGGTCACCCACGCGCCGCCGTAGCTGCCGCCCAGGCTCTTGCGCAGCCCCGGCTCGGTGGCCCCGGCCCGGTACTCATTGGATATCCGCATCCGCGCCTCATCGGCCGTCAGGCCCAGATCGCGCTGCATGGAGGCCAGCATCTCGGGGGGCACCTCCCTCCGGGGGCGGGGGGAGGGTTCACCGGGGTCGGCCACCGCGGGTATGCCGCTCCCCAGGAAGAGGGCGGCTATCGCGACGGTGCAACCGGCGGCCAGCTCAAGGCCGTGACGGCGTCTGCGGGACATCTTCGGTCTCCTCGGCTCGGGAGATGGTCACGCTGCGTGCCCACCTGGGCGCCAAGCGTAATTGCCGGGGACGTGCCTCGCTCGGCGGGCGCATGAGCCCCGGATGAGGGGTCATGCGCCCGGGATATGCCACGACGCGGGGTGCGGGTGGGTACGGGTCCGCCCCGCCGCGGGGGACGCGACGGGGCGGACGGTGCGGTGGTGGAGCGCCGGGGCTCAGCCGTTGAAGGTCTCGGGGTCGAAGCCCAGCCGGTTGCCGGCCTCCAGGGAGTCGATCGCCGACAGGTCCTCGGAGTCCAGCTGGAAGTCGAAGACGTCGATGTTCTCCTGGATCCGGGACGGGGTCACGGACTTGGGGATCACCACATTGCCGAGGTCCAGATGCCAGCGCAGCACCACCTGGGCCGGGGACTTCCCGTGCTTGTGGGCGATCGCCGCCAGCTTCGGGTCCTCCAGCAGGCCCTTGCCCTGGCCGAGCGGGGACCACGCCTCGGTGGCGATGTCATGACGGGCGTTGAAGGCGCGCAGCTCGGCCTGCTGGAGCTGCGGGTGCAGCTCGATCTGGTCGATCACCGGGATGATCGAGGTCTCGGAGAGCAGCCGCTGGGTGTGGGCGGCGTGGAAGTTGGACAGGCCGATGGCCTTGGCGCGGCCCTCGGAGTAGATCTTCTCGAACGCCTTCCAGGTGTCCACGTACTTGTCGACCCCGGGCAGCGGCCAGTGGATCAGGTAGAGATCCACATACTCCAGGCCCAGCCTGGTCAGCGAGGCGTCGAAGGCGCGCAGGGTCGAGTCGTATCCCTGGTCGGCATTCTGGAGCTTGGTGGTGACGAACAGCTCGTCGCGTGCGATGCCCGACGCGGCGAGCCCCTTCCCCGTGCCCTCCTCGTTGCCGTATATCGCGGCGGTGTCGATGCTGCGGTACCCGGCGTCCAGCGCGGTGCGCACCGCGACCTGCGCCTCGTCGTCCGGGATCTGCCAGACACCGAAGCCGAGCTGCGGCATCCGGACGCCGTTGTTGAGGGTGATGAACGGGACCTTGCTCACGGGCAGTCGATCCTTACGTCGGATGTGGATTGCATGCTTCCGTACAACGATCAACAAGCGGCAGACATTCCCGCCGGCGCCTGTTCACCAGGGTCGTCCGCGCAGGACCACCACCCCGCCGCCGTCCCGCCCGATGCGCTCCGCCGCCCGCCGCGCCGCCTGGGCCAGCGTGGGCACTTCGCCCAGCAGACCGTAGAGCCCGCCCGCGAAGGCCGCCGCGCCGTCCAGCGGTCCGCGATGGGCGACCACCACCTCGGCCGCCCGGGCGAAGAGCGCGGCGAGGGGCGCGCCGTCGGGGCAGCCGAGCACCACACCGGGCAGCGGGGAGCCGATCAGCCGGCGGTAGGCGGTCAGCAGCTCGGCCAGGCGCGCGGCGGGTGTGCGATGTGCCTGGCCGTCGCCGTCCTCGAAGACGAGCGTGCGTCCCTCGCGGCGGCAGACCAGATGCAGCACATCCGGGCGCACGGTGAGGATCCGCCGCAGATCGGTTGCGGCCGCGGCGGGGCACCGGTCCACCGTCAGCACGCCCCGCGCGGCCCGCTGGACCGCGGCCAACTCCTGGGACCCCGGGGCGGCGCCGGTCACCAGCACCCGCCGCAGACCCCCGCCGCCCGGCTGCGGTAAGGCGGCGCCGAACACCGCGTTGTGCGGATAGGTGACGCAGGCGGCGGCCAGGACGCGCAGCCTGCCGTCCGCCATCCGGTCCGCGGCCACCGCGCGGGCCACCGCGGACCAGAACTCCCCGGCGGTGGTGCCGGTCGCCGCCGGGATGTGCTCGGCGGTCAGGCCCGCCCTGCGCAGCAGCGCCACGGCGGACGGGCCGGGCGGGAAGACCCGCGCCAACTCCCGGATCTCCTCGGTCGTCAGCGCCGGATGTCCGTCCCCGTCCTGGCCGTCCACCGTTCCCGTCGCTCCTTGCCTGTGCTCGTACCGCTCGTGCCCCGCCTCGTATCTACTGAAGCGCGGTGAGGTGCAGCGGTTCCTCGAGCTCCTCCCGGAAGCGGTGCAGGGTGTGCCCCTCGCGCACCGTCGCGCCCACCGCGACCGCCGCCCGGCTCACCGCCCCGCGCGGTGCCCGCACCACCATGGCCAGCCGGTAGGTCCCGCCGATGCGCGCCGCCGAGGTGTGCCGGATCTCCCAGCCCGGATCGGAGCGCAGCTCACGCCGCGCCTCCAGGAAGACCCGCTCGCCGTACGCGGTGTGGAGAACCTCCCGGAATCCCAGCCGCGGGCCGAGGTGGGCCGCGTGCGCCGGTGCGGTGGCCTTCGCCTCCGCGGTGAGCTGGCGCGGGGTCATGGACCAGGCCACCGGCTGGAAGACGGTGGTGTCCCGCCGGACCGGTTCGGCCGTGAGCGTGACATCGAGATTGACCGAGTGCAGGGCGGGGTCCGGCGCGTCCCGGGCGCAGGTCACCGACAGATGCACCAGGTGGTAGACGGCGTTGTCGGCCTCGGTTCGCAGGAAGTCCAGCAGCTGCGGATCCGGTTCGACGAGCTCCGCCGTCACCGGTAAGGCCACCGGCCCGCCCAGGATCACCCGCCCGGCCAGACTCGGGCCGCTGGGCTGAGGTGTCTCCTCGGATAACAGGGACAGTTCACGTTCGGGAAGTTCGGGGAGAATGACATCGATCATTTCGTGCCCCCTTCGCGGCTCAGGAGTGGTACAGCGCCTCGACCTCGACGGCGTACGCCTGTTCGATGGCCCTTCGCTTCAGTTTCAGCGACGGCGTCAGCAGACCATGCTCCTCGGAGAACTGCGCGGCAAGTATCCGGAAGGTACGAATCGACTCCGCCTGGGAGACGGTGGTGTTCGCCGCCACCACCGCGCGCCGGATCTCGGTCTCCAGATCGGGGTCCCGGACCAGCTCGCCCGGCGGCAGCTCCGGCTTGCCGCGCATCGTCAGCCAGTGCGCGACCGCCTCCGAGTCCAGGGTGACCAGCGCCGCGATATACGGACGGTCGTTGCCGACCACGATGCACTGGGCGACCAGCGGATGCGCCCGCACCCGCTCCTCCAGGCCCCCGGGGGAGACGGACTTGCCGCTGGAGGTCACCAGGATCTCCTTCTTCCGCCCGGTGATGGTGAGATAGCCGTCGTCGTCCAGCGTGCCCAGGTCGCCAGTGGCGAGCCAGCCGTCGCGCAGCACCGCGTCGGTCGCCTTGGGGTCGCCCAGATAGCCCTCGAAGACCTGGCCGCCGCGCACCCACACCTCACCGTCGTCGGCGAGATGCACCGTGGTGCCGGGGATCGGCACACCGACCGTGCCGAACCGGGTCTGCTCGGGCGGGTTGGCGGTGGCGGCGGCGGTGGACTCGGTGAGGCCGTAACCCTCGTAGATGGTGACGCCCGCGCCCGCGAAGAACAGCCCGAGCCGTCGCTCCATGCCCGAACCGCCCGACATCGCGTGCCGGACCCGGCCGCCCATCGCAGCGCGCACCTTGCCGTACACGGCCTTCTCGAAGAACTGATGCTGCATGCGCAGCGCGGCGCCCGGACCCGGCCCGGTGCCGAACGCCTTGGCCTCCAGCGCCTCCGCGTACCGCACCGCCACGTCCACGGCCTTCTCGAAGACCCCGGCCTTGCCCTCCGCCTCGGCCTTGCGGCGCGCCGCCGCGAACACCTTCTCGAAGATGTACGGCACCGCGAGGATGAAGGTCGGCCGGAAGGTCTTCAGATCGGGCAGCAGCGCGGCGGCCGAGAGCCTGGGCTGGTGCCCGAGCTTGACCTTGCCGCGGATGGAGGCGACTTCGACCATCCGGCCGAAGACATGGGCGAGCGGGAGGAAGAGCAGGGTGGCGGCCTCGTCGCCCCGCTTGGAGTGGAAGGCCTCCTCGTACCGCTCGACGATGTTGTCGCACTCGGCCATCAGATTGGCGTGGGTGATCACGCAGCCCTTGGGGCGGCCGGTGGTGCCCGAGGTGTAGATGATGGTCGCGGGCTGCTCGGGGGTCACGGTCAGCCGGTGCCGCTCGACCAGATCGTCCTCGACCGACTCCCCGGCCGCCAGCAACTCCTCCAGCGCCCCCGCGTCCAGCTGCCACAGCCGCCTCAGATGCGGCAGTCGGCCGACCACCGAGCCGACCGTCATCGCATGGTCCTCGTGCTCCACGACACAGGCGGAGACCCCCGCGTCATGCAGCATCCAGCAGACCTGCTCGGCGGAGGAGGTGGGATACAGCGGGACGCTCTGAGCACCCAGGGTCCACAGCGCGAAGTCGAAGAGCGTCCATTCGTAGCGGGTGGGGCACATGATCGCGACGCGGTCGCCGAAGCGGACGCCCTGGGCCAACAGCCCCTTGGCGAGCGCCGTCACCTCGTCCCGGAACTGGCCCGCGGTCACGTCCTGCCAGCGGTCGTCCGCCGTCTTGCGTGCCAGCGCCACCCGGTGGGGGTCGGCGTCCGCATGGTCGAAGACGGCATCCGCCAGTCCTCCGGCCTGGGGCGCCGTCGCCATCGGGGGGACGGTGAACTCGCGCAATACCTGCTCCTTGAAGCCGCTGGGCACAGCGCCGCGACCGTACCCGATCCGGCCCCGATGCGGGAGAGGTGTTTTGTGCCCGGAACGCACGGAATGCCGGGCGGCCAGTAAGGTGAAAGAGGGTCAATCGGGCGCCGACGAGGGCGGATTGCGTGGAGTCTGGTCCTATGCGCCGCGTGTGTGGCTCATATGTAACGGTCTTCTGCACGAAATCTCTCCGATCGTGGCACAGGGCCCGCCAGGATCGCGGCGGCGAGTCGCTCCGCGGTGGCATGCGAGGCGCCCTCCTGCCGCCGATTTCCGTACAACAGTACGAAATCCACCGGGCCGAGATCGGGCAGCCCGGCCCGTTCGGGGACCGGAGCCAGGCCGGGCGGAATCAGGCCATGGGTGTGTGCCATCACCCCGAGCCCGGCACGCGCCGCCGCCACCAGGCCGTTGAGACTGCCGCTGGTGCAGACGATCCGCCATGACCTGCCGTGCCGCTCCAGCACATCCAGCGCGCGGGCCCGGGTCAGCCCGGGTGGCGGGAAGACGATCAGGGGGAGCGGACGGTCCGGGTCCAGCCGCAGCCGCTCGGCGCCGATCCACACCAGCCGGTCCCGCCACACCAGCTGTCCACCCGGCCTCTCCTCGGACCGCTTGGCCAGCACCAGATCCAGCTTGCCCGCCTCCAGCCGCTCATGCAGCGTGCCCGACAGCTCCACGGTGAGCTCCAGATCCACCTCGGGGTGATCGCGGCGGAACCCCTCCAGGATCTCCGGCAGCCGGGTCACCACGAAGTCCTCCGAGGCGCCGAAGCGCAGCCGGCCGCGCAGCCGGGTGCCCCGGAACCAGCTCGCCGCCCGCTCGTTCGCCTCCAGGATCGAGCGGGCGAACCCCAGCATCGCCTCGCCGTCCTCGGTCAGCTCCACCCCATGGGTGTCGCGGGCGAACAGCTGCCGCCCCACGGCCGCTTCCAGCTTGCGCACCTGCTGGCTCACGGTGGACTGACGCACCCCGAGGCGGCCGGCGGCCTGGGTGAAGCTGAGGGTCTGGGACACCGCGAGAAACGTCCGGAGCTGGGCGGGGTCGTACATGGGGCCACTGTATGCCGAGACCCATCACGGAACGCGATGGCAGTCAGAGCGGTATGCAGGATTCCCGATGACCTTGATCAGGAGCACTATGGACGGGGCCCCGTCCATGCCCGCGCCGGATGAGAAAGAGCGAGAAAGAGAACGAATGCCGCACCGCCCGCACCTCCGCAAGATCGCCCTACCCTCCTGGCTCCCCCTGGACGGCTTCATCCTCGGACTCATCGGCACCGTGGCGCTCGCCGCGCTGCTCCCGGTCAGCGGCCGGGCCGCCACCGTCACCGACGGGGCCACCACGGTCGCGGTCGCCTTCCTCTTCTTCCTCTACGGCGCCCGGCTCTCCACCCGTGAGGCGCTGGACGGAGTGCGCCACTGGCGGCTCCACCTGACCGTGCTGGTGTGCACCTTCGTCATCTTCCCGGCCCTCGGCCTCGCCGCGCGCGGCCTGGTGCCGTACGTGCTGACGCATCCCCTCTACACCGGGCTGCTCTTCCTGTGCCTGGTGCCCTCCACGGTCCAGTCCTCCATCGCCTTCACCTCGATCGCCCGGGGCAATGTCGCCGCCGCGATCTGCGCGGGCTCCTTCTCCAGCCTGCTCGGCGTGGTCGTCACCCCGGTACTGGCCGCACTGCTGCTGGGCGGCAGCGGGGGCGGCTTCTCGGCCGACTCGATGGTCAAGATCGGGCTCCAGCTGCTGGCCCCCTTCCTCGCCGGTCAGCTGCTGCGCCGCTGGATCGGCGGCTTCATCTCCCGCCATCGGGCGGTGCTGCGCCTGGTCGACCGCGGTTCGGTGCTGCTCGTGGTCTACGCGGCGTTCAGCGAGGGCATGACCCGGGGCATCTGGCACCAGGTCACCCCGGCCCGGCTGGCGATTCTCCTCGGCGTCGAGGCGGTCCTGCTCACGGTGATGCTCATGCTCACCTCGTACGGCTCGCGGAAACTGGGTTTCGTCCGCGAGGACCGGATCACCATCGTGTTCGCGGGGTCGAAGAAGAGCCTGGCCGCCGGGCTGCCGATGGCGAGCGTGCTCTTCGGCGCCCAGGCGAGCCTGGCGGTGCTGCCGCTGATGCTCTTCCACCAGATGCAGCTGATGGTCTGCGCGGTGCTGGCCCGCCGCTACGCGGCGCGGGCGCCGGAGGCGGCGGTGACGGGGGCCGAGACGGGGTCGGAGGCTGCTCGGGCTCGGACGGACAGCGCGGACGACGCGGACAGCGCGGACGACGCCGCGCTGACCCGCGTCTGACGTCAGCTTCCGGCGGCCTGGTTTCCGGCGGCCTGGTCGTCGGCAGGTGGCAGCGGCGGCTTGCGGGCGATGAGGGACGCCTGCGGGGTGGGTTCCCAGCGCTCCGGTTCCCGGAAGGTCCGGGCGTGGACCGGCAGCCCGGCCCCGGCCAGCAACTCGGCGATCCGGTCCGGCTGCCACCGGCGGAAGCTCAGCAACACCTCATGGCCGAACGCCTCCGTGTAGACCCGCTCTTCATCGCCCACCTGGAAGCCCACCAGCGCGTATCCACCGGGCGCCAGCACCCGGTGGAACTCGGCGAACACATCCGGCAGCCGCTCCTGCGGAATGTGAATCGTCGAGTACCAGGCCACCACGGCGGCGAGGGTGCCGTCCGCGATGTCCAGGGACAGCATCGACCCTTCCTCGAACCGCAGCCCGGGATGCTCCCGCCGGGCCAGCTCCACCATCGCCGGCGACAGGTCGATCCCGTACACGGACAGCCCCAGCTCATGGAGGTGCGCCGTCACCCGGCCGGGGCCGCTGCCCACATCGGCCACCGGTCCGCCTCCGGCGTTCCGCACCAGCTCGGCGAACCCGGCGAACACCGCCCGCTCCAGCGTCTGGGCAGCCAGTTCGTCGCGATACTGCTCGTCGTAGTCGAGGGCTATGGCGTTGTAGGACGCCCGGGTGGAGTTGAGGAAGTCGGCTTCGGTCACGGCCGTTCACCCTAGCGGGACGCACCCGCGGCGGGTCTCGTTTTCAAACCCCTTTGGGGGGCTGTTGTCAGACCCCTCTGGGACGCTTCGGACATGACGACGCTGACGCTGCAGCTGACCATCGACTGTGCCGAGCCACGCCGGATGGTGGCCTTCTGGTCCGAGGCCCTGGGCTATGTGCCCGAGCCCCCGCCCGGCGGCCATGCCACCTGGCGGGAGTACTGGGCGGACATGGGGGTGCCCGCGGAGGAGCTGCCCCCCGGAGCCGGGGAGACCTCGGAGTCCATCGTGGATCCGGAGGGGCAGGGTCCGCGGGTGTGGTTCCAGCAGGTTCCGGAGGAGAAGGTCACCAAGAACCGGCTGCATCTGGATCTGAAGGTGGGCGGCGGGCGTGATGTGCCCCTGGCGGTCCGCACCGACCGGGTCACCGCGACCGTGGACCGGCTGAAGGAGGCCGGAGCCACGGTGCAGCGGATCATGGACGAGCCGGAGATGGAGTACTACGCGGTGGTGCTCCAGGACCCGGAGGGCAATGAGTTCTGTGTGGTCTAGCCGTGGATGAACGCTAGTCATGGGGTGACCGCACGCGGTCCAGGGGGAGGTGGACGAGGGCGCCGGAGCGGTGGTCGTCGAGCGGCGCGTTGAACTCGCGGACGCGGCGCAGTTCGGTGTCGGTCAGGGCGCGGCCGTACAGGCGGAACTCATCGAGACCGCCGGTCATATGGGAGCGGCCGTCCACGGCCTGGCCGAGGTGGAGGCCGAAGGGCGCGGTGCGGCTCACGGTGCCCGGGGCATCGGGGGCGGTGACTTCGGTGCCGCCGTCCACGGTGAGGGAGAGCCGTCCGCCGCTGCGGGTCAGGGCGAGGTGATGCCACTGCCCGTCGTTGTACGCGGCGTCGGTGGACACCGAGGCGCTGGTGAAGGTGGAGAAGCCGTTGACCGTCGTCATCAGCGCCCGGATCCGGTTGCTCCCGGGCTCACCGCGCAGCCAGACCTGCGGCTGTTTGGTGCCGATCCCGCCCATCCACAGGAACGGATGCTGCCCGGAGGCGGCCGAATAGCGGAACCACAGGCTCACGGTGAAGTCACGGGTGCCCAGCGGCAGTGCGGTCCGGTACGGGACACGTACCGCGTCGTCCGTGCCGTCGAAGGACAGCCCGCCGCCGAAACGGCCGTCGCCGCGCGCCGCCGCGCCGCCGAGCACGGTCGCGGACCGGGCGCCGGGCGCGCGGTCGTCGGTGGTGGGGGCGGGCGCCTGGCGGGGGCCCAGCCAGTCCTCGGTGAAGCGGGCGAAGCGGATCTCGTCACGGGCGTCCACCGCACCGCCCTCGTACAGCAACCCCACCGTGTCGCGGGAGACCGCGACCATGTCGGAGTAGCCGGACCAGTCGGTGGTGACGACCTTGCCGCGCTCGACACCGTCCCAGGTGCGCGCCTCGTCCCAGGAGGAGCGGACCATCATGGTGCGGCGGCGGTCGGGGTCGGCGGGGGCCGAGAAGAGCAGCCGGCTGTGGCCGTCGCGGGCCGGATCGCGCAGCCGCAGGAGCGAACCCTGCACCTGGGGGGTGGGCAGATCGGGGATGGTGCGGAAGGGCCCGGTGAAGCTCTGGCCGCCGTCCCGGCTGATGGCGTAGTCGCGGTGGCCGAGATCGGTGCCGTCCTGCTCCCGCCCGCTGACGTAGATCGATCCGTCGGCGCGCTCCACCAGTGTCATCTCGGACGGCTTCTGACGGAAGGTGCCGTCCTCCGCGAGCGGGTAGGTGTCCATCGCGCCGATGCGCCAGCGGTTGCCGCCGTCGTCGCTGTAGGCGAGCGCGGCATGGTTGTCGGTGATGCGGCCGCCGCTGTAGCTCTCGGTGTTGAGGGTGAAGATCAGCCGTCCCTTGTGCCGGCCGTGCTGGAGCTGGATGCCGTGGACGGGGCCGGTGGCGTACCAGGAGTTCCACTGGGGCGGCATCAGCGAGGAGCTCAGATCGCGCGGGGCCGACCAAGTGGTGCCGTTGTCGTCGCTGTACTGCAGATGAGGGGAGCGGTCACAGGGGACGTCGCAGCTCTGGGAGTCGTCGCGGCCGGTGTTGTAGGTGCTGGCGAGCACGATGCGGCCGGTGCGCAGGTCCACGATGGGCGCGGGGTTGCCGTGGGTGTCGCCGCCGCCCTCGTTGATCACCTTGAGCGGGCCCCAGGTGCGACCGCCGTCGGTGGAGCGCTTGAGGACCAGATCGATGTCCCCGGCGTCGCCGCAGTTGTCGACCCGGCCCTCGGCGAAGGCGAGCAGGGAGCCGTCCTTGGCTTTGACGATCGCCGGAATCCGGAAGCACGCGTAGCCCTGTTCCTGGGCAGACTTGAAGAGGACCTGTTGTTCGAAGCCGGAGTCGGCGCGGGCCGCGGACGCGGAGGAATCCGTGTCCGCGGCCCGTACCGGAAGCGGAATCAGGGCCAGCGCCGCGGCGGCGAGGAGCACGGAGGCCCGGCGCCGCCATGGTCTGGCACGGGGGTGGGGTGGTCTGGTGCGGGGACGTGTGCGGAGAACTGACGCCATGGTCACGGCCTGCCCTTCAGACTGCCTCATGGAGGCATCGGCATCTGGACGTCAAGGCCGTCGGGCATCACGACAGAAGGCATCACACCGTCAGGACATCAAGACATCCCATGTCTCACACATGACTGCGGCAGAAAGTGTCTCGTCCTGCGGTCGTCCGGGACAAGGACCGTGCGTCATATCCTCGTGACGCTACGCCAGTTGAGGTGAGGCGGGGCGCGAGAGGGCGGCGCCCGCCCCCGGCCGCGCCCCGCCTCCCGGCCGCCCCACTGCTCCGGGCTGGGCCCCCAGCTGCGCCACGGCCCCCCCGGCCGCGACCGCTTCGGTCAGCCCATGGCCGACTGGCCCGCCGTGATGACTCTGTCCAGCAGTGACCGGGACAGCTCGAGCTCCTCGATGGCCGCGGTCATCCGCTCCCGCTCCACCCGCAGCTCGCCCAGCAGATCCGGGCAGGTGGGCACGAGGTGCTCACCGTCGTCGCGGAGGCAGGGCAGGACCTGGGAGATGGTCGCCGTCGAGAGCCCGGCCGCCAGCAGCGCGCGGATGCGCCGCACCACCGCCACATCGGGCGCACGGTATGCGCGATAGCCGCTGGGCAGCCGCTCGGGCTGGAGGAGCCCCTGTTGTTCGTAGTAGCGCAGCAGCCGCTCGCTCACCCCGGTGCGGCGGGACAGCTCGCCGATCCGCATGGGCCCTCCTCCTCACGCCCGTAACGCTCTTCACGCCCCGAAACTCTCCAACGGATGTCAGAGTTTACGGCTTCGGGCGCACGCCGTCGCACAGGACGCGATCGGTGAGGCTCTGCAGTGCCGCCTCGGCCCGGAGCAGCTGCTCGTCGTCGTCGGTCTTGCCGCTGGAGCTGATGGTCACCGAGCGCCGCCCGCCCTCGGTGAAGCCGGTCCGCACCGTGGCGCCTTCGAGGTCGCCGCCGTGGCCCCAGCGGTAGCCGCCGCAGCTCAGCGGCTGCCGCATCATCCCGAGCCCGTACTGGGCATCCGGGAAGGCCACCTCGAAGTCCGGCCGGACGGGGACGGTCCGGCGCATCTCGGCCAGCTGCGCCGGGGGCAGCAGACGGCCGCCCAGCAGCGCGGTGAAGAACCGGTCCAGATCGCGGTCGGTGCTGATGAGGGAACCGGCCGCACCGCCCCAGGAGACGTTCCGGAGCGTGGTGTCCGTCCAGGTGCCCGAGCCCGGGAAGCGCTGGTACGTATGCGCGTACGGGGCCTTGAGTCGCGGATCGTCCCCGGGCTCATAGGTGCCGGTCAGGCCCAGCGGGCGGATGATGCGCTCGCGGACCTCCTCCGGCCACGCGCGTCCGGTGACCTTCTGGATGATCATTCCGGCGAGGACATAACCGGGGTTGGAGTAGTTCCAGTCGGGCTTTTGGTCATCGGCCGGGGCGGGCGGGAAGTCGGGCCGGTGCTTCATCGCCCCGGCGACCACCTGCTCGGGGGAGACATGGTCGAACCGGGTCCGATCGAAGTCCGCCGCCGAGTCGCCGGTGTCGTCGCTGTAGCCGTAGTTGTGGATGCCGCTGGTGTGCTGGAGCAGATTCCTGACGGTGATCCGGCGGCCGTCGTTGCCGTTGCCGCTCACCACACCCGGCAGCCACTTGTCCACCGGATCGCTGAGCGAGAGCCGCCCCTCGGCGACCAGTTGGAGGACGACCGTGGCCACGAAGGACTTGGTGACGCTCGCGGCCCGGTAGTGCGCCCCGTACGGCACGGGACGGCCGGTGTTCAGCTCCGCCTCGCCCGCGCGGGCCTGGATCCGGCGGTGGCCGTCGCGCACCTCCACGGTGAGGCCGATGAAACCCGCGTCCTCAAGCGTCCGGGCCACCTCGCGGCGCAACTCGTCCTCGGTGAGCCGGTGGTCGGTGGAGTCGGAGCCGGGCGCTGTGGGTGCCTCGGGCGCTGTGGGGGCTCCGGAGGCGGGGGTGGTGGTGGCGGCGGCCGGGACCGCGGCCGCACCGCCGAGGAGGGCGGCGGCGACGGCGGCGGTCGCGGCGAGGCGTAAACGAGGGCGCTTCGTGGGTGCGTTCATGTCTCACCAGCCTCCGGATGCGGCGGCGCCCCGGCCATGCGGCAAGCCCCCCGGGTAAGGGTGGGGGCTGCCCCATGGCCGGAGCTCCATGGCCGGAGTTTCATGGCCGGGCTGCTCTGGCAGGCGGGCGCTCGGGGCCGGTCGGGCGCTCGGGGCGGGGGCGGGTCAGGCCGACGAGCCGCTGTCCACCACCAGATCCGTGCCGACCACGGAGCCGGCCGCCGGTGAGGCGAGGTAGAGCACGGCCGCCGCGATCTCCTCCGCCTCCGCTATCCGGCCCAGCGGATTCTCGGTCTTCATCCGCTCGGCGCGGTCGGCCTCGGTCTCATCGGGCCGCAGGGACATGGGGGCGTCGGAGGCGCCGGGGCTGACCGCGTTGATCCGGATTCCCTGGTGGACGTGGTCGAGCGCGGCGGCCCGGGTCAGTGTGGCGACCGCCGCCTTGGAGGTGCTGTACGCGCCGAGGCCCGGGACCCGGAGGTGGGCGCCGAGATTGGAGGAGACATTGACGATCGCCCCGCCACCATGGTCCTTCATATGCGCGATCTGGTGCTTCATCGCCAGCCAGACACCGGTGACATTGGTGCGCAGCACCGCCTCCCAGTCCTCCTCGCTGACCTCTCCGAGGGGCCCCTGGCCGCGCATGATCCCGGCGTTGTTGACGGCGATGTCCAGGCCGCCGAAGCGGGTGACGGCCTGGTGCACCAGCTCCCGCAGCTGCCCGGAGTCGGTGACATCGGCGGGCACGGCGGCGGCCCGGCCATCGGCGGCCTCGATCAGGCGGACCGTCTCGGCCAGGGTGGACGCGGTGCGCCCCGCGGCCACCACGGAGGCGCCTTCGGCGGCGAAGGCGAGCGCGATGGCACGGCCGAGGCCGGTGCCCGCTCCGGTGACGAGGGCGGTCTTTCCGGTGAAGCGGTTCACTGCATGGCTCCTTGAGGAAGCGAGGAGGGACGGGATGGACGGGTCCGCTGGACGCGGAGGTTCAGGGCGGCGGCGAGGGCGAGCACGGTCCCCGTCGCGGCGAGGGAGACGGCATCGCTGCCGAAGGTGAGCACGATGGCGAAGAGCACGGTCGGGCCGAGCTCCATCGCCGCGTTCAGCACCCCGCCCGCGAGCCCGGTCCGCTCGGGCGGCACCCCGTGGGTGGTGAGCACGGCGGCCCCGGCGAAGGAGGCGGCGGAGCCGGCCGGCAGCAGCACCAGCCCCGGCAACAGCGCGGAGGCGTACGGGGTGTGCGGGTCGAGCCCGGTGAGGGCGAGCAGGACCAGCCCGGCCGCGGCCGTGGCCAGTCCGGCGGCGGTGACGACGCGGGGGCCGAAGCGGGCTATCAGTGGCCCGGCCGCCCGCCCCGAGGCGAGCAGGGCGATGGCGAACGGCGCAAAGGCGGCCGAGGTCGCCAACGGTGACCAGTCACGGTCCTGCTGGAGATGGAGCGAGAGGGTCACAAAGGTCATCGCGGTCGCGCAGGCGCTGAGCGCGATGGCCGCGAGGGCGAGGGCCCGCCGCCGGTTCAGCAGGAAGCGGGGCGGCAGCAGCGGATCGCCGGCCCGGCGCTCGGCGTACCAGAACGCGACGAGCAGGGCGGCGCCGATGAGCAGGGGCACCAGCACCCCGGCCGACGACCAGGGCAGGGCGTCGGTGACCACGAGCCCGTAACTGGCCAGCGTGATACCGGCCGTGGCCAGCAGCGCGCCCGGCAGATCGAGCGCCCGGCCCCGGTTCGGCGCGGTGTCCGGCAGCAGCCGGGGCGCGAGGGCGAGGGCGGCCGCGGCCACCGCAAGGGGCACGGCGAAGCTCCAGCGCCAGGACAGCAACTCGGCTATGACGCCGGAGACCAGATTGCCCGCGGTCGCGCCGAGCACCGAGAGCCCGCCCCAGGTGGCCATCGCCCGGCCATAGGCCGCGGGGGTGGGGAAGACGGCGCGCAGCACGGCCATGGCGGCGGGTGCGATCAGGGCCGCGCCCGCGCCCTGGGCGAACCGGGCCATGAGCAGTGTCCCGATGCCGGGGGAGAACGGGGCGGCGGCCGAGGCGCTGGCGAAGACGATGAGCCCGGCGGTGAGGGCGCGCCGCCCGCCGTGGCGGTCGGAGAGGCGCGCGCCGAAGAGCAGCAGCCCGGCGAAGGTGAGCCCATAGGCGGCGCTGAGCAGGATCAGATCGGCCCGCTCCAGGCCGAAGGCGCGGCCGATCTGGGGCAGCGGCACGGCGATCGCCGCGAGCGTGAAGATCAGGGTGATCTGGACGGAGCCGAGCAGGGCGAAGGCGTGGCGATGGTGCGTTGTACTGGCGGTGGCGGTGGCGGTGGCGGTGGCGGTGGCGGTGGCGGTGTCGCACGAGGTGTCGGTGACGGTCATCTGTCCCCCAATATTTGACCGATCGTTTTAATATGCGGGCATACGAATGGGCTCTGTCTCACTCCCGTGATCGCGATGTGGTGCGGCTCGGGCCCGGCCGGGCCGGCCCGGGTCGGGGTCGGGGCGGGTCCGTCCTGGACGTCAGGCCGCCGAGGTCAGGTCGGAGGCGTCAGGCCATGCAGGTCATTCCAGCAGCGCCAGCGCCTGCTCCGCGGCGTCCCGCACCCGGGCCGGGTCGTCCGACGCCTTGCCGACCACCCGCAGCCCTTGCATCAGCACGAGCAGCATCCGCGCCAGCGCGCGGGGGTCGCGGTCCTCGGAAAGCTCCCCCTGGGCCTGGGCCCGTATCAGCGCGGAGCACAGCGGCGTCTCCATGTGGTCCCAGCTCAGCTCCACCCGGCGGGCGGCCGCCGGGTCGTGCGGGGCCAGCTCGGCCGCCGTGTTGGTCACCAGGCAGCCGGCCAGCCGCTTCTCCGGGGAGGCGGCCTCCTCGGCGAAGCGCCGCACCACCGCCCGCACCGCGGGCAGCGCCGGGCCCGGCTGGGAAAGCTCGGCCAGCAGGGACGGATCGTGCGTCTCCGCATAGCGGTCCATGGCCTTCAGATACAGCTCGTGCTTGCTGCCGAAGGTCGCGTAGATACTGGCGCGGCCGATGCCGAGATAATCGACGAGGTCCGCCATCGAGGTCGCTTCATAGCCGCGCTGCCAGAACAGCTCGAGAGCCGACTGCAGGGCGGCCTCCGGGTCGAATTCCTTCGTTCTGGCCATGACCCAACCGTAGCACCTAACCAGAACGAGCGGTCAAGAACACTTTCGAGTGAAGGCCCGGATGTGGAACGCGGGTACGGGACCCGGTGACGCATGGAGGCGGCCCGGTAGGGGCCGGCCGACGCAGGGGGCGCTCCCCGCCGGCCGGCCCGCCAACCCGTGCAGCGGGCGGACCGCTTCTCAGGTCCCGCCGACCGCTGTCCGCAGAGCGAGTCGCTGCTCGCCCGCGTACACGTTCATCGAACTGCCGCGGAGGAAGCCGACCAGGGTCAGCCCCGTCTCCGCCGCCAGATCCACCGCCAGCGAGGAGGGCGCCGACACCGCCGCCAGCACCGGAATCCCCGCCATCACCGCCTTCTGCGCCAGCTCGAAGGAGGCGCGGCCCGAAACCATCAGCACCGACCCCGACAGCGGCAGCAGACCCTGCTGGAGCGCCCGCCCCACCAGCTTGTCCACCGCGTTGTGCCGGCCCACGTCCTCCCGCAGGTCCAGCAGCTCACCGTCCGGGGTGAACAGCCCCGCCGCGTGCAGCCCGCCGGTCCGGTCGAAGACGCGCTGCGCCGCGCGGAGCCGGTCGGGGAGCACGGAGAGCGTTTCCGGCTCGATCCGGACGGGAGAGCTCCCGCCGTCCGCCCCGTCACCGAGGCCGTCCGCGAGCGGCCAGCGCGCGGTCGTCCGCACCGCGTCCAGGCTGGCCTTGCCGCACAGCCCGCAGGAGGACGTCGTATAGACGTTGCGCTCCAGGGTGATGTCCGGGACCGGCACGCCCGGTGCGAGCGTCACATCCACCACGTTGTAGGTGTTGGAGCCGTCCTCGGTGGCGCCCGCGCAGTAGACGATGTTCGCCAGCTCGTCCGCGCGCCCGAGGACGCCCTCGCTCACCAGGAACCCGGCGGCGAGGGCGAAGTCGTCGCCCGGTGTGCGCATGGTGATCGCCAGTGGTTTGCCGTTCAGCCGGATCTCCAGCGGCTCCTCCGCCACCAGGGTGTCCGGCCGGGTGCTGACCGCCCCGTCCCGGATGCGGATGACGCGGCGTCGCTCGGTGACCCGTCCCATGTCGATCAGTCCCGGTTCTGTGCGTGGTTCTGTACGTGCTGGTACCCGAAACGGCCCTTGATGCACAGGTTCCCGTGGGTGACGGGATTGTCGTGCGGCGAGGTGACCTTCACGATCTCATTGTCCTGCACATGGAGGGTGAGATTGCACCCCACACCACAGTAGGCGCATACCGTCGTCGTCTCCGTCTGGGCCGACTCGTCCCACGCCCCGGCCGCCCGCATGTCGAACTCCGTCTTGAAGCTCAGCGCGCCGGTCGGGCACACCTCGATGCAGTTGCCGCAGTAGACACACGCGGAATCGGTGAGGGGCGCGTCGTGCTCGGTGGAGATCCGGGCGTCGAAACCGCGACCCGCGACCGCGATGGCGAAGGTGTTCTGCCACTGCTCGCCGCAGGCGTCCACGCACTTGTAGCAGAGGATGCATTTGTCGTAGTCGCGGACGTACAGGTCGTTGTCGACCTTCGGCTCCTCGTCCACCCGGGCGGCGTCCGCGCCGAAGCGGTCCGGCTCGGCTCCGTACTCCTCGATCCACTCGGCCGCGCGCGGGGTGGTCGACAGATCGGTGGAGGAGGCCAGCAGTTCCAGGACGACCTTACGGCTGTGCCGGGCCCGCTCGGTGTCCGTGCGCACCTCCATGCCCTGCTCCACCCGGCGGGAACAGGCCGGGGCGAGGGTGCGGGCGCCCTCCACCTCCACCACGCACACCCGGCAGGCGTTCTTCGGGGTGAGCGTGTCGCCCTGGCACAGGGTCGGGACGTCCTTGCCCGCGGCGCGGCACGCGTCCAGCAGGGTGCTGTCCTCCGGGGCGCGGACCGGCTCGCCGTCCAGAGTGAGGTCGACCAGACGGCGCGGGGGTCGCAGCGGTATCGCGGTCACTTGAAGGCTCCCAGGCGGTCGATGGCGGACTCCACGGCGTTCCAGGCGGTCTGGCCCAGACCGCAGATCGAGGCGTCCCGCATGGCCCGGCCGACCTCGCGCAGCAGCGCGATGTCCCCGGCCGCGGCGGCGCCCGTAAGGTCCTTGATCCGGTGCAGCGCCTCCTCCTGCCGTACGGTGCCCACCCGGCAGGGGACGCACTGGCCGCAGGACTCGTCGCGGAAGAACTCCGCGATGCGCAGCAGGATGCGGGGCAGGTCGACGCTGTCGTCCAGGACCAGGACCACCCCCGAACCGAGGGTGGTGCCCGCGGCGCGGGTGCCCTCGAAGGTCAGCGGGACGTCCAGCTCGTCGGGGCGTACGAAACCGCCCGCCGCGCCGCCGAGCAGCACCGCGCGCAGGGTCTCGGGCGGCCCCGCGAGCTCCAGCAGCTCGCCCAGCGTCGCCCCGAACGGCAGCTCGTAGACACCGGGCCGGGCGACCGTGCCGGAGACGCAGAACAGCTTGGTGCCGGTGGAGGTGCCGGTACCGGTGCGGGCATACGCCTGCGCACCCTCGATCAGAATCGGCAACACATTGACCAGCGTCTCCACATTGTTGACCGCGGTCGGCTTGCCGAACAGCCCCTTCTCGACCGGGAACGGCGGTTTGCTGCGCGGTTCACCGCGCCGCCCCTCGATCGAGTTGAAGATCGCGGTCTCCTCACCGCAGATGTACGCGCCCGCGCCGCGCCGGATCTCGATGTCGAACGCGAACCCCTGCCCCATGACGTCCTCGCCGAGGAAGCCGCGGGCCCGGGCCCGGTCGATGGCGGTGCGCAGTCGGCGCAGCGCACGGGGGTACTCGCCGCGCAGATACAGATAGCCGCGGTGGGCCCCGGTCGCATAGCCCGCGATGGTCATGGCCTCGATCAGGGCGTAGGGATCGCCCTCCATCAGGACCCGGTCCTTGAAGGTGCCCGGTTCGCTCTCGTCGGCGTTGCAGACCAGATAGTGCGGATGGTCGGGCTGCTGGGCGGTGGCCGCCCACTTCCGCCCGGTCGGGAACGCGGCCCCGCCCCGCCCGACCAGCCCCGCCTCGGTGACCTCCCGGATCACCCCGGCGGGCCCGAGCGTGAACGCACGCCGCAGGGCGGCGTATCCGCCGTGTGCGCGGTAGTCGTCGAGCGACCCGGGGTCGACCACCCCGACCCGGCGCAGCAGCACCAGGCCGTCGGCGCCGGTCTGGGGGACCGCGGCCGCCGCGGGGGGTTCGGCCGGCGCGTCGTGCGGCGCCGACGCCGCGTCGGCCACCGCCTCGGCCGTGGCGGGGGCGACGGCCGCGGCCTGCGGGGTCTCGCCCGCGCGGATCGTCAGGGCCGCCGGGGCGCGCTCGCACAGGCCCAGACAGGGACTGGGCTGCCAGACGGCTCCGGATCCGGCCGAGCCCGCGGGGCCCAGGTCCCGTTCGAGCTCCGCGCACACCCGCGCGGAGCCCCGGGCCGCGCACGCCAGATCCGTGCAGACGTGGACGACGGTCGCCGGACGGGGTTTCACCGCGAACATCGCGTAGAAGGTCGCGACCCCGTAGCCCTCCGCCGGAGGGACCGTCAGCCGGCGGCACAGATAGTCCAGGCCGCCCTCGCTGATCCAGCCCACCCGGTCGTTGAGGGCATGCAGCCCCGGCAACAGCAGTTCGCGCCGCTCACGTGCCTCGCGGCCGCCGCGCGCCCAGCGCAGATCCGTGTCATTGCGGTCGTCCGCGCCCTCCCAGGCGGATTCGGGCGGGCCGAGCAGGGCGTCGACCGCCGCCCGCTCCTCGTCCGTGGGCTTGCCGGCACCGAAGCGCAGATCCACGGTCAGCTCCTTACGGCGGTCACGGGAATCTTCTCGATCCTTATGGCCGACGCCTTGAACTCCGCCGTCCCGGCGATGGGGCAGTTCGCCTCGATCGTCAGGGAGTTGGTGTCCACTTCGTCGGGGAAGTGCATGGTCATGAAGGCGAGCCCCGGCCGCAGCCCGGGATCGATCCACACCGGTGCCACCACAGAGCCGCGCCGCGAGGTGACCCGCACCCGCTCCTCGGCCTCCACCCGGTAGCGGGCCGCGTCCTCCGGGCACAGCTCGATGTACTCGCCGCGCCGCAGCGGAGAGGCGAAACCCCCGCTCTGCACCCCGGTGTTGTACGAGTCCAGGCGCCGTCCCGTGGTGAGCCGGATCGGATAGGCGTCATCGGTCAGATCGACCGGCGGATCGTGCTTCACGGGGCCGAAGGGGGCGAGGTCGCCGCGCCGCGCCGGATCGCTCTCCCACAGACGGCCGTGCAGATAGGCGGGCTCGAGGCGGTCGGTGCTGGGGCAGGGCCACTGGATGCCCTGGTGCTCCTCCAGCCGCTCGTAGGTCATGCCGAAGTGGTCGGGGGAGACGGCGCGCAGTTCGTTCCACACCTCCTCCGCGCCCTCGAACTTCCAGTCGTGGCCGAGCCGCCGCGCCAGCTCGCAGATGATGTCGATGTCCTCGCGCGCCTCGCCCGGCGGCTCCACGGCCTTGCGCACCCGCTGGACGCGGCGCTCGCTGTTGGTGGTGGTGCCCTCCGTCTCGCACCAGCCGGCGGTCGCCGGGAGGACCACATCGGCCAGCTCGGCGGTCCTGGTGAGGAAGATGTCCTGGACCACCAGGTGTTCCAGCGACTCCAGCCGCCGGACGGCCTGTTCGGTGTCGGCCTCGGACTGGGCCGGGTTCTCGCCGATGCAGTAGACGGCGCGCAGTTCGCCGGCCTCCATGGCCTCGAACATCTCGGTGAGGTTCAGCCCGTAGCGCGGCTGGATGACCACGTCCCAGGCGCGCTCGAACTTGGTCCGGGTGGGCGGGTCCAGGATGTCCTGGAAGCCGGGCAGCCGGTTGGGGATGGCGCCCATGTCGCCGCCGCCCTGGACGTTGTTCTGGCCGCGCAGCGGCTGCAGCCCGCAGCCGTACCGGCCGACATGGCCGGTCAGCAGGGACAGGTTGATCAGCGCCCGGACGTTGTCGGTGCCGTTGTGGTGCTCGGTGATGCCGAGCGTCCAGCACAGCTGGGCGCGCTCGGCGGTGGCGTAGGCGTGCGCGAGATCGCGGATGGCGTCCGCGGGGACGCCCGTGACCTTCTCCGCGACGCTCAGTGTCCAGGGCTCCACATGGGCCGCGTACTCCTCGAAGCCGCTGGTGGCGCGCTCGATGAAGGAGCGGTTGGCGAGCCCCGCGTGGATGATCTCGCGGCCCACGGCGTGGGCGAGCGGGATGTCGGTGCCGACGTTGAGCCCCAGCCAGCTCTCGGCCCATTCGGCGGTCGAGGTGCGGCGCGGATCGACGGCGTACATCCGGGCGCCGTTGCGGATGCCCTTGAGGACGTGCTGGAAGAAGATCGGGTGCGCGAAGCGGGCGTTGGAGCCCCACATCACGATGAGATCGGTGTCCTCGACCTCCGCGTACGACGACGTGCCGCCGCCGGAGCCGAAGACGGCGGACAGCCCCGCGACGCTCGGTGCGTGGCAGGTGCGGTTGCAGGAGTCGACGTTGTTGGTGCCCATCACCACCCGGGCGAACTTCTGGGCCACGTAGTTCATCTCGTTGGTGGCGCGGGCGCAGGAGAACATGCCGAACGCGTCGGGCCCATGGGCCGCCGTCACGGCCCGGAACCCGGCGGTGGCCCGGCTGAGCGCCTCGTCCCAGGAGGCACGGCGGAGTTCACCGCTGACCGAATCCCGCACCAGGGGGTGGGTCAGCCGGGGGTACTGCTTCTGCTGTCGGTTGCGCTGGCGGTTACGGGCCACGACGGGCTCCTTACGGCGGTCACGCCGCGGTGCGACGTGAGAGAACCGAACGTCCGGGTATCGTCGACAGAATATTGAATACAGTATGCCCGAGGAGGGGGTCAAGGAGTCGAACGACACCTCAACCCCCCTCCCGTCCGCCGGTGCTGGGGCCTCGGGCGGCGATGGGACGTCGGCCGGTGAAGAGAGCTCACGGGGGAAGCGAGCTCGGCCGCTACAGCGAGTCCGGCCGGTGAGGCCGGTAAGGCGAGCTCAGCCCGTGAAGAGCTGTGTGGCCTTGCGGATGAGCTCGTAGACCCCGTACCCGAAGGGCACCGCGACCCAGGCCCAGACGACCACGGTCAGCGCGGTGCGGTTGCTGGTGGGTTCGGTCATCGGTCCGCTCCCTTCTCGGCGGGCGCCGCCTCGGCCTCGGCTGTCGCGGGGGCCGGTTCGTGGAAGCGCGGATGGACCGGCCGTACCAGCTCGTTGGCGATGAAGCCGACGACCAGCAGCGCGATCATGATGGTGAGCGAGAGCGAGTACAGCCCGGGGCCGGTCTTCCCCGCCTCCTCCTGGTGGTCGGCCACCTTGTTGACGATGTACGGGCCGAGGACTCCGGCCACCGACCACGCGGTGAGCAGCCGGCCGTGGATCGCGCCCACCTGATAGGTGCCGAACAGGTCCTTCAGATACGCCGGAACGGTCGCGAAGCCGCCCCCGTAGAAGGAGAGGATCACCAGCGCGCACACCACGAACAGCGGCTTGGAGGAGTCCCCGAGCTGCGCGATGGCCAGATACATCAGCGCACCCACGCCCAGATAGATCCGGTACATGTTCTTGCGCCCGATGAGGTCGGACGTGGACGACCACACCAGCCGCCCGGCCATGTTGGCCGCCGACAGCAGGGCGACGAAACCGGCCGCCGCGGTGGCGGTCACGGGGGTGTCGGTGTCCTTGAAGTAGTCGCCGATCATGGGCGCGGCCTTCTCCAGGATGCCGATGCCCGCGGTCACGTTCATGCACAGCACCACCCACAGACACCAGAACTGCGGGGTGCGCAGGGCGTTGCGCGCGGAGACGTCGGCCGCGCTGACCATGTGTCCCTGCTCCTGCGGCGGCTCCCAGCCGGCGGGCCGCCAGCCGTCGGCCGGTACCCGCACCAGCAGCACGCCGAGGGTCATGAAGACCGCGTACGTCAGGCCGTGCACCAGGAAGGTGGCGGCGATGCCGCCGTTGTCGGTGCCGAACCGCTCCATCAGCCAACTCGACCAGGGCGAGGCGATGAGCGCGCCGCCGCCGAAGCCCATGATGGCGATGCCGGTGGCCATGCCGGGCCGGTCGGGGAACCACTTCATGAGCGTGGAGACGGGGGAGATGTATCCAATGCCGAGACCGATCCCGCCGATGAAGCCGTAGCCGAGGACGACCAGCCAGTACTGGCTGGTGGCGGCGCCGAGCGAGGCGACGAGGAAGCCGGAGGAGAAGCACACGAGGGAGACGAACATCGCCCAGCGCGGGCCGTTGCGCTCGACGAGCGTCCCGCCGAAGGCGGCGGACAGGCCGAGCATCACGATGCCCAGCTGGAAGGGGAGTGCGCTGGCCGTGCCCGAGAGGTCCATGGAGGACTCCAGGGGCGGCTTGAACACGCTCCAGGCGTATGCCTGGCCGATGGAGAGGTGGACGGCTAGGGCGGCCGGTGGCACCAGCCAGCGGCTCCAGCCCGGTGGGGCCAGGGTGCGCGAGCGGTGCAACGGGCCGAGTCGATCATTGGTGAGCATGTGCCCGGACTTTAAGGATTCAACGAGTCAATGACTAGACGTCGAGGCGCCTGGGATGTGTCGACCGCGTGGACGGGATGGGTAAACTGTAGACAATAACCAATCCGGGCACCGGTGAACGGCGAGCCAGAGGGGGCGCGATGCTGTCCAGGGGACTGCCGCACGGCGCGGTACCGAAGCTGGAGCGGCCCGGTCCACTCCGCGAGCGCGTCTACGAGGCGCTGCTGGAACTCATCACCACCCGCGCCCTCCGCCCCGGCCAGCACCTCGTGGAGAGCGAGCTCGCCGGGCAGCTCGGGGTCTCCCGTCAGCCGGTGCGCGAGGCCCTCCAGCGGCTCAACACCGAAGGCTGGGTCGATCTGCGACCCGCGCAGGGCGCGTTCGTCCACGAGCCCACCGAGGAGGAGGCCGATCAGCTCCTCACGGTGCGCACCCTCCTGGAGGCCGAGGCCGCCCGGCTGGCCGCCGCGGGGGCCGACGCGGCCGGGATCGCCGCGCTGGAGGAGCTGTGCGCGAAGGGCGAGCGCGCGGTGCTGGACGACGATGTGGACGGCGCGGTCGCGGCGAACGCCGAATTCCACGCCAAGGTGATGGAGCTGGCCGGAAACGCGGTCCTGTCCGAGCTGGCCGCCCAGGTGGACCGCAGGGTCCGCTGGTATTACACCCCGGTCGCCCGCCAGCGCGGCAAGCAGTCCTGGATCGAGCATCGCGAGCTGATCGCGGCCATCACCGCCGGCGACGAACACGGGGCCACGGCCGTCATGCGCGCCCATACCGAACACACCCGCCGCACGTACCACGACCGCGAGCGGTCCTGACCCCTCCGCCGGACCGGCCGTTGCCGGGTGGCGTCATCCCCGCGTGGCGTCCATGCGCTCGACCGCTTCCTTGGCCTCCTTCAAATCGGCGTCGGTGAGCTGCCGGTAGGCCTTGATGGCTTCGAACTTCTTGCCCTCCCGCAGCAGGGCCGTCACCCGCCGCAGGTCGGGCCCGACCACCTGGATGTCCAGGTGGTCGAGGATCAGGTCCAGCTTGTGCTCGATACGGTCCGCCCTGCGCTGGATCTTCTTGATCCTCGACTCCAGCAGCGGATACTGCAGAACGAGGGCCATGAGCAAGATGTACGCCGCTATCTCCATGATCGCCGATCGTAGTGGCCGGAGTGGCCGAACCCTTTCGCCGGTCCCGCGCTCCCGAGCCGGTGTCTCCCCATGCTGTCCCGAAATCAACTCGGCTTTGTCCTGCGACAGGAGAAAGTCGTAGCCAATTGCGGCGCAAGTTCTTCCCACCCCCGACAACCGCTGCTACGTTCCCCGTGAAAGCCCGGTGACGTGGATGCCGATGACGGCGGGAGGGGCAGCGTGAGGCGCATGACGGCACGACCGGCCAACGCGCATCAGGCACGACTGCTCCGTCTGCTGCGCGACGGCGGCCCCAACTCCCGTGCTCAGCTGGGCGATCAGATCGATCTCTCGCGTTCGAAGCTCGCCGTGGAGATCGACCGGCTGCTGGAGACCGGGCTGGTGGCCGCGGACGGGCTCGCGGCCTCGCGCGGTGGCCGGCGCTCGCACAACATCCGGCTCGCGCCCGGACTGCGGCTGCTCGGCGTCGACATCGGCGCCACCTCCGTGGACGTCGCCGTGACCAATGCCGAACTGGAGATTCTCGGCCATCTCAACCAGCCCATGGATGTGCGCGAGGGACCCGTCGCGGTCTTCGAGCAGGTGCTGGACATGGCCGCGAAGCTCCGGGCCTCCGGGGTGGCCGAGGGGTTCGACGGGGCGGGCATAGGAGTGCCCGGCCCCGTGCGGTTCCCCGAGGGCGTACCCGTGGCACCGCCGATCATGCCGGGGTGGGACGGCTTCCCCGTACGGGAGGCGCTCAGCCAGGAGCTGGGCTGCCCGGTGATGGTCGACAACGATGTGAACCTCATGGCGATGGGGGAGCAGCACGCCGGAGTCGCCCGCTCCGTCAAGGACTTCCTCTGCGTGAAGATCGGCACCGGTATCGGCTGCGGGATCGTCGTCGGCGGTGAGGTCTACCGCGGTACGACGGGCAGCGCGGGCGACATTGGCCACATCCAGGCCGAACCCGACGGCCGCCCCTGCGCCTGCGGCAACCACGGCTGCCTGGAGGCGTACTTCGGCGGCGCGGCGCTGGCCCGCGACGCCGAGGCGGCCGCCCGCGACGGCCGGTCCACCGAACTCGCCGCCCGGCTGGAGGAGGTCGGCAGCCTCGCCGCCACGGACGTCGCCGCCGCGGCGTCGGCGGGCGACGCGACCGCCCTCGACCTCATCAGGGAGGGCGGCACCCGCACGGGCCAGGTCATCGCCGGGCTCGTCAGCTTCTTCAACCCCGGTCTGGTGGTCATCGGCGGCGGTGTCACCGGGCTCGGCCATACGCTGCTCGCCGCCATACGGACCCAGGTCTACCGCCAGTCCCTGCCCCTGGCCACCGGCAACCTCCCCATCGTGCTGGGCGAACTCGGCCCGGCCGCCGGGGTCACCGGCGCGGCCCGCCTGATCAGCGACCACCTCTTCTCCCCGGCCTGACGGCCTGGATCCAGCCCGGCCACGGCCGGTCCGTACCTCGGCACAGCGCAGCAGCACGGCATCCGCACCGCCCCTCGACGCACGCCATGTCGAGGCATGAGCCGCACCACCCGGCACCACCGAGCCGCACCACCCGGCACCACCGTGGCGGCGCGCCGTACCCCGGCGCGCCCCGCACCCCACCACGGCACCACGTCACCGCTCCACCCAGCGCCAGCCCCAGCCCCGCCGCGCGTCCGCAGCGGCTCCGGCACGCCCAGCGACCCGCACCGCATCGAGCGAACCGCCGAGGAGGCCAGCCATGGCACCGGCACCACCCGACCCGCGCCCGCTCCTCACCATGTCCGCGATCACCAAGTCCTTCCCCGGCGTACGGGCCCTGGACGGCGTCGACCTCGATGTCGAAGCGGGCGAGGTGCACTGTCTGCTCGGCCAGAACGGCGCGGGCAAGTCCACCCTGATCAAGGTGATCGCCGGGGCACATCAGCCCGACAGCGGCGAGATCCTCTGGCGAGGGGCACCAGTCACTCTCAAGTCGCCCATCGCCGCCATGCGCCTGGGGATCGCCACCATCTACCAGGAACTCGACCTGGTGGAGGGGCTGTCCGTCGCCGAGAACGTCTTCCTCGGCCATGAGATGGCCACCGCCGGCTTCGTCCACTCCCGTGCGGCCCGCACCGCCGCCGCCGCGCTCCTGGCCCGGCTCGGGCATCCCGAGATCGACCCGGGGCGGCTGGTCGGGGAGCTGTCCGCGGCCGGGCAGCAGATCGTCTCGATGGCCCGCGCGCTCTCCCACGACGTCCAGCTCATCGTGATGGACGAGCCGTCCGCGGCCCTCGACCCCGACGAGGTCGACAACCTCTTCCGCATCGTCGGCGATCTCACCGCCGCCGGGGTCGCCGTCGTGTACATCTCGCACCGGCTGGAGGAGATCCGCCGGATCGGCGACCGGGTCACCGTGCTCAAGGACGGCCGTGCCGCGGCCCGCGGGCTGGACGCCCACACCACCCCGACCCGCGAGGTCGTGGCCCTGATGACGGGCCGGGACGTGGAGTACGCGTTCCCGCGCCGCACCACGGCACCTCCGGCCGCCGGCGCCACGCCCGTGCTGCGGCTGGAGAACCTCGGCAGGACGGGGGAGTTCGAGCCGATCGACCTCGAAGTGGCGCCCGGCGAGATCGTCGGGCTCGCCGGACTCGTCGGCTCCGGGCGGTCCGAGATCCTGGAGACCGTCTACGGCGCCCGCCGCCCCACCTCGGGCCGGGTCCTGGTGGACGGCCGCGCGCTGCGCCCCGGCAGCGTGACCGCCGCCGTGCGCGCCGGGCTCGGTCTCGCCCCCGAGGAGCGCAAGGCGCAGGCGCTGCTGATGCTGGAGTCCGTCACCCGCAATGTCTCGGTCTCCTCGCTGCCCCGCTTCTCCCGCGCCGGGTGGGTGGACCGCGGCGCCGAGCGGGCGGCGGCCCGCCGGTGCGTCCGCGATCTGTCGCTGCACCCCGACGACCCGGAGCGGCCGGTGCGGACCCTGTCCGGCGGCAATCAGCAAAAGGCCGTGCTGGCCCGCTGGCTGCTGCGCGGCTGCCGGGCGCTGCTGCTGGACGAGCCGACGCGCGGGGTGGACGTCGGCGCCCGCGCCGAGCTGTACGCCGTGATCCGCCGACTCGCCGACGACGGCATGGCCGTCCTTCTCGTCTCCAGCGAACTGCCCGAAGTCCTGGGCCTCGCCGACCGGGTGCTGGTGCTCCGCGAGGGCCGCGTCGTCCATACGGCGCCCGCGCGGGAGCTGGACGAGCACCGCGTCCTCGATCTCGTCATGGAAGGGAGCCCGTCGTGAACTCACCCGGGAGCAGGCCGGCGTCCAGCCCCCCGGCCGACCCCGCCCCGGTACCGGGCGCGGGCGCCACGCTGACGGACGGCCCGGTCGGCAAACCGCCGGCCGGCCGCACCGGCACCGATCCGCTGAGCAGGCTGCGGCGCCTTGCGGACCTGCGCAACCTCTCCCTCGTCGGGGTGCTGGCGGTGCTGATCGCCGTCGGCGGCTTCACCAAGCCCGATGAGTTCCTCAGCACCGACAACCTCCAGCTTGTGCTCACCCAGGCGTCCGTCATCGGCGTCGTCACCGTCGGCATGACCTTCGTCATCACCAGCGGCGGCATCGATCTGTCGGTCGGCGCGATGGTCGCCCTCGCCTCGGTGTGGGCCACCACGATCGCCACCCAGGACTACGGACTCGGCGGCATCCTGCTGTGCGCGGTCCTGGTGGGGCTCGGCTGCGGACTGGTCAACGGGGTGCTCATCGCGTACGGCGGGATGGTCCCGTTCATCGCCACCCTCGCGATGCTCGCCTCCGCCCGCGGTCTCGCCCTGCTGATCAGCGACGGCAGGACCCAGGTCGTCACCGTCGACCCGGTCCTGGACCTCGGGCTCCCGGACTCCTACGTCCTCGGCATACCGCCGCTGGTGATCATCTTCGCCGCCGTCACGGTCCTCGGCTGGCTGGTGCTCAACCGCACGACGTTCGGCCGACGCACCGTCGCCATCGGCGGCAACGCCGAGGCGGCCCGGCTCGCGGGCATCGACGTCAAACGGCAGCGGCTGATGCTGTATCTGCTCTCCGGACTGTGCTGCGGTGTCGCCGCCTTCATGCTGGTCGTCCTCACCGGCTCCGGCCAGAACACCAACGGCAACCTGTACGAACTCGACGCCATCGCCGCCGCGATCATCGGCGGCACGCTGCTCAGCGGCGGCCGCGGCACCATCACCGGCTCCGTCCTCGGCGTCCTCGTCTTCACCACCATCACCAATCTGTTCGCCCTGAACAACCTTCAGAGCGATGTCCAGCAGATCGCCAAGGGCGCGATCATCGTCGCCGCCGTCCTGGTACAGAAGGGTCGTTCGACGCCATGAGGTTCCCACAGAGCTCCTCCCCCACCAGTCGCAGAAACCTGCTCCTGGGCACCGCCGCGGCGGGCGCGCTGTTCGCCGCCGGGTGCACCAGCAACGAGAACAACGACAGCGACGAGAACAGCAAGCAGGCCGCGAACACCGCCAATGACAAGCCCGGTAAGGCGGTCACCATCGGCTTCGCCGGGCCCCAGGCCGACCACGGCTGGCTCAACGCCATCAACGAGCAGGCCAAGCGGCGCGCCAAGGAGTACAAGGACGTCACGCTGGAGATCACCGAGGGCTCCAATGACACCGCCCAGCAGATCGGGCAGATCGAGACCCTCATCAACAAGAAGGTCGACGTCCTGGTCATCCTGCCCGCCGACGGCAAGGCGCTGACCCAGGTCGGGCTCAAGGCGATGCGGGCGGGCATCCCGGTCGTCAACCTCGACCGCGTCTTCGCCTCCCCGCAGGCGTACCGCTGCTGGATCGGCGGCGACAACTACGGCATGGGCTTCAACGCCGGGCAGTACATCGGCGAGCAGCTCAAGGGCAAGAAGAACGCCAAGGTCATCGAGTTGGCCGGGATCGACAACCTGGAGCTGACCCGGCAGCGCACCGCGGGCTTCAACGACGCCCTGAAGAACTACCGGAACATCAAGAAGGTCGGCCGCCAGGCCGCGGAGTTCACCGTCGAGTCGGGCCAGTCGAAGATGGCGCAGCTGCTCCAGGCCCACTCCGACTTCGACGCCCTGTGGAACCACGACGACGACCAGGGCGTCGGCGCCGAGCGTGCCATCAAGCAGGCCGGGCGCGATGACTTCCTCATGGTCGGCGGCGCGGGCGCCAAGCACGCCATGGACGCCATCAAGGCCGACAACACCGTGCTGAAGGCCACCGTGCTCTACCCGCCGACCATGGCCGCCTCCGCCATCGACCTCGCCCGCGCGCTCGGCCAGGGCAAGGGCGTCGGCGGCCTCGCGGAGCTGGAGATCCCGGCCTCCCTCACCCTCTACTCCGCCGTCGTCACCAAGGACAACGTGGACGAATACCTCCCCACGGGATTCAGCTGAGCCCGATAGAGGGCCAGACCCCCCACCTCGCGTCGGTTTGCGATCGTCAGAAGGAGTCCCATGGAAAGTCCTGAAGCGAAGACGCTCGGCGTCGGCATGGTCGGTTACGCCTTCATGGGCGCCGCACACTCCCAGGGCTGGCGTACCGTCGGCCGAGTCTTCGACCTGCCCACGCGCCCCGTGATGTCCGCCATCTGCGGGCGCGACGCGGACGCGGTACGGGCCGCCGCGGACCGGCACGGCTGGGCCGCGGCCGAGACCGACTGGCGGTCGATGATCGCCCGGGACGATGTGCAACTGGTCGACGTCTGCACCCCCGGCGACAGCCATGCCGAGATCGCCATCGCGGCCCTGGAGGCGGGCAAGCACGTGCTGTGCGAGAAGCCGCTCGCCAACTCCGTGACCGAGGCGCAGGCCATGGTGGAGGCGGCGCGGCGGGCACGGGAGCGCGGACAGGTGGCGATGGTGGGCTTCAACTACCGCCGCGCGCCCGCGATCGCGTACGCCCGCCGGATGGTGGCGCAGGGGCGGCTCGGCGTGCTGCGGCACGTACGGGTCACCTATCTGCAGGACTGGATCGTCGACCCGGAGTTCCCCCTGGTGTGGCGGTTGCGGCGGGAGTACGCGGGCTCCGGCGCGCTCGGCGACCTGGGCTCGCACATCGTCGACCTGGCGCAGTATCTGGCGGGGGAGCGGCTGATCGGCGTCTCGGCGCTCACCGAGACGTTCATCCGGGAGCGGCCGCTGCCCGCCGGTGCGGTGGCGGGGCTCGGCGGCTCCGGGGCGGGCGGGGCGGCGCGCGGACCGGTCACGGTCGATGACGCGGCGCTGTTCACCGGACGGTTCGGCTCCGGTGCGGTGGCGTCGTTCGAGGCCAGCCGCTTCGCCGCGGGCCGTAAGAACTCGCTCAGGATCGAGCTCAACGGCGATCACGGCTCGCTCGCCTTCGATCTGGAACGGCTCAATGAGCTGTCCTTCCACGATCACACCCAGCCCGCCGCCGACTCCGGCTTCCGCCGGATCCTGGTGACCGAGCCCGAGCACCCCTACCTGGACGCGTGGTGGCCGCCGGGCCACGCCCTCGGCTACGAGCACACCTTCGTCCACCAGGCGCGGGACATGGTGCTCGCGGTCGCCGAGGGGACCGGACCCGAGCCGTCCTTCGAGGACGGGCTGCAGGTGCAGCGGGTGCTCGCCGCCGTCGAGGAGAGCGCGGAGAAGAACTGCGTCTACACCCCCGTACCCGTCTGAGACAGGAGGCCGGAATGCCCAGACCTTTCACGCTCTTCACCGGCCAGTGGGCCGACCTTCCCCTGGAGGAGGTCTGCCGGCTGGCCCGCGACTTCGGCTACGACGGCCTGGAACTCGCCTGCTGGGGCGACCACTTCGAGGTGGACCGGGCGCTCGGCGAGCCCGGCTATCTGGACGGGCGCCACAGTCTGCTGGAGAAGTACGGCCTGAAGTGCTTCGCCATCTCCAACCATCTGGTCGGCCAGGCCGTGTGCGACTCGCCCATCGACGAGCGCCACAAGGCCATCCTGCCCGCCCGGATCTGGGGCGACGGCGAGGCCGAGGGCGTCCGGCGGCGGGCCGCCGCGGAGATGGCCGACACCGCCCGCGCCGCGGCCGCCTTCGGGGTCCGCACCGTCATCGGCTTCACCGGCTCCTCCATCTGGCATCTGGTGGCGATGTTCCCGCCGGTGGTGCCGGGGATGATCGAGCGGGGCTACGAGGACTTCGCCGAGCGCTGGAACCCGATCCTCGACGTCTTCGACGCCGAGGGCGTGCGCTTCGCCCACGAGGTGCACCCCAGCGAGATCGCCTATGACTACTGGACCACCCACCAGGCCCTGGAGGCGCTCGGCCACCGCCCCGCCTTCGGGCTCAACTTCGATCCCAGCCACTTCGTCTGGCAGGACCTGGACCCCGTCGGCTTCCTGTGGGACTTCCGGGACCGGATCTACCACGTCGACTGCAAGGAGGCCCGGAAGCGGCTGGACGGCCGCAACGGCCGCCTCGGCTCCCATCTGCCCTGGGGCGATCCCCGCCGCGGCTGGGACTTCGTCTCGGCGGGCCATGGCGATGTGCCGTGGGAGGACGTGTTCCGGATGCTGCGCTCGATCGGCTACGACGGTCCGGTGTCGGTCGAGTGGGAGGACGCCGGGATGGACCGGCTCACGGGCGCCCCGGAGGCGCTGGCCCGGCTGAAGCACTTCGACTTCGACCCGCCGACGGCGTCGTTCGACGCGGCCTTCGGAGGCGGGGAGAAGTAGCCCGGCCCGTCCGGCGATCGAAGACCCGCCCGAAGGGCCCCTGGGTGGGGGACCGCACTCCGTGCCCCCACCCAGCTTTGTCCTGCCCGTGGATGAAGAGGGGCCTACTTTGCGTCAAAGGGGTTTCCGGACCGGACAAACACCGCTACGGTCCTTGAGATGTACCGGTCACATAGGGGCCCCTCGCCCCGGACCGGTCATCCCGGCGCGACGGCGCGCGCCTGTGCCAGTCACGGCGGCCTGACGGCCCGCCCGTACACCCCCCTCTTTCCACGGAGGATCAGCGTGCACAGGAAAAGGCTTCGACTGCGCGGGCCCCTCGCGCTCGTCACGAGCGCCCTGCTCGTCGGCGCGGGGCTCGCGCTCACCGCTCCGCCGGCGGGTGCGGATCAACCGACCCCGGCCGCCGAGGAGTTCCAGCAGGTCACCCTCGCCAAGGGCGAGCCCGAGATGGGCGAGCCGATGACCCTGGCGGTGCTCCCCGACCGTTCGGTGCTGCACACCTCCCGCGACGGCACCCTGCGGCTGACGGACGCGGGCGGCAACACCACGGTCGCGGGGAAGATCCCGGTCTACACCCACGACGAGGAAGGGCTCCAGGGCGTCGGCGTCGACCCGGGGTTCAGCGACAACCGCGCGATCTACCTGTACTACGCCCCGCCGCTGGACACCCCCGCCGGCGACGCCCCCGACAACGGCACCCCGGCGGACTTCGCCAAGTTCGACGGCCTCAACCGGCTGTCCCGATTCGTGCTGAAGACCGACGGCACCCTCGACCTGGCCAGCGAGAAGAAGGTGCTGGAGGTCCCCACCTCCCGCGGCATCTGCTGCCACGTCGGCGGTGACATCGACTTCGACGCGCAGGGCAATCTGTACCTGTCCACCGGCGACGACACCAACCCGTTCGCCTCCGACGGCTACTCGCCCATCGACGAGCGATCCGACCGCAACCCGGCCTACGACGCCCAGCGCTCGGCCGCCAACACCAACGACCTGCGCGGCAAGATCCTGCGCATCAAGGTCGCCGACGACGGCTCGTACACCGTCCCGGACGGCAACCTCTTCGCGCCGGGCACCGACAAGACCCGGCCCGAGATCTACGCGATGGGCTTCCGCAACCCCTTCCGGCTGAGCGTCGACAAGCCCACCGGCACCGTCTACGTCGGCGACTACGGACCGGACGCGGGCGCCGCCGACCCGAAGCGCGGCCCCGGCGGGCAGGTGGAGTTCGCCCGGGTGACCAAGGCGGGCAACTTCGGCTGGCCGTACTGCACCGGCAAGAACGACGCCTACGTCGACTACGACTTCGCCACCGGCGCCTCCGGCTCCGCCTTCGACTGCGCCGCCCCGAAGAACACCTCCCCGCACAACACGGGCCTCACCGACCTGCCGCCCGCCCAAGAGGCGTGGATCCCCTACGACGGCGCTTCGGTGCCCGAGTTCGGCAACGGCTCGGAGTCCCCGATGGGCGGCCCGGTCTACCGCTACGACGCCTCGCTGGACTCCCCGGTGAAGTTCCCCGAGAGCTACGACGGGAACTTCTTCGCGGGCGAGTTCGGCCGCCGCTGGATCAAGCGGATCGAGCAGGGCACCGACGGCACCGTCCAGAAGATCAACGACTTCCCGTGGTCCGGCACCCAGGTGATGGACATGGCCTTCGGCCCGGACGGCGCCCTGTACGTCCTGGACTACGGCACCGGCTACTTCAACGGCGACGAGAACTCCGCCCTGTTCCGGATCGAGAACGCCACCGGCGGCCACGCCCCCATCGTCGATGCGAGCGCCTCGGTGACCAGCGGCCAGGCCCCGCTGACCACCGAGTTCACCGCCAAGGCCACCGATGCCGACGGCGACCAGCTCAGCTACGCGTGGGACTTCGGTGACGGTGCCACCTCCACCGAGCAGAACCCCTCCCACACCTACGACAAGAACGGCACCTACACCGCGACGGTGACCGCCACCGACGCCGGCGGGCTCGCCGGCACCGCCAGCGCGCATGTCACCGTCGGCAACACCGCACCGAAGGTGACCCTGGAACTGCCCGGTGACGGGCAGCTGTTCACCTTCGGCGACAAGGTGCCGTTCAAGGTGACCGTGACCGACCCCGAGGACGGTACGGTCGACTGCTCCAAGGTGAAGGTCACCCACATCCTCGGCCACGACAGCCACGGCCACCCGGTCACCTCGGCCAATGGCTGCGAGGGCACCCTCCAGACGTCCGCCGACAGCGAGCACGACCCCAACGCCAACATCTTCGGGGTCTTCGACGCCGAGTACACCGACCAGGGCGCGGGCGGCCAGCCGCCGCTGACCACCCACGACCAGAACATCGTCCAGCCCAAGCACCGGCAGGCCGAACACTACGGCGACTCCCAGGGCGTCGACGTGATCAACCACACCCCGGCCAACGGCGGCAAGACGGTCGGCAACATCGAGAACGGGGACTGGATCGCCTTCAGCCCCTACCTGCTCGCCAATGCCAAGGACTTCACCGCGCGCGTCTCCTCCGCGGGCGCCGGCGGCACGCTGGAGGTCCGCGCCGGATCCCCGACCGGCACGCTGCTCGGCAGCGCCACCGTGCCGGTGACCGGCGACTGGGAGACCTTCCAGGACGTCACGACGCCACTGCAGGACCCGCCGGCCGAGACCACCACGCTCTACCTGGTGTTCACCGGCGGCGCGGGAGCGCTCTTCGACGTGGACGACTTCACCATCGGCACCGGCTGACGACCGGCGCCGGGGGCGGCCGTCGGGCCGCCCCCGGCCCCGGGGCCCGGGAACAAGGAGCCCGACGCTTATGGACTCGCACCTTTCCCCCACACCGTCCGGACCGCCCGGACCGAGACGGCGTTTCCCTCTCTCGCGCGCTTACCGCGCCTCCGGCACGACCCGTACGACGCGTACGACCCGTGCCACCGGGCGGGTCGCGGTCGTGGCGGCCGCACTCCTGCTCGCCGCCATGGCCCTCCCCGCGGCGTCCGCCACGTCCTCGCCCGCGGCCGAGGACGACCGCGTCCTGGTCTTCTCCAAGACCGCGGGCTTCCGCCACGACTCCATTCCTGACGGCATCGCCGCCATCCAGGACCTCGGCGCCCAGGGCGGCTTCGCCGTCGACGCCACCGAGGACGCGGCCGCCTTCAGTCCCGACAACCTCGCCCGCTACGACGCGGTGGTGTTCCTCTCCACCACCGGCGATGTCCTCGACGCCACCCAGCAGTCCGCCTTCGAGGGCTACATCCAGGCCGGTGGCGGCTACGTCGGTGTGCACGCCGCCGCCGACACCGAGTACGACTGGTCCTTCTACGGCGGCCTGGCCGGCGCGTACTTCCAGTCGCACCCCGCCATCCAGCCCGCCACCGTGGACGTTGAGGACCGCGCCCACCCCGCCACCGCGCACCTGGGCGCCACCTGGGACCGCACCGACGAGTGGTACAACTACCGCACCAACCCCCGCGAGCGGGCCCATGTCCTCGCCACCCTCGACGAGTCCTCGTACCAGGGCGGGTCGATGGGCGAGGACCACCCGATCGCGTGGTGCCAGGAGTACCAGGGCGGCCGCGCCTTCTACACCGGCTTCGGCCACACCAAGGAGTCCTACGCCGACCCCGCCTTCCGGCAGCACCTGCTCGGCGGCATCCGCTACGCCACCGGCGCCGCGCACGCCGACTGCCGCCCCGAACAGGGCTACCAGAGCCTGTTCGACGGTAGCTCCACGGCGGGCTGGAAGCAGGCCGGCCCCGGCGCGTTCACCCTCGACCCGGCCGCCGGGACCCTGACCTCCACCGGCGGCATGGGCATGCTCTGGTACGAGGCGCGCGAGCTGCACGCGTACTCGCTCAAGCTGGACTGGAAGATGGCGGGCGACGACAACTCCGGCGTCTTCGTGGGCTTCCCGGCCTCCGACGACCCCTGGTCGGCGGTCGACAACGGCTACGAGGTGCAGATCGACGCCACCGACACCCCCGATCACACCACCGGCTCGGTCTACGGCTTCCAGTCCGCCGACCTCGCCAAGCGGGACGCGGCACTGAACCCGCCGGGGGAGTGGAACACCTACGAGATCCGGGTCGAGGGCGAACGGCTGCGGATCTGGCTGAACGGCGTGCAGATCAACGACTTCACCAACCCCGACCCGGCGCGCAGCCTGCTCCAAGGCTACGTCGGCATCCAGAACCACGGGGACGGGGATGAGGTCACCTTCCGCAACATCCGCGTCAAGGACCTGCCGGTGAGGGGCGGCGGTCACCACCACCGCTAGGCGCGGCCCCGGTTCGCCGTCCCGACGGCCCGAGGGGAGCCGTGGGGGCGGCGTGGCGGCGGGCAGGAGTACGCCGCCTCCTCCCGCCGCCACCTCGACCACCCACCCGGGGGCAGGACGCCGGGGCCCACCCGCCCCGGCTCCGGCCCTCGGGCTGGGGTCTGCCCGGGCCGCCCGTCCGGGTCCCGGCCACCCCGGGACTCCGGGCCGGGGCCCGGGCCCGGTGGCCCCGGGGCTTGGCGGGGAGCTCCCGACCGCACGAGGGGCTCCGCGCCCCGACCCACCGACCCCGACCACCCCGACCACCCCGACCACCCGACCTCGGCCTCGACCCACCCGACCCCGACTCCCGTACGACACGACCGAACCGGCGCCGCCCACGTACCGCCGCCGCGAACGCCAATTCGCGGCACCCGAACCACATGCGCAACCCACGCCCACCCGGGAGGCAGCCAGTGACCACCCGCCCCGACGACATCACCCCACCCCGCGACGCACCCCGTACGGGGGTCTGGCTCATCGGCGCCCGCGGCTCCGTCGCCACCACCGCCGTGGCGGGCTGTGCCGCCGTCGCCGGGGGGTTGCAGCCGGCGACCGGAATGCTCACCGAGACCGCGCCGTTCGCGGACAGCGGCCTTCCCACACTCGCCGACCTCGTCTTCGGCGGCCATGACACCGCCACGACCCCGCTGCCCAAGCGGGCCGAGGCGCTGGCCGCCGACGGGGTGCTGCCGCATGGGCTGCCCGCCGCCGTACGTGCCGAACTCGCTGCCGCCGACACGGCCGTCCGCCCCGGCGGGCCGCAGCCCGGTGACGGCCGCGGTGAGGAGGAGCTGATCGCGGCCTTCGCGGCCGACCTCACCGACTTCCTCCGCACGCACGGGCTGGCCCGCGCCGTCGTCGTCAACGTCGCCTCCACCGAAGCGGCTCCGGAGGACCCCGGCACCCTGCCGCCCAGCTCCCTCTACGCCGCCGCCGCGTTGCGCGCCGGATGCCCGTACGTCAACTTCACCCCCTCCACCGGGCTCCACCACCCCCGGTTGCGCGAGCGCGCCGAGCGCTCCGGACTGCCGTACGCGGGGCGCGACGGCAAGACCGGGCAGACGCTGCTGCGGTCCGTTCTCGCGCCGATGTTCGCCCAGCGGGCGCTGGCCGTACGGAGCTGGTCCGGTACGAACCTCCTCGGCGGTGGCGACGGCGCCGCCCTCGCCGACCCGGGCGCCGCGGCGGCCAAGAACGCGGGGAAGGCACGGGTCCTCTCCGACACCCTCGGCGAACTCCCCGACGGTGAGCTGCACATCGACAACGTGCCCGCGCTCGGCGACTGGAAGACCGCTTGGGACCACGTCGCCTTCGAGGGCTTCCTCGGCTCCCGGATGGTTCTGCAGACCATCTGGCAGGGCTGCGACTCGGCCCTCGCCGCACCGCTCGTCCTCGACCTGGCCCGGCTGACCGCCCGCGCCCATGAGCTCGGCCTCGCAGGGCCGCTCCCCGAACTCGGCTTCTACTTCAAGGACCCGGACGGCGGCCCGGCCGCCCTCGCCGAGCAGTACGCGGCGCTGGTCGGCCTCGCCGGGCGGCTGCGGGGCCGCTCATGACGCGGACGGCGGGGGAGCGCGGGGGCTGGGGGAACTGGGGCGACTGGGCCGAACTGCTCCGGATCTCGGCCCTGTTCACGGTGCCCGGTGACGCCCTGGCGGGCGCGGCCGCGGCCCGGTGCGGCCCCAACCGGGGCACCGCGCTCGCCGTCTGCGCGTCCCTGTGCCTGTACGAGGCGGGAATGGCGCTCAACGACTGGGCGGACCGGGACATCGACGCCGTGGAACGCCCCGGCCGCCCGCTGCCGTCGGGCCGTATCGCCCCGGGCGCCGCGCTGACCGCCGCGACCGGGCTGACCGCCGCCGGGCTGCTCTGCGCCGCCGCCGCGGGCCGCCCGGCCCTCACCACGGCGACGGCCCTGGCGGGCACGGTGTGGGCATACGACCTGGGGCTGAAGAACACCCCCGCGGGCCCGCCCGCCATGGCCGCCGCCCGCGCGCTGGACCTCCTCCTCGGCGCCACCGCCTCCGCCCCCGCCCCCGCCGCCCTGCGCTCCGCCCTGCCCCCGGCCGCCCTCCTGGGCGCCCACACCCTCGCGGTGACCACGGTCTCCCGCCGGGAGGCCGTCGGCGGCTCCTCGGCGGCTCCTCTCGGGGCCCTCGCGGTGGGCACGGCGATCGCCTGGGCGGCGACCAGACGCCCGGCCCCCGCCGCAGGGCACGCCTCCGGGGCAGGCCACCGTGCACCGCTCGCGGCTGGGAATGACACCACCACGCCAAGCCGCCACGGCACCCCGTCAGGTGGCCTGACAGCCGCAGGCGCCACGGCGGCCCTCACCAAGGAGCCCTCCCGCACAGGGCTACGCCGCGGTGGTCCGGCTCGGCGACTCGCCGGGGCCCTGACCGCCCCGGCTTCTTCGGGCCAGGGCAACCGACTTGGTTGGCGGTGGGTCCCTCGCCGCGCCCTCGCACAGGCGGGCCCTGCCGTAGGTGCGGCGCTCGGTAGGGGGGCTGCCTCGGGGCGTGGTCCGGTTGTCGGCGGCGCCGTTGACCGGGGCCCGGCCCACGGGTGGAGCTGGAGCGCGGCCGCCTCGGCCAGGACCGCCGTGCCCGGCCCGGCGGCCGTCGTCCAGGGCACCACGGCCGCCGTCGCCCACGAGCTCGCGCGGGGCAAGGGCGTACGGGCAGGGCGCGGCAGTCCGGCGAGGCGGCTCGTCGCCGCGGTCGTGGCGGGCCGACGCGTGGCGGTTGCGGCGGGCACCGGGCATGGCGGTCCGCCGGGCGGGCTCGGGGCACGGGGCGGTGGTGCCGCGAGGCGGCTCGCTACGGCGGCCACCGGTGGCGGTCGGTCGGGCGGGCCGCGTGCCGGGGCACGGTTGCCCCTGACCATCGCCTCGCGCGGCGCGGCGGCCGAGCGTACGCGTCCGCTCAGCCGCATTGCGGCCGTCACCGGGGTCGGCCTCGTGGGCGGCCGTGCCGGGGCCGCGCCGACCCGGAACATCGGGACCATCGCCTTGCCCGGCGCGGCGGCCGGCCGCTTCGCGGCCGTCGCCGGTGCCGTGCTCGCGGGCGGGTATGTGGCCACGGTCGCCCGGCCGTTGGCGCATGCCGCGCTCAACCCCTCCCCGTACTTCCTCCAGCGCGCCGTCGGCAGCGGCATCCGCGCGATGATCCCGCTTCAGGCCGTGCTCGCCTCCCGCGCCGGGGCGCACCGGACGGCGGCGGGGTTGCTCGCGCTGATGCCCGTCGCCCGACGGCTGTCGAGAAAGGTCAGCGCGACATGAGCCGTCCCCGCCCGGAACCCCTGCGCTTCGCCTACGGCACCAACGGTCTGACCGACCTCCGCCTCACCGACGCCCTCGCCCTGCTCGCCGACCTCGGCTACGACGGCGTCTCGCTGACCCTCGACCATATGCATTTCGACCCGCTCGCCCCGGGCCTCGCCTCCCGCGCCCGCCACGTCGCCCGCGACCTCGAGCGGCTCGGCCTCGGCGTGGCGATCGAGACCGGCGCCCGGTACGTTCTCGACGCCCGGCGCAAGCACCACCCCACCCTGCTCGACCCGGATCCCGAGGCCCGCGGCGCCCGTGTCGATCTGCTGCTGCGGGCGGTGCGGGTGGCGGCCGATCTCGGGGCGCCGGCCGTGCACTGCTTCAGCGGGGTGCTGCCGCCCGGCGAGTCCGAAGAGACGGCGTGGCGGCGGCTGGCGGACGCCCTCGGGCCGGTGGTCGTCGCCGCCGAGGCGGCGGGCGTGGCCCTCGCGATCGAGCCGGAGCCGGGGCATCTCCTCGCCGACCTCGCCGGATTCCACCGGTTGCGCACGGCCCTCGGCGACCCGGCCGCCCTCGGCCTCACCCTCGACATCGGCCACTGCCAGTGCCTGGAGCCCGACCCGCCCGCCGAGTGCGTGCGCGCGGCGGCGCCCTGGGTGCGGCATGTGCAGATCGAGGATATGCGGCGCGGGGTGCACGAGCATCTGCCGTTCGGCGAGGGGGAGATCGACTTCCCGCCGGTCCTGGGGGCGCTGCGCGCCGCGGGGTACCGGGGGCTCGTCGGCGTCGAGCTGCCCCGCCACTCCCACGCCGGTCCCGAACTGGCCCGCACCTCCCTGCGCTTCCTCCAGGACGCCGAACGGGCCGCGATCGAGGGAGGCGTCCGGTGCTGACCCCGACCGAGTTGCGTGCCGCCGTGGAGCGGCGACTGGACGAGGCAGGACGCGCCTGGCTGGACGGGGCCCTGACGGAGGCGGCGAAAGCCGGGCCCCAGGCGGACGATTCCGGCTCCGCCTCCGGCCCCCGCTCCGCCTCCGGCCCCGCCCGCTGGGAGCTGGACTTCGCCTCCGCGGGCCGCCACGTCCGGAGCGCCCGACCCGCCCCCGGCGACCCCACCCCCCACGACCTCCCCGACGCCGCCCGCATCCTGCTCCTCCACGCCGCCGACGCGGACGCGGCGACCGCCGCGAGGCTGTACGCGCAGGGCACCGGCGCCGAGCGCCGCGCCGTGCTCCTCGCGCTACCGCATCTGCGTCTCGACGCCTCGGACGCCGTCCCGCTCGTCGAGGACGCCCTGCGGACCAATGACACCCGGCTCGTGGCCGCCGCCGTGGGCCCGTACGCCGCTCGCCACCTCTCGCCGCACAGCTGGCGGCAGGCCGTGCTCAAGTGCCTGTTCACCGGCGTCCCGCTCACCGCCGTCGCCGAATGGGAGCGCCGGGCGCGCGGCGACACCGAGCTGGCCCGCATGCTCACCGACTACGCCCGCGAGCGCACCGCCGCCGGCCGCCCCGTGCCCGCCGATCTCGACCGCGTACTGGCCCTGACGTCCCCGACAGCCGCGACGGCCCCCACCCGCGCCCTGACCCGTGAGGAGTCCTGATGCGCATCTTCGACCCGCACATCCATATGACCTCCCGCACCACCGACGACTACGAGGCCATGTACGCCGCGGGGGTGCGCGCCGTCGTCGAGCCGTCCTTCTGGCTCGGACAGCCGCGCACCTCGCCCGCCAGCTTCTACGACTACTTCGACTCCCTCCTCGGCTGGGAGCCGTTCCGGGCCGCCCAGCACGGCATCGCCCACCACTGCACCCTCGCCCTCAACCCCAAGGAGGCCAACGACCCGCGCTGCGCCCCCGTCCTGGACGAGCTGCCGCGCTATCTCGTCAAGGACGGCGTCGTGGCCGTGGGCGAGATCGGCTACGACTCGATGACCCCCGCCGAGGACACCGCCCTCGCCACCCAGCTGCAGCTCGCCGCCGACCACGGCCTGCCCGCCCTCGTGCACACCCCGCACCGCGACAAACTGGCCGGACTGCGCCGCACCCTCGACGTGGTAGGTGAGTCCGCGCTGCCGCTGGACCGCGTTCTGGTCGACCACCTCAACGAGACCACGGTCAAGGAGGCCAAGGACAGCGGCTGCTGGCTGGGCTTCTCCGTCTATCCCGACACCAAGATGGACGAGGAGCGGATGGTCGCGATCCTGCGCGAATACGGGCCCGCGCGGGTCCTGGTCAACTCCGCCGCCGACTGGGGCAGGAGCGACCCGCTCAAGACCCGCAAGGTCGGCGACCTGATGCGCGCGGAGGGCTTCACCGAGGACGACGTCGACCAGGTGCTGTGGCGCAACCCGGTCGCTTTCTACGGGCTCAGCGGCCGCCTGGACCTCGACCTCGACAGCGAGGAGACCGAGGCCACCGCCACCCACGAGGGCAACTCCATCCTGCGCGGCACCCCCGCCGCACCGGCGGGGCGGTGAGGCCGCCATGCGCTTCCGCCACCCCGACGGCTCCACCGTCCACCTCGCCTACTGCACCAACGTCCACCCGGCCGAAGACCTCGACGGCGTCGTGGAGCAGCTGCGGCTGTACTGCGAACCGGTGCGCCGCCGGCTGGGTCGCGACCGGCTCGGCATCGGCCTGTGGCTGGCCCGCGACGCCGCCCGCACCCTGAGCGCCGACCCCGCGGAACTGCGCAAGCTGCGCAGCGCGCTGGACACCCGCGGCCTGGAAGTGGTCACCCTCAACGGCTTCCCGTACGAGGGGTTCGGCGCCCAGGAGGTCAAGTACCGCGTCTACAAGCCCGACTGGACCGATCCGGAGCGGCTGGAGCACACCACCCATCTGGCCCGGCTGCTGGCCGCGCTGCTGCCCGACGACATCGCGGACGGCTCCGTCTCCACCCTGCCGTTGGCCTGGCGCACCCCCTTCGACACCGAACGGGCCCGCGCCGCCCGCCGCCACCTGACCACCCTCGCCCAGCGGCTCGACGCCATCCAGGAGCTCACCGGCCGCTCCGTCCGCATCGGCCTGGAGCCGGAGCCCGGCTGCACCGTCGAGACGACCGCGCAGGCCATCGAGGCGCTCACCGCACCCGGCGGCCCGCCCCTGGACCGTATCGGCGTCTGCCTGGACACCTGTCATCTGGCGACGCAGTTCGAGGACCCGCACACGGCCACAGGCGCGCTCACCGCAGCCGGGGTCCCGGTCGTCAAGGCGCAGCTGTCCGCCGCGCTGCACGTCGAGGACCCGGCGCAGCCCGGGGTGCGGGAGGCCCTCGCGGCCTTCGCCGAGCCCCGCTTCCTCCACCAGACCCGCACCCGGGCCCCCGGGGGCGGCGTCCACGGCACCGACGACCTCGACGAAGCGCTCGCGGGCGGGCTCGGCGACACCGCGCCCTGGCGGTCCCACTTCCATGTGCCGCTGCACGCGCCGCCCGAGCCCCCGCTCACCTCCACCCTCCCGGTGCTGGCCGACGCCCTCGCCCGGCTCGTCGGCGGGCCCGCCCCGCTGACCCGCCACCTCGAAGTGGAGACCTACACCTGGCAGGCGCTGCCGCCCGAGCTGCGCCCCCGTACCCGCGACCGGCTCGCCGACGGCATCGCCGCCGAACTCGCCCTCGCCCGCGACCTGCTGACCGACCTCGGCCTCAAGGAGCTGCCATGAGCGACCTGAGCGGCAGGGGCGGTCCGACCCCCCTCCTCGTCCTCGATGTCGTCGGGCTGACCCCACGGCTGCTGGACCATATGCCGCGCCTCAAGGCCCTCGCCCGCTCCGGCTCCCGCGCCGCGCTGGGCACCGTGCTGCCCGCCGTCACCTGCGCCGCCCAGTCGACGTTCCTCACCGGCACCACCCCCGCCGAACACGGCATCGTCGGCAACGGCTGGTACTTCCGCGAGATGGGCGAGGTGCTGCTGTGGCGGCAGCACAACGGGCTGGTCGGCGGCGACAAGCTGTGGGACGCCGCCCGCCGCGCCCACCCCGGCTACACGGTGGCCAACATCTGCTGGTGGTACGCGATGGGCTCGGACACCGACATCACCGTCACCCCGCGCCCCGTCTACTACGCCGACGGCCGCAAGGAGCCGGACTGCTACACCCGGCCCCCCGCGCTGCACGACGAACTCACCGCGGAGCTCGGCACCTTCCCGCTCTTCCACTTCTGGGGGCCGGGCGCCGATCTGGTCTCCTCGCAGTGGATCATCGACGCCACCCGTCACATCCTGCGCACCAGCCCCACCGATCTGGTGCTGACCTACCTTCCGCATCTGGACTACGACCTCCAGCGGTACGGCCCCGACGACCCCCGCGCCCACGCCGCCGCCACCGAGCTCGACACCGCCCTCGGCCCGCTGCTCGACGATGCCACAGCCCGCGGCCGCACCGTCGTGGCACTGTCCGAGTACGGCATCACCCGGGTCTCCCGGCCCGTGGACATCAACCGGGCGCTGCGCCGCGCCGGGCTGCTGGAGGTGCACACCCAGGACGGCATGGAGTATCTGGACCCCGGCGCCTCCAGGGCCTTCGCGGTCGCCGACCACCAGCTCGCCCATGTGTATGTGCGCCGCGCGGAGGACCTGGACGCCACCCGCGCCGCCCTGGCCGGTCTGCCCGGGATCGCCGAACTCCTCGACGACGAGGGGAAGAAGGCCCACGGCCTGGACCATCCCCGCTCCGGGGAGCTGGTCGCGGTCGCCGCACCGGACGCCTGGTTCACGTACTACTACTGGCTCGACGACGCCCGCGCCCCCGACTTCGCCCAGCTCGTGGAGATCCACCGCAAGCCCGGCTATGACCCGGCCGAGCTGTTCATGGACCCCAAGGACCCCTATGTGCGGGTGCGGGCAGCCACCGCGCTGGCCCGCAAGAAGACCGGGATGCGCTACCGCATGGCCGTCGTCCCGCTCGATCCGTCCCCGGTGCGCGGCAGCCACGGCCGCCTCCCGGACCGCGAGGAGGACGGGCCCGTCCTCCTCTGCTCCCAGCCCGGCGCGGTGAGCGGCCAAGTGGCCGCCACCGACGTCAAAACCCTGCTCCTCCGCCTCGCCGGCCTGACGAACGCAACCGAAGGAGACACCCCGTGAAGAGGGCTCAGGAACACCCCGAACTCGCCGAGACGCTCCGCCGCCGCAGATTCCTCGGTGTCGCCGCGGGTGCCACGGCCGCCACCCTGGTCGGCACGGCCACCGCCACCGCCGCCCAGACCGGCACCTCGGCCCAGAGCGGCACGGCCGCCCAGAAGGGCCGGGGCGGCCCGCTGGTGCCCCGCGGCCACCTCGGCATCCAGCTCTACACCCTCCGCGACCAGGTGCAGTCCATCGGCTTCGCCGGGGTCTTCAAGGAGCTGGCCCGGTACGGCTACGACCAGGTGGAGTTCGCCGGATACACCCAGGGCACGGGCGACATCACCCTGGGGCAGCTCACGCGGCTGATGCGGGACCACGGGCTGCGCGGTATCGGCAGCCACGTCGGCTACTACTCCGACGACCCGAAGGCGTACACCTTCGCCACCAACCTCACCCAGGTGCTCGACGACGCCGAGGCCCTGGGCCTGCCGCATGTGGGCACCGCCTCCGGGCCCTGGCGCTACGGCTCCACGGTCGACGGCTGGAAGCGCTGTGCGGAGGAGTTCAACACCTACGGCGCGGCGGCCAAGGCGCGCGGGATGAAGTTCTACCAGCACAACCACGCCGAGGAGTTCTCCTTCGCTACCGACCGGCCGGACGTCCGCCTCTACGACGTGCTGCTCGCCGAGACCGACCCCGAGCTGGTGCATCTGGAGATGGACATCTACTGGGCGTATGTGGGCCAGTACCGCTTCGGCAAGAGGGTGGACGGCTCCCCGGCGCCCTTCGAGCCGCTCGACTACGTCCTGCGCGCCCCGCACCGCTATCCGCTCTTCCACGTCAAGGACGGGGAACACGACGAAACCGCCACCGACGGCTACCGGATGGTGGACGTCGGTGACGGTGACATCGACTACCGCCGCTTCCTGACCGCGGTCGACAGGACCCATGGCGGCCGCCGCCACCACTGGATGGTGGAGCACGACGAGCCCGCCGATTCGCTCACCACCGCCCGCCGCTCCGCCCGCTATCTGCGGTCACTGCGGTGCGGCGGACGGGGCTGAGCGAGGGCCCTTCGGGGCGGAGCTAGACGGCCTCGCGGCTGATCGGCTGCGGGTTCGGGGCGATGCCCCGGACCCGCGGCCGACCTGGTTGCCGCAGCAGCAGGGCCACCGCGGCCGCCAGCATGGAGATGCCTCCGGCGAGCGCGTACGCGCCGTCGTAGCCCCAGGAGTCGACCACCATCGAGCCCAGGCCACCGCCGAACAGCCCGCTGATCAGCTTTCCGCTGTACACCAGGCCGTAGTTGGTGGCGTTGTAGTTCTCCCCGAAGTAGTCCGGGGTCAGCGCCGCGAACATCGGGTAGAAGGCGCCGCCGCCGAATCCGGAGAGGAAGGCGAAGAAGAGGAACAGCACCTCGTTGTGGATGTTGCCGGCCCAGATCACCCCGAACTGGGCGAGGCCCAGCACCACGATGACGAACACCAGGGTCGTCTTGCGCCCCCACAGGTCCGAGAGCCAGCCGACCACCCCGCGTCCGACACCGTTGATGACGGACATGATGCCCATGGACGAGGCCGCCACCAGCGGGCCGAAGCCCACCTCCTTGGCGTAGTCGACCTGGAAGGAGATGCCGAAGATGGACACCCCGGCGGTGAGCACCAGGGACACCCACATCAGCGGCAGCATCCCGGTCCTGATGGCCTCCTTGGGCGTGTACTGCCGCGCCGCCGGCGGGTTCTTCGCCAGACTCGCCGCGCTCTTGGCGTTGCCGCTGTAGCTCAGCGGGTCGATGTCGGCGGGCCACCAGTTCTTCGGCGGGTCCTTGAAGAACCAGGCGCAGATCGCCACGACGATCAGCACATAGACCCCGATGAGGTCCAGGACCTCGTCGAAGTTACCCGTGTCGAACCAGTAGTTGAAGATGAAGATGAACGGCAGCGCGCCGTAGGCGAACCCTCCGTTGACGAACCCCGTCTTCGCTCCGCGCCGTTCCGGGAACCACTTGCCCACCATATTGATGCAGGTGGCGTAGATGAATCCGGAGCCGAGCCCGCCGATGACACCGAAACCGACGATGGCGGCGAAAACGTTGTCCAGGTGGGCGAGGGCCACGAACCCGATCAGACACAGCCCCGACCCCACGAACATCGCCGCGCGGGCGGTCAGGATCCCCTTCTCCCGCAGCCACCCGGCCGGGAAGGCGATCCCCGCCTGGAAGAACACCCAGACGCTCAGGATCCAGAAGGTGTTGCTCTGGGTCCAGCCGTGCGCCTCCGAGAGCGTGTCCTCGGCCGAGCCGTACGCGTACTCGGACACGCTGATGGCCATCATCGCGATCCACGGCAGATAGACCATCAGCTTCCGGCTGTGGCCCAGGATGTCGCGGTCCGTCTCACCGATGCGATATGTGCGTCCCTTGCTGTCCTGCACTTCACGGAAGGGGAGGGCCCCCTCCGGTCGTTCTGCTGTGCTCATGTCGTCCCCTTGGCTTCGAAGGAACCCGGCCAGCGCCCCCTGTCCAAACTCTTCGTGCTCCGGGAAACGTGGTGGCTTACCTGAGCAGCCCCGCTGACCTGGCCCAGCGGTACTTGGCGCCCAGGACGGCCACCGGCTTCTCGGTGGTGTACGGATAAGCCACGACCCCGCGCTCGAAGAGGTAGGCGCACGCCTCCTCGACCTCGGTGTCGCCCGCGAGCGAGGCCACCACCGGTTTGGCGATGCCCCGGGCGCGGAACTCCTCGACGACCCGCGCGGTCAGCTCGGCGAACACCATCGGCGGGGTGACGATGGTGTGCCAGTAGCCCAGGACCAGCGAGTGGATCCGCGGATCCTCCAGGCCCAGCCGGATGGTCGCCTCGTAGGTGGACGGCGGTTCGCCGCCGGTGATGTCCACCGGGTTCCCGGCCGCGCCGAACGGCGGGATGAAGCGGCGGAACGCGGCGTCCAGATCGTCCGGGATCTCCATCAGCGACAGCCCGTTGTCGACGATCGCGTCCGACAGCAGCACCCCCGAGCCCCCGGCGCCGGTGATGATGACGACGTTGTCACCCTGGGGTGTGGGCAGCACGGGCAGCGCCCGCGCGTACTCCAGCATTTCGTTCAGGCCCGGCGCCCGGATCACCCCGGCCTGCCGCAGGATGTCGTCGTAGACCGCGTCGTCCCCGGCCAGCGCGCCGGTGTGGGAGCCGGCCGCCTTGGCGCCCGCCGCCGTACGGCCCGCCTTGAGCACCACCACGGGCTTCCTGGGCACTGTGGCCCGCGCCGCCTCCACGAAGGCCCGGCCGTCCTTCAGGTCCTCCAGGTGCATCGCGATGCACTGGGTGCGGTCGTCCTCACCGAACCAGGTGAGCAGATCGTCCTCGTCCACATCGGACTTGTTGCCGAGGCCGACGATCGCCGAGACACCGGTCTTGGTCGTCCGGGCGAAGCCGAGGATCGCCATCCCGATGCCACCGGACTGCGAGGTGAGCGCCACCGGCCCCTTGACGTCGTACGGGGTGCAGAAGGTGGCGCACAGGTCCTGCCAGGTGGAGTAGTAGCCGTAGATGTTGGGCCCCAGCACCCGCACCCCGTACTCCTCGGCGATCTCCACGATCCGCCGCTGCAGCTCGTGTTCACCGGTCTCGGCGAAGCCGGACGGGATCAGCACGGCGTTCGGGATGCCCTTGCGGCCGACCTCCTCCAGCGCGGCGGGCACGAACTTCGCGGGGATCGCGAAGACCGCCACATCCACCTCGCCGGGGACGTCCGTGACGCTCTTGTACGCCTTGCGGCCCAGGATGTCGTCGGCCTTGGGGTTCACCGGGTGGATCTCCCCGGGGAAGCCGCCGTCGATGAGGTTGCGCATCACCGAATTGCCGATCTTGCCCTGTTCGTTGGAGGCGCCCACCACCGCCACCGAGCGCGGCTGCATCAGCCGGCGCATGGCGCTCAGGATCTCCTCGCGCGAGTAGCGGCGGCGCTCCTGCGGGGCGGGGTCCCCGATCAGCAGCCGCACATCGGCGGCGAGCACCCCGCTCGCGGTGGCGAACACCGGGTTGAGATCGACCTCCGTGATCTCCGGGAAGTCCGCCACCAGCCGGGAGACCCGCACGATCAGATCGGCGAGCGCCCCGCGGTCCACCGCCGGTCCGCCGCGTACCCCGCGCAGCACCTCGGCGGCGCGGATCCCGTCCAGCATCGACAGCGCCTCGTCCTCGGTGGCCGGGGCCAGCCGGAACGTGATGTCTTTCAGCACCTCCACCAGCACCCCGCCGAGGCCGAACGCCACGACCTTGCCGAAGGTGGGATCGGTGACCGCGCCGACGATGACCTCCTGCCCGCCGTCCGGGATCATCTGCTGCACCTGGACGCCCTGGATCCGGGCCTTCGGGTCGTAGGAGCGGGCGTTGTCAACGATCGCGGTGAACGCGCCCCGCACCTCGGCGCAGGAGGTCAGCCCCACCCGGACCCCGCCCGCGTCGGTCTTGTGCAGGATGTCCGGGGACACGATCTTGAGGACGACCGGGAAGCCGATCCGGTCGGCCAGCGACACCGCCTCGTCGACGGTCTCCGCCAGCCCCTCGGCCGGGGTCGGGATGCCATAGGCATCGGTGATCCGCTTCCCTTCGGGAGCGGTCAGCGCCGTGCGCCCCTCGGCGCGGGCGGCGTCCAGCACCGCGCGCACGGCATCGTTGTCATACGTCACCGTCAGATCACTCCGTTCGTCTTGAGCAGCCGCACTTCCTCGTCGCCGAGTCCCAGCTCCCCGACGTACACCTCTTCGTTGTGTTCACCCAGCAGCGGGGAGCGCTCGACCTGGACCGGGGAGTCGGAGAGCTTCAGCGGGGAGCCGACGGTGGTGAAGGAACCGCGCTCGGGGTGGTCGACCTCGACGATCATCTCGTTGGCCGCGAGCGACGCGTCCTCGACGATCTCCTTGGTGGACAGGATCGGCCCGCACGGGATGTTGTGGGCCGTGAGCTGCTCCAGCACCTCCCACTTGGGCAGGGTGCTGGACCACTCCTCGATCAGCTGGAACATCTTGGCCAGCTTCGGCAGCCGCGACTCGGGCGAGGCCCACTCCGGGTCCTCGGCCAGCTCGGGGCGGCCGATGAGCCGGGTGATCGGCTCCCAGCCGACCGGCTGCACGATGACGTAGACGTAGTCGTTGGGCCCGCCGGGCGCGCACTTGACCGCCCAGCCGGGCTGGCCGCCACCGCTGGCGTTGCCGCTGCGCGGCACCTCGTCGCCGAAGTCCTCGTTCGGGTACTCGGCGAGCGGACCGTGCGTCAGCCGCTGCTGGTCGCGCAGCTTGACCCGGCACAGATTGAGCACCGCGTGCTGCATCGCCACATTGACCCGCTGGCCGCGACCGGTGTGGGTGCGCTGGTAGAGCGCGGCGAGGATGCCCGCCACGCAGTGCACCCCGGTGCCGGAGTCGCCGATCTGGGCGCCGGTCGCCAGCGGCGGGCCGTCCTCGAAGCCGGTCGTGGACATCGACCCGCCCATGGCCTGCGCGACCACCTCGTACGCCTTGAACTTGGTGTACGGGCCCTCGCCGAACCCCTTGATCGAGGCGTAGACCAGCCGCGGATTGATCTCCTGGATGCGCTCCCAGGAGAACCCCATGCGGTCCACGGCGCCCGGACCGAAGTTCTCCACCAGCACATCGCTGCGGCGGATCAGCTCGGTCAGGATCTCCTTTCCGCGTTCGGACTTGGTGTTGAGGGTGATGCTCCGCTTGTTGCAGTTGAGCATCGTGAAGTAGAGCGAGTCCACGTCGGGGAGGTCCCGCAGTTGCTTGCGGGTGATGTCCCCGGTGGTGTTCTCCAGCTTGATCACATCCGCGCCGAGCCAGGCGAGCAGCTGGGTGGCGGAGGGGCCGGACTGCACATGCGTCATGTCGAGGACGCGGATGCCCGTCAGAGCTTGATTGGCCTCAAGAGCCTGGGACATGGTGGCGGCTCCCTACTTGTACATGGTCTGGTTCATGGTTCCGGGGGCGTACGCGTCCGGGTCCACCCAGACGTTGATCAGCGACGGCTTGCCGGACTCCCGGGCCCGCTGCAGCGCCGGGCCGATGTCCGCCGGGTCGCGGACCTCCTCGCCGTAGCCGCCGAGCATCCGCGCGAACTGGTCGTAGGGCACATCGCCGAGGGTGTTGCCGATCCGCTCCCGCTCCTCGCCGTACTTGGCCTTCTGGCCGTAACGGATCTGGTTCATCGAGGAGTTGTTGCCGACGATGCCGACGAACGGCAGGTCGAAGCGGACCAGCGTCTCGAAGTCCCAGCCGGTCAGGGAGAACGCGCCGTCGCCGAAGAGCGCCACCACCTCCTTGTCGGGGCGGGCCTGCTTGGCGGCCATCACGAACGGCACACCGACGCCGAGCGTCCCCAGCGGCCCCGGGTCCATCCAGTGGCCGGGCGACTTGGGCTGGACGACCTGACCGGAGAAGGTGACGATGTCGCCGCCGTCGCCGATGTAGATCGAGTCCTCGGTGAGGAAGTCGTTGATCTCGCTGACCAGGCGGTACGGATGGATGGGGGAGGCGTCGGAGCGGAGGTTGGGCAGCCGCTTCTCGATCGCCTTCTGTTCGGCGGCGCGCAGCTCGTCCAGCCACTCCTTGCGCTTGCCCGCGCCCCCGTTGATGCGGCCGGAGGCGGCCTGGGTGACGGCCGAGAGCACCAGCCCCGCGTCGCCCACGATGCCGAGGTCGATGTCCCGGTTCTTGCCGACGGTGCGGTAGTCGAGGTCGATCTGGACCACGGTGGCGTCGGGGGAGAGCCGCTTGCCGTAGCCCATCCGGAAGTCGAAGGGCGTGCCGACGATGACGATGAGGTCGGCGTTGGAGAAGGCGTAGCGGCGGGAGAGCTGGAAGTGGTGCGGATCGCCGGGCGGCAGTGTGCCGCGCCCCGCGCCGTTCATGTACGCGGGAACATTGAGCGTGCGCACCAGCTCGGTGGCGGCGTCGGTGGCACGGGTGGTCCACACCTGACTGCCCAGCAGGATCGCGGGTTTCTCGGCCTCGACCAGCAGATCGGCCAGCTTCTGGACGGACTCGGGGTCGCCGGCGCTGCGGGTGGAGGCGCGGTAGTGCCCGGCCTGGGGGACACGGGCCTTGTCCACCGGGACCTTCGCGTCCAGCACATCGCGCGGGATCTCCAGGAAGGAGGGTCCGGGGGCGCCGTGGAAGCACTCGCGGAAGGCCATGGAGACCATGTCGGCGGCGCGGGCGGTGTCCGGGACGGTGGCGGCGAACTTGGTGATCGGCGCCATCATGTCGACGTGCGGAAGGTCCTGCAGGGATCCCATCTTGTGCTGGTTGTGGGCGCCCTGGCCGCCGATGAGCAGCATGGGTGACTCGGCGCGGAAGGCGTTGGCGACGCCGGTGACCGCGTCGGTGGTGCCGGGACCGGCGGTGACGACGGCGCAGCCGGGCTTGCCGGTGATCCGGGCGTAGCCGTCGGCGGCGTGGGCGGCGACCTGTTCATGGCGTACGTCGATGACATCGATGCCCTCGTCGACGCAGCCGTCGTAGATGTCGATGATGTGGCCGCCGCAGAGGGTGTAGATGACCTCGACGCCCTCTGCCTTGAGTGCTTTGGCGACCAAGTGCCCGCCGGAGATGACGTCCTGGCTGTCGTCGGGCATGGCGAATCGCGTCCCTTCGTAGGGGTCGGTGCGTGCCTCGCAGGTGGATCAGCTGGATTGCATACAGTCGACGTTATCCTGTATGAACTTTGTTATCCCACCATCGGCCGAGCGATGTCCAGGGGGCGTGCGCCACTCGTTCGATCCAGCGCTGGATCAAGCGCTGTTGACCGGTCATCAGGGAGCTGGCAATGGACCTGTACGAACACCAGGCACGGGAACTCCTCCAAGAGAACGGCGTATTGGTGCCGCGAGCCGAGGTGGTGGACACGGCCGAAGCCGCCCGCGCCGCCGCCGAGCGACTCGGCGGCCGCGTCGTCATCAAGGCCCAGGTGAAGACCGGCGGCCGGGGCAAGGCGGGCGGGGTGAAACTCGCCGACGACCCGGCGGCGGCCGAGCAGACCGCACGACGGATCCTCGGCATGGCCATCAAGGGCCACACCGTCCACCGGGTGATGGTCGCCGAACCGGTCGAGGTGGAACGGGAGATGTATCTCGGCTTCACCCTGGACCGGGCCGCGGGCCGCTTTCTGTCCATCGCCTCCGCCGAGGGGGGTATGGAGATCGAGGAGGTCGCGGCGCACCGCCCCGAGGCGGTGGCCCGGATCGCGATCGACCCGGCCGAGGGGGTGACCGAGGCCAAGGCCGCCGAGATCGCCGTCGCCGGGGGACTGCCGCCGGAGACGGCCGGGACCATCCGTCGGCTGTGGACCGTCCTGACCGCCTACGACGCTCTCCTGGTCGAGATCAACCCGCTGGTGGTGACCCGGGACGGCGCGATCGTGGCCCTGGACGGGAAAATCACCCTGGACGACAACGCCCGCTTCCGGCAGCCGTCATGGGACGACTCCGGCGACCGCGCCCGGGACCCGCTGGAGGCCCGCGCCGCGGCCGCCGGGCTCGGCTACGTCAAACTGGACGGCCAGGTGGGCGTCATCGGCAATGGCGCGGGCCTGGTGATGTCCACCCTGGATGTCGTCGCGGGCTGCGGCGCCCGCCCCGCCGACTTCCTCGACATCGGCGGTGGCGCCTCGGCGCAGGTGATGGCCGACGGGCTGTCCCTCGTCCTCGACGACCCCGAGGTGCGCTCCGTCCTGGTCAATGTCTTCGGCGGCATCACCGCCTGCGACGCGGTGGCCGACGGCATCGTGCGCGCCCTGGACACCGTCGCCCTCACCAAGCCACTGGTCGTCCGGCTCGACGGCAACAACGCCGCCCGCGGCCGGGCCATCCTTGGCCAATTGGCTCATCCACTCGTCCACCAGGCCGACACCATGGACGGCGCCGCCGCGCGCGCCGCCGAACTCGCCGCGTAGGGGGCGCACATCATGGCCATCTTCCTCACCAAGGACAGCAAGGTCATCGTCCAGGGCATGACGGGCGCGGAAGGCATGAAGCACACCCGGCGGATGCTCGGCGCGGGCACCGATGTCGTCGGTGGCGTCAATCCCCGCAAGGCCGGGACCCGGGTCGACATCGGCGGCCGTACGGTGCCCGTCTTCGGCTCCGTACGCGAGGCCATGGACGCCACCGGTGCCGATGTGAGCGTCCTGTTCGTCCCGCCGCCCCACGCCAAGGCCGCCGTCACCGAGGCCGCCGACGCCCGGATCCCGCTCGCCGTCGTCATCACCGAGGGCATCCCGGTCCATGACGCGGTCGCCTTCCAGGCGTACGCCCGGGCCCGCGCCACCAGGATCATCGGCCCGAACTGCCCCGGGCTGATCTCCCCGGGCCAGTCCAACGCCGGCATCATCCCCGCCGACATCACCAAACCGGGCCGGATCGGGCTGGTCTCCAAGTCCGGCACCCTCACCTACCAACTGATGTACGAGCTGCGCGACATCGGCTTCTCCACCTGCGTGGGCATCGGCGGCGACCCCGTCATCGGCACCACCCATATCGACGCGCTGGCTGCCTTCGAGGCCGACCCCGACACCGACCTCATCGTGATGATCGGGGAGATCGGCGGCGACGCGGAGGAGCGCGCCGCGCGGTACATCGCCGACCACGTCACCAAGCCGGTCGTCGGGTATATCGCCGGCTTCACCGCCCCCGAGGGCCGCACCATGGGCCACGCGGGCGCCATCGTCTCCGGCTCCTCGGGCACCGCCGCGGCCAAGAAGGCGGCGCTGGAGGCCGCGGGCGTGAGCGTAGGAGCGACCCCCACGGAGACCGCCGGGCTGGTAGTGGCGCTTCTGGCCGAAACACCCGGCGACGTCGCGTGAGGTGAGCCGTACCCGATCCGTGACCCGGTCACCGTAACTCTCCGTGCGGCCACCTTCCTCCCCGTACGGCCACCCGCCACGCACAGCCACGACGCGTACGCGACGGGTGCCCGTGCGGACCGCCACATCCCGCCACATCCCGCCCCGCGCCTGCGCAACGAGAGCGGAGATCACCGATGGCACCCACCCTCACCCTCAAGCCCGGAACCGCCTGGGGCGACGCCTGGCAGCGCTGCCTGGCCGCCGCCCCCGAGGCGTTCCAGGACGACCGCGTCCTCAACCTCTGGGACGGCACCTGGCACCGCGACGGCCGGACCCTCCCCGCCACCACCCCCGTCGACGGCACCCCGATCGCGGGCCCGCCACGGCTCGACGCCACCATCGCCCACCAGGCCGTACGCGCCTCCCTCGACCAGCACCGCGGCTGGCGCCATATCGCCCTCCCGGAGCGCCGGGCGCGGGTGTCCGCCACTCTCGACGCGCTCTGCGAGCACCGGGCACTGCTCGCCCTCCTCCTGGTCTGGGAGATCGGCAAGCCGTGGCGGCTGGCCCAGGCCGATGTGGACCGGGCCATCGACGGCGTCCGCTGGTACGTCGACGAGATCGACCGCATGGCGGAAGGCCGCACCCCACTGCCCGGCCCGGTCTCCAACATCGCCAGCTGGAACTACCCGATGAGCGTCCTCGTCCACGCCCTGCTCGTCCAGGCGCTGGCCGGCAACGCCGTCATCGCCAAGACCCCCACCGACGGCGGGCTGGCCTGCCTCACCCTCGCCTGCGCACTCGCCGCCCGCGAGGGCATCCCGGTCACCCTCGTCAGCGGCAGCGGCGGTGAGCTCTCCGAGGCCCTGGTCCGCTCGCCCGAGATCGGCTGCGTCTCCTTCGTCGGCGGCCGCGACACCGGCGCCCGGGTCGCCACCGCTGTCGCCGACCTCGGCAAGCGCCACATCCTGGAACAGGAGGGGCTCAACGCCTGGGGCATCTGGAACTTCACCGACTGGGACGCCCTCGCCCCGCTGATCCGCAAGACCTTCGACTACGGCAAGCAGCGCTGCACCGCCTACCCGCGCTTCGTCGTCCAGCGTTCGTCCTTCGACGCCTTCCTCTCCGTCTACCTCCCGGCGGTGCGCGCCATCCGCGTGGGCCACCCCCTGGCCGTGGAGCGCCCCACCGACCAGGTCCCCGACCTGGACTTCGGCCCCCTGATCAACGCGGCCAAGGCCAAGGAGCTCGCCGACCAGGTGGCCGAGGCCATCGACCGCGGCGCCGTCCCCCTCCACCGCGGCGACCTCGCCGACGGCCACTTCCTCCCCGGCCAGGACCTCTCCGCCTACGCGGCCCCCGTCACCCTCCTCAACCCGCCCTCCACCTCCCCGCTCCACCACGCCGAGCCCTTCGGCCCGGTCGACACCCTCGTCCTGGTCGACACCGAGGCCGAACTGCTCGCCGCCATGAACGCCAGCAACGGCGCCCTCGTCGCCACCCTCTCCTGCGACGACCCCGCCACCTACGCCCGCCTGGCCCCCCAGATCCGCGCCTTCAAGACCGGCCACGGCAGGCCCCGCTCCCGCGGCGACCGCGACGAACTCTTCGGCGGCTTCGGCGCCTCCTGGCGCGGCGCCTTCGTCGGCGGCGACCTCCTGATCCGCGCGGTCACCGAGGGCCCAGCGCCCGAGCGCCTCCCCGGCAACTTCCCCGACTACCACCTGATGCCCAGCTAGTCACCACTGGTCACCCTCCGTGCCCACCCCCGCGTCCCCCCAGGTCGGCGCGGGGATGGGCGCCCGGCATACGCAGGTGAAACGCACTCCGAAACCTTGGTATCGTGGTCCATGTCGCCGCGGCGGGCCGCGGAGACACACCTGGTCCGGGTGGCGGAATGGCAGACGCGCTAGCTTGAGGTGCTAGTGCCCTTTATCGGGCGTGGGGGTTCAAGTCCCCCCTCGGACACGTACCAATTCCCCACGGTTGTTCGTCGACCGTGGGGAATTGTCGTTCTCCGGGGCGAGCGAGATCTCGGCGCGCACGGTCGCTTGCGCTGGAGCGTAGGTGAGCCGGAGCCCCAGCTGCCGGTAGATCCCGGCCTTGTCTTCCGGCTCGGCCTGCTGGATGACGGCGGCCAGGTCGCTGGGCCGGTCTGGACGAGCACGTCGATGGTCTTCCGGCAGACGCCGCCGTTGTTCTTCAGCCCCTTGGGGGCGTTGTCGATGGCCTGGGCGGTGGCTTCGTCGAGTACACCGGCGCTCACCGCGAACCTCTCCTTGGTGAGGGCCTTGACCGCGAAGGACCGGTCTGCGCGCGACTTGTCCTCCGCCGTGGTGAGCCCGCGCAGGTAGTCGGTCATCAGAACGCGGTGTTTGTCCACCCACGATGTGTTGGTGAGCGCCACCAGGGACACGTAGTCGAAGTCTGGCTTCCATACGATGCGGTACTTGCCGGAGTGGACCAGCCGGGTCAGCTGGGGATCGCCGACCATGCCCGCCGCCGCGCCCTTGTCGATGGCCGCGACGATGCTCGCGCCGACCCCGCCGTTGATGACCTTCAGGCCCTTGCACGGGATGTCCGAGTCGTCGGCGGCTTTGAGTAACTCGGTGTCCGACAGGCTGCCCACGGAGGTGACGGCGACGGTCTTGTCACGCAGGTCCTTGACGCCGCGGATGCCGGAACCCGCCTTGGTGACCAGGGAGTACGGCACCCCGCCAGGGCCTGGCGTACCCGGCTGACTTCACTTGCGAAGGCGGGCGGGCCGCCGCCGACGCGTTGCAGGAGCTGGACGATCCGCCGACGGCCGTGTCGTGCGCCATCGATCTCACCGTCATCGGCTTGCCGACCCGGGCCCAGGAGTTGAGGCGGCGGGTGTCGGGGGACCTGTCGGTCGCCGACCAAGACGGCATCCGATTCGGGACTATATGCGACCTCTGCTGACCACGGTGCAGACAGACCGCGCCGAGCCTGCCGGGCGAGGAGGCCGCCCGGCTGCTTCTGGACGTCATCGATGGCAGCGAGGCGGTCGATGCGGCCGCCCTGGCCGCCTCGCTCGTAGTGCGTACGTCGACGGGACCGGTCGGCCGAAGCCGAGAGCCTGCTGCCCGCCCCGCTCACGGCTCCACACTCAAGTCCGCGGCGGCGCGGTGCTCGCCCGCACCACGAATTCCACCGGCGGGAGCTCGGTAGCCTGGAATTCTCCTCCCTCGGTGAGCGAAACCAGCGCCTGTGCGGCGGCGCGCCCCCAGGTCAGCACATCCTGGCGCACCGTCGTCAGTGGTGGCGCGATGCAGTCGGCCAGCGGGATGTCGTCGAAGCCCACCACCGACAGGTCCTCGGGGACCCGCAGCCCGCGGCTGGTCGCGGCGGTGATCCCGGCGATGGCCATCAGGTCGTTGGCGTACACGATGGCGGTCGGTGGACGGTCCAGGTCCAGCAGCTGATGCGTGGCCCGGGCGCCGGCCGCGCCGGTGAAGTCCGCGGCCACGGGCGGGATCTCGGGCAGGTCGGCATCCGCCAGCGCACCGCGCCAGGCGTCGCACCGGGCCTCGGTGTGCACAAACCCCGCGGCGCCGCAGACGTGTCCGATCCACCGGTGGCCGAGTGAGCGCAGATGGCTGACCGCACGCCGCACCCCGCTGCCGTCGTCGACCCCGAGGGCCGACACCTGGCCGCCGTGCTGCGGTGGTCCGACGATCAGTGCGCCGATACCCAGCTCCGTCACGAGTGCCGGCCGCGGGTCGTCGGTGCGCAGATCGGTGAGGAACACGCCGTCGACCCGACCGTCACGGGCCAGCCGCTCATACGCCTGCCGTTCGGTTTCCTCGTCGGGGACGACTTGTAGCACGAGCGCGTAGCCGAGCGGCGCGAGGCCGGTCTCGATGCCGGCGACGAACTGCGGGAAGAACGGGTCGGTACTCAGCAGTTCCGGCGGCCGGCGCATCACCAGGCCGAGGGTCTGGGACCGCTTGGTGGAGAGCGCCCGGGCGCCGGCGTTGGGCTGCCAGCCCAGCTGGTCGATCGCGTCCAGGACCCGCTGGCGCGCCTGCGGGCTGACCCCGGGGCGGTCGTTGATGACGAAGGAGACCGTCGCTTTGGAGACCTGGGCCAGCGCGGCGACATCACCGATCGTCGGCCGACTGCCCCCGCCCCGGCGTGACGGCGGAGGCATCGCCTGGCGGGAACCGCCCGCCGATCCGCCCGCTTTGTCCTGGCCCCGCACCATACCGCCTCGCCTTCCACTGATTCGGGACGTACGGCTCCTGGATGGCAGAACTGCGCCACCCAGGTTACCGAAACGTTTCGCACCCGTCCTTGACGCTTAGATATTAAACCGGTTTGATGACGCTCGTAACCCCGCGGTGATCATTCTGGCGGGGCGGGCCGGCGGCGGCGAGAGGGGAGTCGCTTCGGACCCTCAATCACCCCGCATGGAAGGGAGTTGGGCACAATGAGGCGTTTTCCGCGCGTTACGGTGCTGGCCGCCGCCGCGGCGCTTGTCCTGCCATTGTCCGCCTGCGGTTCGGGCGACGCCGGCGGCGGCAAGCCGACCTCGGGACCGATCGACATCTGGTACTCGACGAATGAGCAGGAGCAAGCCTGGGCCAAGGCCACAGTGGCTGCCTGGAACGCCGAGCACACCAAGGAGAAGGTCACCGCCAAGGCGGTGCCGTCGGGCAAGTCCACCGAAGACGTCATCGGGGCCGCGATCACCGCGGGCAACACCCCGTGCCTCGTCTACAACAGCGCTCCGGCGGCGGTCGCCGCATTCCAGAAGCAGGGCGGCCTGGTGAATCTCTCGGACACCTTCAGCGATGCCGAGTCCTTCATCAAGAAGCGCTCCGGCGGTGCCGCGGACGGCTTCCGTTCCCCGGATGGCAAGTTGTATCAAGTGCCGTGGAAAACCAACCCGTTCATGCTCTATTACAACAAGGACGTCTTCAAAAAGGCCGGCCTGGACGCCGAGAATCCGAAGCTGAGCACGTACGACGATGTGCTGGCCGTGGCGAAGAAGATCAAGAGCAGCAAGGCGGCGAAGTTCACCTTGTATCCGCCGGCGACCAGTGACTACACCAATGCGCTGTTCGACTTCTATCCGCTGTACCTGGCCAACTCCGGCGGCAAGCAACTGGTGAAGGACAAGAAGGCCACCTTCACTTCCAAGGCCGGACGGCAGACCCTCGGCTTCTGGCAGCAGATGTACGCCAACGGCTACTCGTCCCCGGAGGCGTACAGCGGCGACATGTGGGCGGGCCCGTTCGCCGACGGGGTGGCCGCCATGGGCATCGCCGGGCCATGGGGCAAGGGACAGTTCGACGGCAAGGTGAAGTACGGCGTGGTGCCGCTGCCCACGGCCGCGGGAATACCGGCAGACAAGACATCGACGTTCGCGGACTCCAAGAACGTCGGCCTGTTCACCTCGTGCAAGCACAAGCGGACCGCCTGGGAATTCACCAAGTTCTCGATGAGCGCGAAGAATGACGCGGCACTGCTGGAGAAGACGGGGCAGTTCCCCACCCGCAGTGACGTGGCCGCCGTCGCGGGCGGCTATCTCAAGGACAATCCCTTCTACCAGCCCTTCGCCGACGCGGTGCCGCGGGCGGTGGACGTGCCCAACATCGCTGGTTCGACCGAGGTGTGGAAAACGTTCCGCACAGCCTGGGAAGACGCGGTGCTGCCCGGGAAGGGCGATGTGAAGTCAACCTTTGACAAGGCCGCGCAGCAGATCGACGACCAGATCGTCGGCTGACGAGGCACACCATGAAATCACTCCGCGACAGCCGCGATGGGACCCAGGCCGCAGGTGATCCGCCCCGCGGCCGGCGCCCCCGGCCATCGACCCGGCACGCGCCGTCGGCAGCCGCACCCGGACGCCCTATCCCGGGTCGCCGGCCCGGCGCCTCGCGGCTCGAGCGTTGGCTGGGCAACAGCCCGCTCGGGCTCGTCCTGACCGCGCCGTACACCGCCTACGTCCTGGTCGTGTTCATCATCCCGTTCGGGGTCGGCGTATGGATGGCCTTCCACGACTACTTCTTCACCGCGCCCGGCGTCTCCGTGCCGCACCCGTTCGTCGGGTTCGACAACTTCACCGAGGTCCTCGGCGAGGAGAAGACCCAGCGCGCCTTCGCCAACCTCGGGTTGTTCATGGCGATCAACATTCCGCTGACCGTGGTGCTGGCGCTCGTGCTGGCGTCGGCACTGAATGCCGCGACTCGCTGGCGCGGCTTCTTCCGGGTGGCGTACTACGTGCCGTACGTGACGGCCTCGGTCGCCACGCTGGCGGTCTGGCTGTTTCTGTTCAATGGCTCCGGTGCCGTCAACAACATCCTCGGCCCCTGGGCCCCGGACCCGTCCTGGCTGGCGAATAAGCACCTGGTGATGCCGCTCATCGCCGTCTACGTCACCTGGAAGCAGCTCGGGTTCTACATCCTGCTCTACCTCGCCGCGCTACAGAACGTGCCCAAGGAGCTGCACGAGGCGGCACTGACCGACGGAGCCGGGCGCTGGCAGGCGTTCCGGGCCGTCACCCTGCCAGCCGTCCGGCCCGTCACCTCGCTCGTCATCCTGCTGTCGATCATCACCGCCGGGCAGATCTTCACCGAGCCGTTCCTGCTCACCGGCGGCGGCCCGAGCGGCGCCTCGCTCACCCCCGCGCTGCTGGTGTACCAGCGGGGCATCGAGCAGGGCGAGCCGGATGCCGCGGCCGCCATCGGACTGATTCTCGTCACCGGCGTGCTCATCATCGCGACCGTCGCCCGGCGCGTCATGGAGAGGGACTGATATGGCCCGCACCCTGCGCATCCTGCGCTACGCCGCGCTCGGCCTCGGCGCCATCGCCGCGCTGCTGCCGTTCTACTACATGCTCATCGGGGCGCTACAGAAGAAGCGCGACACCGGCCTCGGCGGCCTGCTGCCGAAGCCGAGCAACCTGACCCTGGACAACCTCGCCGGTATCGACGACTCGTTCAGCCTGTTGGGCGCCCTGGCCAACTCGCTGATCATGACGGTCGGGGTGGTGGTCTGCACGCTGGTCTTCGGTCTGCTGGCCGGCTACGCCCTGGCGATCCTGCGCTTCCGCGGCCGCGGCCTGGTGTTCGCGCTCGTCCTGCTGGTCCAGGCGATCCCGTTCCAGCTGCTGATGATCCCGCTGTACGTGATGGTGGTGCGTTACTTCGGCCTCGCCGACAGCTACGCCGGAATGATCCTGCCGTTCGCCATCAACTCCGTCGCCGTGCTCATCTTCCGCCAGTACTTCCTTCAGATCCCGCGCGAGATCTTCGACGCGGCGCGCATGGACGGAGCGAGTGAGCTGCGCATCCTGCGCTCTGTGGCGGTGCCACTGGTGCGCCCGGCGATTCTCACAGCCATGCTGGTGACCTTCATCGGCCCGTGGAACGAGTTCCTCTGGCCGTTCCTGGTGACCAAGGACCAGGGGATGCAGCCCCTCGCGGTCAGCCTGGCGAACTTCTCGCAGGCCAATTCCACCTTCCAGGCCAATCCCATGGGCGCTGTGCTCGCCGGTGCCTGCGTGCTGGCGGTGCCGGCCGTCGTCCTCTTTCTGCTCTTCCAGCGCCACTTCACCTCCGCCAACCTCGGATCCGCGATCAAAGGCTAGGTATGACCCGGCTCAACACCGAAAGCGCGCTCCCGTATGCACTGAACCGGGTCGGCGTGCTCATGAACGCCGACCCCACCGACCCCCTGGAGGCCGAGGGCGTCCTCAATCCGGCCACCGCCTGGGGACCCGACGGCGAGCTCTATCTCTTCCCCCGCATGGTCGCGGCAGGCAATGTCTCCCGGATCGGCCGCGCCCGTGTCGTGATCGAAGACGGCGTACCGGTCGGCGTCGAGCGCCAGGGCGTGGTGCTGTCCCCGGACGAAGGCTTCGAGCGGGGTGCACACAATGCCGGTGTGGAGGACCCCCGCATCACCTTCATCCCCGACCTGGGCGTGCACGTCATGACGTACGTCGCCTACGGTCCGCTCGGCCCGCGGCCCGCGTTGGCCGTCTCTACGGACACGATCAGCTGGCGTCGTCTGGGCCCACTGCATTTCACGTATCAGTCGCACCTGTCCACCGACTTGAACTTCTTCCCCAATAAAGACCTTGTCTTCTTCCCCGAGATCGTGCCCGGCCCCGACGGCCGTGCGAGCTTTGCGATGCTGCACCGGCCGATGTGGGACCTGGACTGGCTGCGCCCGGGCGAGGGCGCCCCGGCCCCGGCCGGGGTGGCCGACGGCCGCCCGTCGATCTGGATCGCGTACGTCGACGCCGAGGCGGCCCGCCGCGATCTTTCGGCGCTGACCTCGCTGCGGCACTCCGCTCCGGTGGCCGCTCCGGAGATGCCGTTCGAGGTGGCGAAGATCGGTGCGGGTCCGCCGCCGCTGCGGGTGCCCGAGGGCTGGCTGCTCATCCACCACGGTGTGACCGGTCCGGTCGCGAGGGGCTTTGAGCTCAGCCATGGCGCCGTCTACCGGGCCGGGGGCATGCTGCTGGACCCGGACGATCCGGCGCGGGTGCTGGCGCGCTCGCAGGAGCCGTGGCTGTCTCCGAAGACCCACGAGGAGACGGTAGGAACGCTTGGCAACGTTGTCTTCCCGACTGCGATCGAGCGCATCGCGGGGACTGTCTATGTGTTCTACGGGATGGCGGACAGCGCGATCGGCGTAGCCGCTCTGGAGCGGACTGCGGACTGACGCCTCTGACCTGTGAACCGGCTCTTCACCGTTGCGGGTGTGACGCGGGCTGTTGGGCCGGGGCTCGGGTGCGACGTACGTCGCACCCGCAGGTGGCTCACAACGTCGCTCTGGCTCTCGGTGGTGGTGGGCCGCCGGAAATGAGTGGGCGATCGGTATCATCGCGGGCCTGGCCAAAACCGGTCTCGATATGACAGAGGGCGCCGATCTGATGGTCGGTGTGCGCCGTGTTCGATGACCGGAATCTGGTCGCGTATGCCGGGCTGGTCCCAGTGATGCGACTGGCCGAGCGGTGCGGACTTGCCCGTCTGGCCGTGGGCGAGGTGAAGCTGACCGGGGCGAAGAACAGCGCGGGTGCCGCGGCGGATGCCGAGGTCACCAGCATCGTGGCCGGCATGGGCGCGGGTGCGGACAGCATGAACGACCTGGACGTCCTGCGGCACGGAGCGATGCCGACTCTGTTCGGCGGGATCCGCGCCCTCTCCACCCTGGGTACGTTCCTACGTGCGTTCACCCACGGTCACGCGCTCCAGCTCCACGCCGTGCACCGCAGATTCCTGGCCGCGCCGGCCGCACACACCTCGCTGCTGCCGGGCGCGGGGCAGGTGGCGTTCATCGACGTCGACTCCACCCACAGACGGGTCTACGGCCGGACCAAGCAGGACGCCCCGTACGGCCGGTTCAAGGGGGTACGCACCCTGCACCCGCTGCTCGCCACGATCTGCACCCCCACCTCCCGGCCGGCGAGCGCCGCCGTGCGGATGCGCCGCGGCAAAGCGGCCCGACTCCCTCGGCGCCCCGAAATCCGTCAGCGAGGCGCTGGCCACCGCCGTCGAGGCCGGCTGCACCGGTCTGCGCATCCCGCGCGCCGACACTCAGTTCTACGACGCCGGGGTGATCGCCGCCTGCCGCCGGACCGGCCCCCGCTTCCCGATCACCTGCGGCATGAAACCCTGTCAGACGCGCCGTCCTCGCCATCAACGATGACGTCCCCGACCACCCGCCCGCCAGGGCCCGACCGGAGCCGAAACGTGGAAGAGCTGGACAGACCAGCGGGCAACACCTGTCCAGCCACGGTTACCGCTCTCACACCCGGCTCACAAGCCGCTCAAAAGATCACTCTCAAGCCGCGTCGGTGGATCGAGGCTGAACCGGCTTGCGGCCGGCGGAGAGAAGCCGTCGGCCGCAAGCCGGTTCATGTCTGCGCTTCGCGTCACCTGAGGGGCTGCGTCACTGTCTTGCCGAGGTTCGGGCCGGCGCCCAGCGGGAAGCTGGCACGACGGGTGCGGCCGGGGGCGGCAAGGGCGACGGAGACCGTCAGGCCGGGCTGGTCGGGGTTGGCGACGCTCACCACGGCGGAGCTGCCGTCCTCGTCGAGCATGATGATGGCGGGCTGATCGACCCGCAGCGTGCGGCCTGATCCCAGGTCGAGGGAGCCCGCGGCGTGGAAGGTCGCCATCGTCAGCCGCAGCCGCGGGTGGCGGACTGCTTGGACCTGCTCGTCGTTGCGCAGGATCTTGACGACCGGCTTGGCCGCATAGGAGCGGACCTTCTCGGGTGTCGCGCCGGGAAGGAGGACGTAGGCGTATTTGGCTCCGTCCGGGGTGGTGCCGTGGTCGAAGAAGAGGGTAAAGGCATTCCGCTTCACCGGATCACGGTCGAGCCAGCTCCCGGTCTGCTCCTTGTTCGAGACCTTCAACGGCCCGCCCTCCGGGAAGACATAGCCGATCTCGTCGTTGTACGCCCATGAGGCGCCGGTGGCAGCTGAATCGGTCCCCGGGCGTACGGCCTTGCCGCCGACGGAGGCATTGGGCCGGGCCGCTCCCTGATTGACGGTCGTATGGACGGCGTGCTGCGAGGTGGAACTGATCCCGGCGCCGAGCGCGACCATCTCATCGTCGAAGTAGAAGTAGCTCTTGCGCCCCGTCGTCGAGAACCGGTCGAGGGTGAAGACGCTTGCCCCGTAACGCCCGTCGGAGACGCCGCCGGTGAAGCTGCCGCGGTTGGAGGGACTCGACTGCGTCGTCACCTTGGTGTAAGGCGCGGTGACACCCGGGTAGTGGAACCAGTCGAAGGCGGGTACGAGGTCATCGTATTCCCGGTTCGTGACCTGGATCGAGGTGGCTCCCGCCGCATTCCAGTCGATCTCGTTGCCGACTTCGGGCCGGAAGGTGGAGCGGTACTCACTGCCCTTCATGCGAGGGGAATTCACCCTGGTGAAGATTCCATACTCGTCCCGCAGATGTGAGGAGAACTCCGAGCGCCAGAAATACTTATGCCCGGTGACGCCGTTCTCCCGGATCTTCCCGCGGATATTGTCGGCAAGTCGCTGATACGCCGCCGAGTTCGTCTCATCAGCCCGAACCATCCGGTCGAGCGGCTCGAGGAAGTCGGCCGCGTAACTCGTAATGCCATCGATGGTATTGGGGGGACGGTACCCGAGATACATCATCCCGATCTCCCCGCGGATCAGCCAGCGGGTCCCGTCGAGGATGTAGAAGGCCATGGCGTCGATGTCCTCGGGCGAGAAGGCGAAGCTGGTGCCGCGCGCGACATCGGCCCAGGCCGCGACGATGGTGAACAGGGCCATGCCGTAGCCCTCGCTGTAGAGCTGCGCCCCATGTGCCCAGAAGGACGAGTCCACCTGCACGGCCTCGGTGACCTTACCGCTGCTGTCGACGGCGACCGTCTGCGACATGGTGGCGTAACCCTGCTCGATGTCGGCGGTCGCGTGCTTCGCGACGGCCTCATAGAGGTAGTTCTCGGTCCTCCAGGAGCCGTTCGCCCCGGCTGGGTCCAGGCGGCCGGTGTTGTGGGCGTAGGTCACCTCCCGCGCCTCGATGCTGAGTTCGTCGCCGACGAAGATTGACACCCGGCCCATGGCCATCGACTTGCCGATCTCGACTTCCCACCAGTTCGTGCTGGTCGGTTTGACACTGTCCCAGTAGAGAAGCGCACGGTTCAGGGCCTCGATCAGCTCCGGTTTGCCGTAGCCCGCGGCATCCGGGTCACGGTAGGCGTGAGCCATTGCGATCATGCGGTACAGCGCGTGATAGGGCGACCAGACCCGACCATTGGCGGAACTGGTGGTGTCGTCGTAGTCCACATTGGGCCACGAGCCGTCGGCGCGCAGGGAATCGACATAGGCCAGGGCCTCGGACGTACGGGCGAGGAAGATGCCATTGGCGATCCTCACCTGGTCGCCCTGGGCAAGAAACCGCTGTCGCAGGCGTTCGATGATGAGCTGAATGTCATCCGTGACCGCTCGACTCCCACCGGCCTCCGCAGCCCGCGCGAGAGCTGGCACCGACAGCGTCAGCCCGGCGACACCGGCGGTGATCCCGAGACCCCCGAGTAGGACGCGACGTCGATCGGGCAGGGGTACGACTCCGTTTTCCGTCATGCGGACTCCTTTGGGCGCGCCCAGATCCTGACAACGCTGCCGTGCGGGGCGTGCGTCGGTTGACGAGGTCTTCCGGGTGCTGATTCGGTCACGGCTTCGGCTTGGTGCATACCGATTTCTAAACCGGTTTGAAAGTGACTCGTAAACAGTTACCGGCTGCGGCCTGAGTACGTCAACAGTCGCGACGCCGGGTGGGCGAGGGTGGCTTCGGTCCCCTAGGGGCAATACCAGTGATTTAGGTGGTTTTCCGGCCGGTCGGTCTAGGGCTCCGTCGGTCCCATCAGCGCCACGCAGGGTGTGTCCCACCGAGGCGGGAGCATCGCGAACAGCACGCTGATGCGGTGGCGGGCCAGGCGGAGAAGAGCCTGTGTGCGGGTCTTCCCGCAGGTCCGGCATCGGTCGTAGTAGGAACGGGAGGCGGGATCGTGCAGGGTGGCGAACGCGGACAGGAACATGGCCCGCTTGAGTTGCCGGTTGCCGCCTCTGGGCGCGTGCTCGCCGTGGATCGAGGTCCCCGACGACCTTGTTGTCGGGGCGAGGCCGGCGTAGGACGCCAGGTGGGCAGCGGTGGGGAAGCTGGTGCCGTCGCCGACGGTGACCAGCAAGGTGGCGGTCCTGACCCCGACTCCCGGAATCGAGGTCAGGACCGGGGAGAGGGTGTGCCTCCGGCAGGGTCTCGATCCGGGTCTCCAACGAGGCTACGCCAGCGTCAGCACCGTCGTGAGGGGCGTGAGCCGTGGGGCGTTGGTCCACATCCCCCCTCGGACACTTACTGATAGCCCACGGGCTTCGCGAGAGTGCTGGTCGAGACGCGTGTCGGCCAGCACTTTGTGTTTCCCGGAATCGTAGGTGTGCCGTACCCCGCAGAGCCATGCGGGAGATGATGGGGCATGGCGTCGTCGACGGAGTTGACGGCGTTGTTGGGCCTGCGGCACCCGATCGTGCTGACCGATGGGCGGTGCGGCCGGGGGCGCACTGGCCGCGGCCGTCTCCCGTGCGGGTGGGCTCGGTCTGCTCGGCGGTGCGTTTGGGGACCGGGCTTGGCTGGAGCCGGAGTTGCCGATCGTCGCGGAGGGCGCCGACCAGCCGTGGGGTGTCAGGGTTCTGTGCTGGGCGATCGATCAGGACGACGTGGCACGAGGGGTGATTCCGCCCCTGCCGGTCTGGGCGGGCGAGGGAGTCGACCTCATCACCGATGTGCCTTCCGCGGCCGACCTCGTCACCGAGCCGGCGGCCCAGGCCGAAGACGCACTGCTCTGGGCCGGAAGAATCCGTCCGAACGACGACCGCTCATGAATTCACGGCTGAGGCCGCGCCTGGACGGAGAGCGCTACTTGTCCCTGCTCTCCGCCCGTTCGCCGGTGCCGGTCAGGAGCGCGCGGGGCGGAACCGGATCGCGGTGCCGCCGCCGGCGACGAGTCGCAGGGTGAGCACAGTGGACGATCGCACCGTTGTGGTCTGGACATCGATCGAGAGCGGGTTGTCGTGCCAGCTGGTGTCAGCGGCATCGCGGTAGATCTCGGCTCTGTACCGACCCGGTCCCAGGAACCGCAGCGGCACCCGCAGTGTCCGGTCCTGCTCGTCGGTGATCGCGCCGAGATACCAGGTGTGGTCCTTGCGGCGGGCGGCGACCGTGTAGTCGCCGATCGCGCAGTCCAGGAACCGGGTCTCGTCCCAGCTGGCCGGGAGGTCCTTCAGATAGGCGAAACCTGGGTGGGAGCGGTAGTTCTCCGGGGTGTCGGCCAGCATCTGGAGCGGGCTGAAGAACAGCGAGTACAGCGCGAGTTGCGTGGCCGATGTCGTCTGCACGCGGGTACCGAGCCCAGCCGGGTCCCAGGTCACGTTGAGCACGCCCGGGGTGTAGTCGGCCGGCCCGCCCATGAACCGGGTGAACGGCAGGATGGTGGCCTGCTCCGGCGGATTCCCGAGCTTCCCCATGTAGTTCTGCTGCTCCATCCCGGCCACCCCCTCACCGGTCATCATGTTCGGGTAGGTGCGTGCCAGTCCGGTCGGCTTGATGGCCTCGTGCGCGATGATCATGATCTTGTAGCGGGCCGCGGTCTCGACGACCCGCTGATAGTGGCGCACGGCTTCCTGGTCGAAGTGGCTGCGGTTCACCCCGCCCAGCTCGAACCTGGTCGCATAGCCGGTCTTGACCGAGTGGATGCCGAGCTCGGCGTACCGCGCGAAGATCGTGTCCAGGTGCCGCTCGTAGTAGTCGACGAAGCCGCGGGTCTCGTTGTGAGCGGTGAACCCGATGCCGTTGGCCCGTGCGTAGCGCAGCACCTCCGGCAGATCGAAGTCCGGCTGTGGCGTCAGGAAGTCCTGGCCGGTCCACTGGCCGCCGGCATGGGTGTTCCATCCCTCCGCGAGAACGCTGCTCGCGCCCGCCTCCCTGGCGAAGTCGATGTACTGCTTGACACGCTCGGTCGTCGCCCCGTGGCGTGGCCCCGCGGTCCAGGTCGTGTGGCGCCGCTGCAGTTCCCACCACACGCCGACGTATGTGCCGGGCGAGATCCATGATGTGTCGGCGAACGCACACGGTTCGTTCAGGTTCTCGATCAGGTGCGATTCGGCGAGATCACCGGGACGGTCGCCGATGGTCAGGGTGCGCCACGGGGTGGAGAACTCACCTGACAGCCGGGCCTTCGTGCCGTCGGGAAGGCTGATCAGTTCACTGGTGAACGTACCCGGCCGGATTGGGCGTGCCTCAGGTATCCGGCTCCGAGCCCCGCCATGTGACGCGCTCCGGGTTCAGCCGCCATCCACCAGGTCGTTCCGGTAGGCGTAGCCCACCGCCTGGGCGCGGTCGGTCGCGCCGATCTTGGCGAAGATCCGGTTGATGTGCGTCTTCACGGTGGCCTGGCCGACGACGAGCCTGGCGCAGATCTCGGCGTTGGACAGGCCCTGGGCGATGAGGGCGAGCACCTCGGCCTCGCGGGGGGTCAGACCGTCCGGCAGCGGGTCCGCTCCCCGGCGGGCGGAGCCGGGTGGGTGGGGTGGCGTGGCCGTCGGGGCGGCTTGGCCCGGCTGGAGGGCAGCGACCAGGCGGGCCTGGACCACGGAGTCGAGCCAGGTGCGTCCGGCGTGCACATGCCGGATCGCCGTCTCCACCTCGTCGTCGTCCGCGTCCTTGGTCAGATAGCCCCGCGCGCCCGCCCGCAGCGCCGGAAAGACGGAGTCGTCGTCCACGTAGGTGGTCAGCACCAGTACGGCGCTGCCCGGCACCCTTTCCCGGAGGGCCGCCGTGGCCGCGACGCCGTCGAGGACCGGCATGTTGAGGTCCATCAGCACCACGTCCGGGCGGAGCCGCTCGGTGAGTTCCACCGCCTCGGCACCGTCGCGGGCCGCGCCCACCACCTCGATGCCGTCCAGCATGCCGATCAGCAGCACGAGCCCGCCTCGTACGACCTGCTGATCGTCCGCGATCAGGACGCTGATCCGCTCGCCGGGCCCCGTCATGCCGGGACCTCCATCCGCACCTTCCAGCCGTCCTGGGCCGGCCCCGCACCGGCGCTTCCGCCGACTTCGCGCAGCCGCTCCCGCATGCCGGTCAGGCCCAGGCCGGAGCCCACGGCCAGTGGCGAGGGGGCCGGGCCCGGTGCGGGCCGCCGGTCCTCGATCGTCAATACGGTGGCATCCGGTGCGTAGCGGAGGGTCACGGTGGTGCGGGCGCCGCGTGCGTAGCGGGCCGCGTTGGTCAGCGCCTCCTGCGCGCCGCGGTACAGGGCGAGATCCGCCTCGGCGGGCAGCGGGCGACGCGCCCCGACGACGGACAGCGTCACGTCGAGCTCCAGGTCCACGCGGTAGCGCTCGACCAGCTCCGTCAGACGCTCCAGCGAGGGCGTTCGCTGTCCGCGCAGGGCGCTCACGGCCCGGCGTGCGTCGCCCAGCCCCTCCTTGACGAGCGTGCCGGCCCGGTCGAGCAGCTCCCGCAGATCGTCGCCGGCCTGATCGCGCCGGGCCATCCGCCGTGCGGCCTGTACCTGAACGGCGAGGCCGGAGAGGGTCTGGGCGAGCACATCGTGCAGGTCCTGGGCGATGCGGGTGCGCTCGGCCAGCGCGGCGGCCTCGGCCTCCGCCTCCCGGGCGTCCTGGAGCTGGGCGAGCAGCAACTCCGTGCGCTCCTCGTGGTCGCCTGCCTGCCGCATGCTGATCGCCATCAGGGCGAGGACCACGCAGAACAGCAGCTGACTGGCCAGGTTGGCCACGCCGCCGTCCGCACCGGCGACCGCGGCGGCAATCAGACCGGCCACGAGGACGCCGCCGAGCAGTGCGGCCTGCCGTCGCCGCAGCACGAGGAAGGCGGTCAGCACGGCCGCCGATGGCGGCAGCACGGACATCGAACCGGGCTGGAGGACGCCGAGCGCGAGCCCGAACCCGGCGACCGACAGGCAGAACGCCACGCAGGTGAGGGGCTTCGCGACCTGCCACAGCCCCGAGGCGACGGCGGCCAGCGGCAGCACGCAGCCGGCCAGCACCAGAGTGACGGCGAGGTGCACCCCCTGCACCCCGGGTCCCGGATCGGCATACAGGGACTGCACGCCGATGGCGGCCAGGATGCCCCACAGCACCGGTCGCAGGCGCCGGCTCCGGCGCGCTCGCCGGACCCGGGCACCGGCGAGCGCCGCGGTCAGCCGCGGACTGACCGCGAGCGGCGCGCCGTCCGGGAAGTCCGTCATACTCTGAAGAATAGGAACGCGCCGCGTCAGCTTCGCAACCGGCTCCGGCCCGGGCGCGGGCCCGGAGCAGCGGGCCAGGGCTGGTGGTCGGACGCCGTGCCCCGTGCCCAGCACGGACGGCATCGGCCGCAAGAGTGTCGGCGTCGAGAGCATCGGCCCCAAGAGCGTCAGCCTCAGCGGCGTCGACCTCAACGGCATCCGCCTCAAGCTCGCACCGGAGCGGCGGCGGCAGAGGGCATCCGCCGCGCCTTGATCCGCACCACGGCGAGCCGGGACAGGACCTGTGCCAGGGCCATCAGCAGCAGGGCGGCCGTCCACGCAGCGGAACCGGTGATCAGGTTGTCGCGGCTGAACTGTGCGACCGTCGTGGAGCCGCCGTGGGTCGCCCAGTACTCGAATCCGGCGCGCGAGGCCATGCCCACGATCCACAGGGCCGCGGCGACCGCTCCGGCCTTGGCCAGGGCGACTCCGTCCGAGCCGCGCTGCACAACTGTGGCGGCGCCACACGCGGCGCCCAGGGCCGCCCCGGCGAGGACCCCCACGAGGTCGAGCTGGACGTCGTGCCCCTGGGTCGGGAAGGACCGCAGGTAGTACGCGGCCGCGGCGGCGACGGCCAGCACGGGCAGCAGTGCGTTGCGTGGTGTCTGGCGGGTGCCGCGGATCTGCGGGATCACCAGGAGGATCAGGGCGGCGGAGATCAGGTAGTCGGTGGTCGTCATGGCGTAGAGCGTGCCGCGCACGCGGGCGCGGAACGTCGGCCCGTGGGTTGATTGCCCCGGTCAACCCACGGGTTGAGGCGCCACCGCCCTCGTCGGTCCCGCGGGCGCGGCGAATCCCCTGGCTACCCAGCATGCTGGGAGGTGGAGGTGGTTGCCGTGGCCGGTGATACCCCGCTGTTGATCGTCGACAGCAGTGGCAAGGTGGTGGAGTGGAGCCACCGGGCAGAAGAGCTGCTCGGCCGCCCGGCTGACGAGGTGATCGGGCGCCCGGTGACCGACCTGCTCGGCTCTGCCCCGCCCGCCGGCAGTGCGGATGTGGACGACTCCCGCCAGGTCGATCTGCGTGATGTCGCGTCCGGACCCGCCGGCGAAGGGCTGCACGTCCAGCCGCTGCCGCGGCACGACGGTTCGGTGGTATGGAAAATCTTCCTGCCACCGGCGAACGGGACGCTGACCGCCATCAAGGCGGCGGTGCTCGAAGCGATACACGCCTACGCGCCGGGCCCGTTGTTCGTCGTCGACGGCGAGCTCCGTGTGGTGTCGGCCAACGCGGCCGCACAACATATGTGCGGCACGGACCTTCAGCAGCTGAAGGGACGTTCCCTCAGCGCCGTATGGTCCCTCTCCGCCCCGGCCGATGTGGAACGGATACTGCGCCAGGTCCTGGCAAGCGGTGCTCCCGTGCCGGGGCAGGTCGTGCCCGCTCGCCCGAAGAACGATCTTCAGCGGACGCACCTCGCCATCTCGGCGTTCCCGTTGCGGGACGGGCTGGGGGCAGTGGTCATGGCAGCCGATGTCACGGATCAGGAGAAGACCCGCCGCAGGCTGCGGACCATGCGCGCCGTGCGGGAGCGGGTGGGACGCACCCTGGACGTGGTGGCCACCTGCCAGGAGCTGGTCGAGGCGTTGGTCCCGGGCTTCGCCGATGTCGCTGTGGTGGAGGTGGTCGAGCCCGTGGTGCGCGGGGAGAAACCGCCGCTCAGCCCGCTGGGACGGGATGTGCCGCTGCGCCGCGCCGCCTTCGCTCACAGCGGCGGTGAACGGCAGACCCGGGCGCATCCGGTGGGCGACGTGCGCGCCCTGTTCTTCCCCACGCCCTACGCCCAGGCGCTGGTCGACCTCAAGCCCCGCGCGGTCGTCCTGGGACCGGACACCCCCTGGCTGGCCGCCGACCCCGCGCGGGGCCGGGCGATCCTCGAATCCGGCGTACGTGCCCTGCTCACCGCGCCCCTAACCCTGCGTGGAACGGTCCTCGGACTGGTCAGCCTCTACCGCACCCGGCAAGCCGCCATCTTCGATGACAGGGACGTCGCCCTCATCCTGGAACTGGCCACACACACCGCCCTGAGCATCGACAACGCCCGCCGCTACACCCACGAGCACACCATCGCCTCGGCGCTCCAGCGCCACCTGCTGGCCCCGGTTCCCGCCTCCCAGACCGCGGTCGAGACCGCCCACCTGAACGTGCCCGACGACCAGGGAGGCGGCGGCTGGTTCGACGTCTTCGGCCTGCCCGGTGCCCGCACCGCCCTGGTGGTCGGCCAGGTCGCCGGCCATGGCATCCAGACCGCGACCACCATGGGACAGCTGCGGACCGTCATCCACTCGCTCGCCGCACTCGACCTGGGACCCGACGAACTCCTCGCCCGGCTCGACGACACCGTCACCCGCCTCGTGTGGGAGCGGAAGGCGCTGCCCGCGGATGACCCGCTGCGCAGGCAGCCGCTCAGCGCGACGTGCCTGTGCGTGATGTACGACCCGTTCTCCCGTACCTGCGCCATCGCCTCCGCCGGACACCCGCCGCCCATGCTCGCCGGGCCCGAGGAGACCCCCCGCGTTCTCGACCTGGCCGTCGGCGCGGCCCTCGGCGGCGGGAGCGGCCCCCCGTTCGCCACCACCACCGTCCCCGTCGCCGACGGTGATGTCCTCGCCCTCTACACGGCCGCGCTGCCGGCCGCCGACCGGGCCGAGGACGGCACCGGCGGCCCGCGGCTGCTCCCGCGCGTGCTCGCCGATGTCGACCGACCCGTGCAAGACCTGTGCGACGACGTCCTCTACCGGCTGCGCGCAGACGCCCTCTCGGGCGATGCCATCCTCCTCCTCGCCCGCACGCACGCCTTCCCCGCCGACCGCGCCGCCGCCTGGCCCCTGGACGACGACGCGACCGCCCCGGCGATCGCGCGCCGGCACGCCCGGTCCCAACTCGCCACCTGGGGCCTGGACGAGGACACCGCCTACGCCACGGAAGAGATCGTCAGCGAACTGGTCACCAACGCCCTGCGCTACGGCGCGCCGCCCGTGCGTCTGCGCCTCATCAAAGATCGGACCCTCACCTGCGAGGTCCACGACTCCAGCCCCACCGCCCCCCGGCTGCGGCACGCCGGGACCGTCGACGAGGGCGGCCGCGGCCTGTTCATCTGCGCCCAACTCGCCCAGAACTGGGGCATCCGCTACAACGGGCAGGGGAAGACCGTCTGGACCGAGCAGCCCCTCACGCAGCATCCCGAGTAGCACCGGCGCGGGCTGTCCGGGCAACGGACGGGCCCCGGCCCGGATCGGCACCGGCCTGACCGGTGGGTGACGGTCAGCGGCGTGGTGCGGGTCGTCTGCCCGGCGGTTGGGCGGGCTCGGGCAGGGCCGCTGGGCGCTCGACGGGGCGGGTCTCGGGCGAGCCCTTGGACAGGGTGATGACCTCGCCGCCGTGGCTGATCCGGAGCGGCTCGCCATCCCGCAGTGTGTAGGTGACCTGCGAGCCCGTGATGTCGACCCGCAGGCAGCGCTGCCGGATCAGCACGGAGAAGGCCAGCCGGCTGAGGCTCTCGGGAAGCCGGGGCGCGAAGTACAGGAGGTCCCCGTGGTCGCGCATGCCGCCGAAGCCGGCGACCAGTCCCACCCAGGTGCCTGCCAGGGAGGCGATGTGCAGGCCGTCGCGGGTGTTCTTCTCCAGATCCGCCAGGTCCATCAGCGCGGCCTCGCCCAGGTAGTCGAAGGCGAGCCGCACATGGCCCACTTCGGCGGCCATCACACACTGGACACAGGCCGACAGCGAGGAGTCCCGGACCGTCAGCGGTTCGTAATAGGCGAAGTTGCGCGCCTTCTGGTCGGCTTCGAAGGCATCGCCGCACAGATACATCGCCAGCACCAGGTCCGCCTGTTTGACCACCTGCTTCCGGTACAAGTCGAAATACGGGAAGTGCAGCATCAGCGGGTACAGCTCGGGTGGCGTGTCCGCGAAATCCCATACGTCGAGGCCGGTGTAGCCGGCCGACTGCTCGTGCAGCCCGAGCGCACTCACATACGGCACGGACATCGCCTTGGCCGCGTCACGCCATGTGGCGGCCTCTTCCTTGTCGACACCGAGTGCCGCGGCCTGCTCCGGGTGGCGCTCTGCCACATCGGCGGCGGCCAGCAGATTCGCCCGGGCCATGAGGTTGGTGTAGGCGTTGTCGTTCGCGAGCGCGCTGTACTCGTCGGGGCCGGTGACGCCATCGATGTGAAAGCGGCCCCCGGAATCGTGGTGACCGAGGGAATGCCACAGCCGGGCCGTTTCCACCAGCAGTTCCACACCGGTGCGCCGTTCGAAGTCGGTGTCGCCGGTGGCCCAGACGTAGCGCACGACGGCGGCGGCGATATCCGCGTTGATGTGGAAGGCCGCGGTCCCGGCCGGCCAGTACCCGGAGCACTCCGCCCCGTCGATCGTGCGCCATGGGAAGACCGCACCCCGCAGTCCGAGCTGCCTGGCGCGCGCCCGCGCCGCCGGCAGGGTGTTCTGCCGCCAGTGCAGGGCCTCTGCGACGCAGTTCGGCGAGGTGTAGGTGAGCAGTGGCAGAACGAACGTCTCGGTGTCCCAGAAGGCGTGTCCGTCGTATCCGGAGCCGGTCAGGCCCTTGGCCGGGATCGACCGCTGCTCGGCCCGGCTGCCCGCCTGCAGCACATGGAAGAGGGCGAAGCGGACGGCCTGCTGGATTTCCGCGTCGCCGTCGACCTCGATGTCGGCATGGCGCCAGAAGCCGTCGAGATACTCGCGCTGCTGGTCGACCAGGCCCTGCCAGCCGGTGTTGCGCGCCCCGGTGAGCGCGGCCTCGACCTGGTCCCGGACGGCCGGCAGCGAGCGGATTCCGGACCAGCCGTAGGAGACGAACTTCTCGATGCGAAGCGTCTCGCCGGGCACCAGGACCGCGCTGACGGTGAAGCGGCCCACGTCGTCCGCGCTCTCACTGGAGCTCCGGGTGGATCCGGGGCCCCGCACCACATGGTCGGCCGCGGCCGCGATCCGCTGATTGCTCGCCGCCGTGTGGTGCACCAGGCGCAACCGCGTATCGACCGCGGCGTGCTCCTCGGGCCGAAGGCACGACCTCAGGGCGGCGCCGACCCGGGGATCTCCGCTGAGCGCGGGCAGTTGCTCATTGGCGACGAGCTCCGACTGCACGACCACGTTCGTTCGGGCGTCCACCGGCTCCACTTCGTAGGCGACCGCGGCGATGGCGCGCTGGGTGAAGGAGACCAGCCTGGTGGAGCGCACCCGTACCGTCCTGCCGACCGGCGACGTCCACTCGCAGACGCGGTGGAGCAGGCCGGTGCGCAGATCGAGCACGCGCTCATGCGAACGCAACCGCCCGTAGCGCAAGTCGAACGGTTCGTCGTCGACCAGCAGCCGGATGAGCTTGCCGTTGGTCACGTTGATCACCGTCTGGCCGGACTCGGGGAATCCGTAGCCGGCTTCCGCGTACGGCAGCGGATGCTGCTCGTGCACACCGTTGAGATAGCTGCCGGGCAGGGCGTGCGGCTCGCCCTCATCGAGGTTGCCGCGCCAGCCGACATGCCCGTTGGCCACGGAGAACACGGATTCACTCTGCGCGAGTACGTCCAGGTTGAGCTCGGTCTCGCGCAGACACCACGGCTCGACGGCGTAGGCATAGTGGCTGATCACTTTCGCCCCTCCAACAGCTCGTAGAGGTCCGACGCCACGACGCTCATTTTGTCCGGGAGGCCCAACTTCGCCGTATTCACGATTCTACTGGTGACGTCACCCGCGCGCCGCTGCGGGCTCCCCGAGGCCACCGAGTTCATCCCTGCTCCGGTCGACACACTGGGCGAGGCAACGCGTATGGGACAGCCCGAAAATCCCGTACAGGAGCACACCCAGCCCCAGCAGCGCCGGTACGAGCCAGAATCCGGTGCGCGGCTGCTCGCCGTAGAGCGTCACACCGAGACAGAAGCTCACCGTGGCATCGCCGAGCGTCAAAGCGGGTTGCGAGCCGATCAGCGGGCCCCCTTGCATGGCGACCCCCAGCAGGAACAGGGAAAAGGCGCCGACAGCCGCGAAGCTGTACGTCTGCCACGCGGTGAAAAAGGCGACGGCGCCCTGATCGGAAAGAATGTTCATGGCCGACTTGACCAGCGCCGCGGTGACGGCGTTTCCGATGGCCGCCGCTGCGGCGAGGCAGGCCGCTCGCATCAGACCGGTGGGGCGCCGCAGACCGGCGAGAACGAGGGCGGCACCGATCCCTCCGGTGACCGCGAGCCCCGGCACCCACCAGATCCCGGGCACCTGGTCGCGCCCTCCGGTGGGGGCCAGGGAGAAGAGGACCAGAGCCAGCCCACCGACGATGCAGGCCACGCAGATCCATGCCTTGCGCGTCACACCGACACGAAAGACGATCCCTCCGATCACCAGCGCCAGCGGAAGTTCGAGAATGAAGATGGGCTGTACGGTGGCCAGCGATCCGGTGGCCAGCGCGAGGGCCTGAAAGAGAGCGGCGAAGACGACGCCGAGCATCCCGCCGAACCAGACCGGAGTGTGCAGAAGGTCGCGGATCAGCCCGAGGCGCAATGATCGTGACGCGGGAACAGTGAGCGCGGCGCGGCGCTGCAACACCGTCCCGAGTGCGTTGCTGCCGGCCGCGAGCAGGGCGAACACGATGGACAGCACGACCGTCATCGTCACCATGGGCACCACCCCTGGGCTCGCGTTCTTCTCTCCTGGTGCGCTCCCTGGGCCCTTCCGCCAGGCTACACAGATTGCCCGCGGAGGCCATCAGATGGAGACCGGCCCTGGATCCTCCCGGTGGGCGAGGCCCAGGGCCGTGCGGCCGCCGTCCGTGCCGGGTCGGACGGCCACGCGGCCGCCGTCGACCGGCAGCACAGTGCCCTGGACGACGCTCGTGTCACGGCTTCCCGTTCTCATGCGTCGGCCGCAACCGCCCCGATGCCGTGGAGCCGCCGGTGGCCGTCGAGGGCCGGGAGCGAGGTGAGCGCCGGGGGAGCGGGAGGCTCGTCTTCGAGGCCGGAGACGTAGTCGAGCAGGACGCCCTCGCGCAGGCCCCACGGGCAGGTGGTGAGTCGCTTCACCTCCATGACCTCCATGGCGGCCTCCGCGACGATCGCACCGGCCAGGGACTGATGCGCCCTGGAGGCGGAGATGCCGCGCAGCCTCGCTCGCTGCTCGTCCGTTTTGGCCGCGAGTTGGGGCACCCAGGGCCCCAGGTCCTTCCGGCTGAGACTGTGGGGCGCGGGCAGGCCGTTGTGGGGCTGTGGCCTTCCGGCGAGGCGGGCCAGTTGCGTGAAGGTCCTGGACGTGGCGACGCAGGAGAGTGGCGCCGGCTGTGCGCGCAGTTCGGCGGTGCACTGACGGAGCACGGAGCGTACGTGCCGGCGCAACGCTTGGACGTCCCGCTTCTTCACCGGCGTGGCATCGGGCAGATGGTGGCGGGTGAGCCGGTCGGCGCCCAGGGGCAGGGAGACGGCGAGGTCGGGGTACCTGCCGCCGCCACAGGCGATTTCCAGCGAGCCACCGCCGATGTCGAGGAGCAGGATCCGCCCCGCCGACCAGCCGAGCCAGCCGCGTGCCGCCCTGAACGTCAGCCGTGCCTCCTCTTCGCCGGTCATGAAACCCACGCGGATACCGGTGGCGGCTTCGATCTCGCCGAGCACGGCGTCCCGGTTGGTCGCGTCCCGCACCGCCGATGTGGCGAAGGGGATCAGACGGTCGACATGGTGGGCGAGTGCGGCCGCGGCACTCGCGGTCACGGCGCTGACCAGGGACCGGATCGCGTCAGGCCGGATCACCCCCTGGCGATCGGTCGCCTCGGCCACACGGACCGGCTGTTTCCACGATGCCACCGGCTCCGGGGGCCTGCCCGGAGCCAGGTCGGCGATCATGAGGTGGACCGTACGGGATCCGATGTCGATCACTCCACAGCGCATATGCCCTGAGTGCCCCACCCACCACGATTTCAGACCTCCGTTGATCGCGCTTCACCTGGAGAACACCTGCGCAGGGGGTGCGCGGGGCTCCGGTGGGGGCGGCGACGGCGGGGCGGCATGGAGCGGCGGGCGGCGCTCTTCTACTTCGCCTCCGATCCGCGCCGCGACCTGGGCGGCCTGCGGCGGTGGCTGGTATCGCACCACGGGTAGCGCGCGCTGCGGCCGCACAGGCACACGGCCACCGTGAAACGGTCGGAGCGCACCACGCTGCCGTCGGGCAGGGTGATCTCGACCGGTCCCTCGATCAGCATCGGGCCATCGGTCCCCAGCCGCACCCGCACCGCGCGGTCACGTTCGTCGTTCGGCACGGATCACCACCAGCTCTTCCTTCGTCTCGCCCGGGGCGATCAGCCCCTGGGCCTCCAGCCAGGGCGCCTGCGCGCGCAGCACCGGCCCGAACGGGATCGTGCGGCGGTCGGCCACGGCCGTCCGCAGCCCGCTCTCCGTCAACTGCGCCACGGTTCGCTCCGCCCCGCTCAGCGCCGAGTGCACCAGCAGCAGCACGCCGCCGGGACGCAGCAACGGTGGCGCGTCCCGGCAGATCCGGTCGAGCAGCGCCCGCCCGTCGGCCCCGGCCCGCCAGGCCAGACCGCGGCCCCGGCGGGCCCGCCGCCCCGCCACCGGCACATAGGGCGGGTTGGCGACGATGAGATCGAACCCGCGGCCGGCCACCGGTGTCAGCAGGTCGCCGTGGAGGACACGCACCGGCAGCCCCTTGAGGCGGGCCCGCAGCCAGGTGGCGCCCACGGCGAGCGGTGAGACGTCCACCGCGGTCACCTGGGCCGCACCGCGCCCGGCCGCGACCAGGGCCAGGGCCCCGCTGCCGGTCCCCACGTCCAGGACGGCCGTGCCGGCCGTGATGTGCTCCCGCAGCAACGCCTCGGCCAGCAGGCACGTGTCGTCCTGCGGCGCGTACACCCCCGGCAGCGTCTTGAACACCATCAGCGCCGAGTACCCGCACAGAGCCGTGGTGTGCGCGTGCGATGCGGCGCGAGGACGGTCACAGACAGTCGCGGGGCAGCGTCTCGTTCCAGGTGCGCGAGAACACCCGCCGGTCGCCCTCGTAGCCGTCCAGCGTGGCATCGACGAAGAACTCCGTCTCGCTGGAGCGCAGCACCGTGCTCGTCACCACGCGTACGTCCCAGTCGTCGCGGTGGAAGCGCATGGTCCAGGTCGACTCGCCACCGACCGAGGTGAAGTCGTCCGCGACCGCGGTGTAGCGCTCGTACGCCCGGCGGCCGACATCCATCCCGATGTCTTCGAAGCGCTGGGTGCCCGCGTCCTTGACGATCTCCAGCTCGGACCGGTAGCCGACCAGGTCGCGCTTGACGTCCCAGCGCTCCTCGCGGGGCGTGAGCCGGGTCGTGGCGACGGGGGGCGTGCCCTCGGGCTCCCCGAACGGGCGCGGGGGCTGATCCTCGCCCGACGAGGCCCGGCGCAGCGGCAGCGTGAGGGTGCTGGTGGCCTCGTGGACGGTCAGCAGCGCCGGCCTCGGCGGGGGCCAGGCGAGCGGCCAGTACGACGTGGACAGCGACAGCCGGATGCGGTGACCGGGCGGAAACGCCTGGGCCACCCCGTTGAGCCGGACACGGGCGCGGTAGCGCCGGCCGGGCTCCAGCGGCTCGGGGTCGCCGATGGTCTCGCGGTGGGCGACATTGAGCAGACCGTAGGTGACACGGGTGGCGCGGCCGTCCGGAGCCACATCGGACAGCCGGGCGGCCACCATGGCGACCGGTTCATTGACCGACAGGTCCAGTTCGACGGAGGGCGAGCCGAGGATCTCCACCCGCTCGGTGAGCGGATCGGTCTCGAACACCAGCGAACCGCCGTCCTCCTCCCGCTGGTCGTACGGCAGGTCCGGAGGTGCGTTGTAGGAGGCCCACTTTCCGGCGAACTGGCCGACGGACAGCGGCGATTGGACGGTCAGCGGCTCGCCCTGCGCCTCCTGCCCGGACGACGTGTCACCGGGGGCGCCGATGCGCCGGCCGGTCAGCGGGTGCACGGCCGGCTCGACGTTGGGGGAGGGCCACCGGGGCTCCGCGATCCAGCGGCCGGGCCGTTCCTCGTAGGCGGTGGACGGCGCCACGCTGTCCTGCATCCACGTCCACAGCATGGGCCCGTCCATGACGCCGTTGTCCATGCCCTTCAGCCAGTGGTCCCACCACCGCACCACCTCCTGGAGATAGCCGATGGCCGGGCCCGGCTCGCCCAGGTGCGGGTACTTGTGCGACCACGGGCCGATCAGACCCCTGCGCGGTACGTCCAGCTGGCCGAGCAGCCGCGTCACGGCGTTGGAGTAACCGTCCGCCCAGCCGCTGGAGGCCAGCACGGGGCACTGTACGGCCTGGTAGTCCTCGCACACCGAGGCATGCCGCCAGTAGTCGTCGCGGCGCTGGTGGCGCAGCCACTCCAGCACCCAGGGGCGGGCGTTCTCCAGCCGCTCGTGCCACATCTCGCGCCAGCGCTCGCCGACCACCGCCGGGTCCGGCGGACACGTGGCGTAGGCGAACATGGTGCCCGCCTCGGCGAGGTTGTCGGACAGCAGGGCACCGCCCATGTAGTGCATGTCATCGGCGTACCGGTCGTCGGTGAACGAGGCGATGACGATGGCGCGCAGACTCGGCGGCCGCCGGGCGGCCACCTGCAGGGCGGCGAAGGCACCCCAGGAGATGCCCATCATGCCGGTGGCACCATCACACCAGGGCTGCTCGGCGAGCCACGCCAGGATCTCCTCGGCGTCCGCCTGCTCCTGTCCCAGGTATTCGTCCGTCAGCACCCCCTCCGACTCCCCGGTGCCCCGCAGATCGACGCGGACACAGGCGTAGCCATGACCGGCGATGTACGGATGGTGGATGGAGTCGCGCACAGAGGTCAGATCCCGTTTCCGGTAGGGGATGTACTCCAGCACCGCGGGCACCGGCTCCTCGTCCGAGGACGTGGGACGCCAGATGCGCGCCGACAGGCGAATGCCGTCGGACATGGGGATCGTGACGTGTTCCTCTTCCTTTGTCGCGCACGGCAGATTGCTCACGAGGCGCATAGGGCCGATCTGCTCCTTCCCTGGTGGCGGGGGTGCACGGGTGCCCACGGACGCCACCGGCACACCGGCCGCGTCCGTGGGCGGTCGCAGCCGGGGCTCAGCCCCGCTCCCTCTCCTGTTCGCTCTTCTGCTTCTCTTCCTGCCGACCGCCGGGGGCGGTGGCGTCGAAGAGGCGGTTCAGGGCGGCGACACAGCGGTCGTACTTCTCGCGCAGGTCCTCCTCGCTGTCTCCGCCGGTGAAGATGTGAGCGAGTTCGAAGCTGTAGCTGTCCTGCTGGTCCATCTGCGAGAGCCGCTGCCCCTCCTCGGGCACCACATCGATCCGTACGCCCGGGATCTCGCGCTCGATCCGCTCGATCTCCTCGTCGACGGGGGTGTCGTGGACCACGCCGTCGGCGAACCACCGGTAGTACCACTTGGCGGCCATCCGGTAGGGGCCGGCGCGGTACGGCAGGGCGGGGTCCTCGCCGAGGGCGAGGCTGAGCATGCAGTGGTGATTGGACACCCCGTCGACGTAGGCGAAGAGCTCGGCGTGCGACTGGGAGTGCCGGGGGTTGATCTCCAGGAGATTGATCTCGTCCGTCCCGGCGTCGTAGAAGTACTCGATGCTGAACGTCGCCCCGTCCATGCCGATCTGCCGCATGACCCGCCGGGAGACGTCATGCAGCCGCCGGATCACGGGCTCCGGCAGGGCCGAGGGGTACTGGTGGCGCAGAAAGGACGGGCTGTCGGGGTAGTCGATGGAGTCCAGCACGCCGTAGACGGTGACCTCGCCGCGGTGGACGTATCCCTCCACGGCGACCTGCACTCCGTTCAGCGCCTCCTCCGCGAGGCACACCTGACCGCCCACACCTTCCATCTCCGGTGGGAGTTCCAGCCGTTCGAGGACGGACTCGAAGGGCTTGCCGACGCGGCCGATGCCATCACGGATCTCGCCGACCGCCGTACGGAACTCCTCCTCGTCCTTGACGGAGAAGGCCAGCTCGGAGGAGTACGCGAGGGCCGGCTTGAGCCACATCGGGAAGCGGACACCCTCTGGTGGCTGTGGGTCGCGCGCCTCCAGATCCACCCGGCCGAACCGTGGGCACTCATCGATCACCTTCCGCTGCTCCAGCCGACTCCAGTACTTGTGCTCGCACTTGACCACCGACTCCAGGCTCGTGCTGCGCGTGCCGTAGCGCTCGCCGAGAATCGGTACGAGCGTGCTCACCGGAAAGTCCCAGTAGCCGACGATCGCGTCGACGCTGCCCTCGAAGGCATCCAGCACACCCTCCGCCTTGGCGATGAGATCCGCCACGGACACCTCGCCGCTCTGCAGATCCTCGATGGTGAGCAGGCGGTGGAACCGGTACCGGTCGGCACCGGGTCCACTCTCCAGAATGGGCTCATTGGCCTCGTCGAGGCCGATCACAAAGATGTTCTTCTCGGCCGCGCTCTTCTCGCCCGTGTTCTTCCCGGCAGCGTTCTTCTCGGCCGTGTTCTTCTCGGCCGTGTTCTTCTCGTCCACTGGGGTGGTCCCTCCCTGTGCCGTCGTTTTCCGGCGTCCTGAGTACCCCCCAGCGGGCGGCCAATCCCGATGTGACGTGGCGGTTCGGAGTGACTTCCTGGCGCCTTGAGGGGGAGCGCTGTTACGGGTGGTGGGTTCGTTTACGCTGTCGCTCGCTCGAACGGTGAGAGACGGGGTGACGGGGAGCATGTCCCGATCGGAGCACGGTCGACCGGCGATACCGCCTGTTGATGCGGGGGGACAGCCGGGGTGGCCGACATCTCCGCCACCCCACAGCCCACTGGGGCATGCTGATCCTCCTCAGGCCGGTCCGTACCGGCTGGAGGCGATGTTGGGCGCGGGCGGGATGGGCCGCGTCTACCTGGGGCGTACACACCGGCCGGCAGCGCGGTGGCGGTCAAGGTCGTACACCGCGAATACGCGGGCGACGCGACGTTCCGCAAGCGCTTCGAGCAGGAGGTGGCGGCGGCCCGGCGGGTGCAAGGGGTGTACACCGTGCCGGTCGTGGACGCGGATCTGCGGGCCGATGAGCCCTGGCTGGCCACGGCCTACGTGCCCGGGCCGTCCCTGCAGCACGCGGTCGCCGACAGCGGGCCGTTGGCGGCCGACGCGGCGCTGGGGCTGATCGCCAGGGTGGCGGAAGCCCTGCAGTCCATCCACGCCGCCGATGTGATCCACCGTGACCCGAAACCCTCCAACATCATCCTCACCGCCGAGGGTCCCAAGGTCATCGACTTCGGTATCGCCCGGGCCGCGGACGTCACCACGGTGACCGCCACCGGAATGCGCACCGGAACGCCCGCCTACATGGCGCCCGAATACATCAGGGGGCAGAGCGTCACCGAAGCCGGTGATGTGTTCGCCCTCGGAGTCGTCGTCCACTTCGCCGCCACCGGACGGCTCGCCTTCGGCGGTGGCACCGACCACGGCGTGGTCTACCGCATCCTGGAGCAGGCCCCCGACCTCGACGGCTGCCCCGAGCCGCTCCGGGCCATCGCCGCCGGATGCCTGGAGAAGGAGCCGGAGCGGTGGCCGACCCTCGCCGAGGTCATCGAGCGGTGCCGGCGGGTCGACACGACGGGCGTCGCCGACGCCCACCCACGCACCGTGGTGTCCCCGCCAGGGCCCGAGCGCGTGACACCCGGCCCGCTCAACGCCTCTGGTTCGCTGGGCGCCCCCGGCTTTCCCGACGCCGAGACACGCACATCACTGTCGCCGCGCGGGTCCGGGCCCGCCGCCTCGGTACCGCCGCCGTCGGCTCCGGCAGCGCACGACCCGGCACGGGGCGCCGCCCCCGGCGGTCCCGCGACCCCACCGAGCGCGGACACCTCGCCGAACCCGCCGGTCCCGGACCCGCTCACCACGCCCGCCCCGGGGCTGCCCGTGCTGCTCGGCGGAGTCGGGATCCTCGTCCTCGCCGTCGTCCTGATCGCCGTCCACCTCCCCGGCTCTTCCCCCGACCGCGGCCCGAACCTTCCCTATCGCTCGTTCGGGCCCACGGCCTCCCTCGGCCCCACCGGCCAGTCCAAGACGGCCGAGGGCCTGGCATTCAGCCCGGACGGCAAGACGCTCGCCACCCCCTCCGAATATGGTCTGTTGCTGTGGAACGTGGCCACCCGCAAACCACGCGCCATCCTGTCGACCAGCGCCGAGGGGCAGCCAACGTGATCCAGGACGTGGCCTTCAGCCGGGACGGTCGGCTCATCGCGGGCAACGACAGCAAGCACCGCAGGGTGTACCTGTGGAAGAACCCGTACCGGGCGCGCTAGAACGCGCCCTCCGTGGTGAGGGCCGCCGCGACGGTTGACCCTGACGCAGGGACAACCTCTCAGCATGGTCGGCATGACGACGATTCAGCACTTCACGGTCCACCACGACGGCGTCACCATCCCGGTGTCCCGCGGCGGCCGCGGACGACCGCTGGTCCTGTGCCCCGGCCTCAACTCCACCCAGGCCGACCTGCACGCGCTGTCCGAGCCGCTTCGACGCGACCACGACGTGGTGACCTTCGATCTCAGGGGACATGGCCTCGCCTCGGCCGCCGACCGGTATTCCTTCGACGCGTTCCTGAGAGATCTCTTCGCCGTGCTGGCCGACCTGGAGCGCCTCGGCCTGCCCTCGCCGCCCGTGCTCGTGGGCTACTCGCTGGGCGCGGACCTGGCCGTGCGCTACGCGGCCGAGTGTCCTGACGCCGTGGCCGGGCTCGTCCTCATCGACGGGGCGAACCCGTTGCCCGAACCGTTCATCACCGACGCCGACCTGCCGGAGTTCCGCGCCATGGCGGAGGATCCGGCGAGGCGGCGAGGGATCGAGCGGGCCATGGGCACCGCGCGGCAGGTGCTGCTCACCGCCCAGGACGTCCTCGACCTGCAGCTGGAAATGGATGTGGTGCGGTCCGCAATCCTCGACCGGTACCAGAGGATCGACTGCCCCATCCACATGATCATGTCGACGTCGATCGCCGGCGACAGCACCGAGGGGCGTGCGCCGCGGCACAACCGGCTCTGGCGTGCCGGTATCGACCGCCTCGTCCGCGAACGGCCGCACATCTCCACGTCCTGGCTCGACGCCGACCACCGCCTGGTCTTCACCCACGCCCCCGAGATCGCGGACATCATCCGAAGCGCACACCCTCGGCCGGCAGGCTGACTTCGCGAGCGACTCCGAGGAGACTGAACCGATGCTGACCATCGGCGAGCTGGCGTCCTACGCCGGGGTGACGGTGCGTGCGGTGCGGCATTATCACGCCAAGGGCCTGCTGCCGGAGCCGGGGCGGGACCACTCCGGCTATCGGCGGTACGGCGCCGACGCCGTCGTCGAGCTGATCAGGATCCGGACCCTCGCCGAGGCCGGGGTGCCGCTGGCGCGCGTACGGGACTTGCTACGGGCCGACGGGGACGAGTTCGCCACGGCGGTCGCGGACATCGACAAGCGGCTGCGGGCCGAGATCCGGGAGCGCCGGCGGCACCGCGAGCGCATCGCCCGCCTCGCCGCCGGGGACAGCCTGGCGCTGCCCCCGGCGGTGGTCGAGTTCCTCGACCGACTGCGGGCGCTCGGGGTCGACGAGCGGATCGTCCAGGTCGAACGCGACGGCTGGATCCCGCTGGCCGCGCACGCACCCGAGCGGGTCCCGGAGTGGATGGCACGCAAGCGGGAGCAGATCGCCGACCCGCGGTTCGTCGCGTTCTATCTCACCCTGGGCCAGGCACTCGACCGCACCGGCGACGACCCACGGCTGGTCGAACTGGCCGACCAACTGGCCGCCTACCTCACGCAGATGGCCGAGGAGCAGGGCGAGGACTACATCGACGATGCCGACATCGAGCCACCGCTCACCAAGGTGATGGACACCCTCGCCTTCGACACCATGCCATCGGCCCGCCGACTGATCGAGTTGCTGAAGCAGCGGGGCTGGACCGGCTGGACCAAGCTCGAGCGCGTGGCCGCGCCACGCGACCGCGGTCAGCCGGCGGACGGCCTGCCTCGAATATCCGGTGGCGGGCCCGGCCACCGGTGATGAGGATCGCGGCATGCATGTCTTCCTGGAGACCGAACGGCTCGTGCTGCGCCCGTTCACCGAGGCCGACGCCGACCACCTCTTCGCGCTGGACAACGACCCCGACGTCATGCGCTTCATCAACGGCGGCAAGCCGACCAGCCGCGAGACGCTCCACGCCCAGACCCTGCCACGCCTTCTCCACGACCACCCGTGCTTCGGCACCCGTGGCTACTGGGCCGCCGAGGGGAAGGCCACCGGAACCTTTCTGGGCTGGTTCGAGTTCCGTCCTCTGGACGACCACAGCCCCGCCGTGGTGGAACTCGGCTACCGGCTGAACAAGGCCGCCTGGGGCAAGGGTTACGCCGCCGAGGGAGCGCGGGCCCTGATCCACAAGGGCTTCACGGACCTCGGCGTCGAACGGGTCACCGCGGACACCATGGCGGTGAACACCCGCTCGCGGCGGGTGATGGAGAAGGCGGGCCTGTCGTTCCTCCGGAACTTCACCGGGGACTGGCCGGACGCGATCGAAGGATCCGAGCACGGCGAAGTCGAGTACGAACTCACCCGGGCCGCCTGGAAGCAACGCCGATAGCCGTCAGCCTCGCCGCGCCTATGCAGCCGGCCGATCGACGGGTAGGCCGGATCAGCTGTGCGTGGCGGCCGGTGGGCCGGCGATGGTGGTGAGCCGGAGCTTGGTCTCGTCCTCGCTGCCGGGCATGGCGGTCATGATGACGATCTTGAGTTCGGAGTCGCCGTCGGTCAGGGTGTCGCAGTCCACTGTGACCGGGCCCACCGACGGGTGGTCGATCGTCTTGTGGTCCTCGCGGTGCGTGGCCACCTCTCCGGTCGCCCATAGCTCGGCGAACCTCCGGTTGCCCGCGTTCAGCTCGCGGATCAGCGCGGCCAAGCGGCTGTCCTCGGGGAAGCGGCCGGTGGCGCGGCGCAGGTCGGAGACGACGGCGGCGTCGGTGGCCGCGCGGTCCGCCTCGGTCACCGGCCACCGCGTGAGGCGGGCGGGACCGGCGTCCACCGGGAACCTGTCGCGAGCGAAGTTGCGCAGCCGCGGCGGCGAGGCGGAGGGGTCGCCCAGGAGAGCGGCCCACCCATGGTTCCACCACACCAGTTGCCAATCCGCCGCGAACACGGCAACCGCCACGTCCCCGAGCCGGGCGAGCACCCGCTGCACACCGGGCGGAAGATGGTCGGAGATCGCGCCGCTCTCCGGTGGGACGAGCTGGGCCAGCCGGTACAGGTGATCCCGCTCGGCGGTGGACAACTGCAGGGCGCGCGCCAAGGACGCCACCACCGACACCGAGGGGGTCGTGGCCCGCCCCTGCTCCAGGCGCACGATGTAGTCGACCGACACCCCGGCCAGATCGGCCAGTTCCTCGCGCCGCAGCCCGGCCGTCCGGCGCCCGCGGGCCACCGGCAGTCCGGCGGCCGACGGAGGCAGCCGGTCCCGCCATGTGCGGATCATCGCGCCCAGTCCGGTTCCGGGGGTCGTCGGCATGCTCGCCATCCTCCTTCATCCCCGGTCGTGCGGGTCGGCGCGAGGGTGGTACTGGTCTTCCTACCGTCGAAGCCTCCCTGGTCCGCCTCCTCCGTCGGGACCAGTATCGAACGCATGACGATCACCTTCATCACCGGAGCCAACAAGGGTCTCGGCCGCGAGACCGCCCGCCGCCTGATCGAGTGTGGCCACACCGTGCTCGTCGGAGCCCGCGACCGCGAGCGGGGCGAGGAGGCCGCCGCCGCGCTCGGCGCACGCCACGTCCCCATCGACGTGACCGACGACGCGTCCGTGGCCGCCGCGGCCTCGAACGTCGCCGCACACGAGGGAAGGATCGACGTCCTGATCAACAACGCCGGTGTCCACGGCCCCGTCGGCGCCCCCGGCGATCTCACCGCCGCCGACGCCCGCGCCGTCCTCGACGTCAACGTCATCGGCGTCATCCGCACCACCACCGCGTTCCTGCCGCTGCTGCGTCGCTCGCACGACCCTGTGATCGTCAACGTCAGCAGCGGCATGGGCTCCCTCGCCCTCACCCATGACCCCGCCCGCCCCGAGTCACGCGTCGTCGCACCGCTGTACACCGCCTCCAAGGCGGCGCTGACGATGTTGACCACGCAGTACGCCAAGGGGCTGGGGGGCATCCGCGTCAACGCCGCCGACCCCGGATACACCGCGACCGACCTCAACGGGCACAGCGGCCCCCAAACCGTCACCGAGGGCACGGACGCGATCGTCGCCCTCGCCACCGAGGAGCCCGGCGCCGGCACCGGACGCTTCGTCTCCCGCCATGGCGAGATCGCCTGGTCCTGAACAGCCGTAACCGTGTGCCCGACTGCTCGGACAACGACGGAATTCGTTGTCGATGACCCCCGCTACGGGTCATATCCGCAGTGCCGGGCGGCTGGTGCTTACGGGCTTAATCACGAAGGCTGACGCGTCATTACCTCATCACACTCAGGGAGTGAGCATGGGCTTTGACCTGGCGCGCCGTCGTCTTCTGTCGGCCGCGGGCGCAGCGGGTGTCGCGGGTGCCCTCGGTCGGGGCGCCTCTGACGCGTTCGCGGCCTCCGGCCGCCCTTCGTCCGGATCCCGTGGCTCGTCGGGATCCCGTCGTTCGGCCGCGACGATCATCCACGGTGGGCGGGTGCTGACCGGTCTGCCGTATGTGCCGCAGCAGGAGGCCCTCGCCGTGGGGAGGGACGGGACGATCCTCGCGGTCGGCCCGGCGTCCCTGGTGCGCCGGCTGGCCGGGCGGGACACCGACTTCGTCGACGCCCGCGGCGGCACCGTCATGGCGGATGTATCCGGCGCGCAGCCTGGAGCGGCACGGTGCGGCGCTGGCCGGGGGATCGGACTGGCCGGTGGACCCGCTCGACTCCTTCAACCAGATCCGCACCGCGATCGACCGGAACGGCGACGACGGGGCGCTGTACCCGGAGCGGGAGGGCATCAGCCGCGCCACCAGCCTGCGCATGCACACGGCGGGCTCGGCCCATCAGCTCCGTATCGACCGCGAGACCGGTGTGCTCACCCCGGGCCGGGCCGCCGATGTGATCGTGCTCGACCGGGATGTGACCCGGGTGCCGGTCAAGGACATCACCGGTACGAAGGTGCGCCTGACACTGGCGGGCGGCAGGCGCATCTGGGACGCGGATCAGCCGGGCGCCCCGGCCTCCGCCACCTCGTTCGCGGCCCGGCCCGCCTCCCTCGCCTCCGTGCACGGCCGCCATGCCGCCTGCGGCTGCCAGGGCTGACCACCTGTCCACCTGGTATACCGCCCTGCCTCACCGGGCCCGGTAGCTCTCCGGGCCCAGGGGGCGTCCGGCGGATCGTGACGCCTGCGGCGGGCTGTTCCCCTCCCGCCCCTTCCCTCGACTGGGGCTCTGCCCCAGACCCCGGGGTCCAGGGGCGACGCCCCTGCCACGCGGCGGAGCCGCATGGCGATGCAATCCAGCCCCTCCGGCGTTTGAGGAGCGGGGTCCGGGGCGGAGCCCCGGTGGGGGCCCGGGGCCGGGCCCCCACGCGGCGGAGCCGCATTTCGATGCTGCGGGAAGGGGCGGGGAGGGGAAAGCGCCGGTATGCGGCTCCGCCGCGTGGTCCGCCGGACACCCCTTAGTAGCCGACGGTGAAGTGTTCGTCCTCGCTCGGGTTCTCGAGCTCGTCGAGGACGGCCACGGCGAGATCCTCGGCCGAGATGTGGGACGCGCCGTCGGCGCCGGTGATGAGGGTCGTGGTGCCGCGTCGGTAGGTTCCGGTGCGCGCTCCGGGTTCGAGGACGGCGGGCGGGCTGAGGTAGACCCAGTCGGCCCGGTGTGCTCGGCAGGCGTCCAACTGCGCGGCGCTGGCGGCGGCGATGGGTCGGAACGCCGGTGGCACGTAGTCCGGACTGTCGACCACGAGCCGGTCGGGGCGTCCCGGGATCCGCAGGGGCGCGGCGCCGCCGACGACGAGTATGCGCGTCCGGGCTGTCGCGGCCGCGGCGAGCAGGGCCGTCGTGGTCGTGACGGCGGTGTGTTCGTGGCCGGGGGCGGGGCGGGTCGCGGCCACGATCGCGTCGGTTCCGGCGAACAGCCGGCTCATATGGCCGGGGTCGTTCGCGTCGCCCTCGACGGCGATCGCCCCGGGCGGCAGGACGGCGGGCGGCTCTGTGCGGAACACCGCGACGAGGTCATGGCCCCGGCGCGTGGCTTCGGTGACGACGCGCGAGCCGACCATGCCCGCGGCTCCGACGACGGCGATCTTCATTGACGTGTCCCTTCCGGTGTGGGGGTGGAGACGGAGTCGTGCGAACGGGTGCGGGGCGGAAGCTGTCCCGCGACGATCGCGGCGAGTGAGAGCGCGAACCCCACGAGTTGGACCGGGCCGAGTGTCTGGCCGAGCAGGACGGCGCCGAGAACGGCGGCGACCAGCGGCGAGAGCAGGGCGAGAACCGCGACGGCGGAGACGGGCAAGGTGGTGATGCCCTGGAACCACAGGGCGTAGGTGATCAGGCCGCCGACCAGACCCAGCCAGAGGTAGCCGAGGGCGGCGGCCGGGTCGATCGCGGGAGGGGATCCCTCGCCAAGGAAGGCGAGGGGCAGCAGGAACAGACCTCCCGCGGTGAGTTGCCAGCCGGCGAAAGCGGTGGGACCGACGTCGGCGGGGCGCCCCCAGCGTTTGGTGAGCGTCACGCCGAGTGCCATCGTGGCCGCGCCGGCGAGGCCCGCCACGATTCCGACGGTGTCGAGTGCCGCGTTCGGCCCGATCACCACCAGGCCGACGCCGACGACGCCCGCCACGGCCCACACCAGGCGCCGGGCGGACAGCCGCTCGTGGAGCACGGTGACGGCCAGGACGGCGACGACGAGTGGCTGGGACGCCGCCAGGGTCGCGGCGACGCCTCCCGGCAGGCGTTGGGCCGCGATGAACAGCAGCGGGAGGAACAGCCCGATGTTCAGCACCCCGAGCGCCGCCGCCTTCCCCCACCAGGCTCCGCGCGGCAGGGTGCGGGTGAGGGCCAGCGCGACCAGCCCGGCGGGCAACGCGCGCAGGAGCCCCGCGAACAGGGGGTGTCCCTCAGGGAGAAGCTCGGTGGTGACGACATAGGTCGTGCCCCACACCGAGGGAGCGAGCGCCGTCAGGGCGGTGCGTGGCAGATTTCCGTGGCGGATACCGCCGGCCCCGCCGGAGACCGCCCGTGTGGTGTGACGTGTCATGCCTCGCAGTCTCATCGAGCGGCGATCAATGAGTCCAACACATGTTTTTCACCTCATCCATCTTCATTCACGATGGATCCATGGAGCTTCAGCAGATGCGGTACGTCGTCGCCGTCGCCGAGACGAACAGCTTCACCCGGGCCGCCGAACGATGTCTGGTCGTCCAGTCCGCCCTCAGCCACCAAGTCGCCCGTCTGGAGCGGGAACTCGGTGCGAGACTCTTCGAGCGCACCAGCCGCCGGGTGCGGCTGACACCGGCCGGTGAGGCGTTCCTCCCGGCCGCCCGCCAGTGTCTGGACGCCGCCGAGCGCGCGGCCGCCGAGGTCGCCGCGGCCGTCGGAGAGGTGCGGGGACGGCTGGCCGTGGGCGTGATCTCCACCGTCACCGCGGTCGATATCCCCGGCGCGCTGCGCGACTTCCGCGAGCGGTACCCACAGGTGCGCATCAGCCTGCGGGTGGCCGCGAGCGACGACCTCGTCGAACAAGTCAGGGAAGGAGCCCTCGACGTGGCGTTCCTCGGGCTGCCCACTACGGCCCGACCCCAAGGCGTCGTCGCCCGCGAACTCGCGCGGGACCGGCTCGTCGCCGTGGTCGCGCCGGACCATCCACTCGCCGGGGAATCAGAGGTCGACCTGCGCAGGCTCTCCACCGAGGTGTTCGTGGACCTTCCGGCCGGGACGGCCGGACGTGCCCAGTCCGACCTGGCCTTCGACGCCGCTGGTCTCGGCCGTGATGTCGCCTTCGAGGTGACCAGCGCGCACTTCATCGCCCGGCTCGTGCGGCCGGGCCTCGGCGTGGCCATGCTCCCCTCCGCCTACGTGCCCCATCTCGCCGGTGTCGTCACCATCGAGGTCGCCGACGCCCCGGCTCGCGTGGAGTACGTTATCTGGAGCCGTTTCAGCCGCACACCGGCGGCGACCGCCTTCCTCGCCGCCCTCGACATCATGGCAACGGAAACCTGACCTTCGCGGCCCGGCGCCTCCGTCATCACGTGTGCCGCCGGGGTCGGCGCATCGAGGAGGACCGAACCTCCAGACGGGTCTCGATCACCACGGGCGGCGGCGTGTGCGGCGGGTTCTCCACCAGGCTCACCAGCGCGTCGACGGCCGCCGCACCGGCCTGTTCCGGGGCCAGCGACACCGTCGACACGGGCGGGGCGGTGCGCCCGTAGGCCGGATCCTCGCTGCTGCACACCACCATCAGGTCGTCCGGCACCGAAAGACCGCACCGCGCGGCCGCCTCCAGGACCTGGCGGCCGCAGGGGTCATACAGGCCGAACACCGCGTCCGCCCTGCCGTCCCCGGTCAGCAGGGCGTCCAGCCGCGGTCCCTCGGAGCCGTCCTCGGCGAACGGGACAACACACGGCCGCACACCGGTGCGCGCGCACCACCGCCGGTAGGCCGTCACGCTCGCGCGGGTGTAGTACTCCTGGGTGGGCCCCGCGATCAGCGCGATCCGCTCCGCGCCCTGCCCGGCCAGATGCTCCAGGACACGGCGGGTCATGGCCTCGTGGTCGGTGTCGACCCAGGTCTCCCGCGCCCGCAGCTCGCCGGGACGGCCGTCGAACACCCACGGCAGACCGCGAGCGCGCAGCAGCCGCACCACGGGGTCGCTGGGCGGACTGTCCACCAGCACCACTCCGGCGGCCGGCAGGGTGCGCCACATGTGCTCGGCGGGCCCCGAGGGCATCGCCATCAGCGCGTAGCCACGCCGATGGGCGGCGATGGTGGCCGCGCTGATGGCCTGGGCGAAATACGGCACGCTCGCGAAGTCCCACGCACTCTCACCATGAGCGGTCACCGCGAGCCCCAGGGTGCGCCCGCCGCCGCCCGCCGGGCCGTAGCCGAGCGCACCGGCCACCGCCTTCACCCGGGCCCGCGTCGGCTCCGAGACCCGGCCCGTGCCGTTGAGCACGTTGGACACCGTCGCGGTCGACACCTCCGCCGCCCGTGCCACGTCCGCGATCGTCACCCTGGACACGCCCGGCAGAATACGCTCCCGCGCCACCCTCGACTGACCCCAGCGCCCGCAAGGGAACCGCTGACCTGCGGGTGGGTGCATCGCACCCACCCGCGGCACCCTTGTCCTGATTAGCCTGGCCGGTGTGGAGAGCGAGAACAAACTCGGTGAGTATCTGCGCGCCCGCCGCGCGATGACCGCACCGTCCGACGTCGGATTCCCCGACGACCCCTCCCGCCGGGTTCCCGGTCTGCGGCGGGATGAGGTGGCGCTGCTCGCCGGAGTGAGCACGGACTACTACATCCGGCTCGAGCAGGGCCGTGAGCGGCACCCGTCCGAGCAGGTGCTCCAGGCGATCGCCCGGGCGCTGAGGCTCGACGACGCCGCGGCCGCGCATCTGTTCCGGCTCGGCCTGCCCGTCCTCGGACCGTCCGTGTCCTCGGCGGCGACCGTCAGCCCCGAGCTGCGGCGGCTGATGGACGGCATGCACGACGTGCCCGCCTTCGTCGTCGGCGCGGCCCAGGACGTCCTGGCCGCGAACGCGATGGCGCGGGAGCTGTACCGCGGTTTCGCCCGGTACGACAACCTGCTCCGGATGATCTTCCTTGATCCCTTCGCCCAGGAGTTCTACGGTTACTGGGAGAAGGCGGCGCAGACCGCGGTGAACAATCTGCGGGCGTCGTCGTCGCGGTTCCCGGGCGAGGAGCGCATCGAACGCGTCGTCGGCGAGCTGAGCGTGCGCAGTCCCGCGTTCGCCACCTTGTGGGCCCGCTACGAGGTCCGCCCGCGCACCCACGAGGACAAGCACTTCCGGCATCCGCGGGTCGGTGAACTCCGTCTGCACTTCGAAGCGCTGGCCGTCACCAGCGCGCCGGGACAGCACCTGTCCGTCTACAGCGCGGAACCCGGCAGCACCGGCCGCGATGGCCTGATCCTGCTGCGCCGGCTCGCCGAGCAGAGCACCGCTTCCGCCGAACGGAGCACCACCACAGAGGAAGGAAACCTCCACTCGTGACCGCATCCCTCGCCCACGCCACCGGCAGTTTCGAGATCGCCGGGAAGAAGGTCGCCCGTCTGGGCTTCGGCGCCATGCGACTCACCGGACGCGGCGTATGGGGCGAACCCGACGACCGCGAGGAGTGCCTCCGCGTGGTCCGCCGCGCCGTCGAACTCGGCGTCCAGCTCATCGACACCGCCGACTCCTACGGGCCGCACGTCAGCGAAGAGATCATCCGGGAGGCCATCCACCCCTACCCGGATGACGTCCTCATCGCGACCAAGGCCGGTCTGACCCGCAACGGCCCCGACGTGATCGAGACCGATCAGGGACCGGTGCGACTGGGCCCCGCGGCATGGCCGCCGGTCGGGCGCCCGGAATACCTGCGCCAGCAGGCCGAGATGAGCCTGCGGCGCCTCGGCCTGGACCACATCGACCTGTTCCAGTTGCACCGCGTCGACCCGAAGGTCCCGCTGGAGGACCAGGTCGGTGAATTGAGGGCGCTCCAGGACGAAGGCAAGATCGTCGCGATCGGCCTGTCCCAGGTGACCGTCGACCAGATCGAGCAGGCCCGGCGGATCGCCGACATCGCCACCGTCCAGAACCGCTACAACCTCACCGACCGCGGCTCCGCCGACGTGCTCGACCACTGCACCCGCCACGGCATCGGCTTCATCCCCTGGGCCCCGGTGGGCGCCGGCCGACTCGCCCGGCCCGGCGGACCGGTCGACCGCATCGCCTCCGCACACGGCGCCACCCCCTCCCAGGTCGCACTCGCCTGGCTGCTGGCCCGCTCCGAGGCCATGCTGCCCATCCCCGGCACCTCCAAGGTGGCTCACCTGGAGGACAACGTGGCCACGGCACAACTGCGCCTGAGCGGCGAAGAGATCGACGAGCTCACCGGCGCCGTATGACGGCCACGCCCGCGAAGCCGGCCTCCCCTTGTGCGCCTTCACCGACGAAAGACCGATCCATGCTGCTGCCCTTTGACGAGGCGGGCCGCGGGCGCGCCGTCGTCCTGCTCCACGCCCGGCCCACGGATCGCACCATGTGGCGGGCGCACCTTCCGCTGCTCGCCGAGGCCGGCGTCCGGGCGATCGCCCTGGACCTGCCCGGCCACGGTGCGGCGCTCGTGCCCGACGAGCGCGTGGTGGCACCCTGGGCGGACGTCCTCGCCACGCTCGACCACCTCGGGGTCGACCGCTTCGTGCTGGCCGGGAACTCGCTCGGGGCGCTGGTGGCGCTCCAGGTGGCCGTCACGGACCCCGGCCGGGTGGCGGGCCTGGTCCTGGTGGGCTACCGCCCCCATGACCAACCACCGTCCCCCCGCCTGCGGCGGGCCTGGGACAGCGAGAGAACGGCACTGGACGCCGGCGACATCGACGCCGCCGTACGGGCAGGGGTCGACGCCTGGACGGCAGCGGACGCACCCCGCGAAGCGCGGGCGCACGCGGCCCGCATGCTGCGCGAGCAGGTGCGGTCCCAGCTCACCCATGGCGAACCGGCCCGGTCGGCGGACCCGCTGGACGAGGACCCGGCCGCGGTGCGCGCACTCGGCATCCCGGCCGTGGTGGGCGTCGGCGAGCGCGACATGCCCGACTTCTTCCACGGGGGCGAGAGTCTGGCGCGTGAGCTGGGCGCGGGTGAAGTGGTGGTCATCCCGGGCGCGGGACATCTCGCACCGCTGGAACAACCCGCGGCCTTCTGCGAACTGCTCGTCAATGTCATGAAGGGTGAGCGGCCGCGATGAAGGGGTGAGCGGCCGCGAAGCTCCATGGCGCGGCAGATGGCGGCCGTACGGCCCTGATCGGGACCGCGCTCGGTGTCCCCGCGGCTCACACCTGGGTTTCGGAGGTGGGCGTCAGCTGGTGGCGGCCGGTCAGCCAGTCCCGGCGCAGGAGCGGCAGGGTGCTCTCCACGTCCCGGACGTCGGTGGCCGGCAGCCGCACCTCGAAGCGTGTGCCGGGCCGTCCGTCGGGCCGGTCCAGCACGGCGATCCGGCCCCGGTGCAGGTCGATCTGCTGGGCGACCAGGGTCAGGCCGAGGCCGGAGCCGGGGCTGTCCGGGCCCCGCAGGAACCGCTGGAAGACCTCGTCGCGGCGCTCGGGAGGGATGCCGGGGCCGTGGTCGTCCACGGTGAGCACCGCTGCCGACTCATGTGGATCGCGGGACGGGCGCAGGGTGACCTCGATGCGGGCGGTACCGTCGGCGGCGCGGCCATGGGTCCAGGCGTTGGTCAGCAGATTGTCCACCGCCGAGCGCAGCCCCTCCTCCCAGCCGTGCACCAGCAGCCCCGTGGTGGTGCGCACGGACACCTCGGCGCCCGCGTGGGTGCGCCGCAGGTCGGAGACCGAGGCGTCCACCACCTCCGCCAGGTCCAGCGACGCGAACGCGTCCGCCTCGACCAGGTCGCCCTGCGCGAGTGCCCTGAGCATCACGAGCAACCCGAGCAGCCGGGCGTGCTCGCGCCCCAGGTCCTCGAGCACCTCCGCCCGGTCGCCGGGATCCAGGCCGGGGTGGTCGGTGAGGATGTCGATGTTGGTGCGCATGCTCATCAGCGGGGTGCGCAGCTCGTGGGACGCGGTCGCGGCGAACGCGCGGGCGGTGGCCAGCGCCTCCCCGGTGCGTTCGACCTGCTCGTCGTAGCGGGCGAGCACCGTCTGCACCGTGTACGCCAGGTCGTCGACCTCGGCGATACGGGTCGGGGTGTGCTCCAGGCGCGCGGCGCTGGCCCTGGGGTCCAGGCCGCTGGTACGCCGCTGCAACCGCCGCAGCGGCAGGACCGCCCGGGTGGCGATGGCCCAGGTGGTGGCCCCGGCCAGGGGCGCGGCCAGCAGCGCCCCGAGCACCACCCGCCGGCGCACCAGCGCCAGCTCCTCCTCGGCGGTGTCCGGCGAGAACAGCCACAGATTCGGCGGTGCGTTGCCCTTTTTCGCGGCACCGACACGCAGCGAAAGGGCCAGCCAGTCCGTGTCGCCGGAGGTCACGGTGACCGGCTTCGGCGCACTGCGGGGCAGCGAGGGGAACGGGTCGGGCTGCGGGCCGGCCGTGATCGTGCCCCCGGGCGCCCCGGGCGCGGTCAGCCGGACGCCCACGTCCCGCGCGGAGTTGACCAGCCGCCGCTGCCGGGCCTGCTCCATGACCGGGCGGTCGGTCCCGGCGACGTCCAGGAACGCCTTGGCGTTCTTGGCGAGGACCGTCGCGCGGGCGCGCAACTGGGAGTCCTGGCGCGCACGCAGGTCATCGGTGACCAGATGCAGCAGCAGCCAGCCGGAGGCCAGCACCAGCAGGGGCACGCTCAGGCCGACCGCGAGGGCGATGCGGGTGGACAGCTTCACGGCGTCTCCCCGGCAGGCAGGCGCTCACCGTCCGTGCGGTGCGGCCACCGCCGTATGGGCGCGTCGTCGGCCATGGGCACTCGCCCGTCCCTGCCTGCCATGCTCACCCCTGTCTCGCGGCGTCCGAACGAGTCCGTCCGAGGAGACCGATCAAATCATCGCCATGACCCGAGTCTCCACGCCGAGCGGACCGCCCGGAGCGGCGTAAGCGGAGCACCCGCCCGCGCGACCACCACGCCGCGCCCTCACCCGGGCGCGGCCATCCCCGCCCGACTGACGGAGTAGCGGGGCGGCACCGGCGACTGCTGCTGGAGCAGGCCGATGGCGCCGAGGGCGGTGGCCGCGTGGCCGAGCCCGGGCCGGACGCACCCTCAACGGTGGCCACGAGCCGCGCATCACCTTCGCGTTCAACTCGCGTTCGATCGGCTCCAGCAGGGCCGGACCGGCATCGACCAGCTCACCGCCCACGACGATCACATCAGGTCCGGGGGAGGGGCACACATCGCCGAGCACCTTGCCGATATGCGCACCGGCCCGCGCCAGGACCGCGTGCGCGGTCCGATCGCCCGCGGCCAGTGCGGCCGTCAGCTCCGCCACTTGAGAGTTGCCGCCGTACCGCCCGCGGTCCGGTAGGCGTCCAGTACGGCCCCGACGGAGGCCACCGTCTCCAGACACCCGGTCCCGCCGCATTCACAGGGGGCACCGTCCGGGTCCACCGTGATGTGGCCGAACATCCCGGAGACCCCGTGCGCGCCGCGGTGCAGCGTGCCGGCCACCACGAGACCGCCGCCGATACCATGGGACAGCCGCAGATACAGAACGTTCCGCTCACCCGCGGCCGCGCCCCAGACCGTCTCGGCCAACGCCGCCAGCCGTGCGTTGTCTCGATCAGCGCCTGAGTTCAGGTCAGGAGCCGAGGGCCCCCGCGAACAGGTCTTCGCGGGCGTCGGCGCCGAAGTCCTGCGGCGGCTCGAGGAGTACGGCGTCTACGAGGAACTGGCCGGAACTTCGGCGACCGGCGACGCCACCCACTCGCTCGCCGAACAGATCGTCACGGTGGACCGTGGCGCACTCTTCACGGGGAAGTAGGCGCCTTTTGATGGGGCAACTCTCTGATGAAGAGTCGCCATCGCTCGGGCGGGTTTCCCGCTCTGAGTAGGCTGGCGGGTGAGAGAGAAGCGGGACGAGGCCGTGAACGAGGCTGAGGAGAACCCGGGCATGGCGAGAGCACCGCGCACCGACTGGGACCCGTACGCCGGAGGCTGTCCGTCCCGCGACGTCCTCGACCGCATCGGCGACAAGTGGACCGTGCTCGTCCTCGGTGAACTGGCGAATTCCGGCGCCAAGCGGTAGACGGCACTGCGCAGAAGGCTGGACGGGGTGAGCGAGAAGATGCTCACGCAGAGGCTGCGCGCCTTGGAGCGGAACGGTCTGGTCCGTCGGACCATCCATCCGGAGATCCCGCCCCGGGTCGAGTACGAGCTCACCGAACTGGGCGTGACTCTGCGCGGGCCGCCGCTGGCGCTGACGGACTGGTCGACGCGTCACATGGACGAGGTTCTGGAGGCGCGGGCCGCCTACGACCAGGGCAAGGAAGCCGCGCACGAGTCGGCGGGCTGAACCGGGGCGGGGGGCCGGCGGTCGGCCCGCTCGTTCCCGGCTCAAATGTGCGGAAACGGTTCGGTCAGCGAGGTGAGTACGTGGTCGGCCTCGGCGGCCCGCAGCTCCTCGGCGGTGTAGCGGCCGCTGGCGACCCCGACCGCGGTGGCGTTCGCCGCGCGCGCGGCCTCGATGTCGCGGGGGGTGTCCCCGACCACGTAGACATCGGAGCGGGCCAGATCGTGTCCATGTAGCCGGGCGGCCTTGGCCATGGCCAGGCGGGTGATCTCCGCCCGGTCCGGGGAGTCCGAGCCGTAGGCGCCGAAGACGAAGTAGCGGCCCAGTTGGCCCGGTTCCATCTTGATCCTGGCCGCGCCCTCCATCGCGCCGGAGATCAGCCCGAGGATGATCCCCGCGTCCGTGATCCGCCGCAGGGTGTCCTCGACGCCGTCCAGGACGCGGTACCCCTCCGATGTCTGGATGTCCTCCGACAGATGCCATAGATACGCGGCGTAGAGGCGGGCCATCTCATCGTGACTGGGCTCGCGGCCGAGCACGGCCCGGAAGGTCTTCCGGCCGACCTGTGGATCGGTCTCCCCGGCCGAGGTGTGGTCCCCGATATCGGCGGCCACACCGTGCAACCGGTCGAACGCCCAGGCCCAACTCCGTCTCCCCGAGCCTCCGGTGTGCACCAGCGTTTCGTCGATGTCGAAGAGCGCTGCTTTCGGTCCGGCCATGGCGTTCTCCTCCGGCTCCGCCTGCCTCCAGGGTGCGCGATGGCGCCGGGGGCGGCCAGTTGCGTCACCGCGGTGTTGGTAGTGCGGTTGACGGCCGACGCCGTCCTCCGGCTGTGGCAGAGCGCCGGTCGCGTGCCCACAGCGGAACCACTCGGCGGCGAGCGCGGAGCTCCTCCAAACCGACCTCCTGGGGCCCGCACGAGCGGCCTCGGAGCAGTGCCTGCCCCGGTCGTGGCTCACCGGACACGCCGGATCCCCGGCGGCCGAAGTTGAGGGTGGATACGGGCGAGCCTAGGCTGGTGGAAGTGGGCAAACGAGATGGCCCACACTCGGCCGAACGCCCCACCATCGTGTCTGGCACGGCGGTCCCTTCCCCACCGGACCCGCCCGTCCCACGGCCGCCGCTCAGCTCCGGCCCTTATGACCAGGCCCGTGGACGCAGTGCACAAGCGCAGACATCCATCGAGCGCAGGGAGGGCGGCGTAGCCATGACCGACCTGGACACGCTGTCGGTGAACACGATCCGCGGACTGTGCATGGACGCGGTGCAAAAGGCGAATTCGGGGCACCCCGGAACGCCGATGGGGATGG
>NZ_JBIADZ010000005.1:100677-513539 GCF_042868035.1 Streptomyces sp. NPDC007875 | reverse complement strand
CTCCGATCTTCGATCTGGTCGACTACGGCGTGGTCGGTGACCTCTTCGAGGTCGTCCCGCAGCTGACCGAGGAGGTCAAGACCCGCAAGGGCTGACGTCGGACCGGCGGCCCCCTGCGCCTCCCGCGAGCGCGGGGCCGACGTCCGCCCTCGGGCGGACCGGACACCTGATACGCACCTGCTGGGACACCTCGCGCGAGCAGCGAGGCCGAGAAGAAGGCCCGGGTGATCGCGGAGGCGGTCACGACGGAGGACGCCGCCACGGTCATCGAGTCCTTCCTGCGCCCGTGAGGTGACCGTCGTCCTATTGTTGGCTGATGCGCGCACACCCCATAGACCGCCCAGCCGATCTCGACGTGGTCCGCGAGTCCTATGACCGGGTGGCCGACAACTACGCCCACATGGTGGTGACGACGGGAGTCGGCGACATCCGTAGTCATCCCTGGCTCAAGGCATCCATCGATGCCTTCGCTGACACCGTGGGCGAGCTCGGGCCCGTCCTCGACGTCGGTTGCGGACCCGGAACGGTGACCGCCTACCTCGCCGAACGCGGACTCGACGTGTCCGGAGTCGATCTCTCACCCCGCATGATCGAAAACGCGCGCCGTCTTCATCCGCAATGCCACTTCAGCGTCGCCTCCGCCACCGACCTCGACCTCGGAGAAGCATCCCTTGGCGGCGTACTCGGGTGGTGGTCACTGTTCAACCTCCCTCGCGACGTCCTTCCCCAGGTCCTCACCCTGTTCGCGCACGCCCTGAAGCCGGGCGGACACTTCATCACCGGAACACACGTCGGCGACGAGGACGCGGTGCGCACCGAGGCCTACGGAGGCGTGCCCGTTCGCTGGACCACCCACAAATGGCGGCCGGAACAACTCGTGGACCTGATCGAGCAGGCCGGCCTGCACCCGGTCGCCGAACTTCGGCTCCCCGCGGATGAGCACAGCGGGCCGAGCGTGGTCGTCATGGCCAAGCGCCACGGCTGAGTACCGGGCACACCCGGATGTCGGGTCCGGTCACTCGGCGGGCCGGGCTCACGAGCAGGTCGTGAGGAATTCGATGAGCGCGGCGTTCACCTCTGCCGGGCGTTCCTGCTGTGTCCAGTGTCCGCAGCCCGCCAGTTCGAGGGGCGCGCGTCGCAGGTTGGGCATCAAGTCGGGCAGGCTCGCGATGAGTTCGGGCGTGCCGGGGAAAGCGGGAACGGGGTCGCGGTCGCCGTAGATGTACAGGGCGGGCGGGGTGAGGACGGCGCCCTGCCAGGGCGCGGTCAGTTCCCAGTTGCGGTCGAGGTTGCGGTACCAGTTGAGAGCTCCGGTGAAGCCCTGGGAGAAGCTCTCGGTGAGTGCGTCGAGGTCGTCCTCGGTGAACCACTCCGGAAGTACTTCGGGGTCCTGCATGGTGGCGAGCCAGCCCTGCTCCGGGACGACGAGCGGCTGTCGGCCCGTGTCGGGAGCGTCGCCGGAAATCGAGTAGAAGATTTTCCGCAACGCGGTGCGGGTGTCCCTCGCGAGCTCGGCGTCGGCGACACCGGGGCGGTTGAAGTAGTTCCAGTAGAAGCGGCCACCGAACTTCTTTTCCATGGCGGCCAGCGGAGGCTGCGCGCCGCGGAAGGGCGGTGGCACGCTCAGGCCGGCCACCCCGCGCACCATGTCCGGCCGTAGCAGCGCGGTGTTCCACGCGACCGGAGCGCCCCAGTCGTGCCCGACGACATACGCCTTGTCCTCGCCCAGTGCCCGGATCAGGCCGACGACGTCGCCGACCAGGTGGAGGATGCTGTACGCGCCGACGTCCTCGGGATGGTCGCTGCGCCCGTATCCACGCTGGTCGGGGGCGACCACTCGGAAGCCCGCCTCGACCAGGGGACCGAACTGGTGGTGCCAGGAGCGCCATGACTCGGGGAAGCCGTGCAGCAGCACGACCAGGGGGCCTTCGCCTTCCTCGGCGATGTGCAGCCGAATCCCGTTCGTGTCGACCAGTCGATGCTCAACCATGCGTACGAGCGTACGCGTCATGATCGTCGGCGACGCGGAAGACCGGACTCCGCCGGACAGCATGGTCCTGCGGTTCCAGGGACAAGCCGGGTACTGGTTGAGCCACGCGGGTGCGCTGATGCTTCTTCCCGCAGGCCAGTTTGCGGTTGCCCGGGCAGATCTGGCGGAACATCCGTTGTTCCCCCTCCCCCTGCTTGCCGCAGTGGCCCGCCTGTTATGAAGCGCATCACCTTCGGAGGCGACCATGCCGAAACACCTTGTCTTCCACCTGGCGGTGACCACTGCCGGCGCCGTGATCGGACTTACCGCGGTCTCGTCGACAGCCGAAGCGGCTGTGCCGCCCCTCTCGCACCCGCGGATCGTTGCCCACTTCGACCGTCCAGCCGGGCAGGTGGCGGAGAGCGTCACCGTGCGGCCGAACGGGTCAGCGGATGTCGGCCTCATCCTGTCGCGGCAGGTGGCTCACGTCACGCTCGGCGGACGTGTGGAGGTATTGGCGACCATGCCGCTCCCCGCGGATGGGGGCGTGAACACCCCTGGCACCGGGTTCGCCGCAGTGACGGGGATCGAACGAACCGGAGAGGGAACCCTCTACTTCCTGTATTCGGCAGGGGACGAATCCCTCACTGGCCTCTGGAAACTGCGCCCGGGAGGCAAACCGGAGCGCGTCGCCGCTCTGCCGGCGGCGAGCTTCCTCAACGGACTTGCCAGGGACGACCGTACGGGCAATTTCTACATCACCGACTCCACACAGGGCAGAGTGTGGCAGGTCGGATCGCACGGCGGAACTGCCAAGCCCTGGGCTGGGGGAGAGGATCTCGCCCCGACTCACTTCTTCGGCGCCAACGGCGTGAAGGTGCACAACGGAGCTGTATGGGTCTCCAACATCGACCGGGGAACAATCCTTCGTATACCGCTGACGGGCAAGGGAACGGCTGGTCCGCATCAGGTCGTGGCATCCGGACTCGACAGCGTCGATGATTTCGCCTTTACCGGCCGCGGTGATCAGCTGCTGGCCGCACTCAATGTCCCGAGCGAGGTGGTCCTCATCACTCCGGGCAAGGCTGACCGTATCGTCCTCGATGAGAGCGATGGTCTGGAGAACACCACATCACTGGCGGTCGACGGCGACACGGTCTACGTTGCCAGCGGTGCGCTCACCACAGGCGGGGACGCGAATCTTCTGACGGCCCATCTGGGTCGCCACAACTGAGGCAACGCGGCTGCGCCGACTGCCCTCGATCGACCCGAACTACCCGCCTCCGGCATACCGGCCGCCCTATGTATCCCAGGAACGGCAGTACCATGTTACCGACCGCAGGGTCGGTAACAATGGGAACATGAGTCGTCCAGAGAACTCGCTGGGGAACACGCTCCGTGCATGGCGTGCCCGCATTACGACTGAAGACGTCGGACTGCCGGCCACCCGCCGGCGACGCACCGCCGGCTTGCGCCGCGAAGAGCTTGCTCATCTGGCGGGAATATCCACGGATTACCTTCTGCGTCTTGAACAGGGCCGGTCTCAGCGCCCCTCTCGCGACGTCGTGGCCTCACTCGCCCGCGCGCTGCAACTCAGTACGGATGAAACCTGCCATCTGCACCTGGTGGCCGGCCTTCGTCCGCCGACGCCGCCCAAAATCCCGCATCAGATGCCGCCAGGTGTACAACGGCTCGTCAGCCGCTGGGGAAACATCCCGGTGGGAGTGTTCTCCGCCTCATGGACCCTGCTGACATGGACCTCCATGTGGGCGGCCTTGCTGGGTGACCCGTCCCGTCGAACGCCAGAGGAACGAAACCTGGTACGCGCGGTCTTCAACGATCCGTCGGACACGGGCCGTCCGCTCTTTCCCGTCGAGCAGAGTACCCCCGAATTCAAAGCCGCTCTCGTCGTAGATCTTCGGATAACGCACGGAGCATATCCTCATGATGAGGAGTTCAGAGTTCTGATTGATGAGGTCATGAGTAACAGCGAAGAGTTCCGGAACCTATGGAGCACCCCAGCACTCGGCTCCCGCCTCGGCGGCCATAAACGCCTGCGGCATCCTCTTGTGGGGGAGATAGGTCTCGACAACGATGTACTGAAGGTGCCTGACCACGATGTGAGGATCGTAACCTATACGGCAGAGCCGGGTACTTCGGACGAGGAAAAACTGGAGTACGTGCGAATTGCCGCCACCCAGACCACGCTGCCGCTGTCACCCGGCTGAGCCGGGTGGATGGCTGGGCGACATGTGATCCTGGGAGGACGACCCGTCGCAGCGGCTCTTCCGGCCGATGACCACACCGCCACCGCCGGCCCCATGAGCTCAGCGTCTCAATGAGCTTCTTCAGCGGTGCCGCTCCAGGGTGAGTACGGCTTTGGCGATTGAGGGTGCCCGGTATGCCCACCGCATGAGGGGCGCGGTCAGACCTGCGCCTGGCCTCCGTCGACGAACCAGTCGACGCCGTTGACGAAGCTGGAAGCGTCCGAGGCCAGGAACGTCGCCACGGCGGCGATCTCATCCGGGCGGCCGATCCTGCCGAGCGGCACCTCCGAGGCGAGCTGGTGGTCCGGACCTACGGCGCCGACCAGGCCCGGGGTCTCGGTCGGGCCGGGGCTCAGCACGTTCACCCGGAACTTCCGTTCCTGCGCGCTGAGCGCCCAGCTGCGCACCAGGTTGCGCACCGCTGCCTTCGATGCGCCGTAGATTTCCAGGCTCGGTCCGGGGCGGAGGGAGCTGGTCGATCCTGTCACTACGATCGAGGCGCCGTCCGACAGCAGGGGCAGCGCCTTCTGCACGGTGAAGATCGTGCCCTTCACGTTCGTACCGAAGGTGGCGTCGATGGCTTCCTCTGTGATCTCACCGAGACGCTGAGGGACAGCGCTGCCGGCGTTGGCGACAAGCACGTCGATGCGGCCCGCCTCCTCGCGCACGACCGAGTAAAGGTCATCGAGGTCCCTCTGTACCGAAACGTCGGTCCTCACACCAGTGGCGGCCGGCCCGATCTCGGCGACGGCCGCGTCGAGCGGCTCCTGACGGCGACCGGCCAGGAACACCCGTGCCCCCTCCGCGGCGAACCGCCTGGCGATGGCAAGCCCAATGCCGCTGCCTGCTCCGGTGACCACCGCCACCTTGCCTGCGAGTACTTCCGTCATGACGTGCCCACTCCTCAATTCTTGACTGGTTCGTCCATAACGCTAGCCGTTATGGACGAACCAGTCAAGAATGGGTAGGCTGTCCCCATGGCACGACCTAGGAAGTTCGACGAGCAGCAGGTACTGGACACTGCCCGGGAGCGGTTCTGGTCGGGTGGGTACGCCGCCACGCGAATGGAAGACATTGCCGAGGCAACGGGGCTCGGCAAAGGCAGCCTGTACGGCGCGTTTCGCGGAAAGCAGGAACTGTTCCACCGCGTGTTCGACGACTACTGCGGCTCCGTCGTCGACGCTGTGAGCCGGCAGCTGCGCGGCAACGACGCGGACGCCTACGCGCGGCTGTCCGCCCACGTGTACGCGGTGGCGGCGGCGACTGCCGCGGACACCGCCCACCGCGGATGTCTGTTGGCCAAGGGCGCCGCCGAGCTGGCCGAACACGACGAGACGGTGGCCAAGCGGGCGCGCGCGGCCATCGAGGCGCTGCAGGCGCTACTGGAGGGCGACATCGCAGCCTGTCAGCGCAATGGCGATATTGCCGCGGACGCGGATCCGGGAAAGCTGGCTGCGCTAGTGCTCGCCGTACTGCGCGGCATTGAAGCGCTGGGCAAGGCCGGAGCGAGCGAGGAGACGCTGACCGATATAGCCTGGACAGCCCTTGCTGTACTGCCCCGCCCCGCTCACTGAGCTTCTTCGGTCTGGCCACCGATCGGGGGATGGCCGAGGGTGTGTGACAGTCGACTGCTCACGCCTACACCACAGCGGTCATCGACCTGCTCGCCGAGCGCGCACCGGGCCTGCTCAAGGCCCTGCGCGAAGCCGACCCGGACTTCGTCCTGCTGGACGGCACCCTCGCCGAGTGCGACCGCGTCGGTGACGGGCGGGCGGACTGCTCGGCCAAGCACCGCCGGCACGGCGTGAACGTGCAGGTCGTCACCTACCCCAGCGGCCGACCGCTGTGGCTCTCCCCCTGTACAGCCGGGCCGTACTCACCCTGGAGCGGCACCGCTGAAGAAGCTCAATGATGTTGAGGTGGTCGAGGAAGGGAAGGCCATGGCCCGACTGCACATCGCGGACGAACAGTTCGCGTTCGGCCTCGTCCTCGCTCCACAGGTTCGACCCGAGCCCGTAGGGGTGCCCGTCGGCTTCGCGCGCGGCCTCCTCCAGCGAGGGGGCCGCCCACACCTGCGCGACGGGGCCGAAGACCTCCTCGTGGTACATCCGCATCTGCGGCGTGACGCCGGTCAGCACGGTGGGCGGGTAGAACCAGCCGGGCCGTCCGGGCGTTCGCCGCCCAGCAGCACTGTCGCGCCCTTGCCGGCGGCTGCGGCCGAAGACGTAAATCTGCAGCACTGTAGAAGCATGGGCGGGCCGCAACCGATCATTTGAAGCCAGGGGAGGCGAGGGTGTCGTGGCGGCACGCGAGGGGGCTCTACAAACCTGTAGATTCTGTTTTCTCCTCACTATGGAGGTATTACTGAGAAGGAGATGCAGATGACGCTGTGGGACCGCCTCAAGGACTCGGTCCAGACGATGCAGGCTCAGCTCACGGCGAAGAAGAACGACTTGCGGAGCGGGGCTTTCCGGGACGCGAGCATGGCGATGTGTGCCTTGGTGGCTGCGGCGGACGGCACGATCGATCTGTCCGAGCGGCAGCGCGTCGCCCAGCTCATCGCCACCAATGACGTGCTCCAGAACTTTTCCGCGGACGATCTGCACCGCCGCTTCGAGGACCACCTCGACGAGCTCACCACGGACTTCGCCCTCGGGAGGGCGAGCGCCATGCGGGAGATCGGCAAGGCGAAGCGGAGGCCCGCCGAGGCCCGGGCCGTCATCCAGATCGGCATCGTCATCGGCTGCGCCGACGGCTACTTCGACGACAGCGAACGGGACGTCGTCCGCGAGGCGTGCTCAGCCCTGGACATCCCCCCGACCGAGTTCGACCTCCACCGCCCGCTCCGCGTCCCCCGCCCGTCCCGGGCCCCGGGTGAGCTCCCACAGGCGACCGGCGACCGGGTGTCCGGGCGGGCGGATTCCGGTACGGGACGGGTGATACGGCCCGAGGCCGCCGTACCCGGCGACGACCTCCAGGTCTTCCTCAAGGCGCTGACCAGCGGAACCCGTCAGAAGCTCTTCGCGCACTTCATCAATGGCGAGGAACTGACCGTCGGCGAGGTCGCCGAGCGTGCCGGACTCGGCCCGTCGACCACCTCCGAGCACCTCGCGGTCCTCCGGCGCGGCGGCCTGCTCCAGTCGACGCGCAGCGGCAAACTGGTCCGCTACCGCGCCGACCGGGAAGGCATCGCCGAACTGCTCGGGCAGCTCCAGTCCTACCTCCTCGCCCCCTCCGAACCACCGGACCCCCCTCTTACCCAGGGCTGAGCATGCCGAGCGGTCGGCCTCCCGCTCTCGACGGATGCCTTCCCGCCAGGACTTCCGCAGGTTTGCGTAGCCATCACTGCTCACCGCCACGACGCACGGCGAGCGCGCGTCGGCTCTGCCCCGCTCTGGCGGCGGTCCCGCGGCCCGCGCCGGCGGCCCGGCTCAGGAGCCGGAGGAGACCTCAACCTTCTCGTCGGACCCCGTGTCCTTTCCCCCGGCCGCCGCTGGCCTGCGGTTGCGCTGGACCGAGGAGAAGAAGGACCAGGCGATCAGGAGGACGCCGACGAGGCCCGTGATGACCTCGTGGATCTCGTACCGGATGGTGACGAGCAGGATCACGGCGAGGGAGCCGATCGCGTAGTGCGCGCCGTGCTCCAGGTAGACGTAGTCGTCGAGGGTGCCCTGGCGGACCAGGTAGACCGTGAGCGACCGGACGTACATCGCGCCGATGCCGAGGCCGAGCGCCATCAGGACGATGTCGTTGGTGATCGCGAAGGCGCCGATGACGCCGTCGAAGGAGAAGGACGCGTCCAGGACCTCCAGGTAGAGGAACATGAAGAACGCGGCCTTGCCGGCCATCACGACCGCCGGGACCTTCTTGCCGCTCCTCTTGGCCTCTTCCTCGGCCTCGTGCTCGCGCTCCTCCTCTTCCTCGAGCTTGTTCTCGAAGTAGCCGGAGAGGCCGCCGACGATCAGATAGGTGATCAAGCCCGCGATACCGGCGATCAGGACGGTCGCCGTCTTGTCCACATGGATGCCGCCGTGCTGGTGGGCGTTGGTGGCGAAGGTCATCGCGGAGACGAGCAGCACGATCAGCGCGATGCAGACGGAGAGCATGTCGAGCTTGCCGAGCTTGGCGAGCGGACGCTCCAGCCAGCCGAGCCACTTGATCTCCCGGTCCTCGAAGATGAAGTCCAGGAAGATCATCAACAGGAACATGCCACCGAAGGCGGCGATCGACGGGTGGGCGTCGGTCACCAGCTGCTGGTACTTGTCCTTGTCGTCCACCGCGAGCCGTACCGCTTCGACCGGACCGATCTTGGCGCTGATGGCGACGATCACGACCGGGAAGACCAGGCGCATGCCGAAGACCGCGATCAGGACACCGATGGTGAGGAAGATCTTCTGCCAGAAGGCATTCATCTTCTTCAGGATCCCGGCGTTGACCACGGCGTTGTCGAAGGACACCGAGATCTCGAGGATGGACAGGATCGCCACGATCCCGAAGCCGGTCCACCCCCCGTAGAACACCGCCGCGACCAGGCCGAGCGCGGTGACCGCGAACGACCAGCCGAAGGTTTTCAGAAGCACTGGCTACCCAATCGTCTTGTACGGGGCTCCCCCGCGCCGTACCTGGCTTTGCGAAACATTGACCTGAAGTCTAGAGCGATGCCTCGCAGCCCCGACACATGTTCCGGGCCAACAGCGCGAAACTTCCACTCGCCGCCGTGCCGGGAGAACTCCCACTACAAACGCCGAGGAGACGGCCGCGTAGCCGACCGCGGTCCGCAGCGGGCGCAGGAACGGGTCGGCCGGCGCCGCGAGTTGCACGGTGAGCGGGAACCCGGCCACCACCGGGCAACCCGGGACGCCGAGCGGTCTTCATGACGACCTCACGTCAGTCGCCGACGGGCTCGTGGGCCCGGGAGCGGGCCCACGAGCGGCGGCTACCGGGATGAGTCGGGGTACGCGGCGGTCGCGCGGATTTCGACGAGGAGTCCCGGGCTGGCGAGGCCGCTGACTCCGATGATCGTCCAGGTCGGGTAGGGCGCGTTGACGAGGCGCTGCTTGGCCTCGATGAAGCCGGGCAGATGCTGGCGGATGTCGACGTGGTAGCTGGTGACGTCGACGAGGGCGGACAGGTCGAGGTTCTCCAGTCGAAGGATCTCTTCGATCTTCCGGATGGCGATCTCGGTCTGTTCCTCGATGGTGTCCGGGATGGTTCCGTCGGCTCGGCGGCCGATGGTTCCCGCGATGAACAGGAGGCCGTTCGCGCGGACCGCGGCGGAATAGCCGAAGCTCGCGAAGGCGCTGGTGGTTTGCCCGAAGACGGCGTTGTCCTCGGGGACCTCGACGGTGTGGATGGTCATGGCGGTGCTTCCTTTTCCTTGTTGACGTAAGGCGTGGAGTCAGTGGAGTCAGTTGCCCCAGCGGGACGAACGGCAGGCGTGCTCCAGCCGGGTCCGGCCGAAGGTCTGGCGTTCGCGGAGGAATTCGCCGGGGATCGAGTACCGGGGTGCGTTCGTCGGGTTCTTCGCGGCCTGCGCGACGATCGCGTCGGTGAGTGAGCGGATCATGCCCAGCCGTGGATAGGCGGCGTGCACGGCATCGGCCTGCTCATCGGTGACGGCGTCGACGTGGCCGGCACCCAGGGGGCCGCCGAAGTCGAGCGCGACGCCTTCGCGGACGAGCACGCACAGCGTGCCGCGGCGTTCCGCGATACCCGGCGAGGTGTGCAGGGCGATGGCCTGCCAGACCTGGTCGGCGTCGGCCGCGGGCACTCCGCGTTCGATGAGGAACGCGGCGGCCCGGTCGGCGCCTTCGACCTCGAACCGCTGGCTGTGCGGGCCGTCCGACGCCACGCCGAGGTCGTGCATCGCGCACGCGGCGAACAACAGGTCGTCGTGGTAGTCGTGGCCGACGGCCAGGCCGAGGCGGTCGGCCAGCAGCCGGGCGAACAGATAGCTGCGGAGGCTGTGGTTGAAGACGGACGGTGTTTCCACCGGTCGGATGAGGTTCACGACGGCGTCGGCGAGCGGTGTGCCGGGCAGCGTGATCAGGTCGGCGGTCGCCTCGCGGGTAGGTCCGGTCATGTCCTCAGCCTGGCCGCGACCACCCTGACCTGGCGAGAGGCAAAATTTCCTCGCTTCGATAGAATCTTGCCATGACAGTGCATCGAGTCGCGGTCCTGGCGCTGGACGGGGTCACCCCGCTCGACCTGGCGATCCCGACGCAGATCTTCACCACCCGGCCGGAAACCCCTTACGAGATGACCCTGTGCGCGCTGGACGCGAAGGTGGTCACCAGCGCGGGTTTCGCCCTGGTCGCCGACGGGGAGCTGGAGCAGGTGCGCACCGCCGACACCGTGGTCGTGCCGGGATTCGAACCGATCCTCCAGCTGCCGGACGCCGTGCTCGGCACGCTGGCCGAGGCCCGCGACCGGGGCACACGTGTGGTGTCGATCTGCACGGGCGCCTTCGCACTGGCCGCGGCGGGCGTGCTGGACGGGCTGCACGCCACGACCCACTGGAAGCACATCGACGAGTTCGAGCGGGGCTTCCCGGCCGTCAAGGTCGACCGCGACGTGCTCTACGTCGACGAGGGCGACGTGCTCACGTCGGCCGGGGTGTGCTGCGGTATCGACCTGTGCCTGCACCTCGTGCGCCGCGACCTGGGGGCGGTGGTGGCCAACGAGATCGCCCGCGGTCTGGTGGCCGCCCCCCACCGGGACGGTGGGCAGGCCCAGTACGTGCCGGCTCCCGTCGCGGTGGCCGGTGAGGCGTCGCTGTCCGGTACCCGGGGGTGGGCCCTGCAGCGGCTCGGCGAGCCGCTCACGCTGCGCGTGCTCGCCCGGCACGCGGGTCTCTCGCAGCGCACCTTCATGCGCCGGTTCACCGAGGAGACGGGCACGACCCCGTTGCAGTGGTTGCAGGGCGCCCGCCTCAGCAGGGCGCGGGAACTGCTGGAAACCACGGACCACCCGATGGACCGGGTGGCGCGGGACTGCGGACTGGGCACGGCGGCCAACCTGCGGCTGCACTTCCGGCGCGCACTGGGCACCACCCCCACCGCCTACCGCCGCACCTTCGGGCGCTCGACGTCGCGCAGTCCGGCCTGTTCACCAGAGGGCCTGCGCGCCGATCCCGCGGATTCCCTGTCGGGTTCCACGTGCTGAGGCACAGGCGGGCGCCGGAACAGCGGCCTGTCCGGTGACCGCGTGGCGTCACAGGCGCTCTGTCTCCGTGGGTAGTGGGTCGAGCACTGGGTTGGTGAGGTGCTGATAGATGATCGAGGTGCGGAAGCTGACGATCTCCCGGCGGTTGGTGAACTGGTCCAGGAGGAAAGCGTGCAGGTGGTCGATGTCCGGTGCCGTGACGTGGACGAGGAAGTCGTCGCTGCCGGCCATCGTGTAGACGGAGACCACCTCTGGTAGCTGGGTCACCGACCGCTCGAAGGCGGCGACGACATCCCGGCGCAGAGGCCGGACCTGGGTGAAGACCATCGCCTGCACGGCGCGGTTGAGTGCCCGCAGGGAGACTTGGGCCCGGTAGCCCTGGATGATGCCGCGCTTGTGCAGCAACCTGGTGCGTTCGAGGCAGGTAGAGGGGGCTATACCGAGCTTCTCGGCGAGGGCCCGGTTGGACTGCCGACCATCGGCCTGTAGATGGTGCACGATCGCCGAATCAAGTTCATCCATGACTGCCTCCTGGATCGCGACACCGAATGTACTTCGGCGTCACGTCAACCATTCCGTGCATCAGCCTAGCTTCGGGGGCATGAGCCAAGCACTTGCGCATGAAGACGTGATCATTCGACGTGGCCGCCGTTCTGGGCTGCCGCTGATCGTGGCAGTCCACTCCCGGGCCCTGGGCCCGGCGGTCGGCGGCTGCCGACTGCGCCGCTACGACACCTGGGAGCATGGACTGGCCGACGCGCTGCGCCTGTCGGAGGCGATGACCTACAAGGCCGCGGTGGCCGGTCTGGACTTCGGCGGCGGCAAGAGCGTGGTCGCCCTCGACAACGACACCGCGCTCACCCCACAGTTGCGTGAGGCCGCATTGGAGGATCTGGGCGAGCTGATCGCCTCCTTCCAGGGTTCCTACCGCACCGGCCCCGACGTCGGCACCGGCCCCGAGGACATGGTGGTCCTGCGGCGTTTCTCGCCGTACGCGTACTGCGCGCCCGAGGAGCACGGCGGTACCGGCAACTCCGGAGGCCCGACCGCCACCGGCGTCCTGGCGGCCCTGCGCGCCGGTGCGCGGCAGGTGTTCGGCGATGCCTCCTGCGCCGGACGGACCGTGGTGATCAGCGGCTTCGGGTCGGTGGGCAGCGGAATTGCCGCCGGCCTGGCCGCTGAGGGCGCGCATGTCGTCGTGTCGGACCTGGAAGCCTCCCGTAAGGAGGCGGCCCTGGCGAGCGGTTACGGATGGGTCGAGCCCGGTCAGGCTCTGTCCGCGCCGGCCGACATGCTGGTCCCGGCGGCCGTCGGCGGTGTACTCAGTGACGTGACCGTCCCGCAGATCACCGCGCGCCTGGTCGTCGGTCCGGCGAACAACCAGCTCACCGAGGAGCGTGTGGCCGATGTCCTCGCGGAGCGGGGCATTGTCTGGGTGCCCGACTATGTCGCCAGTGCCGGCGGTATCGCCTACGCCCTGAGCCGGGAGTCGGAGGGCTACAGCCACGAGGCCGCGCAGCAGCGGGTGGAGGACATCGGCGACACCGTGACCCGCATCCTTGACCTGGCGTTCTCGACCGGCACCACCCCGCTGCGGGCGGCCCAGCAGATTGCCGAGCGCCGACTGGCGTCCTCGGCCGTGGAGGCCCAGGCCGTCTGATGGCCGGGGACAACACCGCCCCGACCATGCTGAGCGCTGGACCGCATCCTTCTCGCCCGGTATGCCGTGACTTGGTCCCCTGGCCCCCCTGGTCGACGAGCTGACCGGGACTCATGAGGGCGAGATGCTACGCGTGGACGAACGAGTTCGCCGGCGCTTGGCCTCACCCCGGGAAAGACTCAGGATCCCACCCGCCGGCAAGAACCCCATCGGGGAAGGCGCAACTGGCCCGGTGTGGGACGCATAGCTCATAGCTCCGGCAACTGGGTGATGTCGAGTTCGGTGCCCGCGATCTCGGTACGCAGGGCGTTGAGCTGCTGGTAGTGGTCGACGGCAGCGGAACGCTGCGCCGCGACCAGCTCCAGCACGAGGGCGTGCAGGATCGTCAGCGGCGCGATGAGTTCGTTCGCCGCCCCGTCGGTCGAGTCGGGCAACGGCAGCAAGATGTCCGCCCGGGTTCCCCTGCCTTCGTCGGTAGCTTCGGTCAGCAGAATGCTGCTCGCGCCGATGCGATGGGCGTGATCGAGAAGGATGCCGATCTCGCGAAACACCCGCAGCGGGGCGACGGCGACCACCGCGTGGGAGGGTTGCAGCCGCAGGAGGTCGTCGGCGAGCCGGAACCCGGTCGCCGTCCAGGCATCGGCCGCCTTGCCCACGCGCCTGAGGCTCAGGGCGAGGTGTTCGGCGACAGAGGCACCGGGTCCGATGCCGTACGCCCAGACATGCTCGGCTTCGTTGATCGCCGCCACCGAGCGGGACCACTCGTCATTCTCGACGAGGGCGGGCACCTCACCGAGCAGCGCGAGGCCGGCGTCGATCACTGGTTGCAGCACGCCGTGCTCCGCCGGGCTCAGCCGCTGCACCCGGTCATCGAGGACCTGCGCGGGATTGCGGCGGCGGGTCAGGTGCTCGACCAGGCTGCGCTTGAGGTCGTTGAGTCCGTCGAAGCCGAGCTTGCGGGCCGTGCGGATCACAGTGGCGTCGCTGGTCCCGGTGATCTCGCCGAGCTTCGCGGCCGAGGAGATGGCCGTTTGCTCGGGGTGTCGTTGCAGGTAGTCGGCCACCGCCCGTTCTCCGTTGGAGAGCGTCGCGGAGCGGTTGCGGATGCGGTGCCCCAAGGTCTCGCTGGCTGAAGTGTTCACGTCGTCCATTGTCCATCCAGGAATGAAGTGTTTGCTTCATCCATTGTCTGCATGTGATGTGAATGCTACGTTCCTCGCGCAAACGGCTCCCGACACCTGCGGAGACAGCGATGAAACCACGCCAGCAGCCGAGAGTCGCCGTCATCGGCGTGGGCACGATGGGCAGCCAGGTCTTGCACAGGCTCGCGACCAGCGGCGTGTCCGCGACCGGGTTCGAGCAGTTCGACGTCGGCCACGAGCGGGGCGCCGCGGGCGGGGAAACCCGCATCTTCCGCGTCGCCTACAAGGAGGGCGGCAGCTACGTGCCCTTGCTGCGCGAGGCGCGGCGCGCGTGGGATCGGCTCGGTGCGCAGGCCGGCGTCAGGCTGCTCGATCCGTGCGGGGCGCTGACCATTGGGTCGGCGCAGGATCCCGATGTGCGCACCGTCGTCGATGTGTCCGAGGAATGGGGACTCGACGTCGAGCGGCTCGACCACCGTCAGGCGGCGCAGCGGTTTCCGCAGCACCAGCTCTTCGACGACGATGTGGTGCTACTCGACCGGCAGGGTGGGCTGCTGCATCCGCACCGCGCGGTGGCCGAAACCGCCCTGCTCGCGCAGAAAGCCGGTGCGTTGATCCATGCCGGCCACACCGTCGTCGATGTCGTCGACACCGACACCGGTGTGGCCGTCCACTACCGCCGGGGCGACGAAGCCAAGGTCGAGAAGTTCGACCAGGCGGTCGTGTGCACCGGCCCTTGGATCACCCGCAGCGTGCCGAGGCTTGCGCGCGAGGTCGAGATCCGCCGCGCCGTGCTGTGCTGGTTCGATGCCGGACCGGGGTGGGCTCCCGAGCACTTCCCGGTGGGAATCCGCCGCAGCGGCGGGGAGAACACCTTTTCCTTCTTCCCGGACGTCGGCGGTGGTCTGAAGGTCAACCTGCACGTGCCGAAGTCCGTTGTGGACGATCCGGACCGGCTCGACCCGGTGGTGGAGCCGGAATATGTCCCGCGTGTGTCGGCCGCGGTGTCGCGGTGCCTGAACGGCCTGCCGACGCGGCCCGCCGTGGTGCGCACGTTCATGGAGGGCTACACCGCGGACAACCACGGCATCATCGGCCGCGACCCGGAGCGGCCCAATGTCCTGATCATGGGTGGGTTCTCCGGGCACGGCTTCAAACTGGCGCCGGTGTTCGCCAGGTCCGCGGTGGACCTGTTGCTGACCGGCCGTACGGATCTCCCCATTGACCACCTGTCGCTGTCGCGGCTGGCCTGATCTCCATCCCGAAGGGATTTCCATGCTCCGCATCGGAATCGACGTCGGCGGCACGTTCACCGACGTGACCGCCCTGGACGCGGCTACAGGCCGGTTTTACATCCACAAGCTGCCTTCGACCACCGACGACCAGTCCGTGGCGGTCGCCGAAGGCGTCCGTGCGGTACTGCAACAGGCCGACACGGACCCCGGGGAGGTCGGATACCTCGGGCACGGCACCACCGTCGCGACCAACACCGTGCTGGAATCCAACGGTGCACTCACCGCTTTGGTGACCACCGCGGGACTGCGGGACATCCTGGAGATCGGCCGCCAGCAACGCCCCGACCTCTATGACATGGACGCCGACAAGGCGCCTTCGCTGGTCCCGAGGTCGCTGGTGCACGCGGTCGTCGAGCGGATGTCCGCGGAGGGCAAGGTGCTCACCCCGCTGGACGAGGACGACATCGCCGCCGCGGTGGATCGGGTCCGCGCGGCGCAGCCCGAGGCGGTCGCGGTCTGTTTCCTCCACAGTTACCGCAACGGTGACCACGAACTGGAGGTCGCCGACCGGCTGCGGGCGGCTCTACCGGAGGTCTACGTGTGTGCCTCCACCGAGGTGGCGCCGGTGTTCCGGGAGTTCGAGCGGTTCTCGACCACTGTGGTCAACGCCTACGTCGGCCCGAAGATCAACCGCTATATGTCGCGGCTGGCCGAGCGGATCCGGGCGACCGGGGTGCCGGTCGAGCCCCGGGTGATCGGCTCCAGCGGCGGCATGATGTCGCTGGACTCGGTGAGCCGGTACCCGGTGACCACGTTGTTGTCCGGGCCTTCGGCGGGCGTCGTCGCGGCGTCGCATGTGGCCGGGCAGGCCGGTTTCGGCAACCTGATCACCTTCGATATGGGCGGTACCAGCACCGATGTCTGCCTTGTGCGCGACGGGCGGGCACTGGTGTCGTCGCAGCGCCGGATCAACCAGCGCCCGGTCCGCACGCCGTCGCTGGACATCCACACCGTCGGTGCCGGCGGCGGCAGCATCGCCCGGGTGGACCCCGGCGGGGCGTTGGAGGTCGGCCCGAGCAGCGCCGGTTCGCAGCCCGGCCCGGCCGCGTACGGGCGGGGCGGTGTCAAACCGACCGTCACCGACGCGAACGTCCTGCGTGGGCGGTTGAACCCGGAGTACGTCCTGGGCGGCGCGCTCGCGGTGGACTACGCGGCAGCCGAGCGTGCCGTGGACAGCGTCGCGCGGGCGATGGGGGCCGACCGGTCGGTGGCCGCGCGCGGCATCGGGCGGATCGCGGCGGTCAACATGGCCGGAGCGGTGCGCAAGGTCTCGGTGGAGGCAGGCGAAGACCCACGCGGTTATGTCCTGGTCGCCTTTGGTGGGGCCGGCCCGCTGCACGCGGTCGAGGTTGCTCGCGAGGTCGGCATGAGCACCGTGCTGGTGCCGCCGAATCCGGGCACGCTGTGCGCGCTGGGATTGCTCGTCACCGACATCCGCACCGAGTTCGCCAAGGCCGTGCTGGAGGAGGCCGACGAGCGCAACCCCGACAAGCTCAACGAGGTGCTGCGCGAGGCGCACGAATCGGCTCGTGGCTGGCTGGCATCCGAAGCGCCGTCCGGTGCGAACACGAAGATCACCGGAGAAGCCAAGATGCGCTACGCCCGGCAGAATTTCGAGCTGTCGGTTCCCTTGCCGCAGCGGGTGATCGACGCGGCGCGGTTCGACTCCGACGCGGTGGCCGAGATCATGGCGGCGTTCCACGAGCAGCACGCCAAGAGCTACGGCTTCGCGCACCGCGACGCCCGCGTGCAGATCGTGGAAGTACAGCTGACCGCGGCCGCGGCGGTCGACAAACCGGAGTTGCCGGCCATCGCGGAAGGCTCCGAGTCAGGGGAAGCGCTGATCGGCCGCCGCCGGGTCGACTTCGACGAGACCGGCCCGGTCGACACCCCGGTCTACGACCGCGCGGGCCTGCGGGCGGGCACCGTGTTGCCGGGCCCGGCGATCGTCGAACAGCTCGACACCACCACGGTCATCACCCCGGACGCCACCGCGTGCGTCGACCGCTACGGCAACCTCATCATCGAAGTGGAGCAGCGATGAAGACTCTCGACCCCATCACCGTGCAGGTGATCGGCGCGTCCCTGGTGACCACCGCCGAGGAGATGGGCGCGGTGCTGCGCCGGGCGAGCTACTCGACGAACATCAAGGAACGCTCGGACTGTTCGACCGCGCTGTTCGATGAGCACGGCTCGTTGGTCGCGCAGGCCGAGAACATGCCGATCCACATGGGATCGATGACCGGCCTGATCGACTCGCTGGTGGCCTCCGAGCTGACGGTGCGACCGGGGGATGTGTTCATCACCAACGATCCCTACCACGGCGGCGGCACCCATCTGCCGGACATCACCATGGTCAAGCCGGTGTTCGTCGACGGTGAGTTGATCGGCTACAGCGCGAACATCGCGCACCACTCCGACATCGGCGGCCGGGTTCCTGGCAGTAACGCTGGTGACTCGAACTCGCTTTTCCAGGAGGGTCTGCGCATACCGCTGGTCACGTTCGCCACGGTGGACGGTGTCGAGCAGGCGCCGTTGGCATTCATCGAGCTGAACTCGCGGCTGCCGCAGGAGCGGCGCGGTGACATGCTCGCCCAGCTGGCCTCGGTGGAGATCGGGGAACGGCAGCTGCGCGAGGTGCACCGGCGCTACGGCCGGGAGACGGTCCGCGCGGCCACCGCATACCTGCTCGACCACTCCCGCAAGCGGCTGGCGGCGGCGTTGCGCGAGGTCCCGGACGGTACTTACCGATTCCGCGACCTGATGGACCCCGGCGACGGCCCGGCCACCGAGATCGCGGTGGCGATCACCGTTGACGGCGAACGCGTTTCGCTGGACTTCGCGGGTACCGGTCCGCAGTCGCCGGTGGGCATCAACGTGGTGCGCCCGGCGCTGGAAGCCACCGTCTACTACGCGCTGAAGGCCGTGCTGGATCCGGGAATTCCGCCCAACGGCGGGTTCTTCGACGCGGTGGAGATCGACGCGCCGCACGGCAGCATCGTCAACCCGGTCGAGCCCGCGCCGGTGACCGCCCGCACCGACACCTGCCAGCGGGTGGCCGACGTGGTGCTGGGCGCGCTGGCTGCCGCGGTGCCGGAGCGGGTTCCGGCCGCCAGCCACAGCACCGTCACCTATGTGACGTTCTCCGGGGAGTGCGACGGCGATTTCTTCGTCTACCCGGAGGTGGTCGCCGGGGGCGGCGGTGCCCGGACCACGAAGGACGGTCTGGACGCCGTCCAGGTGCACATCACCAACTCCTCGAACCTGCCGATCGAGGCGCTGGAACAGGAATACCCGCTGCTGGTCGACACCTACGAGCTGATCCCCGACTCCGGCGGCGCGGGCACCCACCGCGGCGGCCTCGGCGTGCGCCGGGACCTGCGGATCCTCGGTGACAGTGCGGAATTCTCCGCGCATGCCGACCGGCAGGCAACCCGGCCATGGGGCCTCGGCGGCGGTCACGACGGGAGTCCCGGACGCTTCATCGTCAACCCCGGCCGGGACGACGAGCACCGGCTACCGGGCGGGCGGGTGTCCGGCGTACAGCTGCGCCGGGGCGACGTACTCCGGGTGGAAAGCCCCGGCAGCGGTGGCTTCGGCGACCCGGCCTCACGCAGTCCCGAACGAGTGCGCGAGGACCTGAGCAATGGGCGAATCACCGAGCAAGCGGCACGCGACCTCTACGGATTCCGGTCGGCCGACTGAGCAACCGCGGTCCCACGGCGCTGATCGAACCCTGGTATTGACCGATCGGAGTGCAGGCATGACCACCACATCGACTGCTCCCTCTTCCGCCGGCCTCGACAGATCCCTCGTCCGGCGGGTGACCTGGGCAACCTGGACCGGCTGGGGCCTGGACGGATTCACCAACCAGATGTTCCCGCTCGCCCTCGGCGGGATCATCGCCACATTCGGCCTCACCACGGCGCAGGGCGGGTTGGCCACCTCCTGCGCGCTCATCAGCTCCGCGGTGGGCGGCGTGGTCGGTGGCAGGCTGGCGGACCGCTTCGGCCGGGTCCAGATCCTGGTACTGGTCATCGGCGCATACGCCCTGTTCACGGGCCTGACCGCCACCTCGCAGGACTTCGGGCAGCTGCTGTTGTGGCGCACGCTCGAAGGTTTCTTCTTCGGTGCCGAATGGCCGGTGGGTGCCGCGCTCATGGCGGAATACGCGGCTCCGGAGCGCCGGGGGAGGGTGCTGGCATGGATCCAGTCCGCGTGGTCCGTGGGCTGGGCCGGCGCGAACCTCGCCTACCTGCTCAGTAACGCCTGGTTGCCGGAGACGGTCGCGTGGCGGGTGATGTTTGTGACCGGCGTCCTGCCCGCGCTGGTGGCTTTGCTGATCCGGCGGAAGCTACGCGACGTGCCGACGTCCCAGGTGCAACGGAAGCCGCGCGAAAAGGGCGCATTCGCCGAGCTTTTCGCCCCAGGACTGCGCAAACACACCGTGTTGGGAACGCTGTTCGGTGCAAGTGGTCTGGCCAGCACCTACGCGATGCAGACCTGGATTCCGCTGTACCTGAAGGAAGAACGCGGGCTCAGCGTCGGCGACACCGCAATGTACATCTGGTTCATGATCGCCGGGAACTGGCTCGGCTATGTGCTCGGCGGCCACCTGCACGACCGCATCGGACGACGCTGGGCGTTCACGGTTTTCTACCTGGGAACGACAGTGTTCGGTTTCCTGTTCATGGAAGTTCCGCTCGATGCCCTCTGGTACAACCTGCTGCTCGCGTTTGTGGTCGGCTTCTTCATCTCGGCCCAGGCGTCAGGCAAGGGCGCCCTGTTCACCGAGCTGTTCCCGGCGCGCGTCCGCGGCACCGGTGCGGGCGTCACCTACAACGTCGGGCGCGGTGTCGCGGCGTTCAGCCCGGCGTTCATCGGCTGGGCAGCGGCGGGAAGCGGGCTGGGCAGGGCAATCGTCACCGTGGTGATGATCTGTACCGTCCTGACCCTCCTGTTCATCTGGCTACTGCCAGAAACCAAGGGCCGCGTCCTGGATTAGCAGATCACCGAAATGCCGCTGCTGGAGGAGTGTCCCCGGGGCCGCTGGGGGTCACTGTGCGGCCACCGTTGCGCCGCCAGGCGATCGGAGCCGGGCCAAGTAGGCCGTCATCGCCCGGATGCCGAACTCCCACGGTGGCAGCCCACTGGTCGGGCGGGTCACGCTCCTGAGTGTCCCGAGGTGAGGGCTGCTGATCGTGACGACATCGCCATACCGGTGGGTGAAGCCCCTGCCCGGTGCTCCCCGATCCTGTGACGGGGCGAAGAGCGTACCGGTGAACAGGGCGAACCCGTCCGGATACTGGTGATGGCTGCCATGGGTCGCGGTGACCAGCTCCTCGAAGCTCCGGCTGATCCTGGCGAGGCTGTTGCGGCCCTCCATGAGGAAGCCGTCCGGTCCGTCGACGCGCAGGGTGATCTCCTCACTGCGCAGATCGTCGAGGGTGAAGCCCGCGTGGAAGAGCCGGATGAACGGGCCGATGGCGCAGGAGCCGTTGTTGTCCTTGGCCATTCCGAGGAGCAGGGCACTGCGTCCTTCGATATCGCGCAGGTTCACGTCGTTGCCGAGTGTCGCGCCCTTGACGCGGCCTGCGGAGTCGACGACGAGGACGAGCTCCGGTTCCGGGTTGTTCCACACGGAGAAGGACGGAATGCCGATCGCGGAGCCATGGCCCACCGATGACAGGACCGGAGCCTTCGTGAACACCTCGGGATGGGGCCCGAGGCCCACCTCGAGGTACTGCGACCACATTCCCTGTGCGGTGAGTACCTCCTTGACCCGACTCGCTTCCTCACTGCCCGGGGCCACTGCGGTGATGCTGCCGCCGAGTGTGTCCATGACGAGGTCACGAACCGCGGCGGCCCGAGTGACGTCTCCTCCGCAGCGTTCCTCGATGACGCGCTCGATCATGCTGTCCACGAACGTGACTCCGCATGCCTTGACCACCTGAAGGTCGATCGGTGCGAGCAGACGCGGTAGGTGCCGATCGCCGTCCTGGGCACCAGGCAGGTCCCGCAATGACCAGCGGGTCGGCCCGGATGCCGCCGCGACGGCCTGGCCCGGGTCGTGCTCCTCCATGAGGTCGGCCACCGTGGGGAACACATCCGTGAGGTCCACGACTCGGCCGCCTCGGACGGTCACCACCCGGGGACCTTCGCACCGCGGGTCCCAGAGCCGTCCGACCAGGACCGCGTCCGCGTCGTCCCTCGGCAGACAGGGCGTCAGGGCCGTCGAGAGGTCCTCCATCAGTTGTCCCCTCCGTTCGTGATCCGGTCGTTGACCTGCTCGGTCGATGTGTTCATGGGTGAGGCGATACGGACGTGCGCCATGCGTTCGTAGACACGTGCAAGGGCCTGGTTACCGTCGGCCTCCTGCCCGTGTGACATGGCCTCCAGGTACAGCTGCAGCACCCCGGACGCCCCGGGCAGCGGCATGCCCTGGGCCGCCGCCGTGTCCACCGCGATGCGCAGATCCTTGACTTGCAGGGCGACACGGAATCCCGCACTGTCGTCCCCGTCGATCATCTGCGGGGCGAGATGTTCGAGTACCCAGGACGACGCGGCGCCGCCCAGGAGCGCTTGACGCAGTACTCGGGGTTGAACGCCGAAGCGGGAACCCAGGGTGAACGCCTCGCACGCCGCCTGGATGGCGAGCGCCACCGCGACCTGATTGCAGGCCTTGACCACTTGCCCTGAACCGACCGGGCCCACATCGGTGGTCGAGCCCATGGTCTCCAGTACGGGACGGACGCGGGCCAGTGCCTCGGCCGTGCCTCCCGCCATGATGGACAGTGCTCCCGATACCGCTCCGCGCACCCCGCCGCTGACGGGCGCGTCGACCAGGGCGAGCCGTCGGTCGGCAAGTTCGGCCGCGAGTGATTGGGTGGCAAGGGGCGAGATCGTACTCATATCCACGACCACCGTTCCTTCGGCGCAGCACGCGAGTACTCCGCCAGGACCGAGCAGTACCTCCCGTACATGTGGGGTGTCCGGCAGCATGGTGATCACCGTGGATGCTCCCTCGAGCGCCTGCGCAAGGGTGGCCGCGACCTTGAGCCCTTGGTCGCGGGCCCTGTCGCCGGCCTGCGACGACGCGTCGTAGACGCACAGTTCGATACCAGCGGCCGCGATATTGCGTGCCATGGGCAGGCCCATGACGCCGAGGCCCACAAAGGCCACGGGCCCAGGGGCGGGAGCGGGGAGCCGGGAGGGGCCGGCCGGGTGTGTGGTGGCTGGTGTCTCGGTCACAGCGTTCCTCCAGGAGAGACGGGGGTCTGGGGTGTCGTAGGTCCTGCGGCGGGAACAACACTGGGCGCGGTGGCGTAGTCCTCCGCGTCCACGTCCTCGTCTGTTGGGTCCCAGCGGATGACCAGCAGACAGAGCAGTCCCGCGAACGGCATCAGGGCGAGCCACAGCAACGCGTCGAGGCCGTATGCCGCGGTCAGCGCGGGCCACGCCACCAAGCCGATGGTGCCGCCGATGCGGTTGCCGAACTGGGCGAAGCCGACACCCACTCCTCTGATCGAGGTCGGGTAGGACAAGGTGGCGATAACCGCTCCCTGGGTTCCTGGGCCGGCGGCGTGGGAGAAGATGAACACGCCGAGGAACAGGGCGGCGATCCAGATGGCGCCGTCGAACGGCTCCTTGCCGAAGAGATTGACCAGCAGCAAGGAGGCCGTGGTTCCGCAGAAGCCCCACAGGGCGAGTCTGCTGATGCGTACCCGGGGTGCGAGCCAGGTGGAGAGCAGTCCGCCGCCGACTCCGAACAGCAGGTTGAAGGCGAGAGGCCCGACGATGCCGGTCAGGACGGTCTGGCCGAATACCTGTTGAGTCACCACCCCGATGGAGAAGCCGACCGCGTAGTACTCGGCGCCCTGGCAGAAGTTGACCACAAGGGCGAGGAGCGTGCGCGGACGATAGGTGCGGTTCCACAGCCGGCCGAAGCTCTGCAGAACCGGTTCGGTGCGTGTGCGCTTCGGCATGCGCAGCACGGCGTCGTCGGCGACGGTGACGTCCACGCCGTAGGCCTTGCGCAGGACGGCTGCCGCCTCGTGCAGGTCTTTGTTCATGGCCACCCAGGTCGGGGACTCCGTCAGGTACTTGCGCCGGAGGTAGAGGACCGCTGCGGTGGGCACCACTCCGAACCCGACGACCACGCGCCACAGTTCCCCGATGTCCCAGGACAGTGCCTGAAAGACGTAGTAGCCGATGAGAAGGAGGACGAAGGTGGATCCCACCGCCACGTACCAGACGGGGGCGTACAGGTTGAGTGCCCTGCCTTTGTTCCGGTGCGAGGAGTACTCGGCGATGAAGCTGAAGGCGACCGGGTAGTCGATGCCCACCGAGATGCCCATCAGGAAGCGGGAGGCGAGGAAGAACCAGGCGTTGGGCGAGATCGCACACAGGAGCGTGGCGATGATCAGCACGACGAGGTCGGCGGTGAACACCTTCTCGCGGCCGATGCGGTCCATGAGTGTTCCACCCAGCAGGGAGCCGATCAGCGCGCCGATCAGGATGGCGCCTGCGGTGATGCCCAGCATGAGCGGGGACAGGCTGAAGGCTTCCTGGACGTAGCTGAGGCCGAAGGCGATCGACGTGAAGTCGTAGGCGTCCATGAAGATGCCGGCCAGCGCGATGACGACGACGAACTTGGCGTTGCCGCCGCGGATGCGGCCGCTGTTCACCAGTGAGGAGACATCTTGGGGATGGCGTAGAACGAACGAGTCAGACATGGGTGTCCTTTTGCGTGTCCGGGGATGACAGTGCGGGGGCCACCGACGGGCCGTGCCCGGGCGGCGGGCCGGTCTGAGCGGACAATGGGTGGGGCAGTGCGGAGCTGCCCCGAGCCGGGGAGCGGTGGTCAGGCGGAGCGGGTGAGTTCCGCCGCGGCGTCGCGTTCCATCTGGTGCAGCTTGGCGACGCGGCGCACGGTTGCCTCGTCGTTGTCGAAGCGGGCTCCCAGGAATGCCACAAGGGCCTCCCGCGCCAGTGCCGGGCCGATGAGCCACGCGCCCATGGCGATCGCATTGGTGTCGTCGTGTTCCACGCCCTGGTGGGCGGAGTAGGTGTCGTGGCCCAGACCGCAGCGGATTCCTGGGATCTTGTTCGCGGCGATCACGGCGCCCACGCCGGTTCCGCAGACGAGGACTGCCCGGTCGGCCCTTCCGGTGCGGACGGGCTCACACGTGGCGCGGGTGATGTCGGGAAAGTCGACGGGCTGGTCGTCGTGGGTTCCGAAGTCGGTGACGTCGTGGCCGAGTTCTTCGAGGACCGTGCGTACGTGGTCCTTGAGAGCAAGGCCCGCGTGGTCGTTGCCCAGGGCGATACGCATGGGTTTCCCTTCTGGTGAGCGGGGTGCAACGGGTGGTGTGGGCAGCTGGAACCAGGCCCTGGCCGGTGGGCTTGGACCGTGGACGCTTCGGCCGCGCCTCAGGGCTGCAGGCCGTACCAGCGCATCGCGGTGCCTCCGCGGAGGGCGGCCAGCGCCCGCTCGTCGGTGGGGAGGGCGTGGCGGGCCGCCTCGGAGAGATCGTTCCAGGCGCTGCTGTGGCTGCGATGGAGTGTGATGACGGGCCAGTTGCTCGCCAGCATCACGCGGTGGGCCCCGAAGTGATGCAGGGCGTGGGCCGCCGGGTGGTGGAGGGCGGCGGATGACCAGGTGCGCCAGGCGGTGAGGACGTCGATGCCCACGGAGAGTTTCAGTGCCAGGTTGGGTAGCCGGCCGAGGGAGGCGATGCGGTCCTGCCACGGTCCCCAGACCTCGCGGTCGCCACCGGTAGCCATGGCGTCCAGCGGGGGACGGCCCAGATGGTCGATGATGACGCGGAGTTGCGGAACAGCTTCGGCGACGCCCGCGACTTGTCGGGCCTGGGCTTCGGTGACGGGGACGATGTCCCAGGTCAGGTCGGCATCGGCGAGTTCGCGGAAGAGGGCGAGTGTGGCGGGGGCAGTGAGCCACTCGGCGTCGTCGCGGCCGATGAGGCACCGTACTCCGCGGATCAGGGGGTGGGCGCGCAGGTCTGCGAGGAGGGCTCGGGCCGTGGGCGGATCGTGGAGGGGAAGCCAGGCGACGACACCGCGCACCCAGTGCGCCTGGGCCGCGTACGTGAGCATGCGCTGGTTCTCTTCGGGCAGGTCGGCGGATTGGATGAGGACCGTGCCGTCGATACCGCTGTCCTTCAGCGCCGGTTCCAGGTCAGCCGGCTCGAAGTCACGGGCGAGGGTGGCGTGGTGGGAGGTACGCCAGGGCTGCGGCTGGCGGGCAGTTCGCCAGAAGTGGTGGTGCGCGTCGACCGTGAAAGGCCGGGCCATCATCGACCTTCCCAGACGGGCGCGCGCTTGGTGAGAAACGCGGTGACTCCCTCAGCGAAGTCGCGGCTGCCGTAGCACGTCGCGTACAGGTCGTCGGCGTGCGCGGGGACCGCCGTGGCCAGGACTCTGCGATCGGCTTCCTTCAGGGCGGCAAGGGTGAGAGGGGCGCAACGGGCGATCTGGGAGGAGAGCTCAGCAGCGCGCTCCTCCAGAGCCCCGGCGGCGATGATCTCGCTGACGAAGCCCGTTTCGTGGGCCTGCGCCGCGGTGATCAGTTGGGCGGTGTAGAGCGCTTGGAGGGTGCGAGAGCGGCCGAAGCCCGTGTAGAGGCGGGCGAGTGCTGCGGGGGCGAGACAGTTGCCCAGGGTGCGGCCGATGGGAGCGCCGAAGGTGGCATCCGGGGTGGCCAGGACGATGTCGCAGCTCGCGGCAAGGATCGTGCCGGCTCCGACGGCCGGTCCCCGCACGATGGCTATCGTGGGCATGCGGAGGGCGGCGAGACGGTCCACGGCGCGGCCCACACGGTGTTCGTAGGCGATGCCGTCGGCGCCCGAAGTGAAGCTGGTGAACTCGCGGATGTCGGTGCCCGAGGCGAAGGCTGCCGCACCCGCGCCGCGTACCACCGTGACGCGCACGGCGTCGGCGGCATCGATCTCGTCGCATGCCTTCTCCAGTTCGTCGTACATGGAGAGGGTCAGGGCGTTGCGCAGGCGGGGGTGGGAAAACGTGAGGCAGGCGGTATGGGTTCCGTCGCGTTCCCAGCGAACGTGTGGTTCGGAGTGGCTGGTCATCGGGGCTCCGTCGGTGCGGACGTGAGCAGTTCGGCGTTGTGCTCGCCGAGCAGCGGCGGGTGGCGGCGGATACGGGCCGGCGTGCGCCCGAGTTTGACGGGGAAGCCGAGGACGCGAGTGGGCCCTTCGACGGGGTGCTCGTACTCCTCGACCATCGCCCGGGCCCTCGCGTGCGGGTCGTGCGCGAGGATGTGGGCGTAGTCGAGGATGGGGCCGGCGGGGACACCCGCATCGAGGAGGAGATCTACCGCCTCCTCGACGGTGGTGGCGGCAAGCCTGCCCTCGATGAGGGCGATCAGTTCGGGTCGGTGTTCCATGCGGGCCATGTTGGTGGCGAACCGCTCGTCCTCGGCCAGGTGTTCCAGGCCGAGCGCCTGGCACAGTCGCTGCCATAGGCGCTGGTTGTTGGCGGCGATGGTGAGGTGCCCGTCGGCGGCGCGCACCGCCTGGTAGGGCGCGGACATGCGGTTGGCCGAACCGAGGCGCTCAGGTGCCTTCGCGGTGCTGAAGAACTCCGTGGATTCCCATACGGACAGGGCGAGTACGGCCTCGTACAGGGAGGTCTCCAGGTACTGGCCCTCTCCGGTGCGCAGCCGGTGGATGTGGGCGCCGAGGATGCCGTAGAGGCAGAACAGGCCCGCACCGAGGTCCCCGACAGGCAGTCCGCATTTGACCGGGGCGCCATCGGGATCGCCGGTGATGCTGATGGCACCCGCCATCCCCTGGGCGATGAGGTCGTAGCCGGGGCGCTCCGCGTAGGGGCCGTACTGGCCGAAGCCGGAGACCGAGGCATAGACGATGTCGGGCTTGATCGCGCGTACGGAGTCGTAGTCGACACCGAGACGGGCCGCGACACCGGGACGGAAGTTCTCGATGACGATGTCGGCGTCCGCCAGGAGCCGGCGGAAGCCCGACTTCCCTTGCTGTGAGCCGAGGTCCAGGGTGACGCTGCGCTTGTTGCGGTTGAGGGCGTGGAAGGCGGGACTGTCCCGGCCGGGCGGCGGGTAACCCCAGGAGACGCGCGTCTGGTCTCCGGACCCCGGCTGTTCGACCTTGATGACGTCCGCGCCGAGGTCGGCGAGGAGCATCGTGGCGAAGGGGCCCGCCATCACCTGGGTGAGGTCGACGACGCGCACACCATCCAGGGCACCAGGCCGCGGGGCGGTATGAGCGTCGGTATGGGCAGTGGTGTCGGTGGGTGTCATTGCTGGAGTCCCCCTCGGATTCGGCGGCGTAGCTGTTCGCAAGGCGCCCGCTGTGTGGGTGTCAGTTCTGCTCGGTGCTCCGGCGTTCGATGCGATGCGCCAGTGTCTGGGCCAGTAGTGCCGCATACGGCACGGGCAGCTGGACATCGCGGGCGATGGAGAGCACGTCCCACAGGTCCTTGGACCAGGAGCGCTGATGGCGCGGGACGCCGCCGCGCTCGTACGCGGCGGCGACATCTTCGAAAAAGCCCCACTCCCGGGTGACCCAGGAGTCGCCGGTGCTGGAGCCCACGGCCCTCAAAACGGCCTCGGCATCGATGCCATACGCCTTCGCCAGGTCCAATGCCTCGTAGGCACCTGCCAGCGCGGAGAACATCATCAGCTGGTTGGCGAGTTTGGCCACTGCCCCGGCGCCCAACGGCCCGATGTGAACGGTCTCGGTGGCGATCGCCTTCAGGTAGGGGCGGGCCAGGGTCAAGGCCGCCTCACTCCCACCGGCCATGACCGTCAGTTCTCCGCGCAGCGCCCGCTCCGCGCCCCCGCTGACCGGCGCCTCGACCAGTTCCACACCGTGTGCCTGTGCCTCCAGTCCTATCTGATGAACCGTGGCGGGCAGCAGCGTCGAGTGAAGCAGCACGAGAGAGCCAGGTGCCAGCACGGCGAGGAGTCCTGAGTCGCCCGTCAGGATCTGGCACGTGGCGGCGTCGTCGGAAACGGCGAGGGCGACGACCGCGCATCCGGCGAGATCCTTCACACCGCCTGTCGCCGCGGTCATGCCCGCATCCTCGGCGGCTTGCATCCGCCGCGGGTCCAAGTCGTGTACGCGGAGGGCGTGTCCCGCTCTGGTGAGCGCGCGGGCCATGGGCAGGCCGATATTGCCAAGTCCGACGAAGCCGACGGATACGGCATGCGGCCGGGCTTCGGCCGGTTGATCTCCGTGCGACATGCCCGGCACCTCAGCGGGTCGTGCCGGCGCACGAAGCGCTGGTGGGCCCGTCCTGCCGCCTGGTGCGGGACCTGCCGGGTCCGTCGTACATCGTGAGAAGTGTCGCGTTGTTCATGGCCATACCTTCCAGGGGCAAGGGGCACTCCAGGGCCGATCCCGGAGCGGGTGCAGAAGTGTGAAGCCCGTGAGGGTGGGGGCGGTGAGGCGCAGTGGGATCGGAGCGCGAACGGCGCATCGAACCTTGACATGTCACGTCATGCAGTTGATCCCACACGAAGCGCTCCGTCTATTGTCTTCAATCGCGCTCCGTCTATTGTCTACATCGATTGGTTAGGGATAGACAAGAGTCTTGCAACACCCCGTCCACCCCAGGGAGTCGCGCCCCATCGAGGAGAATGAGGAGCGCCGATGAAACCAGCACCGAGCACCAGCCACCCGACCGTTCAACGAGCAGGTGCGATGGCCGGCACCCCCGTCGGCCGGATCGACCCCCCGAGCATGGTCGAGCTGATCGCAGAGGAACTGCGTCGCCGCATCCTCGCCGGTGCCCTGCGCCCAGGCGACCGTCTCATCGAGGAGCGCCTCACTGCCGACCTCGGCGTCAGCAGGCCGCCGCTGCGCGAGGCGCTGCGCCTGCTTCAACAGGAGGGCCTCGTCTCCATTGCGCCCCGCCGCGGCGCCACGGTCATGGAACTCTCAGCCCAGGACGTGCACGAGATCCTGACCCTGCGTTCCGCTCTGGAGCGGCTCGCCGTTGAACTCGCTGTCCCGGTGAGCGATCCGTCTCTCCTGGACGGGCCGCGGGCCGCCCTCGAAGCCATGCGACGCAGCGCGGAAAAGGAGGATCGCGCCGAACTCGTCCAGCTCGGTTACGAGTTCCACCGCTCCCTCGTGATGCTCGCCGGACACCGCAGGCTGGTCGAGATCTACGACTCGCTGTACCGGCAGCTGGTCCTGTGCATGGCCATGAACCTTTACGAGCGCGAGCACCACCATGAAGACCTGACCCTTCATGTGGAGCGCCACCGTGAGCTGCTCGAAGTGATCAGCGGTGGTGACCTGCGGGCCGTACTGGACGCGTTCGCCGCGCATGGCGAGCGATCGTTCACGGAGCGCTGGCCGGAAAGCAAGGGGGAGTGATCCTGACCCTTGCCGGTCACGGTCCCGCAGCACATCGGGCGGCGGGCAGCGCGATCTCAGACGTCCCGCCAGGAACAAGGAGTACGACCATGTCCGCGTCCGCGTCTCTTTCGACTTCGCTCGACTCCGCGCTGCGCTCAATAGCGGGCGAGCTACCCGCCGAGGCCTTCACCACGGACCCCGACATCCTCGCCTCGTATCGCACCGACCACGCCCCGTTCTGCCCCAGTGGCATCCCCGCCGCGCTCGTGCGGCCCCGGTCGACCGAGCAGGTGGCCGAGGTCCTGCGGATAGCGCACGAGCACAGCGTGCCCGTCGTCCCGCAGGCGGCCCGCACCGGGCTCGCAGGCGGCGCCAACGCCGTGGACGGCTGCCTGCTCCTGTCGGTGGAACGTCTGGACCGCATCCTGGAGATAGACACGGTCGACCAGACGGCGCGGGCCGAAGCGGGTGTCGTCAATGCGGTGTTCTCCCGGGCCGTAGCCGAGCACGGACTGTTCTACCCACCGGACCCTTCGTCCTGGGAGACGTCCACCCTGGGAGGGAACGCGGCAACCAACGCCGGGGGCCTGTGCTGTGTGAAATACGGTGTGACTGGCGACTTCGTGCGCGGACTCACGGTCGTACTGGCCGATGGGACGGTCCTGCGCACCGGTCGACGTACGGCGAAGGGGGTGGCCGGATACGACCTGACCCACCTTTTCGTCGGTTCCGAAGGCACCCTCGGCGTGATCACCGAGGTGACGGTGGCGTTGCGTCCTGCGGCTGAACGCCCGCTGACCGCTGTCGCGTTCTTCCCCACCGCTGGTGCGGCATGCGCCGTCGTGCCCGACTTCATGGCGGACGGGGCACGCCCCAGCCTCCTCGAGTTCATGGACCGTCCCACGATGGACGTGGTTTCGGGCTACCAGGACCTCGGTTTCCCCTCCGATGCCGGGGCGATGCTGATCGCCCAGTCCGATCGAGGAGAGTTGGCGCGCGGGGACCTGGAACGTTTTGCGCGGATCGCGGAGTCGCACGGCGGCGAAGCGCTGGTCGCCACCGACCCGGCCGAGGCCGAACTCCTGCTCCAGGCACGGCGCCTCGTGGGCATCGCCACGGAGCGACTGGGCAGCTACCTCGCCGATGACGTGTGCGTACCGCGCCGCAGACTCGCCGAGATGGTCGAGAGGCTCCCCGCGATCGCCGAACAGCACGGTGTCCGTGTCACCACCGTTGCGCACGCCGGTGACGGCAACGTGCATCCCCATGTTCTGTTCGACCGGAACGACGAGGGTGAGGTGCAACGGGCCCACGAGGCGTTCGGCGCGATCATGGACCTTGGCCTGGCCCTGGGCGGCACGATCACTGGTGAGCACGGAGTGGGCCTGCTCAAGCGAGACTGGCTCGCCAAGGAACTCGGACCGGCTGGACTGCGCGTCCACCGCGAGGTCAAGGCGGCCCTGGATCCACGGCACATCCTCAACCCTGGCAAGGTCCTGGCCGCAAGCGGGACGCGACGCTGATCAACGGCCGCGTGCGACGGTGATTCTTCGAGGCCCCTGGGCCGGCGGACCAGCCGGTCCGGGTCGTAGAAGAGCACTCCGTCGATGACCCCGCTGGTCAGATCGAGTCTGTGCGTCGGTGAAGGGAAGTTCGTCGCCCGGCAGCGCTGCGCTCCTCCGCCGGCCGTAACCCTCTCTGGCGATGTCTACCCCCCAGGGGTATATTGGCCGCGGATTCGCAGGAGGTGAAGGTGGCAGCGGTGACGGCGCGGGGCGCCCGGTGTGGCCACGCCCGCAGCGGGGCCGTCGGCTGGGCGCGCACAGTCGTCATTGCCCTGTGCGCCGCGCTGGCTCTGCTGGTCCACCACGAGACCTCAGCGGCCACCGTCGGTTCGATGTCCTCGCACGCCATGCGGGGGATGTCCGGTGAGGTCATGGGCGCGGCCCATGCGCCGAGTGAAGTGGCCGCGCGTTCGGCGCATGGGCAAGCGGTGCATCCGGCCGCCGCGTACGACATGGATGACACTGCGTGCTCCGGTAGCGGCATGGCTCACTGCTCCACCGCGAGCGTCGATACGGTGAAGCTCGCGCCGCCGCCCGCGTCCTTCGTCGGACATGACCGTCGCCCGTACGAGACAGCCACTGCCGGGCCGGAAGCCGCTGGAACGGTGCCCAGAGCACCGCCAGACCTGTCTGTTCTCTCTCGACTCCGCATATAGGCCGTGCCCAACGGCGCCCCTCGCGTCCACGTGAGGCGAGCAGCCGGGCCGCACCGACCTATGGGCACATCGAGAAGAGGACCATTCGTGAACAGCATCAACCGCCGCTCCCTGCTTCTTGCCGGGCTCGGCGCCGCGGGCGCCGGCGCGCTCGCGGCCTGCCGCGGCGACTCCAACGGCAATGCCGCCGCCCTCGTCAGCCCCTCCGGCTCCGAGGTCGTCCGAACAGAGAAGAAGCGCACCGGCACCGGCAAGGTGCACGATCTCTCCCTGACCGCCGCGTCCGTCACGCTCGGACTGGGCGGCGGCATCACGGCGAAAACCTGGGGCTTCAACGGTCAGGCCACTGGCAAGGAGATCAGGGTCTCCGCTGGGGACACGCTGGCCGCCGAGTTGTCCAACCAGCTCCCGGACAAGACCACGACCTCCATCCACTGGCACGGCCTGGCCCTGCGCAACGACATGGACGGCGTACCGCCGACCACTCAGCGAGCGGTGCGGGCCGGCAGCAACTTCACCTACCGCTTCATCGCCGACACTCCCGGAACATACTTCTTCCACCCGCATGTCGGTGTTCAGCTCGACCGCGGCCTGTACGCCCCGTTGATCGTCGAGGACCCCAAGGAGCCACTGTCCTGCGACGACGAGTGGGTCGTCGTGCTCGACGACTGGGTCGACGGCGTCACCGGCACCCCTGATGAGGTCTTCGCAGAACTCAGGCAGGGCATGGCGGGTATGGGCGACGGCGCCGGTCATGGCGGGTCGTCCGGCCATGATATGGAGGGCATGGGCGGCATGGACATGAGCGGCGGAAGCAAGCACGGGACGCGCCACTCGCCTTCCCCGTCAAAGGCCTCCGGTGGCATGTCGATGAAGTTCATGATGATGGATGCCACCAGCGAGCTGCTCGGGGGCGACGCTGGGGATGTGAAGTACCCGCACCACCTGGTCAACGGCAAGGTGGCGGCCGACCCGGACGTATTCAAGAGCAAGCCGGGCAAGCGGGTGCGGCTGCGGATCATCAATGCCGGTTCCGATACCGCGTACCGGGTGGCGCTCGGCGGCCACAAGCTCACCATCACCCACACCGACGGCTACCCCGTCGAGCACGAGCAGGTCGACGCCCTGCTGATCGGCATGGGCGAGCGGTACGACGTGCTGGTCACCCTCGGCGATGGTGCCTTCCCGCTGGTCGCGCTCGCGGAGGGGAAGGGGCAGACCGCCATGGGGCTGATGCGTACCGGATCGGGCGACGCCCCTCCGCGGGCCGTCCGGCCGAAGGAACTGAACGGCAGGATCATGACCGCGTCCCAACTGCGTGCCTCCGATGACGTACGGCTGCCGTCGAAGAAGGCGGACCGGGTGCACCGCATCACGCTGACCGGCGGCATGGGCGCGTACGACTGGGGCATCAACGGCAGGAGGCTCGACATGAACGAGCTGGCGGCGAACCCGCTGCGGGTCGAGACGGGGCAGCGGGTGCGGTTGGACTTCGTCAACGACACCGAGATGTGGCACCCGATGCATCTGCACGGCCATACCTACCAGCTCGGCGCCACGGGTCCGCGCAAGGACACCGCGATCGTGCTGCCCAAGAAGAAGCTGTCCGTCTTCTTCGACGCGGACAATCCGGGCCAGTGGCTGATGCACTGCCACAATGCCTACCACGGTGAGGCGGGAATGATGGCGCTCGTGGCCTACCAGCGCTGACACATCGCGAGTTCTAAGCCGGTAACCGGCCGTTGTCAGCAGCAACACGGCGGCACCAGCAGCTGGAACACGCGGCCGGCGGAGTCCCACCCCACCTCCGGAGCCCGGACGACGGAGAACTCATCGGCGGCGGGCCGCTGGTGCTGACGGCCGGGTTGGTGTGGCTGTCCGCGGTCGAGCCCACGCCGCGGTGGGGGGCTTGAGCACGCTGCCGATGCGCGGTGACAAGGCCGCGGCGGCGGTTCGGGTCGACACCGCTCCGGCCGCTCAGGGAGAGCGAGCCGCCATCTAGCGGCCCGGGCTAGGAGTAAGTCAACAGGGCCATCCCCATGCCGGCATGGGGATGGCCCTGTTGCAGTAACAACGCGCGCGGTGTTGTTCGCGCTGTGAGCCTCCCGGGTGCACGGCCGGAGCTTGCGTGTGAGGTGCGACGGGCCCCGTCGTCGCCGTCGCTGAACGGGCTGCCATACCGGATACGCCCCGCATGGCATGCGGCATTGGACCACTGCGGAGGGGGCCCCGTGGGGTTTTTCCGTGTTGGTGAACGGTCGCCAGGCCCACCACGTACTAAGGGTGCTAGTAGCCAGTGAGTGGCCGCACGGCGCTGTCCGGCGCGTCGGCACGTGGCTGCGCCACGCCAACAGGACCGTTGATTCGAGAGGGTGGCAGTGAGTGGCAATGGGAAATACGGCATTGAGTTCGGCTATAGCGCTGATTGCGGCGTTCGTGGCCGCCGTCAGCCTGGTGCGGCTGGCCACCGTCGGCGGTGGGGCACGGTTCGCGGCGTCCGGTGATCTGCTGATGGGGCTGTGCATGGCCTTCATGGCCCTTCCCGCGACGGCGGCTTGGTATGGAGCGCACGGCGTGTGGTGGGCCTCCCTGTTCGCCGTCCTCGGTCTGGGAGGCATGGTGATGGCCGTCCACCACACGAGGGCGGGCGGCTGGAAGAGCGGCCGCCACTGGACGCATCTCATCATCGGCAGCGCCGGCATGGTGATCATGACCCTCGCCATGACGAGTACTCCTTCCGGCCCCGTGCTCGCCCTGGGCAGCTCCATGGCAGGCATGCCCGGCACGGAGAACACGCACGGTATGGAGGCGATGCCTGGGATGGAGGGAATGGAAGGGATGGAAGGGATGGAAGGGATGAGCATGCCGGGCATGACGGGTGCCTCAGCCGACGCCGCCTCCTCGGCGGGATCCTCTTCCGTGTGGCGGGGCGTTGCCGTGGCGCTCGCCGTGTACTTCCTGCTGTCCGTCGCCGCATCCGTGTGGACGCGAGTCCACGGCACCGAACGGTCGACGCACGCGGCCGGTCGCGGAGCCGGCCGGCCTCGCTCCTGGGCCCGCTGGTTGCTGGCCGCGCCGGACGCGATCGTCGTCTTCCTTGTCTCGCTGACCCTCTCTGTCTGGGACAAGGCTCGGCTCGCCCGCAAGACCGGCTCTGCCGCAGACGATGAAAGCCGGTACCGGCCCCAGCGCCGACGCCGCCGTATCGGTGCCTCGCCGGATGCGGCGCTGGCCGCTCACCTCGGCATGGGAGCGACCATGACGGCCATGCTGCTGATGATGGCCGTATAACGGGGGCGCGCGGCTACGAAGTGCTGCTCCTTGTGGCGATGAGTAGCCCTCTCGCAGTGGGCATGGTGATTCCCGTGCCAGGCATCTCGTACGCCGGTCCGGGAGGCGCTCGCCGCCCCGTGAGCCGCAGGCGGTTGGAGGTCATGTCGTGGCCGGGCACATCGCGTCCCCGCGCGGCGATCCTACGGGAGCGGCTCAGGTGCGGAGTCCTCGCCCATCACGGCCATCGACGTGCCGCAGCCCCTCGGCGAACGGGTGCGTGCTGTAGCTGACGCGCTGCTCGCAGATCCCTCGGACCGGCGGAGCCTTGAGTCGCACGCGCGGGCCGTTGGGGTGAGCCGACGCACCCTGACCCGGCTCTTTGTCCATGACACCGGGATGAGCTTCGATCGCTGGCGCGCCCATATGCGGCTGCGGGCGGCGCTGTCCCTCCTCGCCGAGGGCCAGCCCGTGTCCCGGGTCGCGCACGCGGTGGGGTTTGCGACACCGAGCGCGTTTCTCGCGGCGTTCCGGCGAACCGTGGGCACCACGGTTCGCTACCTCAACGGCGACGTCCTTTGACTCCCAGAACGGTTCGGCAATCGCTGCTACGGCTTGTCCCGCATTCCAACGTGGGCGTGATGGGTCCGCTTGGTAGGTTCGCCGCCTGGGTGGCCTGTAGATCTGTGGCCCTTGAACGCTCGGGCGGGCCGGATGTCGGTGAGGTTCGTATACCAGAACTTGGGTGTGCCGGATCTGTGCCATCGCGGCCTCCAGTTGAGGACGGCACCTTTGGGAGTGCTGCTCGTGGACATTGAGGCCGACCTGGTCATCCGGGATGGCGATCAGGCGGTGTTCAGGGAGGGGCTGTTCCTCGTGGCTGAGTTGGCGCATGCTCTGGTGGGCCGACTTCACCGGCCGGACAGCGAGCGCGGTGACTTCAGTTCGACTGCTGGAGGCTGCGGATCGCCGTTAGGATGCGCCGCCGACGCCAGCGGATACTGGGCCGTATGCGTATCGACTTTGACCCTGAGACCGTGGGCCGCAATCCCTTCTACAAGCTGCTGACCTCGGTGATCGTGCCCCGGCCGATCGCCTGGGTGTCGACGGTGGGCCGGGATGGTTCCGCGAACCTCGCCCCCCACTCGTTCTTCACCGTCGCGGCCGTGGCCCCGCCCATCGTGCAGTTCACCTCTGTGGGACGTAAGGACTCGCTGCGGAACGTCGAGGACACCGGGGAGTTCGTGGTGAACCTTGCGCCGGAGGGGCTGTTCGAGCAGGTCAACGCGACCGCGACGGACTTTCCGCACGGGGTGAGCGAGTTCGAGGCGGTGGGGGTGGCGCAGGAGGCGAGTGCGCGGGTGAAGCCGCCTCGGGTGGCGGGGTCACCGGTGGCGTTGGAGTGCGTGGTGCACAGCACGATGGGGCTCGGGAATTCGACGGTGGTCTTCGGGCGGGTGGTGCATGCCGCGATCGACGACGCGGTGATGGTGGACGGGCATGCGGAGATCACCAGGCTGCGGCCGCTGTCCCGGCTGGGGAAGAACGAGTGGGGCACGGTCGGTGAGGTGCTGGATCTGGCCCGGATCCGTTACGCGGACTGGGAGAGCCAGGGGCCCGAGAAGGTGTGAGGGCCAGGGGCCGGAGGAAGGGGCCGCGGTGATCGAGAGCGTCGTGTTCGACATCGGCTCGACCCTCGTCCGTGAGGACCGCTACTGGGGTTCCTGGGCCGACTGGCTCGGGGTGCCGCGACACACCCTGTCCGCTCTGGTGGGGGCCGTTGTCGCGCAGGGGCGGGACGACAAGGACGCGATCCGTCTGGTGCGGCCGGGCGTGGACATCGACGCCGAGCGGCGGGAGCGGGAGGCGGCGGGGCGGGAGGAGTGGCTGGACGAGTCGGACGTGTACCCCGATGTGCGGTCCGCGCTCGGCGGGCTGCGGGAGTCGGGGCTGCGGGTGGTGCTGGCCGGGAATCAGTCGGTGCGGGCGGGTGAGCTGCTGCGGGAGCTGGGGCTGCCGGTCGACGCCGTGGCGACGTCCAGTGAGTGGGGGGTCGCCAAGCCCGACCCGGAGTTCTTCCGGCGGGTGCTGGAGCTCGGCGGCGCCGCGCCGGGGGACACGCTGTATGTGGGTGACTATCCGGCCTTCGACATCCGGCCGGCGAAGGCCGCCGGGCTACGGGCCGCGCATATCCGCCGTGGGCCGTGGGCGTATCTGTGGGCCGGTACCGCCGACGCGGCGATGGCGGACTGGCGGATCGACTCGTTGAGTCAGCTGGTGGAGATCGTCACCGAACCGTCGGTGTGACCGTCCCCGTGGCCCGCCGGCTCAGGGCAGGGGCGTGCGCTGGGTGAGGAATTCACACCCGGTGTGATGCGAGTGCTTGCATATATCTACCGCACACCCTTCCCGGGTGCCCCGCGGGGCGATTGACTCGTCCCATGCCGCTCAGGAGGCGCCAGACCTGAGCGAAGGGGCCGCCGGACTCCTCCCTCCTCGGCCGGCGGCCCATCTCCCTGTCAGTGCGGAGAAGCGCGTCAGCCCGCCGACTCGGCCGCGTGGGCGCTCAGCACACCGAAGCCCACCAGCGCGAAGAGCGCGATGCCCAGCAGAATCCGGTAGATCACAAACGGCATGAAGCTCTTGCTGGAAATGAACTTCATAAACCATGCGATGACGACATATCCGACAAAGAAGGCGATAACGGTCGCGAAGATTGTCGGACCCCACGCCGTATGCCCCTCGGATGCGTCCTTCAGCTCGAAGGCGCCCGAGGCGAGCACCGCCGGCACCGCGAGAAGGAAGGAATAGCGGGCCGCCGCCTCGCGGGTGTAGCCCATGAGCAGTCCGCCGCTGATGGTCGCGCCGGACCGGGAGACCCCCGGCACCAGCGCCATCGCCTGGCAGACGCCGAATATGAGGCCGTCCCGGATGCTCAGCTCCTTGAGCGTCTTGCGCTGGTTGGCGACGCGATGCCGGCCGCCCGACTCATCGCGCGCCGCACGCCGGTCCGCGAAGCCCAGGACCAGGCCCATGACCACGAGGGTCGTGGCGATGAGCCGCAGATCGCGGAACGGACCCTCGATCGCGTCCTGCAGGGTGAGCCCGAGCACACCGATGGGCAGCGAGCCGACGATCACCAGCCAGCCCATCTGGGCGTCGTGGTTGCCGCGCCACTCCTTGCTGAAGAGCGAGCGGAACCAGGCCGTCACGATGTTGACGATGTCCTTGCGGAAGTAGATGAGCACCGCGAGCTCCGTGCCGATCTGGGTGATCGCGGTGAACGCGGGCCCAGGGTCGTTCCAGCCGGCGAACGCGGCCGTGAGCCGCAGATGGGCGCTGGAGGAGATCGGAAGAAACTCAGTCAACCCCTGGACCAGCCCGAGGATGAATGATTCAAACCACGACATTGAGTCTTCGCTATCCAGAGGCTGATCGTGCGCTGATCGGTTTCTAGCCAGAGATGGCCAGGCGTGACCGATTCAGGCGGGGTGGTCGGTGGGAAGCCGGCGGTCGAGGATCAACCGCCGGTTGTGGGCAGCGTAGCGTCCCCGGGTGCGCGGCCCATCAAGGGCCTGGTCGGACCATCGGTTCATCGCTTTGACCTTGGGTACTCGGCGCTCGGCCGCCCGGCCGCGGGCGCCCTGGTGAGGATCAGCCGTGGACAGCCGTGATCAGCCGTGGAGAGCTGTGATCAGCCGTGGACGGCCTGGACAGCCGAGGAGCCGAACCGTATGACCGCGATCGGGCGCGACGGAGGACAAGGAGGCCGAGGGGACGGGCCCGGCGGGACGATCACCACCAAGGTTCCGGCACGGCTGGACCGGCTGCCCTGGTCGCGCTGGCACTGGATGATCGTGATCGGGCTCGGCACCGTATGGATCCTGGACGGTCTCGAAGTGACCGTCGTCGGCAATATCGCCAGCCGCCTCTCCGAGCCCGGCAGCGGGCTTCCCATCACCGACGCGCAGGTCACCGGGGTCGCGGCGGCCCTCTATGTGGCCGGGGCCTGCATCGGGGCGCTGGTCTTCGGCTGGCTGACCGACCGCTACGGCCGCAAGAAGCTCTTCCTCATCACGCTCGGGGTCTATCTGGCCGCCACCGCGCTCACCGCCATCGCCTTCTCCGCCTGGTGGTTCTTCCTCTTCCGCTTCCTCACCGGCTTCGGCATCGGCGGGGAGTACGCGGCCATCAACTCCGCGATCGACGAGCTGATCCCCAGCAAGTACCGGGGCCGCGTCGATCTGGTCATCAACGGGAGCTTCTGGCTCGGCGCGATGGGCGGCTCGCTGCTCTCCGTGCTGATGCTCAACACGAACTTCTTCGCGCTCAACGTCGGCTGGCGGCTCACCTTCGCCCTCGGCGTCGTCCTCGGCCTGGTCATCGTGCTGGTGCGCCGGAACGTCCCGGAGAGCCCGCGCTGGATGTACATCCACGGCCGGGCGGAGGGCGCCGGGGAGCTGGTCGCGGCGGCCGAACGGCGGATCGAGGACGAGACCGGGCGGTGCCACCCCGAACCGGACAAGGCCATCACCATCAAGACGCGGAAGAGCACCGGCTTCATCGAGATCGCCCGGACGCTGTTCCGGGCGTATCCCCGGCGCGCGGTCCTGGGGCTGGCCCTCTTCATCGGGCAGGCGTTTCTCTACAACGCCATCACCTTCGGCTTCGGGTCGATCCTGGTGCGGTTCTTCGATGTGCCCACCGGAGACACCGGCTACTACTTCGCGGTCATCGCCTTCGGCAACTTCCTCGGGCCGGCCCTGCTGAGCAGGCTCTTCGACACGGTCGGCCGCCGCGTGATGATCTCGGGGACCTACCTCCTCTCCGGTGTGCTGCTGTTCATCACCGCCTGGATGTTCGGCAACGGCTGGCTCAGCGCGGCCACGATGACCGCCTGCTGGTGCGTGGTCCTCTTCTTCGCCTCGGCCGGTGCGAGCTCCGCGTATCTGACGGTCAGCGAGGTCTTCCCGATGGAGACGCGCGCTATGGCCATCGCCTTCTTCTACGCCATCGGCACGGCGGCCGGGGGCATCACCGGGCCGCTGATCTTCTCGGATCTGACCCAGGGCGGAGTCGTCGCCGACACCGCGCTGGCCTTCTCCATCGGGGCGGCGCTCATGGTCGCCACCGGGCTCGTCGCCGCCTTCCTCGCCATCCCGGCGGAACAGCGACCGCTCGAGGACATCGCCGAGCCGCTGTCCGCCCGCGCGGCCGCCGCTTCCGCCTCCGCCCACGGACCGGCCGGCGGCTGAGCGCGTCGCCCGCCGCCGGTCCGCTGCTCGTCAGGCCGACGGCGGCGTCTCGCCCGCGGCCGCGTCCTCGCCGAGGCGCTCCCCGGGGCCGGCGGGCCGCAGCCGGCCGCGCTTGCGCCAGGCCACCAGCGCCCCCGCGACGGCGGGCACCGTGATGAAGGCCATCGCGAGGAGGAAGACGGGGGAGGCGGGGGTGGTGGCGCGACTGCCCGCGACCACGTACGCGGCGGTGTTCGGCACACTGCCCAGCCCCGTGGCCAGCAGGAACGACGGCCAGCCCATCCGTGAGACGGCAGCGCAGTAGTTGGCGGCGGCGAACGGTACGCCGGGGAACAGCCGGATCGCCAGCATGGACCGGAACCCGTGGTGGCTCAGCTGCCGGTCCGCCGCCGTGAGCCAGCGGCCCCGCAGCAGCGGACGCAGCGCGTCCTGCCCCAGCAGCCGGCCGAGACCGAAGGCGATCCCGGCGCCGATCACCGTGCCGCCGACGGCCGTGACCAGCCCGGCCTGGATGCCGAAGAGCGCACCGGCCGCCAGGTTCAGCAGCGGCCGGGGCACCAGCGCGGCGGTGCCCACCCCGTACGCGGCCGTGAACAGCACCACGGCCGTCGCGCCCGACAGCTCCGGCCAGCCGTGGGTCAGCAGCCGCTGCGGCTGCCACAGCCAGACCGCGATCGCGGAACCCGTGAGCAGCGCGGCGAGCAGCCCCAGCCGTGACCACGGCGAGAGGAGCACGGCGCGGGCGCGGCGCGTGGCCGGTTTCGCGGGCGGTGCGGCGACATCGAGCATCGGTGGAGCGTAACCGACCAAGCCGGGCGGGCGCCGTGATGTCGTCGCGTTGTCGTCCGATTGTCGGCAGACCGTCGACAGAGGGTCGGCGGACCGTCTCAAACCAGTCGGCAGACGGTCCGAAATCAGTCGGCGGACGGTCGATAACCAGTCGCCGGGCCCGGGGCGGACACCGGAAACGAGCAGACCGGGCGGCTGGCCAACCATTCCTGTGCCACCAGGCGTTCGCTCCCGGGCCACCGGTCCCACCGGCCCCGTACGCACCGAAAACCATTCGACGCGGACCGTACAGTGCGCGAAGATCACAGCATGTTCCGGCTCGCCTTCCTCACGCCGACGTCCGCGGTCGCGGACGCGCCGAAGGCTGCCGTCCCCTCTCTCGCTCCGGCCGCGGTCGCCGCCCTCACGACGGATCCGCCCGCCGCCGTTCCCGCCGTCTGCCTCCACGGCGCCCGAAGCTGACCCTCCTCGGACAACTCCGACGGATCCCCCAGGGGGAGGGTCGGCGAGGTTCTGGGGTCCGCGCTTCCCACCCCCGCTGACGAGGAGAGACCGTCACATGTCCAAGCAGACCTATGTGCGCACCAAGCCGCATCTGAACATCGGCACCATGGGCCATGTCGACCACGGCAAGACCACGCTGACCGCCGCCATCACCAAGGTGCTGAGCGAGCGCGGCACCGGCGGGGCCTACGTACCGGCGGACCGTATCGACCGGGCGCCGGAGGAGGCCGCGCGCGGCATCACCATCAACATCGCGCATGTCGAGTACGAGACCGAAACCCGCCACTACGCGCATGTCGACATGCCCGGCCACGCCGACTTCATCAAGAACATGGTGACCGGCGCCGCCCAGATCGACGGGGCCATCCTCGTCGTCTCCGCGCTCGACGGGGTGATGCCGCAGACCGCCGAGCATGTGCTGCTGGCCCGTCAGGTCGGTGTCGACCATATCGTGGTGGCCCTCAACAAGGCCGACGTGGGCGACCCCGAGCTCACCGACCTCGTCGAGCTCGAGGTGCGCGAGCTGCTCTCCGCGCACGGCTATCCCGGCGACACCACGCCCGTCGTACGGGTCTCCGGGCTGCGGGCGCTGGACGGCGACCCGCGGTGGACCGGGGCGATCGAGGCGCTGCTGGACGCCGTGGACATCTATGTGCCGACGCCCGTGCGCCACACCCAGGCCCCGTTCCTGCTACCGGTGGAGAACGTGCTGACCATCACCGGCCGCGGCACGGTGGTCACCGGCGCCATCGAGCGCGGCACGGTACGGGTCGGCGACCGTGTCGAGGTGCCCGGCAGCGAGGTGGCCACGGTGGTCACCGGTGTGGAGACCTTCGGCAAGTCCATGGCGGCGGCCGAGGCGGGCGACAATGTCGCGCTGCTGCTGCGCGGGGTGGCGCGGGACGCGGTGCGCCGCGGCGATGTGGTGGCCGCGCCCGGCAGCCTCGTGCCGAGGCGGCGCTTCACCGCGCGGGTGTACGTCCTGTCGGCGGCCGAGGGCGGGCGGCGGAGGCCGGTGTCCACCGGCTACCGCCCGCAGTTCTACCTCCGCACGGCCGATGTGGTCGGCGCCGTGGACCTGGGGCCCGTCACGGTGGCGCGCCCCGGTGACACCGTCACCATGACGGTCGAGCTCGGCCGCGCCGTACCGCTGGAGCCGGGCCTCGGCTTCGCGATCCGCGAGGGCGGCCGCACGGTGGGCGCGGGCACCGTGACCACCGTGCTCGACCAGCCGTAACGCGACGAACCGGCACCGCTCGCCCGCCTCCCCGGCCGGAGGGGGGGCGGGCGAGGCCCGAAGCCGCCTGATGGCACGAGGCGCGAGCCCCGTGACGGCACAATGAGACGGTGAACGAGCCGATACCCGTAAGCCGGTCCGTGGACGGCGGCACCGCCAAGCTGATGCCGGACCTGGACCGCCCGCACGCCTGGCTGCTCACGGTGGACGGCGCCCCGCAGTCGTATGTCGACCTGGACGATCCGGTCCATCTCGAATTCGAGTACGCGCGGCGGATCGCCCATGTCCTGGACGCGGCGGCCGATCCCGGCGCCCCGCTCGACGTTCTGCACCTGGGCGGCGGGGCGCTGATGCTGCCTCGCTATCTGGCCGTCACCCGCCCCGGCTCGCACCAGGTGGTGATCGAGGCCGACCGGGGGCTGCTGGAGCTGGTCGCCGAGCATCTTCCGCTGCCGTCCGGGGCGGGTATCACGGTGCGGCCGCAGGACGCCCGGACGGCGCTGGAGTCCGCGCCCGAGGGGTCCGCCGATGTCATCGTGGCCGATGTCTTCGGCGGTTCGCGGGTGCCCGCGCATCTGACCTCCGTGGAGTACGCCCGCGCCGCGGCCCGGGCGCTGCGGCCGGGCGGGTGGTACGTCGCGAATCTGGCCGACGGGGCGCCGTTCGCCTTCCTCCGCTCCCAACTGGCCACCTACCGCACGGCGTTCGCGCATCTCGCCCTGATCGCGGAGCCGTCCGTGCTGCGCGGCCGCCGGTTCGGCAACGCCGTGCTGGTGGCCTCCCAGTCCGAACCGCCGGTCGCCGTGCTGGCCCGCCGCACCGCGGCCGACGCCTTCCCGGCCAGGGTCGAGTACGGGGCGGCACTGGAGCGTTTCATGGGCGGCGCGGTGCCGGTACGGGACGAGGACGCCACGCCGTCGCCCGAGCCGCCGGACGGGGCGTTCAGCGTGGGCTGACCGGCTCCGGGGCGGCGTCCGTGGCGGCCGGTCCGCCCTCGATGACGGGCGTGGTCTCGCGCCGGCGCAGCCGCCGTACGTCCGGGACCGTCAGCACCGCCAGCGTCAGCGCCAGGATCAGCGCCGAGCAGCCCCACAGCGAGGCCGACCGGCCGAACCTCTCCTCGGCCGGGCCCGCGAGCGCCGTGGCGACCGGCACCATGGCAACGGAGCCGAACCAGTCGTACGCCGAGACCCGCGACAGCTTGTCCTCGGGGATCTCCTGGTGCAGCGCGGTCATCCAGGACACCCCGAACACCTCGACCGACACACCGACCAGGAACATCACGACGACCAGCGCCGGAATCGCCACCGGGACGGCCAGCGCGGCCGCCGGCAGGGCGAGCGGCAGGATGCTCAAGGAGCCCGCGAGCAGCAGTCGGCGCGGCCGCCAGCGCATCATCAGCAGACCGCCCAGGACGGTTCCCGCGCCGAACGCCGCGAGCGCGAACCCCCAGGGGCGCGCGCCGCCCAGATGGTCCTCGGCGACCAGCGGGCCGAACACCGACTCGGCCGCTCCCACCACCGCGTTGACGACGGCGAACTGCACGATGATGGACCACAGCCAGGGCCGGCCGATGACTTCGTGCCAGCCTTCGCGCAGATCCCGCAGCATGCCGCCCCCGGGTTTCCGCCGGGCCACGGCGCTGACGTCGAGCAGGGCGCGCAGGGCGCCCGCGATCGCGAACGCGGCGGCGTCGACGGCCAGCATCCAGCCGGGGCCGACCACCGCGATCAGCGCGCCGCCGAGCGCGGCCCCGCCGATCTGCGCACCGTTCATGCCCATCCGGAACAGCGCGAAGGCCCGGGCGGCCTGTTCGCCGGTGACGCTGGAGAGCAGCATGCCCTCGGCGGCGGGGGAGAAGAAAGCCTGCCCGGTGCCGCCGAGCGCGGAGAGCACGGCCATCTGCCACAGCCGCGCCTCGCCGGACAGGACGAGCACGGCGAAGACCGCCTGCGAGGCGCAGTTGAGGCTGTTGGCGGCGACCATCACCCGGTGGCGGGGCAGCCGGTCCGCCAGCGCGCCGCCGATCAGCAGGAAGACGACCAGCGGAAGCGTGCGGGCCGCCGCCACCAGCCCGACGTCGCCGCCGTCCCCACCGGCCTCCAGCACCGCGAACGCCGCCGCGATGAGGGCTCCGGCATTCCCGAGGCCCGTCACCACGGCGGCGGTGGTCAGCAGTGTGTAGTTGCGGCCGGCCCACGCGGGGCGGCGCGGTCGGAGGCTCGGGGCCGGAGGAGTCGTCACATCGGGACTATCCCTGGGGGCGGGCCCCGGCGTCCAACCGAATTCCGGCCGCCGTCATCGGGTGGTCAGGGGGTGGTCAGGAGACCTCCGACTTCACCGGCCGCAGCGAACTCATGATCTTCTTGATCGTGGAGTCCGGGACCTCTTCCTTGGTGCCCTTGACGGAGTACAGGACCCAGGTCGCGAAGTCACCGTTGGTGTCCGTGTAGGTCACCGTGACGGACTTGCCGTCGGTGGAGCACTTGTCGGTCTTCTTCACCCCGGTGACGGTGGCCGACGCGGTGTAGCCCTTGAGGCCGTGGGCGCTGGTGAACTTCTTGGCGTCGGTGACCTTGCGGGTCCCGGTCTGATCCTGGTCGAAGGCGGCGAAGACCCAGTTCTCGGCCTCGACCTTGGCGGCCGACGCCTCGTTCTTGGCGCCCTGCGCACCCTTGGAGCCCGCTCCGGCGGCGTGGCTCTTGTTGACGTAGCCGTCCTTGTCCTTGACCGAGCAGTAGTCCTTCTTGTACCTGGCCGGAGCAGACATGACAACGAGCGGCTTGCCCTTGTCGTCCTCGAAACCGGTGCTCAGCCCCGGCGATTCGACCGTCCACCCCGGGGGGACGTCGAAGGCGTTGTGCCGCTTGGGGCTGACGACCGGCTTCCAGCCGGGTATGACCGCCTTGACGTCGGTGGCGTCACCGCCGGCGCGCGGGTTGTCCGCACCGCCGCCGGCCGGGTCCTCGGTCGGCTCGTCGGAGGTCGGAGCGGACGAGGAGACGGCGGGCGTCTTGTCCTTCCCCTTGGACTCGTCACCGCCGTCGCTGTCGTCCTTGCCCAGTACCAGGGCACCGGTGATGGCGGCGGCCGCGACGACCGCGATCGCCGCGACGATGGCGATGGTCGTCGTGCGCTTCTTGTTGTCGCGCGGCGGCTGCGGCGCGCCGGGCGGGCCGGACGGAGCGCCCCACTGCTGGCCGGTCGGCTGCGGCGGACCCTGCGGCGGGCCGTAACCGGGCTGCTGCGGCTGGCCGTAATCCGGCTGCTGGCCGTACCCCGGCTGCGGCTGCTGGCCGGGCTGTCCCGGCTGCTGGGGAGGCTGCTGATAGGGATTGGGCTGCTGGTATCCCGGCTGCTGATACGGGTTGGACTGGTCGTATCCCGGCTGCTGGTACCCCGGCTGCTGATAGGGGTTCTGACCTTGCGGGTTGTTCTGCTCGCCCCCGGGCGGCTGCTGTCCTGGCCACATGGCGAGTAACGATAGAGGGGGTCGACGACGGCTGCTACGGCTGCCCCGTGATCACCCCTTCCGTCGTTTGCTACTGGGTGGTAACTTCCGTGGCATGTCAGAAACTCAGCCCTCCGTCGGTGAGATGCTCGCCGCCACGGTGCCCATGGTGCGCACCCTGAACCTGGAGTTCATCGAGGCGTCGCCCGAGCGCGCGGTGCTGCGCCTGCCCGACCAGCCCGACTTCCACAACCATGTCGGCGGCCCCCACGCGGGCGCGATGTTCACCCTGGCCGAGTCCGCGAGCGGCGCGATCGTGCTGGCGGCGTTCGGCGATCAGCTCGGCCGCGCCGTACCGCTGGCCGTGCGCGCCGAGATCGGCTACAAGAAGCTCGCCAAGGGTCCCGTCACCGCGACCGCCACCCTCGGCCGGACCGCCGCCGAGGTGGTCGCCGAGCTGGACGCGGGCAAGCGCCCCGAATTCCCGGTGAACATCGTGATCACCCGGGAGGACGACGCGGTCACGGGCGAGATGTCCATCGTATGGACCCTACGTCCCCAGTCCTGAGCGGTCATCCCTTCGCCGGAGTCGACGCGAGCGGGAGCACGACCTGGGGATGATGGCGACCGCGTGCCGATTGAGTAGTCTTCCCGGGGTGCGCCGCGCTCCCGTCCGGCGCACGCCGGGAAGCGATCGCCACATGGGGAGGAACCGGCGTTGCATATCGAGGAATGGCTCGAGACTGTACCCGCGGTCAGCGTGTATCTGCTCGTGGGTCTCGTCATCGGCCTGGAGAGCCTGGGAATCCCGCTTCCCGGTGAGATCGTCCTCGTCAGCGCGACGCTGCTGGCGGCCTCGCAGGACCACATCAACCCCTACATCCTCGGGGGCAGCGCCATCGCGGGCGCGGTGATCGGCGACTCCATCGGCTATCTCATCGGCCGCAAGGGCGGGCAGCCACTCCTCACCTGGCTGGGCCGTAAATTCCCCAAGCATTTCAGCGCCGAACATGTGGCGACCGCCGAGCGCTCCTTCCAGAAGTGGGGCATGTGGGCGGTCTTCGTCGGCCGTTTCATCGCGCTGCTGCGTATCTTCGCGGGTCCGCTCGCTGGTGTGCTGCAGATGCCGTACTGGAAGTTCCTCATCGCCAATGTGCTCGGCGGCATCATCTGGGCCGGTGGCACCACCGCGGTCATCTACTCCCTGGGCAAGGTCGCCGAGGACTGGCTCAAGCGCTTCTCCTGGCTCGGCCTCGTGCTGGCCCTGCTCTTCGGCCTCGGCTCGATGCTCGTGATGAAGTGGCGCTCCAAGAAGGCCAAGCCCGCCACGGTCACGGCGGCCGATTCCGAGACGGCCGAGCCGGAGCCGGTCCCGGCCGGCGACTGAGGCGGCCGCCGGTCGGACCGGTGGACCGGCCAGGGCGGGAAATGTGAAGGGGACGACCAGGTGGGAGTAACGGTGCACGACGCCTTGATCTTCGGAATCGGCGGCAAGGAGCCACAGATCGCCCCCGAGGCGTTCGTGGCCCCCACGTCGGTGGTGATCGGCGAGGTCGTGCTGGCCGCGGGATCGAGCATCTGGTACCAGGCGGTGCTACGGGGCGACGGCGGCCCCATCGTCCTCGGCGCGGACAGCAATATCCAGGACAATTGCACGGTGCACGTCGACCCCGGATTCCCGGTCTCGATCGGCGAGCGGGTCTCCGTCGGGCACAACGCGGTCGTGCACGGCTGCACGGTCGAGGACGATGTGCTGATCGGCATGGGGGCCACGGTCCTCAACGGCGCCCGGGTCGGTGCCGGATCGCTGGTCGCCGCCCAGGCCCTGGTGCCGCAGGGGATGGAGATACCGCCCGGCTCACTGGTGGCCGGGGTGCCGGCGAAGGTGAAGCGCGCCCTCACCGACGAGGAACGGGAAGGCATCAAGCTGAACGCCCGGGTGTACGCGGACCGGGCCAAGCAGTACCGGGAAGCGCTCGGAGGCGGCGAGTAGCTAGATGTGATCGGATGGTGGTCATGGACTGGGAAGCTTTCGCCGAGCGCATGGCCACCATGGCGCGGGACCTGCTGGCGCAGGCATCCGTGGAGGCCACGCTCGAGCGGATCTCCGAGTCCGCGGTGGACCTCGTGGACGGCTGCGACGCGGCCGGCATTCTGATGCTCCACGGCAAGCGAGTGGAGTCCCTCGCCCCCACCGACAGCCTGGTGGTCCGCTCCGACCGGCTGCAGGAGCGGCTCGGCGAGGGGCCCTGCTTCGACGCCGCCCGGCGGCTGGGCGGCGAGCGGGTCTTCCGGATCAGGGACTTCACCCAGCCCGAGGAGCGCTGGCCGGCCTTCGTCAGCCAGGCCCGCGACCTCGGCATCGGCAGCATGATGGGATTCCTGCTCTACACCGAGCAGGAGAACCTCGGCGCCCTGGACCTCTACTCGACGCGCCCCGCCGCCTTCACCAAGGCCAGCGAGACGGCCGGCTGGCTGCTCGCCTCGCACGCCGCGGTCGCCTTCTCCAGTGCCCGCACCGCCGACCAGCTCCAGCAGGCGATCGAGACCCGGCACACCATCGGGGAGGCCATGGGCATCCTCATCGAACGCCTGAAGATCACCGAGGATGACGCCTTCGCGTTGATGCGGCGGGTGTCCCAGGAGCGGAACGTCAAGCTGCGCGACCTCGCCCGGCAGATCTGCGAGAGCGGCGGTATCGACGGCTGACGCATCGGCCGGAGCCGACGCATCAGCCGAACGGCTCTTCCGGCCCGTGGTCTGGACCGGAAGGGCCTGGCCACCGAGTTCCCCCGGGGGTACGCCGACGGCTTGCGGGGCGGGTACCCCAGCCCGCCGGGTACGACACCCTTATCCGTTCTCGGACAGGACGTGCGGGGCGTGGGTCCTGACCGCCTCCATCAACTCGCCCATCGACGGGTTCACCATGGGCCGGCCGGCCACCGTCACGGTCGGTACGGTCTCGTTCCCGTCCGCGACCAATCGGACGAACGCGGCCGCCTCCGGATCCCTCCAGATGTTCACCTCGGTGTGCCGCAGCCGCGCGAGGCGCAGCCGCGTACGCAGGTGCATGCAGAACGGGCACAGCGGCCGCCAGTACACCACCACTCCGTCTTGGTCCTCACGGTCCGCCATCACGCATCCCCTCCTCGGAGCTGCCCGGTCGGGCGCCGCACCGAGCGTAGCCGTGTCCGGTACGCACTCCGAGGGGTCCGTACCGGGCGCCAGGTGGCGACGAGGGCCGCGGCCAGGAGGAGCTCGGCGACATCGCCGCCGTAGTACATGATCTCCGCGCCGCCCTGGACCTCGGCGATCGGGGCGTGGACCTCGACCCAGAAGCCCCCGTACATCACCTGGGCGATGGCGGCGTGCGCCGCGATGGCGACGCCGAGGACCACCAGCCGGGCCGGCACACCGGGCCGGGCCGGAGCCGGGTCGGGACCAGCGATGACATAGGCGAACAGCCAACCCGAGAGCAGGAAATGGGCGTGCGTCAGCCAGTGCCCCCCGGGTCGGCCCATGACGGTGTCGTAGAGGGGGGTGAAGTACAGCAGCACCAGCCCGCCGGTGGTCAGCAGCAGAGCGGTGACGGGGTGGGCGAGCAGCCGCGCGGGGCGGGAGCGCAGTACGGCGGTCAGCCGTCGGCCGCGGTGCGGGGGCAGGGCGCGCAGCAGCAGGGTGACCGGGGCCGCGAGCACCAGTGCGAGGGGTGCGTACATCCCGAGCAGCAGATGCTGGGCCATATGGCCGCGGAAGTCCCGATGGGCGAACGGCGCGAGGGGCGGAAGCAGTGCCACGGCCAGGAGGACGAGCCCGGCCGCGAAGCTCATCGACCGCGTGGGCGGCCAGCCCTGGGCGGGGTTGCGGCGACGGGCGCGGCGGACCGCCAGCGCATGGGCGACGGCACACACCAGCAGGGCGAGGGCCGGCAGCCATACGTCCAGGGGGCCGCCGCCCCCGCCGTGTCCATGGCCGGGATGGGCCGCGCCGCCACCCATCACACGCGTCCAGTGGCGCGGGGCGCCTCGGGGTCAGCGGGCGCCCCGCCGCGCTGCAGCAGATAGCCGCCGGCCACCAGCAGGGCGCCCAGGAGGAGGAAACCGGCGTCCCACCACGCCTGCTCCGGGCCGCCGTGGACATGGTGGATGCCGAGGATCTGGTGGTCCAGCACCCCCTCGACCAGGTTGAACAGGCCCCAGCCGACCAGGATCCAGCCCCACAGGACGCGCGAGCCCCACATCCGGCGGCGGCCGTGGGTGACCCGGGCGTAGAGGAGGGCCAGCCCCAGCAGGACCGCGATCCAGCACACGGCGTGGAAGATGCCGTCCCACAGGGTGTTCATCTCCAGCCCGGGGACGGTGTGCGGGTTGTAGTACCTGACCCCGATGTGGTCGTGATTGGTGCTGCTGAGCATGTGGTGCCACTGCAGCAGCTGGTGCAGCAGGATCCCGTCGAGGAATCCGCCGAGCCCCACCCCCAGCACGATCCCCGGCAGCCGGATGGTGCGCGGCGCCGGCAGTCCGGCTCGGGTTTCCTCCGCCGTCGTGGCCATCACCGCTCTCCGTCCCGCCGACAGTCCTGACGGCAGGGTGTTCCCGCGTGCCCGTCGCCACCACGGATTCCCGGCCGGGCCGGCTTCGTCACCGGTCCGCGCCGTCTTTCCGCCATACGCCGAGCCGGGGGAGGGCCGAGGGCGAGCCGGGACGGGGCGAGCCGGGGGCGGGCCGGGTTCGGTCGTCCGTCAGGCGGCGGTGACGGTGAACAGCCCGCCGTCCGGGTCGCGCAGGATCGCCTGACGGCCCGTGGGGGAGGCGGTCGGCGCGAGGGCGACGGTGCCTCCGGCGGCACGGGCCGCCGCCACCGCGGCCGTCACATCGGGGACGCGGAAGTGGACGTACCAGCGCGGCCGGACCTCCGGGTCGGGGGCCTGCTCGACGGCGCCGCCGTGGACCACCGCCAGCTTGCGCCCCGCCTCGCGCACGATCACCTCGTCGTTCTCGTACTCGACCGAGCAGCTGCCCTCCGGGGACGCCCAGCCGAAGACCTCGCCGTAGAAGAGGGCGGCCGCGAACGCGTCACGGGTCCGCAGCTCCAGCCAGGCCGGGGCGCCGTCCGGACCCGACGGCCAGCCGGGCAGCGCCTCCCCCGCCCAGAAGCCGAAGACGGCGCCGTCGCGGTCGGCGGCCAGCGCGGCGCGGCGGCCCGGGCCGAAGGGGAGCGGGCCGACGCCGACGGTGCCGCCCCGCTCATGGATCCGTGCCGCGGTGGCGTCCGCGTCCTCCACGGCGAAGAACGGCGTCCAGGCGGCCGCGCTCCGAAGGCTGCTCGCGAGCGCTCCGACCCCGGCCACCGGCGCGCCGCCGAACAGCGCCGTACGGAACTCCTCACCCACCCCGGTGGGCCGCCAGGTCCATCCGAGCACCGCGGTGTAGAACTCCTGCGCCGCCTGAAGGCTGGGGGCGGCGAGACTCACCCAGCAGGGGAATCCCGGCCGTGCGTGGCCGATCGGCTTCATGGGCACCACTCCTCACACTCCGCCCCGACACCAGCGCGGGGACTGCACCGGTGTACCCCGCCGGCCGGGTGCTATGCCCCGGCGGTGGCGTGGGGCCAGGTCTCCGGGGCGATGTCATGCCAGATGTTCTGGGCCTGGATCAGCAGGGTGCCCAGGACGGCGGTGGTGGCGGGGGAGACGCTGCGCTCGTCGGTGAGCTGTTTGTGCAGGGCGTTGTGGCGCCGTTCCACGGAGTCCAGGGCCTCGTCCAGCCGGGCGTGCGCGTCCTCGGGAGCGGAGGCCAGGCAGATCAGATCCGCCCGGGTCCGGCAGGCGCTCGCCAGATCGGCGAGAAGGCGGCCGTAGTCGCGCAGCGGCTGCTGGTCGGGGGTGGGGATGGTGCGGTTCTCGTCGGCGATGTCGATCATGGTGTCGACGACCGTGCCGACCTGGGCGACGATCGCGCCCCATCGCTGATCCTCGTTCTCGGAGGGAAGCGGCGGCAGATTCCTGCGCGACTTCCACGGCAGTCTGGGGTTCAGCCGGAGGCTCTCATGGCTCCACAGCCGCGCGGATCGCAGGCTCTCCTGCCGCTGTTGGAGCTGGTCGGCCAGGCGTCGCCAGCCGGCAGCCGTGTCCTCGGACCAGTCCTCCCGGGCCAGCCCCTCGGCGATGCCCGTCAGCGTCTCCTCCGTCCCGCGCGCCAGACTGCTGAGGTTCTCCCGTACGTTCCGCAGATGGACCGGCGGGAAGATCAGCGCGTTGACCGCGATGCCGATCGCGGCGCCCAGCAGCGACTGGAGCAGCCGGTGGGAGACCGTGAGGCCGGACACCGGGCCCGAGGTGAGGGTGAACAGCGCGGTGGTGGGCCCGTAGATGCCCTGGTCGCCGAGGCGGGGCCAGTTGCTGAGCAGCATCACGACCGGCAGGACCAGGGCCACCGAGGCCAGGGTGTTCCCCGTCAGGGCTTCGGCCCCCGCCGCCAGGAGCGTGCCGACGGCGATGGCCACCAGCTGCTGCAGCCCCTTGAACAGCGAACGGTAGACGGTGGCCTGCACCAGGACCACCGCCACCCACGGCGCCATCAGCGCCACCGGATCCTTCAGCCACCACCCCGAGACCGCCCAGGCGAGCGTGGCCGCCCCGGCCGCCTTCAGCGACTGCACGACCAGGTCGCGCTCCCGCCCCGGCCCCCGCCACGCCCGCACCGCCGCGTTCGCGATCCCCCGGGCTTCGGCTCGCATCACATACAGCTTCTCGATCACGTGCCCCATGGCGTAGTGGGTTCCTGGGTCGCGTCGGCTTATGCATGACCGGGCGGGGTCGGGGCCGGGCCGCCTATGCAGGGCCGGGCGGGGTTGGGGCCGGGCTGCGGTCCGCTCAGCCGGTGGCCAGCAGCAGCGTCCCGACCAGGGCGAGTCCGGCGCCCGTGGCCTGGACCACGCGCAGCCGCTCGCCGAGCAGTCCGCGCGCCGCGAAGGCGGTCACCACGGGGTAGAGGGAGGCGAGCACCGCGGCGACGGTGACCGGGCCGTGGTGGGCGGCGAGGTTGTACGTGCCGTTCGCGGCCACGTCGGCGAGGCCCACGAAGGCGAGCGCGGGCAGCGACGCCCACACCACGCCCATCCCGCCCTCGGGCAGCCCGGGGTTTCCGCGCCGTACGGAGAAGAGGAGCGCGGTGCCGCCGACCGCCACATTGCACACCCGCTGGACGAACAGCGCGAGGAAGAGCCCGGTCAGCGTGGTCGACGCCTCGGCGATCAGCGCCATCACCGAGCCGAAGCCCAGCGCGGCGACCAGGGTGAGCAGCAGCGTCTGCCGCTGGACGGGCGCACCGCCGGTCTGCGGACCGCTCGCCAGGACCACGCCCGCGACCGCCACCACGACCCCCGAGACCTGCAGCAGTCCGGGCCGCTCGCCGAGCACCAGCGCGACGCCGAGCGGCACGATGACCCCGCCGAGCGCGCCGAGCGGGGAGACGACGCCCATCGGGCCGAGCGCGAGGGCGCGGTAGAAGCACAGCATCGCGGCCGGGCCGACCACACCGGCCGCCGCGGCGAACCACAGCTGCGGGCCCGCCTGGGACCATCCGCCGGTGGCCACCACGATGGCGCCGAGGACGGTCACCGCGATGATCTGGGAGACGAGGACCACGGTGAGCGCGGGTGTGCGCCGGGTGAGCAACCCTCCGCCGAAGTCGGCCAGCCCCCAGAGCAGGCTGGTGGCAAGCGCGAAGAGTGCGGACATGGTGAAAACCTCGCCGTACAGTGTGGTGGACGTGGGAGTACAGCCCACAGTAGTTCACTGCACTCGACTACGCCATTCACTATTTTGGACGGACCGGACCGTGACGGACCTCGATCAGCTCACGCAGTCGCTCGCCCGCAACCTCAAGCGGTGGCGCAACGAACGCGGCTTCACCCTCGACACCCTCGCGGCCCGCGCCGGGGTCAGCCGGGGCATGATCATCCAGATCGAGCAGGCCCGTACGAATCCGAGCGTGGGCACCACGGTCAAGCTCGCGGACGCGCTCGGCGTGAGCATCACCACCCTGCTCGACTACGAGCACGGACCGCGGGTGACCTTCGTCCCGCCCGAGCAGGCGGTACGGATGTGGTCCACCGAAGCGGGCAGCTACACGGCGCTGCTCGTCGGCACCGAGGCGGGCGGTCCGCTGGAGATGTGGGGATGGCGGCTGATGCCCGGCGACGAGAGCGCCTCCGATCCGCATCCGTCCGGCACGGTCGAGCTGATCCATGTGACGGCGGGCGAGCTCACCCTGGTGCTCGGCGGCGAGGCGCACACCGTCCCGGCCGGCACCTCCGCGGCCTTCGAGGCGAACACCCCGCACACCTACCGCAACGAGGGGACGGCGCCGGTGGAGATGACCATGGCGGTGTCGGTGCCGCCCCCGCGCTGAGGCCGCCCGGACCCGGCCCCTCGCAGCCCGCCCGGCCTGCTAGTTTGGCGGCATGAGTACGCCGATGGATGCCTTCGACGAGGTCCGTCCCGCCGTCGAGTGCCTGGATCTGCTGTCCGCCCCCGTCGCCGAGGCGCTGCGCGACTGGCGTGGCTCGGAGTCGGTGGAGCAGGTGCTGTTCGTGGACACGGACCCGGACAAGGCCGACACCGCCGTACTCGTCGAGAACTACGGCCCCTGGCTGCTGGAACAGTCCGCCAACTGCGTGGTCGTCGCGGGCAAGCGGGGTGGCGGGACCACTCTCGCCGCCTGTCTGGTCCTGGCCCACACCCGCGCGGACGTCAACGGCGTGGTGCGCCGCCATCTCGGCGCACGCAAGGCGTCGTTCGCCCCGATGGACACCGCGACGGGCGAAAGCGGCATGGAGTTCGGCGGCATCACCCCGATCGGCCTGCCCGGCACCTGGCCGCTCCTGGTGGACTCCGCCGTGGCCGACATCCCCTACGCGCTCATCGGCAGCGGCAGCCGACGCGGCAAACTCATCGTGCCGGGCAAGCTGCTGGCCGGCCTGCCGGGCGCGACGGTCCTGGAGGGCCTGGGCGCCCTCGGCACTTGAACCTGCCCGTACGTCGGGCAGGCCCGGGTCCTGCTCGACACCGTCGGTGGTGTGCCGGGCTGCTCGCGCCCGGCGGCAGCGGGCACTGAACGCCGACCTCTACAGGGGGTTGTCCCGGAGCCAGGTCAGGACCTGGTCGGCGTGTTCGTTCGGGGGGAAGACCGGATAGAAGACGTGCTCGATCACGCCGTCGCGGAGGATCAGGGTCAGCCGCTTGTAGAGCGTCAGCCCGCTGGTCTCGAACGTGGGCAGGCCGAGTTCCTGCGCCAGGCTCCGTGCAGGGTCGGAGAGCATCTGGAACGGCAGGTGGAGCCGCTCGACGACCTCACGCTGGTAGTCGGTCTCCTGGCTGGAGAGGCCGAACACGCTGTCCGCGCCGGCGGCGAGAAGATCCTGGTAGTGATCGCGGAAGCCGCATGCCTCGGGGGTGCAGCCGCGCGCACCGGGGATCGAGTCCCAGCCGTCGGGCAGGTCGACGCCCGGGCGTCCGGTGAGCGGGTAGATGTAGATCACCGTGCGGCCCGCGCCGAGCACGTCGAGGCGGACGGCCGTGCCGCCGGTGCCCTGCAGTTCCAGGTGCGGCACCTTTGTGCCGGGCAGATGGGCGGCCGCGCCGTCGTCCTCGGGGACGGGCAGGTCGGCGGGCAGGCTTGTGTAGTCAGTCATCAGGTCCTCTCCTTCATCGGCCGGTGAGACGCGGCTGCCACGGTGGGCGGCTTGTTGCAGGTGCGCGACCAGTACCGCCCGACGGGCGGTGAGTCCCTCGATCCGCTGGGTGAGCTCGTCGATCGCGTCCCGGTAACCGGCCAGCGAGGCCGGACAGTCGTCGGCGTGTCGATGGCCGGCCGTGAGGCACTCCAGGAACGGGCGGGTGCGCTCAACAGGAATTCCGAGACTGCCGAGCGCCCGGATTTCCTGCGTGAGTCGTACGTCATGCTCGTTGTAGTCCCGGTAGCCGTTGGCCAGCCGCCTGGGCGTGAGCAAGCCCAGCGATTCGTAGTAGCGCACCGCTTTCGTCGTCACGCCCGCCCGGCGGGCCAGCTCACTGATCTGCATGCCTCTCACCTCGAAGAACGCTAAACCTTGCCCCCGAGGGTAAGGTCAAGTCGCCGTCCAGGTGATCGACGATCAGGGGCGTCGCAGCCTCACTGCGGCCCCGTCTGCGCGCTTCCCCCGTGGCGCCGGACGGGGCTTCTTCATGCCTGGCGTCGGCCGTAGCGCAGGTTCCTGACGGCCGTCACCGCCAAGGGGGACAAGGCGACAACCGTCAGGTGGCCATCGACGTGCCGCGCGAGGATCCAACCCTTAGAGCGCAGGGCCGCCACCTCGCGGCCGACGTCCCCGCCTGCGTCCCTGGAGAGGTCGTAGACGGTGGGCGCGCTGCTGGCGTCAAGGTGGTCGACGATCAAGAAGAGAACGCGCTGCTCGTCCGCCGTGATGCGGAAATCCATGCCACAACGGTACGTCGCCCCTGGTCAGCGCACGATTGCCTAACTCAGGGAATTAATCTCTATCGCCGGGCAGCGGTCCATGACCATGGCGAGCCCGGCGGTGCGGGTGCGCTCGTACGCGGCTTCGTCGACGACGCCGAGCTGGAACCAGACGGCCTTGGCGCCGATGGCGACGGCCTCATCGGCGACCGCGCCCGCCAGGTCACTGTTGACGAAGACATCCACGACATCGCATGCGAACGGAATTGCGGAGAGTGTCGGGTATCCCTGCTCGCCAAGCACCGACTCGGCTTTGGGATGTACGGGTATGATCCGTTTGCCGTAGCGCTGGAGCACCTCCGCGACCCCGTAGGCCGCGCGCTGCTGGTTGGAGGACAGGCCGACCACCGCCCAGATGTCTCCCAGCTCCGTGAGGATCTTGCGGACCGTCGCCGGGTCGCCGTACATGCTTGCCTCCTGCGAGTACGAGAGTCGGCCTGTCTGCAGCACAACGGAAACCGCCTGCGAGGGATTCCCGGGCGCCGGGGTGATCGACGAGAACGTCATGGCTGGATCACCCCTGGGTCGGTGGGGAGCGCATGAGCCTGGGTAGAACCTGAAGCCCGCGCATGGAGGAGCCTGCGTTCTGCCGCTCGATGGCGGCCGCGGACCTCGGGTCGAGGACCCGTTCCGGGCGGCCGGCCTGGTGGGCGGCCAGCGCCTGTTGGTAGCCAGGCGACGCGGTTTCCCGCGTACGGACCGGCGCCTCGGGCACGGCTGGCCGCAGGTCCGGGGTGGCGGCGGCCGAGGTGAGCCGGCGTCGCCGGGCGCGGGCGGCAGGACATACAAGGTGCGCACGTTCGCGCCCGGCACCTCCGTGTTGGCCGCCGCGATCAGCTTCGGCGCGCTCCAGCGCAGCTTGGTGCCCTGGGGCGGGGCGCCGGGGGCGACGTTCAGGCGGCCGGTGTCCGTATCGAACGCGATCGCGCGTACGCGCCCAGCCAGTTCGGGCGCGGCCGCGGCGAGGATGTCGTCGAACTGGACGAGGACGTCGCCGTCGGCGGCCGGGGGCGGCCATGCCGCGCTCGGTCGTCATCAGGGTGATCGCGGTGCCGAGTCCGAGCGGCTCGCGGCCGTCCCGCCGGTCGTGTCAGCGGGCCGGTGTGTAGGTGATCCGACTGTCGTGGCAGCCGGAAGCGAGGTCGGCCAGGGCGGCTACTTCGCCTGGGTCCGCCGACAGTCGCCAGCGGGCCTTCACCACGGTCCATTCCTGGAGGTACCGGCAGCGCGCCCCCGGGTCCGCGGGCAGCCACTCGCGGGGGCCTGCCTCCCGATGAGTTGCTGGCGCACTTGGACGACCTGGTCATCAGCATGGTGGAGCAGGAGGGCGCCGAAGCGCCTGCTGAGAACGGACAGCACTCCGTGGCCACCTCAATGTCGGGGTCGACCTGTCTGTACGCCGTCTACGACCCGGCCCCCGGCGGCGCACGCTGTCCCGGGCCGGTCACCTTCCGCCCGCGCGAGCTCGCGACCCGCCGACTCGCCGACTGGGGGCTGCAGGAACTGGCCTTCACGACGGAACTCATCGTCAGCGAACTGGTCACCAACGCCATCCGCTACGGGGCGGACCCCAGCCACCTGCGCCTCATTCGGAGCGAGGCTCTGATCTGCGAGGTCTTTGACAGCAGTAGCACCTCGCCCCGCCTGCGCCACGCCCGTACCACCGACGAGGGCGGGCGTGGACTGTTCCTCGTCGCGCAGGTAGCTCGACGGTGGGGCACCCGCTGCACCTCGGCGGGCAAAATCATCTGGGCCGAGCAAGCTGCTCCAGCCTCGCCAGGGCGTCCAGGCTCGGCTCCCGAGTTCACGTAAGCGGCTGGCCGAGTGGGGGTGTCAGTGACTGCCTCTTCGTAGGTCCGGATGGTTCGAGCCGGTGTTCGGCATACCGTTCAGCGAGGCAAGGGACGGCTACGGTTCGATGAGCCCGGCACGGATGGCGTAACGGGTGAGTTCGAGGCGGTCTCTGAGGCCGAGTTTCTGCAGCAGGTTGGCGCGGTGGCGTTCGACGGTCTTGACGCTGATGACGAGCATGTCGGCGATCTGCTGGGAGGTGTGGCCTTCGGCGACGAGTTTGAGGATCTCCTCCTCGCGGTCGGTGATGGCCCGCTCGGGCAAGGGCTCGCCGTGCCGGGTTCGGTCGAGGTGGCTGCGGATCAGGGCGTTGATGGCGCCTGGGTAGAGGAAGGGCTCGCCGCGCATGGTGGCGCGGCAGGCTTCGACGAGGTCGCGGTCGGCGACGGATTTCAGGACGTAGCCGGAGGCGCCGGCGGCGAGGGCTTCGAAGAAGTACTGCTCGTTGTCGTACATCGTCAGCATCAGGATGCGGATGGCGGGCAGCGTGCGGTCGAGCTCGCGGGCGGCTTGGAGGCCGGTCATGCGGGGCATGGCGATGTCGAGGATGGCCAGGTCGGGGTGGTGGGCGCGGGCGGCTTCGACGGCTTCGGCGCCGTTGCCCGCTTCGGCGACCACGGTCAGGTCGGGTTCGGCATCGAGGATGAGGCGTACTCCGCGGCGGACCAGCTGGTGGTCGTCGGCGAGCAGGATGCGGGTTTCGGTTGCCTCGGGCATGGTCAGTGGCTCCCGTGGTGGAGGGGCACGACGAGGCGTACCTCGGTCCCGCTGTCGGGGCGGGGGCTCAGGGTGAGGCCGGCGCCGATGAGAAGAGCGCGTTCGCGCATGCCGCTGATGCCGGCCCCTTCGCCGGCGCCCTGTATGCCGTGGCCGTCGTCGCGGACGCTCAGCTCCATCCCTGCGGGGGCGCGTTTGAGGGCGAGGTCGACGCGGCGGGCGCCCGAGTGGCGGGCGGCGTTGGTCAGGCTTTCCTGAGCGACGCGGTAGAGGACGAGTTCCGTGTCGCGGCCAAGAGGCGGCAGGTCGGCGTCGAGGTGGTGGCGTACGGCAAGGGTGGGGCCGGTGAACTCGCTGGTGAGGGCTTTGAGGGCGCTTGCCAGTCCGAGTTCTTCCAGGACGCCGGGGCGCAGCCGGCGGGCAATGCGGCGGATTTCGTCGAGGCTGGCGCGGGTGGTCTCTTGGACCTGGTGGAGTTCCTCACGTACGGCAGGCGGTGCGTGGTCGGCGACGCTTTTGAGTTCGAGCAGGACGGCGGTGAGGGTCTGGCCGATCTCGTCGTGGAGTTCCTGGGCGATGCGGTGGCGTTCGGCTTCTTGCGCGGACAAGGCGCGGGCGGCGCTGGTGGCGCGTTCGGCCTCCAGCCGGTCGAGCATGGCGTTGAAGGTCGTGATCAGATCGGCGATCTCACCGTGGCCGCCGACGGCCGGGCGCGTTCCCGGTCGCAGCAGGTCGGTGGTGGTCATGGCACGCGTGAGGCGTTGCAACGGGGCGAGCCCGACGCGTAGCAGCACGCCGTTGGCGATGAGCATCGCGGCCAGTCCGGCGGTCAGGACGGCGGCCTCGGTGAGCAGGACGGGGGTGGAGACGGTGACCGGCCCCAGCAGCAGGGCGGCCGCCGCGATCAGCACCACGGCGTTGAGCAGGAAGATCCGCCAGAACAAAGACATCGGCATCGCCTTCTCCCGTCGCCGTCGGCGGCTGTGACCGGCCTGGCTCTGCACACCGGCGGAGGTGCCCCGGCAGCGGTCGAGGGGGTTCTTCGGCCTTCATAGCCAGCCTGCCGGGTGGGGAGCGGCGGCGTCCATCGGTGCCGGTGCTCAGACATGGCCGGCCGGTTGTGAGGGTCGGGCACCCGCGGGAATGGGTGCTGCGCCCGATGGTGAGGCCGCAAAGCCGCGTGTGACGGTGGCATAGAGCCCCGCCTTGCCGGTGCCCGGGATGGAGGAAGCCATGGCGCAGCCCGGCATCCAGCCACTGCACGACATCGAGGCGCAGACACAGCGAAGCGCCCCGCAAGCCGCCCGCGGTCCGGGAACAGCGCACCCGCGTCGGCCGCACGCATACCGGCGACGGCGCGGCCCGGCCTGGGTGCTGCTGGTCCTCTCCTTGGCGCTGCTGGTCATGGGCATGGCACTGCCGCAGGGCCTGCTCCTCGCGGCCGGCCTGGTCACCGCTGGAGTGGTGCAGCTGTTCGCGCCGCCACACGGCCGAGGCCGCCCCTTACCGCGGCGGCGCGCCCCACCCCGGCAGCGATCATCAGGGCCTGACAGCCCCGGAACAAAGGAGGACGTATCGGCTCCCGTCAGCCGCGACACACCACGCCCACCACGCTGCGGAAGGTCGTGACCCGTGGGACACGCTGACACCCTGCTCGCCATGGGCGGTGCCTTCCTGGCCGCCGCTGTCTTCGCCCGTCTCGGCAGACGGATCGGTCTGCCGACCATCCCGCTGTTCATCCTCGCCGGCATCCTGCTCGGCCCACACACCCCGGGCCCGGTCCTGGTGGAGGATCCGCACGACTTCGAGATGCTCTCCGCGCTCGGGCTGGTACTCCTGCTGTTCTACCTGGGTCTGGAGTTTCACCTCGACGACCTCAGAAGCGGCGGAAGGCGCCTGCTGGCCACCGGCGGCACCTACCTGCTGCTGAACGTCGGCGCGGGCCTGGGATTCGGGTTCGCCCTCGGATGGGGAGCACGAGAAGCCCTGGTCCTCTCCGGCGTTCTGGGCATCTCCTCGTCCGCGATCGTCACCAAGATCCTCATTGACCTCGGTCGCATCGCCCGCCCCGAGACCCGCCTGATCCTGGGCGTCACCGTCGTCGAGGACGTCTTCCTCGCCCTGTACCTGGCCGCGCTCCAGCCCGTCATCAGCGGCGCCCAGGGCATCACGGAAACGCTCTTCCAGGCGGCCAAGGCATTCGGTTTCCTGATCGTGCTGGCCATCGCAGCCCGTTACGGCACCCGCCTGATCGGGCGCCTGATCGCGGTACGCGACAACGAACTGCTGGTCACCAGCTTCCTCGGCGCCGCGATACTCATCGCCGGTGTTTCCGAGGTCCTCGGGGTGGTCGACGCCATCGGCGCCTTCATGGTCGGCCTGATCCTCGCCGGAACCCCATCCGGGCCGCGGATCCGCGAACTGGTGCATCCGCTGCGCGACGCCTTCGCCGCGATCTTCTTCTTCGCCTTCGGCCTGGCCGTCAACCCCGCGGACATCGCCTCCGTCGCCGTACCGGTCGCCGCCGCAACAGCACTGACCATCGCCATGAACGTGGCCGCGGGACTGTTCGCGGCACGCCTGTACGGCTACGGCCCCCAGCCGGCTGCGAACATCGCCACCACGCTCCTGGGACGTGGCGAGTTCGCGCTGATCCTGGCCGCCATGGCCGCCGGCGCTGGGCTCGATGACCGCCTCGCCCCGTTCATCGCCGGCTACGTCCTCGTCCTCGCCGTCCTCAGCCCCATCGTCGCCGGGCGCTCGTACCTGCTCGCCCGTGCCCTGCACGCTGCACCCTTCCCGCTGCCCGGCGGCCGGGCCCGCCACCCCACGGGCGCCGACCCACACGCCGACCCGGCACCGGACCCGCTCGAGGCCGCCGCGTCCCGGCCCACCGGCGACATCACTCCCTCAGCCTCGTCCGTCCTGTCCGCTGAAGCGGAGCGATAGCGCCGGTCCCGAACAGGGCATCGATGGGGCGCTGCCAAGGTGTACGCGGCCGGCGTGCCGCTCGGCACTATGGCCGGCGTCGCATAGGCACGATGAGCATGCCGGGTGTCGCCGCCGCATGGCCGACGCCATCGCGGCGCCGACGGCGAGTCCGCTCACGGTGCCGGGCAGTCGGCTGCGGATGGACAGGCCGTCCACGGTGCCGGTGGCGAGGGACACCTCGGTGGATTTGACCAGGGCGTTGACGGCGGATCCCCCGGTGAGGCGGAGCTCTTGGACGGCGTCCAGGGTGATCCCGTCGATGAGGTGCTACTCGGGGGCTGCGCTGACGGCGGGTAAGACGGATGCTTCGCCGGTCCGGCACGTCTACCCGTGGAGCCGTCGGCGGCGATGCGCGCCCAGCGCCCCGCGCACCTGGCCCCGGCGATCCACGGCGTCGCCGAGCAACTTCCCTTCGAGGACGACTCGGTGGACGCGGCCATGGCCATGGTGACGGTCCACCAGCGGCCGGACCCGGTGGCGGGGCTGCGCGAGATCCAGTGGAGTGAGCGTGCCGCACCAGTCTGATGGGTAGGGCGAGGCCACGCCGGACTTCTCGACGGGCACCACGTCATCCCCCGGCCGGCACAACTGCGTAAGCCGAACTCACCCGTCCCCGGACCGGCCTCCCCCGGACTGCGCTGTCGGCCGCCGACCGGCAGGCGGCGTGGGCGATGGCGTCCGCCGCCGGGGCACAGCCCGGCTGGGCTCACCGCCGGTGAGCCGCCGGGGTGTCAACCCCGACGAAGGTCAGGTGCTCGTCTTCGCCGTTCGCCAGAGGTGGCGGGCCTTCGCCGTTTCTACGGTCACTGGCCATGGAATCAAGGACGCGATACGGCTTCGGCCGTCGGTTGCCGGCCTCGGTGGCGCTGTGCGCCGCCGGGGCGGGAGCGGTGATGTGGCTGTCGCCCGGTGGGCTGGGCGACGCGGATCGGGTGGAGGTCACGCGCGGCGCCTCGGCGTCGGTGTACCGCGAGGTGACCGATGCGGTGGCCGGGGCGCCCTCGTGGGTGGGGTCGCTGCTGGAGGTGGCCACCGCGGGCACGCTGGTGGCCCTGGGGCTCCTTCTGCTGTGGACGGGGTGGTCGGCCTTCCGGCGCGCGGACGCCTCCGGCGTGGCCGGAGTCGTCCTCACCGGTATCGGCACCGTGGCCGCCTATGCGGCCAGCGAGGCGGTGAAGCTGGTGGTGGACGAGGAGCGGCCGTGCCGGGCGGTACGGGGAGTCGCGGCGTTGGCGGAGTGTCCCGAGGCGGGGGACTGGTCCTTTCCCAGCAACCACGCCACCCTGGCCACCGGGATCGCGGTCGGGCTGACGGTGCTCAGGCCCCGTCTCGCCGCCGTGGCGCTGCCCTTGGCGGGGGTGGTGGCGCTGCTGCGGGTGGCGGTGGGGGTGCACTATCCGCACGATGTGGCCGCCGGTGCGCTCATGGGCGCCGCCGTGGTGGTGGCGACGCTGGTCGTGGCGAGTCGTCCGGCCGCTCGGGCGGTGTCAGCGCTGTTCGGACGCCGGTGGGGGAAGGATTCCGGCCTCATGGGCCACCACGGCGGCGGCCGCCCGGTTCTCCACACCCAGCCGGGAAAGGATCGAGCTCACATGGGCCTTGACCGTTCCCTCCACCACATGGAGCCGACGGGCGATCCGACCGTTGGACAGCCCGCCGCCGAGGAGGGCCAGCACCTCACGCTCCCGGGCGGTCAGGGCGCCGACCCGCTCGCGGGCGGCGGTGCGGCGGTCGGCCAGGGCCCCCGCGCCGCCGGAGGCGAGATGCGCCACGACGCGGGCCGCGACCTTCGGTGACAGATAGGCGGCGCCATCGGCCACCGCGCGCACCCCCGCGATCAGCTCCTCCGGTTCACCGGACTTGATGAGGAAGCCCGTGGCGCCGCCGCTCAGCGCCTGCAGGATGTAGTCGTCCTCGCCGAAGGTGGTCAGCATGATGACGCCGGTGGCCGGCGCCGTCCGGTGGATCTCCCGGGCGGCCTCGATCCCGCCGGTGCCGGGCATACGGATGTCCAGCACCGCCACCCGGGGCCGGTGGCGGTGCACCAGCTCCACCGCCTGGTGGCCGTCGCCGGCCTCGGCGACCACGGTGATGTCCGGATCGGTGGTGAGCACCGCCCGGATGCCCGCGCGGATCATCGGCTCGTCGTCGGCGATCAGGACCCGGATCATCGGACGCCCTTCCCGGTGAAGGCGTCGGCGGTCACCAGGATGCCGTGCCGGAAGCACAGCCGGTAGACGTCCCCGGACCGGTCGTCGAAGGGATCGGCCGTCATCGCGTAGTACTCGCAGACAAGACCGGCTCCCCTCGGTTCGGCCGCCGTCGGCCGGTGGCCGGTCTGGCGCTTGGGCAGATACTCCGTGATCCGGTCACGGTCCTGTCCGATGCGCAGCCGGGCGTAGTCGTCCGGGGCCAGCACCGACTCCCGGGCCCTCAGCGTGTCCCACACCCGCAGCGCCCCGATCAACAGGGCGCCCGCGACCAGGGGCACCATCAGGGTCGCGACCAGGGTGCGGCCGAGCCGGCGGCGGGCGCGCCGGTGGTCATCCGCCACCGCGCCGTCCGCGTTGCCGGGGACGTCGGTGCCGTCGGGGGCGTGGGGCGTGGCCTGCGCCGCTCGCCGCGCCGCGGGGGTACGGGGAAACGTGGCGCGGACCGCGAAACCGCCCGACTCGGGGCCGTAGCGGAACGTGCCGCCCGCCAGCCCGACGCGCTCGTCCAGGCCGATCAGGCCGACGCCCTCGCCGCCCGAGCGGACGGCGACGACGGTGGGCGCGGGAGCGTTCGCCACCCGGACCTCGGTCTCCTCCGCCGTATGCCGGATCCGCACGGCCGCCTCCGCGCCGGGCGCGTGCTTGGCCACATTGGTCAGCGCTTCTTGCACCACACGGTGCACGGCGCGCTCCACGTCCGACGGCAGTTCGCCGGGCTCGCCGTCGATCCGCAGCCGGACCGTGAGCCCCGACGCCGACGCCCGCTCGACCAGCTCCGCCACCCCGGCGCCGCCCGGCTCCGGCGGCGCTCCGTCCGGCTCCTGGCGCAGTACGCCGATCACCTCGCCGAGACGGTCCACGGCGGCCGCCGCCCTGGCCCTGATGTCCCGGGCGGCCTCCCGGTGGCCGTCCGCCAGCCCGGGCGCCAGCTTGAGGGCCCCGGCCGAGAGGGCGATCAGACTGAGCTCATGGCCGAGGACATCGTGCATGTCCTGGGCGATACGGGCCCGTTCCCGCAGCCGGGCCTGCTCGGCGATCAGCCGCTGCTCGCGCTCCAGCCGCGCGGCCCGCTCCCACCCCGCCCGGACCAACTGCCGGTACTGACGGCAGAACCGCCCCACGAACCATGGCAGTACGACCGCCCCCGCCACCACCGTCACGAAGCGGTCGGCCCAGGTGATCCAGGACGGCACCGCGGCGACCGCCACCACAGCGCTCGCGACCACTGCGATCAGCCCCACCCCCGTGGCCCACGTCCGCCCGGGCCGCCACCCTGTCGTGAACGCGCACAGCGCCGTGGGCACCACCCACCACAGACTGACCACGCTCGACCCGGCGGCGGCGACCGTGGCCGCGAGCGGAAGGTGCCCGGTCCAGCGGGCCCCCGGGCGGCCGGTGCATCCGGTTCTGTGCGTCGTCATGTCCCCCACCTGCGTCATCAGCCGACTCGCAGAGGTGACCTTACGAAAACCGTGGACCGGCGGACACTGCCGAAAGACCAATCCCCACCTGCGCACACCGCACGGCATCCGGCCGACGCCCAGGAGACGCATGCTGGTTATAGGGGCGGAAGTGGGGGGAACCCGACTCATGCGCTCGGCAATCATGAACCGCCGACCGCGACCGACCGAGGGGGCGGAAGGAGAGGAAGAGACCATGCCCGCAGGATCCAGCCGTAAGCGTGAACGGCAGTACGAGCACATCAAGGAAAGCGCCGAGCAGCGCGGTGCCTCCACCGGCCGGGCGAAGGAAATGGCCGCCCGTACGGTGAACAAGGAGCGCGCCCGCGCGGGTGAGTCCAAGTCCGCCAGCAAGACCTCGACCAAGGACCCGAAGTCCGCGCCGCAGCGTGGCGGCCAGCGCTCCGGCAGCCGCACGGGTCCCAAGGGCCCGACGCGCGACCAGCTGTACAACGAGGCCAAGCAGCGCGGCATCGAGGGCCGCTCGAACATGACCAAGGACCAGCTGGCCAAGGCCCTGGGCCGCTGACCTGGATACCGCCGCCCCTTCTCGCGGTGCGCCGCCCTCCCCGCGCGACAGCGCGGCTGGGCGGCGTCCGTCCGGTGGGGGGCGGGCGATTGGCGGAGACGGCTGCGGGTACTCAAGGGCGATCATGCCAGGCCAGACACTCCCCACCTACACCGCTCTGCACCAGCTCGTGGAGTTGATCGAGCAGGGCCCTCCGGTCTTCGTCCGCTGGTCACGAGGGCCTCAGGCGGACCTGGACGGGAGCGCGGCCAGCCGGGACGGGCTCACCGGCACCATGCTGCCGGGCCTGTCGGCCAACCCCCTGGTCTTCGAGGAATGGGCGAAGGATCTGCCCACGACCCTCTGGGTCGCCCGACGGCTGTGCGACTACATCCACCTCCGGGACGACGGCCAGGGCACCGCCGATGTCCACCCCTGGGTGCTCAAGGGGGAGGAGGCCGGCCGGGGGCCGGACAACGAACCCCTGGTCCGCGCCGTGGAACCCGTCGCCTGGATCGCCGAGAGCGTGATCACCGAAGCCGAGGACGTGGTGGCCCGCCAGCAGGGTGAGTGGGGGCCGTTGCACAGACCCGCCCGGTTCGGCCGCGGCAGAAGAGGGTGAGGCCAGGACGGTACGGCGGGGCCGGCCCGCGACCGTACGCGTGGCGACCAGGGCCGTCGGTGACCGTACGCGTGCGACCAGTCGGCGGCGGCACACGCGTGACCAGCGCACAGGGGCCGGGACATAGGGTGGCCTGATGCAGGAGCGGTACCGGACGGTCGCGCGCGAGGGCGTGCACGAGATCGAGATCAACAGATCACGCTTCCTCTGCACGCTCGCGCCCGCCGCGACCGAGCAGGAGGCGCAGGACGTCATCCAGCGCGTCAGGAAGGAGCACCCCACCGCCACCCACAACTGCTTCGCCTATGTCATCGGCGCGGACGGCGGTGTGCAGAAGGCGAGCGACGACGGGGAGCCGGGCGGTACGGCCGGGGTGCCGATGCTGCAGATGCTGCTGCGCCGCGAGGTCCGGTACGCGGTCGCCGTCGTCACCCGCTACTACGGAGGCGTGAAGCTCGGCGCGGGCGGTCTGATCCGGGCCTACGGCGGCGCGGTCGGCGAGGCGCTCGATACGCTGGGCACCGTCACCCGGCAGAGGTTCCGGCTGGTGACCGTCACCGTCGACCACCAGCGGGCCGGAAAGCTGGAGAACGATCTGCGGGCGACGGGGCGGGCGGTCCGGGAGGTGCGCTACGCCGAGGCCGTGACCATCGAACTGGGCCTGCCCGAGGCCGATGTGGACGCCTTCCGCGACTGGCTGGCGGACGCCACCGCCGGCACCGCCGCACTGGAGCTCGGCGGCGAGGCGTACCAGGACACCTGAGGGCCGCCTGGCCGCCTGCTCCCTAGACCGGTGAGCGGACGGACGACGGAGCTGCCTCCGGTGCACCCCGGTCGGTCCGCGCTCTCCGGGGCAGGCCGAGTCTGGACGGGCGGCCCTGGGACGCGCGGGGCGCGGGCCGCAGCCGGATGGCGGCATCGAGGCCGCCGGCTGGCGCCCGGGCCAAGGTGGCCTCCCCTCCGCTCGCATGGGCGAGCCGCTGCACCAGCGACAGACCCAGACCGGTGCCGCCCTTCGGGGCGTCCGGCGCGCGCCAGAAGCGGTCGAAGGCGCGGCGGCGCTGATCGGCGGTCATGCCCGGACCCTCGTCGATGACATGCAGCTCGATCCAGACGGGCCGCGCGGGGAGATGGCGGCGGTCGGGTGCCGGACAGCGCAGCACCATGGTGACGGTGGAACCCAGGGGCGTGGCACGCAGCGCGTTGGCGAGCAGATTGTCCAGGATCTGCTCCATGGCCCCGGGCACCGCGAGCACCTGGCCGACCCGGTCGCCGAGCAGGGCGAGATGGGCCTTGTGCTGTTCGAAGAGCGGCGACCAGGTGAGCAGGCGCTCGGCGCACACCTGGTCCAGGTCGACCGGCTCGGGGGTGACGGCGCTCTCCTCCATCCGCGCCATCGCCAGCAGCCCCTCGACCATCCGGGCCAGCCGGTCGGTCTCGGTCATCGCGGCGCCCAGGCTGTCCCGGGCGTGTCCGGTCATCTCCGCCTCCAGGTTGTCCAGCCGCAGTCGCAGCGCCGCCAGGGGCGTCTTGAGCTGGTGGGACGCCTCGGTGGCGAAGGCGCGCTGGGAGGCCAGCAGATGCTCCAGCCGGGCGGCGGTCTGGTTGAACGTGGCGGCTAGGCTGCGCACCTCCGGCGGGCCGGAGGTCACGGGGGCGGGCGTGGTGAACTGCCCGTCGGCCAGTCGGTGCGCGAACCGCTCCAGCTCCAGGATGGGGCGGCTGGTCCAGCGGGCGAAGACCAGCCCCACGGCGGCGATGGCCGTAAGGACCGCGAGCCCGCCCACGGCCAGCAGCAGCCAGATCCGGTGGACCCGGGCCTCCACCGCGTCGGTGGGCACGATGAGGCGCACCGCGCCCTGCAGATCGTCGCCGTGGACGACGGGGGCGGCTACCGAGAGATAGCGGACGCCGCCGATGGTGGAGGTCCGGACGTCGATCGCGTCGCGGCCGCGCAGCGCGGCGGCGATCTCGGGGCGCGACGCCAGGTGCCGCGACTCCGTGGCGGACAGCGCATGCGAGGTCGCCAGCAGCCGGCCGTCGCCGCCGACGATGACCACCCTGCCGCGGATGCGCTCGGCACAGTGCCGCGCCCGGTGCGGGAGTTCGCGCCGCTCCCGGCCCGCCATGATCGACAGCGAGGCGAACGCGGACACCGACTCGGCCTCGTCCTCCGCCGAGGAGATGATCTGTTCTCTCTCGGCTCTGCTGTAGACGTAGCCGAGGGGTATCCCCAGGCTCAGCAGGATCAGAACGGCGAGGCTCAGATACCCGAGCAGCAGACGTCGGGTCACGGCCGGGCGGCCTCCGGGACCTCCGATGGGATCGCCGGCACCCCCGACGCGACCCCCGGGGCCCCCGACGGGACGCCCGAGTGGACGGCGAGACGGAAGCCGACCCCGCGCAGGGTCTGGATCCAGGCCGGATCGCCCAGCTTGCGGCGCAGGGTGGCCACGTGCACATCCAGGGTCTTGGTCGGCCCGTGGAAGTGGGGGTCCCAGACGCGGTCGAGGATCTGCTGACGCGAGTACACGGCGCCGGGATCCTCGGTGAGCAGGGCCAGCAGCTCGAACTCCTTGGGGGTGAGGGTGACGGGTGCACCGCCCACCCACACCTGGCGGGTCCGGCGGTCCACGACCAGCGGCTGCTGTTCCCAGGGCGGCGGTTGGGCGGCGACCGGTGCGGTGGGGGCTGGTGTGGTGGGAGCGGCCGGTGCGGGGGCGGCCCGGGCTGCGGCGGTGAGGGCGGGGTCGGTGGCGGTCGCCGTGGCCGTGGCGGTGCGTTGGGAGCGCCGGGTCACCGCGCGGATCCGGGCGATCAGCTCCCGCATGCTGAACGGCTTCGCCAAGTAGTCGTCCGCGCCCAGCTCCAGCCCCAGGACACGGTCGGCCTCCTCGCCCCGCGCGGTGAGCATGATGATCGGCACGTCCGACAGCTGCCGGATACCGCGGCAGACGTCGATGCCGTCCATGTCCGGCAGTCCCAGGTCGAGCAGAACGATGTCCCCGTACGGCCCTTCCAGCCCGGCAGCCCCCGTGCCGACATGACCGACCATCAGTCCATACCGCCCCAGTCCCTCGACGAGGGGCTCGGCGATCGTCTCGTCATCCTCGATGAGCAGCGCTCGTACGGTCATGGGGACCTGTGTACCGCAATGCCGGAATGGATTTCTGGTTTTTGTAATGTTGCGAGTGCGGGTCCGAATATTGGAGAAGAACTTGTCATGCTCTAGTGTTCGTTTAGCCTTCGCCTGGCACGGCCCTCCCTACGGTGATTCGCATCTGGTCCAACCACCCGTCAGGGAGGCATGATGAGGGCTCTGCTCGAACACGCCCGCTCGTTCCGGCGCCGGGCCGATTTCGACCACGGCGAATACCGGAAACTGGCCGACGGGCAATTTCCGGAGGCGCTCTTCATTACCTGCTCGGATTCCCGGGTGATCCCCGCGCTGATCACCGGAGCCCGGCCCGGCGAGATATTCGAGCTGCGCAACGCGGGCAACATCGTTCCCCCGCACGGGATGCGTCTGGTCTCCGGCGAGGCCGCCACCATCGAGTACGCACTGGAGGTGCTCGGCGTTCGCGACATCGTCAGCTGCGGTCACTCCCACTGCGGCGCGATGGGCGCGCTGGCCTCGGGTGCGGATCTGTCCCGGCTGCCCGGTGTGGGCGCCTGGCTGTCGGTCGCCCGGCCGGGGCTGGCCCCCGCCCTCGAAGCGGCCTCCGCCGATCCGTCCCTGCGGGAATTGGCACAGCTCAATGTCCGGAATCAGCTGGCCGCGCTGGAGGAATACCCGGCGGCGCGACGCCGGCTGGAGACGGGGCGGCTGCGTCTGCACGGTTGGTTCTACCAAGTGGACAGCGCCGAGCTCTGGGAACTCGATACCGATGGTGACTTCCGGGCGCACTCATGACGGGCGGACGACATGCCCGTGGCCGGATTCAGCCGGATCCATCGCCGTCCTACGACATCGACGAGGTGTTCCCGCCGGAGGGCGGACGCGACGCCCAGTCGACGCAACCCATGCCCGCATATGCGCCAGCCGGTGGAACCGTAAGGGGAACGGCCGACGCTCCCGGCTTCCGTAAGGCCGACGCTCCCGGCGTCCATGAGGCCGGCGGCGGGGCGGGTGGCACAGCCCGGGGCACGGCCATGTCCAAGGGGAGGGGAAAGGGAAAGGCGGGCGGGACCGGTCAGGGCGTCGACCTCGGTACCGAGATCACCGCCTCGCTGGTCGTCTTCCTCGTGGCCCTGCCCCTGTGCATCGGCGTCGCCGTCGCCTCCGGCACCCCGGCCGAACTCGGCATCATCTCCGGTGTCGTCGGCGGGCTGGTGGTCGGGATGACCCGGGGCAGCGCCCTCCAGGTCAGCGGCCCCGCCGCGGGGCTCACCGCACTCGTCGCGGAGACCGTCGAGGCCCATGGCATCGCCATGCTCGGCGTGATCGTGCTGATGTCCGGGCTGCTCCAGATCGGCCTGGGGATGATCCGGCTGGGCCGTATGTTCCAGGCCATCTCCATCGCCGTCGTCCAGGGCATGCTCGCCGGGATCGGGCTGCCGCTGATGTTCAGCCAGTCCTATCCGCTGGCCGATGCCGCCGCCCCCGGCACCGCCATCGAGAACATCCTCGGCTTCCCCGCGCACGTCCTCGACACCTTCACCCACGCACAGACGGCGATCGCCGCGCTGCTCGGCATCGCCACGGTCGTCCTCAGCTTCGTCTGGAAGAAGGCGCCGGGGCCGGTCAGGAAGATCCCCGCCGCGCTGGTCGCCGTCGCCATCGGCATCCTGGTGGCCGCGCTGCCCGGCGTGGAGGTGAAGACCCTTCAGGTCGGCGATCTGCTGGCCTCCGTCCAGTTCCCCGGACCGGAGCAGTTCGCGGGCCTGGCCGATCCCGCGGTGCTCACCGCCGTCTTCACCTTCACCGTCATCGCCTCGGCGGAGAGCCTGTTCACGGCAGCCGCCGTGGACCGGATGCACGACGGTCGGCGCACCCGCTACAACACCGAACTGATCGCCCAGGGCGCGGGCAACGCCGTCTGCGGCGTCCTCGGCGCGCTGCCCATGACGGCCGTCGTCGCCCGTAGCTCGGCCAATGTGCAGGCCGGGGCCAAGACCCGGCTCTCCCGCACCCTGCACGGCCTGTGGCTGCTCGCCTTCGCGCTGCTGCTGCCGAGCGTCCTCGCCCTGATCCCGATCTCGGTGCTGGCGGGTGTGCTGGTGCACAGCGGCTGGAAGCTGCTCGGGCCCGAGCAGTTCCCGAAGATGTGGCGCCAGGACCGTGGCGAGTTCGTCGTGATGACCATCACCACGGGCGTGATCGTCGCCACCGCGCTCCTGGAGGGGGTGCTGGTCGGGCTCGCGGCCGGGATCGTCCTGGCGGCGCTGCGGATGTCGCAGACCTCCGTCGAGCACCGGGTGGAGGGCGATACCGCCAAGCTGGTCATGACCGGCAACGCCACCTTCCTGCGGCTGCCCAAGGTCATCGACGCGCTGGAGGCCGTGGGGTCGGCGGGGACTGCGCGGATCCGGCTGGACCTGCTGGGGGTGACCCATCTGGACCATGCGTGCCGCAGCCAGATCGAGGAGTTCGTGGAGCAGAAGCGGGCGTCGCAGACCGTACGCGTGGAACTGCTGCTGCCCGACCTCCCGGCGGCGAAGCCGAGGCCGAAGCGGAAGCCGTGGGCCGAGTCCTCACCCGACTCCTCGCCCGAGTCGCGGCCCGCGCCCCCGCCCGAGTCGCGGCCCGCGCCCCCGCCCGAGTCCCGGTCCGGGCTGCGGCGGCGGCCCGTGTCCCCGTCGTGGCCGCCGCCACAGCCGCACGAGCGGTCGTCGTCCGGTGCGCTGTACGACGCGTTCTACGGCCCCTCCCGGCCGGGCCCGTCCGCGGAGTGGTACTACCTGGACACCCGCCCCTTCGAGGGGCCCCAGGACTCCGAGGAAGCGCGGTGGAGGGACTGCCGCGGCTAGACACGCCGGGGCACGGGCCGGGACACCGGCCGAGACACGGAAGGGAAATACGAGGTCCGTGAGAGACCGGGCACCGACCGCGGCTAACGTGGTCGGTGCCCGCGCCGTGCGCGCACGCCGCGGGTGTGATGCTGGCCACTGGGGTGGAGGAAGGACAGAAGTGCAGGTCGGAGACCGCTTGTGAGAATGCTGCACACCTCCGACTGGCACCTCGGACGGTCCTTTCACCGGGTCAGCCTCCTTGCCGCGCAGCGGGAGTTCATCGACCACCTCGTCACCACCGTGCGCGAGCGGCACATCGACGCGGTGGTCGTCGCGGGTGACATCTACGACCGGGCCGTGCCGCCGCTCGCCGCCGTCGAGCTCTTCGACGACGCGCTGCACCGGCTCGCGGACCTCGGCGTGCCCACGGTCATGATCTCCGGCAACCATGACTCGGCCCGCCGTCTCGGCGTCGGCGCCGGGCTGATCGACCGGGCCGGGATTTACCTGCGCACCGACCCCGCCGGATGCGCCACCCCCGTCGTCCTCTCCGATGACCACGGCGAGGTGGCCTTCTACGGTCTGCCGTATCTCGAACCCGGCCTGGTGCGCGAGGAGTTGGGCGCCTCCGCGGCCGGTCATACGGCAGTGCTGGGCGCCGCCATGGACCGGGTGCGCGCCGACCTCGCCACCCGGCCGTCCGGTACCCGCTCCGTCGTCCTCGCGCACGCCTTCGTCACCGGTGGCGCGGTCAGCGACAGCGAGCGGGACATCACGGTCGGCGGAGTCGCCTCCGTACCCGCCGATGTCTTCGACGGCGTCGACTACGCCGCGCTCGGCCATCTCCACGGCTGCCAGACCATCACCGAGCGCATCCGCTACTCGGGCTCCCCACTCGCGTACTCCTTCTCCGAGGCGTCGCACCGCAAGTCCATGTGGGTGGTGGAGCTGGGGGCGACGGGCGAGGCGCCGTCATGTGAACGGGTGGACTGCCCGGTGCCGCGCCCGCTGGCCCGGATCCGCGGCCGGATCGAGGAGCTGCTGGACGACCCCGGCCTCGACCGCCACGAGGAGGCGTGGGTCGAGGCCACCCTGACCGACGCGGTGCGGCCGCATGAGCCGATGGCCCGGCTGGCGCGGCGCTTCCCCCACGTGCTCACGCTGGTCTTCGACCCCGAGCGGCCCCCCGAGGATCCGCTCGCCTCGTACGCACAGCGGCTGCGCGGCCGCTCGGACCGGCAGATCGCCGAGGACTTCGTGGCCCATGTGCGGGGCGGCCGCGGCCCGGACGAGGCGGAGCGCGCACTGCTCGGCGACGCGCTGGAGGCCGTACGGAGCGAGGCGCACGAGGGCGTTGTGCCCGGCGAGGACAACGGCGCCGCGGCGACGGCGGGGGCGCGGGCGACGGCGGGGGAGGCGGCGCGATGAGGCTGCACCGGCTCGCCGTTACGGCCTTCGGCCCGTTCGGCGCCACCCAGAAGATCGACTTCGATGAGCTGTCCGCCGCCGGGCTCTTCCTGCTGCACGGGCCGACCGGCGCCGGCAAGACGTCCGTCCTGGACGCGGTCTGCTACGCGCTGTACGGCCAGGTGCCCGGCGCCCGCCAGGGCAATGGGCTCTCGCTGCGCAGCGACCACGCCGAACCGCTGACCCCGACCGAGGTCGTTCTCGAATTCACCGTCGGCGAGCGGCGCCTGGAAATCACCCGGCGCCCCGAGCAGCCGCGCCCCAAGAAGCGGGGCACGGGGATGACGCGGGAGAAGGCGCAGACCCTGCTGCGCGAGTACGCCCCGGCAGCGGCGCCCGCTTCGGCATCCGGGCCGGGGCAGTGGAAGGCACTCAGCCGCTCCCACCAGGAGATCGGCGAGGAGATGGGGCAGCTGCTCGGCATGAGCCGGGAGCAGTTCTGCCAGGTGGTGCTGTTGCCGCAGGGCGACTTCGCCCGCTTTCTGCGCGCGGACGAACTGGCGCGTGGCAAGCTGCTGGGCAAGCTGTTCGACACCGGCCGCTTCGCCGCCGTCGAGGAACGGCTGGCGGAGCTGCGGCGGGCGGCGGAGAAGCGGGTCGCGACCGGGGACGAGCGGCTGCTCGCGCTCGCCCACCGGATGGCGCAGGCGGCGGGCCGCACCACGGAACTCGACGGGCATCCGCTGCCCGAGCTGACCCCCGGTGAACCGGGGCTGGCCGACGCCGTCCTGGAGTGGGCCGCCGTCGCCCGCACCGGCGCGCGCGAACGGCGGGACATCGCGCTCTCCGCCGTACGGGCCGCCGAGGCGGCCCATGACGTCGCCCAGCGGGCCGCCGACGCGACACGCGAACGGGCCGAGCTGCAGCGCCGCCACGCCGAGGCCCGCCGCCGGGCGGACGACCTCGAACGGCGGCGGCCCGACCACGACCGGCTGCGCGAGCTGCTGGAACGAGCCCGCGCGGCCGACGCGGTGGTCCCCGCGCTCGACCTGCGCACCGCCGCCGCCCGCGACCACCACACCGCCGAAACCACCGAACGCCAGGCCCGTGCCCGCCTGACCGCCGAACCCGGCCTGGCGGCGACGGCCCTCGCGGCGGTCCCGGACCTCCCCGGCCAACGCACCGCCGCTGCCCCGGCCGCTTCACCCGACGTGCCTCTGCCCGCACAGGCCACCGCGTCCCCGGAGGAGCCCGCCCCGCACACGGGCGCGGAAGGTGCCTGGGCCGAGGTGGGTCCCGACGAGCACGCCCCAGGCGACGTGCCGCCGCGCCGGGCGCCGTCCGGTGAAGCGGGAACGTCGGCCCCCGCCGAACCCGGCCCGCGGGGGCGCGTCATGGCGCAGACCGTGAGGGACGGCCGCACTGGAACGGGCGCGCCGGGCTCGGGCGCGCCCGGTCGGGTGGAGGGCACCGCCTCGTACGGGCCGGACCAGGTGCCGGGGGCAGGTGTCGGCGCGTCGGGTGTGCGTGCCACCGGCCGGGCTACGGCTGCCGAGAACGGTGCGGTAGGTGGGCAGGTCGGTTCCGGGGCAGGAGGGGGTACCGTCCCCGGCCCGCCCGGGACGGCGGAGGGCACCCGCGCGGGTGTGCCGGATCAGGCGCCGGGGGCCGTCCCTTCCGCAGGTGTGGGCGCGTCGGGTGGGTGCGCCACCGGCCGGGTCACCACTGCCGACAACGAGGCGGCGGGTGGGCAGGCCGGTTCCCGGGCGGGCCTGCCGGGTCCGGCGTCGTCCGGCGCCGCTGCCGCCTCGGGGGCGCGGGGCGCGGGCGCGTCGCACCCCACCGCGTACGACGCTGGTCGTGGCGGGGTGGCGGCGGGCGCGGCCCGTGATGGTGACGGGCCGTATGGGGTGCGGGACGCCCGTTCGCCGGGCGCGGACGTGTCCGCACTGCTCGGCGAGGCCGATGCCGAGTGGTTGGGGCGGGTTGAGCGGCGGGTACGGGAGGAGCTTGGGGCGTTGGGGGCCGCTCGGCGGGGGGAGGCGCGGGCAGAGGCCGTGGTCGGCGAGATCGCCGCGCTCGACCGGGAGGCCCGCGCCGACGACGAGGCGATCGAGGAGGCCGCCGAGTGGCTCGCCGGGTGGGAGGAGACCCACCGGGCGCATCAGCGGCGGGTCGAGGCCGCGCAGGAGGCCACCACCCGGGCCGAGCAGCTCGGCGGGCGGATCGAGCCGGCCGAGCGGCGCCTTGAGGCCGCCCGGCGGCGGGACCGGCTCGCCGGGCAGGAGCGGCAGGCGCGGGAGGAGCTGTTGCGGGCGCGGGAAGGCGCGGCCGCCGCGCGGCAGAACTGGCTCGACCTCAAGGAGGCCCGGCTGCGCGGCATCGCCGCCGAGCTGGCGGCCGGGCTGCGCGCGGGAGAGCCCTGCGCGGTGTGCGGGGCGACCGAGCACCCGGACCCGGCCCGGCCCGGGACCGGGCATGTGGACCGTACGGCGGAGGAGACCGCGCTGGCGGACTCCCAACGCGCCGAGGAGGTCCGCGAGGAGGCCGAACGCACCCGGAACGCGCTGCGGGAGGCCCACGCGGGCGCGGAGGCCACGGCGGAGGGCGAGGACGCGGCCGAACTCGACCGGGCCCTGGCCGAGTTGCGGTCCGCGTACGCCGAGGCCCGTGACGCGGCGGCCGACGGGCACGCCGCCCGCGAGGCCCTGGACCGGGCCGAGGGCGAGCACGCACGGCGTACGGCGCAGCGGCAGGAGGCCGAGCGGAGGGCGGCCGCCCGAACCTCGCGCCGCGAAACCCTGGCCCGGGAGCGGGCCGCGCTGCTGGCGGAGCTGGAGCAGGCACGCGGCGCGGACGCCACCGTCGCCGAGCGCGCGGCGCGGCTCGAGCGGCAGGCGGGGCTGCTGGCTCGCGCCGCCGAGGCGGCGCGGGGTGGCGAGGCGGCCGCGAGCCGGCTGAAGGAGGCCGACGCCCGGCTCGCCGACGCCGCCTACCGGGCCGGGTTCGAGACCCCGGAACAGGCCGCGGAGGCCGTGCTGCCCCCGGACCGGCAGCGCGAGGCGCGCCGCCGTCTCGACGCATGGCAGACGGAGTCGGCGGCGGCCGCGGCCGAGCTGTCCGACGCCAGAGTGCTCGCCGCCGCGCAGGCGCCGCCCGCCGACCCCGCGGCGGCGCAGACGGCGGCGGACGCGGCCACCCGCGCGCTGCGCGAGGTCTCGGCCGCGGACGCCGCGGCCCGCACCCGCTGCGCGGACCTCGACGCGCTCTCCGCGCAGGCGGTGGCAGACGCCCGCCGGCTCGCCCCGCTGCGCGCGGACCACGACCGGATCGCCCGCCTCGCCGCGCTCGCCGCGGGCACCTCCACCGACAACGAGCGCAGGATGCGGCTGGAGGCATACGTCCTGGCGGCGCGGCTGGAGCAGGTCGCGGCGGCGGCGAGCGCGCGGCTGCGCCACATGTCCTCCGGGCGCTACACCCTGGTGCACTCCGACGCCCGCTCCGGCGGCCGCGGCCGCTCCGGTCTCGGGCTGCATGTCATCGACGCCTGGACCGGCAGCGAGCGCGACACCGCCACCCTCTCCGGCGGCGAGACCTTCTCCGCCTCGCTCGCCCTCGCCCTGGGCCTGGCGGACGTGGTCACCGACGAGGCGGGCGGGGTCCGCCTGGACACCCTCTTCATCGACGAGGGGTTCGGCAGCCTCGACGAGCAGACCCTGGACGAGGTCATGGACGTGCTGGACTCGCTGCGCGAGCGGGACCGTACGGTCGGCATCGTCAGCCATGTCGCCGATCTGCGCCGGCGGATCCCGGCCCAGCTGGAGGTCGTCAAGGGCCGCGAGGGCTCGGCCGTACGCCACCGTACGGCCGTCGCGCACTAGCGGGAGGGCGGACCGCCCCCCCCGTAAGACGGGCTGCCCCCCGTAAGGCGGGCCGCACCCTTGTAAGGATGCGGCCCGCCCCGCGCGCTCAGCGCAGGCTCAGAGCGCCGACAGCTCCTCCACCAGGTCGTCAAGCCCCAGCGAACCCTGCGACAGCGCTGCCATATGCCACTTCTTGGCGTCGAAGGCGTCGCCGTGCGCCTTACGGGCCGCCTCCCGCCCCGTCAGCCAGGCCCGCTCGCCCAGCTTGTAGCCGATGGCCTGGCCCGGCATGCCCAGATAGCGCACCAGCTCACTGTCGAGGAACTCCGCCGGACGGCCGCAGTGCAGCCCGAAGAACTCCCGCGCCAGCTCCGGAGTCCACCGCTCACCGGGGTGGAACGGCGAATCGGCGGGGATCTCCAGCTCCAGATGCATCCCGATGTCGACGATCACCCGCAGCGCCCGCATCATCTGTGCGTCCAGATAGCCCAGCCGCCGCTCCGGGTCCGACAGGAAGCCCAGCTCGTCCATGAGCCGCTCGGCGTACAGTGCCCAGCCCTCGGCGTTGGCGCTCACCATGCCGACCGTGGCCTGGTAGCGGGAGAGCTGGTCGGAGACATGTGCCCACTGGGCGAGCTGCAGATGGTGGCCGGGGACGCCCTCGTGGTACCAGGTGGAGACCAGGTCGTAGACGGGGAAGCGGGTCTCGCCCATCGTGGGTAGCCAGGTCCGGCCGGGGCGGGAGAAGTCCACCGACGGCTGGGTGTAGTACGGCGCCGCGGCGCTGCCCGGCGGGGCGATCATCGACTCGACCCGCTTGACCCGCTCGGCCAGGTCGAAGTGGGTGCCGTTCAGCTCCTCGATGGCCTCGTCCATCAGCTCCTGCAGCCACACCCGCGTCTCCTCGACGCCCTCGATATGCGCACCGTGGGTGTCGAGGTGGCGCAGCGCCTCCCACGGGTTGGCGCCGGGCAGGATCTTCTCGGCCTCGGTGCGCATCTCGGCGTGGATGCGGTGGAACTCCGACCAGCCGTACGCGTACGCCTCGTCCAGGTCGAGATCGGTGCCGTTCCACATCCGGGCCCAGCGGCGGTAGCGCTCGCGCCCCACCACATCGGCGGCGCCCTCGATGGCCGGGGCATAGGTCTCGCGCAGCCAGTCCCGCAGCGTGACCAGCGCGCCCGTCGCCGCGGCCGCCGCCTCGTCCAGCTCACCGCGCAGCGCGTCCGGCCCCTCGGCGGTGAAGTCGGCGAACCAGCCGCCGTCCGTGCCGATCCACTCCGTCAACTGCTCCAGGACCGTGGCCACCTGCCGGGGCCCGGCCGGCAGGTTCCGCCGCAGCCCCTCGGCGAGCGAGGCGCGGTATCCCTCCAGCGCGGCCGGTACGGCGCGCAGCCGGGCCGCGACGGCCGACCAGTCCTCCTCGGTCTCGCTGGGCATCACGGTGAAGATGCCGCGCACCGAGTGCAGCGGGGAGCTCAGGTTGCTGACCGCGCGCAGTCCCTCGTGGGCGTCGTGCACGGCGAGCTCGGCGGTCAGCCGCTCCCGCAGCAGCCGTGCGCAGCGGCGCTCGGCGTCGCTGTCCGCGCCGGGGCGCGCCTCGGCCTCGGCCAGCCGGGCCAGGGTGGTGCGGGAGAGGTCGGCGACGGCCTCGGCCCCGTCGGGGGAGAAGTCCGGGAGGCGCCGGGAGCTCTCGGGAACGCCCAGGTAGGTGCCGGTGATCGGGTCGAGTTCGATGAGGGCGTCGACATAGCTGTCGGCGACCTGACGGGGCAGCGGAGCGTTCTTGGTATCGGACATGCGGCCCATCCTCATACGTTCCGGGGTGCGGCGTCAGCACCACGGGAGTGTGACGAGCAGGAACAGAGGTGTGCTACGAGATTGCTGAGCCGTCTCGGGCGGGCGGCAGCAGCGGGCCGCAGCTCCACTGCTGGAAGATCAGCCGGGTCTCGACCCGGGCCACCTCGCGGCGCGAGGTGAACTCGTCCAGCACCAGCCGCTGCAGATCGGCGGTGTCGGCCACCGCGACATGCACCAGGTAGTCGTCCGGCCCGGCCAGATGGAACAGCGCCCGCGACTCGGGCAGCGCCCGGATCCGCTCCACGAACGGGCCGACCAGCTCCCGGCGGTGGGGCCGCAGCTGAACCGAGAGCAGGGCCTCGAGGCCGCGTCCCAGCTTGGCGGGGTCCAGGCGGAGTTCATGGCCGAGGATCACGCCGGAGCGGCGCAGCCGGGCCACCCGGTCCAGACAGGTCGAGGGCGCCACACCGACCTGGGCGGCCAGATCGCGGTAGGTGGTCCGGGCGTCGTTCTGCAGCAGCCGCAGAATCTGGAGGTCCACCGGATCGAGAGCGACGGTTTCGGCCATCGGCCGAACGTAGCACGGACATCTGCCGCGAGCGTCCGGTGGTTGTTCACCCTTCACCCATGGACATCAGGGAGAGCACGGAGGGCATGGGGACCACGGGGACCACAGGGGCCACGGGGACCACGCCGAGCGCACAGGGCCCGCGCGGCGAGGCCGGACGGCACGCGTTCGCCACCGAGGCCGTCCACGCCGGGCGCGAGGACCTTCCGGCCATGGGACTGCACGCCGTACCCCTGGATCTGTCGACGACCCACCCCTCGTACGACAGCCGCCAGGAGGCCGCCAGGATCGACGCGTTCGCCGCCACCGGCGCCCGGCCGGACGGCCCGCCCGTCTACGCCCGCCTGGACAATCCCACCGTGGCCCGCTTCGAGACCGCCCTGGCCCGGCTGGAGGGCACCGAGAGCGCGGTCGCGTTCGCCAGCGGCATGGCGGCGCTCAGCGCGTGTCTGCTGGCACGCGGGGCCCAGGGGCTGCGGCATGTGGTCGCGGTCCGCCCGCTGTACGGCTGCAGTGACCATCTGCTGGACGCCGGGCTGCTGGGCACCGAGGTCACCTGGGTGGATCCGGCCGGGATCGCGGAGGCGATACGCCCCGACACCGGCCTCGTCATGGTGGAGACCCCGGCCAATCCGACGCTCGCCGAGGTCGACCTGCGGGCCGTCGCCCATTCCTGCGGCACGGTCCCGCTGCTCGTGGACAACACCTTCGCCACACCGGTGTTGCAGCGCCCGGCCGAGCGGGGCGCGAGCGCCGTACTGCACAGCGCCACCAAGTACCTCGGCGGACACGGCGATGTGATGGGTGGCGTGGTGGCCTGCGACGAGGGGTTCGCCCGGGCGCTGCGTCAGGTGCGGTTCGCCACCGGCGGGGTGCTGCATCCGCTCGCCGGATATCTGCTGCTGCGCGGACTGTCCACGCTGCCCGTACGGATGCGGGCCGCCTCGGCGACCGCGGCCGAGCTGGCCCGGCGGCTGGCCACCGACCCCCGGGTGGCCCGCGTCCACTATCCGCGGATCGGCGGGGCGATGGTGGCCTTCGAGACCCGCGGCGATCCGCATGCGGTGATCGCCGCGGTGCGGCTGATCACCCCGGCGGTCAGCCTGGGCAGTGTGGACACGCTCATCCAGCACCCGGCCTCCATCAGCCATCGGATCGTGGCCGAGGGGGACCGCCACTCCTCGGGGATCGGCGACCGGCTGCTGCGGATGTCGGTCGGGCTCGAGGACGTCGAGGATGTGTGGCGCGACCTGGACCAGGCGCTCGACAGCGGCCCGGCGGGGCGCGGCGCCCACCGGGCGGAGCCCGGGGCCCACAGCGATGTCCCGGCCGGTGTCAGCGCGAGTGCGGCAGCGGGGGGACCGGCGCCGGTGCCTGGTCGAGGCGGGCGCTGATCACCAGCGTGCCCTGCTCGATCTGGTAGTCCAGCGGGAGTTCGAGGGAGCGCATCGCGGTCACCATGCCGGTGTTGGCCGACTGGGTGACGGCGTACACGCTCTCGTAGCCGGTCTCGGCGGCCATCGCGACCAGCCGCCGCAGCAGTTCCCCGCCGACGCCGCGCCGCTGCCACTCGTCCTCGACGATCAGCGCGACCTCGGCCTCGTCGCCGTCCCACAGCAGATGGCCGAGGGCGACCAGCCGCCCGGAGGCGGTGTACGCGGCCAGGGTGCGGCCGAAGCGCGGGCTCAGCAGATGGGCGAGGTAGCGGTCGGCGTCGCCGACCGGCCCGTGGTACCGCAGCCTGAGCGTCGCGGGGGAGCAGCGGGCGTGCATCTCGAGGGCCGCGGCCAGGTCGCCGGCGTCGGCGCGGCGCACGGTGATGGCGTTGCCCTCCGGCAGCGTCAGCACATCACCGTCGTGCGGGATCCGCGGGCCGAGCCGGGCGTCCAGCTCGACCAGCGCGCGGGCCCGGGCGAATTCGGTCGGGGTGAACGGCAGATACGGCCGCTCGATGATGATCGCGCCGCCGGACGGGTCGCGCAGCCGCATCACGGTCTCCTCCAGGACACCTTCGGCGGGCGGTGTGCTCTCCAGGGAGCGGCCGCTGAAGGACTTGGCGGGAATCGAGTGGATGGTGCAGCGCCCGAACAGCTGGCGCAGGGCGAGCGGGAGTTCGGCGGCGTCCAGGGCGGTGCGGGTGGCCAGGGTCAGCGCCCGGGTCGGCGCGTCCACCAAGTCGTGGGCGTCGGCCCGCTCGGCCCAGGTGTCGCTGCCGCCCGCGGCCGCGACGGCGTCGGTCAGCTCGCCGAACGGCAGGGCCTCGGGCGCGCGCAGCAGGAACTCGTCCACCGTGCCGTCCGTCAGCGGATGGGTCTGCAGGGCCAGGATGTCGACCCGGTGCCCGGCCAGCGCCGCGCACAGCACGGCGAGGGTGCCCGGCTCGTCCCGTACGGTCGTGCGCATCCGCCACAGCGTGGTGGCCTCGGGGGCCGTGGTCTCCGGGGCGCCCGCGGCGTGGGCGGTGTGCGCGTCGGCCGCGGGCGAGGGTGAGCTGCCCGGCGGCGCGTGGTCCTGGCGCCGTGACCACCATGCGACCAGCTCGTGCCGCCAGCGGGGGCGGTGCCGGGAAGGGGGCTCGGGGGTCGCTCGAAATGTCATGCAAACACCCTCGCGCAAAGGTGTTGCGTGATCACGAACGGACTGTGACCTATGGGTTAAGGGCGCATCTGATATTAGAAGCTAATTTTGTCCGAAATCAAAAGGTTGAAGTCCGAGGTTCCGTCACCCTACCGCCCACCTGCGCAGTACCCTGCCGCAACGCCGTGCGTAGGCCCGCTGGAAGAGCGGCACCAGCGGCCCGCCGGCCCGGCTGAACCAGGAGTCGGGGCGGCTGAACGCCGTCACCGTCAGCACCACCGAGCCATCCGGCTCCAGGTCCACCAGGAACGACTCCTCGCCGCGCTCCGGATGGCCGGGCAGCGTGCCGTACGCGAAGCCGGTCCGCGTCTCCTCCGCGACCGTCCACACCACCTCGCACGGCGCGCGCAGCCGCAGCCGCCCGACTCCCAGGCCCACCACGACCGGCCGCCCCGGGGTGGCGACCGGATCCGCGGCGCGGATCGACACCCCCACCGCCCGGTGCATCCGCCAGTCCATGACCGCCCGCCCGGCCGCCTCGAACGTGCCCCGCCCGTGGCCGACAAGGGTCCGCACCCGCAGATGGCGATAGCCGGAGGGCAGCGGCCACCGCCGGGTGGCACCCACCTCCCGATAGGTGAGACAGGAGGCCGGGCCGGGGGCGTCGGTGGATCCCATGCCCGTACGGTACGCGGCGGCCTTACGGCGAGCTGCGCCGGAACACGGCGGCCTTACGGCACGCGGTCAGGATGACGCGACGCCCTTGCGGTGCCCAGTGCGGGAACGTGGCGCCCTTACGGGGCCTTCTCGGGGGCGCCGTGCCGGGCACTTCCCCGGTGCGGGCGCCCGGTTATTCACTGGGCGTTCGTAAGAGCGGCATCTTGCACCGATAACAAACACACCAGCACAGCAGTTCTACGAGCAACGGGAGGCACCATGGGGCGGGAATCCGGCACAGGGATCGGACGGCGCACGGTACTGCAGGGATCGGCGGCCGCGTCGGCGGCGCTCGCGGTGCCCGCCGTGGCATCGGCAGCGTCGGCCGCGTCCGGCGCGCCCGCTCAGGCGCTGTCGGGGCGTCCGAGCGCCCAGTGGGGCGTTCAGGTGGGGGATGTGACGACGTCTTCGGGGCTGGTGTGGGTCCGCTCCGACCGTCCGGCCCGCATGATCGTGGAGACGTCCGCGACCGAGTCCTTCGCGCGGGCCAAGCGGTGGCGGGGCCCGCTGGTCGGCCCCGGCACCGACTTCACCGGCCGCACCGCACTGCACGGCCTGCCCGCCGGGAGCCAGGTGCACTACCGGGTGCTGCTGGCCGACCCGGAGGACCCGCGCCGCACCAGTGAGGCGGTCCACGGCATGTTCCGCACGGTTCCCGAGCGCCGTAAGGACGTGCGTTTCGTCTGGTCGGGCGATCTGGCGGGGCAGGGCTGGGGCATCAACCCGGACCACGGCGGCTACCGCATCTTCGAGGAGATGCGCCGCCGCGAGCCGGACTTCTTCCTCTGCAGCGGCGACAACATCTACGCCGACGGCCCGATGACGGAGACCGTCAAGCTGCCCGACGGTTCCACCTGGCGCAATCTCATCACCCCGGAGAAGACCAAGGTCGCCGAGACGCTCGACGAGTACCGCGGGAACTTCCGCTACAACCTTCTGGACGCCGCGCTGCGCCGCTTCCACGCCGAGGTGCCGACCATCACCCAGTGGGACGACCACGAGGTGCTCAACAACTGGTACCCGGGCGAGATCCTCGTCGACGACCGCTACACCGAGAAGAACGTCGACGTGCTGGCCGCCCGCGCGCGCCAGGCGTTCGCCGAGTACTTCCCGATCAGCACGCTGCGGCCGGACCCGAGCGGCCGCGTCTACCGGGTCCAGCACCACGGCCCGCTGCTGGACGTCTTCGTGCTGGACTGCCGCACGTACCGCGACCCCAACTCGCCGGGCCGCCAGCCGGAGGACGCCCAGGGCATCCTCGGCGCCGAGCAGCTCAGGTGGCTCAAGCGCGAGCTGTCGCGGTCGCGCGCGGTGTGGAAGGTCATCGCCTGCGATATGCCGCTGGGCCTGGTGGTCCCGGACGGGGACACCGACTTCGAGGCCGTCGCGCAGGGCGACCCGGGCGCCCCGCTCGGCCGTGAGCTGCAGATGGCGGATCTGCTCCGGCACATCAAGCACCGGAAGATCACCGGCACGGTGTGGCTGACGGCGGACGTCCACTACACCTCGGCGCAGCACTACGACCCCTCGCGGGCGGCGTTCAAGGACTTCGCGCCGTTCTGGGAGTTCGTCTCCGGTCCGCTGAACGCGGGTGCCTTCCCCTCGGTGAAGCTGGACGGCACGTTCGGCCCCGAGCAGCCCTTCGTCAAGGCGCCGGCCGTGGCGAACGTCTCGCCCGCCGAGGGCTTCCAGTTCTACGGCGAGGTGGACATCGACGGCGACAGCGCCGAGATGACGGTCCGGCTGCGCGAGGACGGCGGCAAGGTGCTCTTCACCAAGGTCCTGCGGCCGGGTCTGGTCGGCCAGTAGCCGTATGCGGCGCGGTGTGCGGCCCCGTGTGGAACACCCACGGGGCCGCACACCGGGCGGCGCGCGGGAACAGCGGGAGATCCGGGATGCCCGGCGGAAAGCCGGTCGTCAGCGGCTGCCGTCCAGGATGACGCGGGCGACCAGCGCGGGGTCGTCGTTCATGGGCACGTGGCCGCAGCCGGGGAGCCGGACCAGCCGGGCGCTGGGGATGACCCGCTTGGCGCGGACGCCCTGGCGGCGCGGCAGCACCCGGTCGCGCGAGCCCCAGGCGATGGTGACCGGGATGTCGGGGATGTCATGCGTGAACAGCTCGGAGTTTCCCGCGGCCAGCGTGGCGTCGAAGCCGACCGCCTCGCGCATCGCCCGCGTCTCGGCGACGACCGCGGCCGGTGAACGCCGTGCGGGCCGGGCGTAGATGGCGCCGGTCAGTGCGGCCCGTCCGGCGGCGCCGCGGGCCAGCCACGCCACCAGCGGCGGCGGCAGCGCCCGCGCGCCGGCCCGCATGGCGGACAGCACGCCGACGGCGTAGCGGCGCTCGGCCTCGCTCCAGAACTGGGCCGGGGACAGCGCGGTGACGGACCGTACGAGTCCGAGTCGGCCCAGTTCCAGGGCGAACAGCCCGCCGAGCGAGTTCCCGGCCACGTCGGGGCGCTTGACGCCCAGGGTTTCGAAGAGCGCGCCGAGCACCCGTATGACGCCGTCGAGGTCGTAGGGGATGCCGTCCGGCAGCGCGTCCGACGCCCCGAAGCCCGGCAGATCCACGGCGATCACCTCGCGGTCGACCGCGAGGATGTCCAGCACCGGCTCCCACGCCTGCCAGTGGTGGCCGATGCCGTGCAGCAGTACCAACGGCCGCCCCGCGCCGCGCCGTTCGTGGACGACCCGGGCGGTGCGGGGACCGCCGGGGGTGGCGACGGAAAAGGAGAGGGACGCGGGCATGGGATGGCTCCTCGCGATCGACGTTCGGGCAGGCGCGCATGCGGCGTATGAGACAGCATGTCAGCAAGAGTTACCGGAGGGTAGTCCCGGTGCCGGTGCCGGTGCCGGTGCCGGTGCCTACGTCGGCGCCGACCGTGAGCCGTGCGCGATCCGCGGCGCGGCTACAGCCCGCCCGCGACCCGCAGCACCGCGCCCGTCGTGTACGACGCCTCCGGCGACAGCAGCCACGCCACCGCGCCCGCGATCTCCTCCGGCTCGCCCGGGCGCCCCATCGGCACCCGCCCGGGGTCGCGCCACGGCCGCTCGGGGTCACCCATCCGCGCGTGGATGTCGGTCAGCGTCATCCCGGGCTGGACGGAGTTGACCCGGATCCCCTCCGCCGCCAGCTCCTTCGACAGTCCGACGGTCATCGCGTCGACCGCCGCCTTGCTGGCCGCGTAGTGCACATACTCCCCGGGGCTGCCGGTCGTCGCCGCACCCGAGGAGATGTTGACGATGGCGCCGCCCTGTCCGCCGTGGCGCGTGGACATCTCGCGCGCCGCGCGCCGGGCGCACAGCAGGGCCCCGGTCACATTGACGTCCACGACGCGGCGCATCACCTCGGGTGAGGTCTCGGTGAAGCGGCCCAACGGCCCGGTGATCCCGGCGTTGTTGACCAGACCGGTGACCGGGCCCAGCTCCTCCCGCACCCGGTCGAACATCGCCTCGACCTGCTCCGCGTCGCTGGTGTCGGCCTGGACGACCACCGACCGCACACCCTCCGCGCGCACCGCCGCCGCCCACCGCTCGGCCGCGTCCTGGGCGCTCTCGTAGCCGATGGCGACGCTGTGCCCGGCGCGGGCGAGCCGCACCGCCACCGCCGCTCCGATACCGCGACTGCCCCCGGTGACCACCGTGACCCGGTCCATGCCCATCCGCGTGCTCAGCTCCCGCCCCATAACGCATTTCGTTCCGACGGTCACCGACGATAACCGGTCAAAGGATTGGTCTTGACCAAGTCCGCACGCCGCCTTATGGTCGCATTGATACTGCAACAACCTTTAATAAAGAAGCGCGCATAACTGTGAAGGCGCGCAGGACTGCCGGCCGTCGGAATCAAGGGGGACAGCGTGGGGACCACGCAGCTGGAATCGGTGCCCGAGCCCAAGTACTGGCATCTGAAGACCGTGCTCAGCGACGCGCTCGACTCGGAGTTCGCGGTCGGCGAGATCCTGCCCAACGAGCGTGAGCTGGCAGCCCGCTTCGGCGTCGCCCGCGCCACCCTCCGACAGGCCCTGGAGCAGCTGGAGCTGGAGGGCAGGCTGCAGCGCCGCCGCGGCGTCGGCACCACCGTCGCCCCGCCCCGCGTCGGCGTGGCCGTCGGGGACTACGCCCACGGCTGGACCGACACCTCCGGTGAGGACACCTGGCAGACCGTGGACAGCACCGAGGTCGTGCCGCCCGCCGAGGTCGCCCGGCTGCTGGAGCTCGACCCCGACACCCCGGTCCACCGGGTGCGCCGCACCCGGATGACCCACGGCCAGCCGCTCGCCGCCGAGCTGCTGTACGTACCGGCCGTGTCCGTCCCCGGCCTCGCCGCCATCGACACCCCCAGCGGGCTGGCCCGCGCCCGCGCGGTGCTGCGCGAGCTGCGCCGGCTGGAGCTGGAGGGCCGTGAGCAGACCGTGGAGCTCGGCTCGGCCCGCGCGGACGACGCCAAGGAGCTCGACCGGCTGCCCGGTGCCCCCGTCCTCCTCGTGACCACCCGCTATGTGGCCGAGGGTCGCACCGCGGCCGTCGCCGTGGCCACCTACCGGGCCGACACCTGCCGGCTCACCTTCGGTGACGCGGCGGGCGAGGAGCTGCTGGCGGGCTGATCCGGGCCTGCTCCGTGTCGTGGGTTCGGCGCATGTCGTGGGCCCGGCCCGCGTCGCGTCGTCGCCGCGTACGCATCCCCGAACCCGAAACGTCCGGCCCGCCCCGCGTCCCGCGTCAGCGGCTCGCGCGGCGGGTCGTCACCGTGCTGTCGACCGCGAAAAGCTCCTGCTCCACATGGTCGAGGGCCAGCCGCAGCGCCCCCGTGGTCACCGCCGCCTCGCCCAGCAGCGAGAGCGTGACCTCCGGGGCCCGCAGACAGTAGCGGGACAGCTCATCACGCAGCGGGGCCAGCACACCGTCCAGCCCGGCGGCCCAGCCGCCGACCACGACGACCTCGGGGTCCAGCGCCAGCACCAGGGCCGCCGTGTCATGCACCAGCCTGCGGACGAAGCGGTCCACGGCCGCGCGGGCGCGTACGTCGCCGTCGCGGGCCAGCGCGAAGACATGCGCGACCTGCGCCTCGTCCAGCGGGTTCAGCGGCTCCCCGGTCGTGGAGAGCACCTCCTCCGGGGCGGCCTCGCGGCCCAGCAGATGCAGCGCCCCGATCTCCCCGGCGGCGCCGCCGAAGCCACGGTGGAGCCGGCCGCCGATCAACGACCCGGCCCCCGGGCTCAACCCGGCCAGCACGAAGACCACATCGTCCGAGCCGACCGCCGCGCCCTTCCAGTGCTCGGCGACCGCGGCCGTGTTCGCATCGTTCTCCACCAGCACCGGACAGCGGAAGGACCGCCGCAGCCGCTCGCCCAGAGGCAGTCCGGTCCAGCCGGGGAGCGCGGTGCACAGATGGACGGTGCCATCGGCCTCGACGATGCCGGGGCTGCCCACCCCGACCGCGCGCAGCGAGAACCGGGCCACCCCCGCGCGCCGCAGCAGATCCGCCACGGCGGTGCGCACCCGCTCCAGCCGCTCGTCCGCCGACGCCTTCTCCGAGACCTCGCGCACGATCGAGCCGAGCGCGTGTCCGTCGAGGTCCGACAGGAGCGCGGCGACGCGGTGTGCCCCTATCTCTATGCCCAGCAGATGCCCGGCCTCGGCCCGGAAGCGGAAGCGGCGCGCGGGGCGGCCCTGGCGGCGGACGCCGCCCTCCTCGGCGGGCACCTCGACCACCAGACCGCTGTCGGCCAGTCCGTCGATCACGCCCTCGACGGTGGGCCGGGACAGCCCGGTCACCCGCGTGAGATCGGTGAGGCTCGCGCTTCCGGCACAGCCGCCCGCGTCGTCCGGGCCACCCCCGGTGGCCGTGCCGGACGCGGTCGCCGCGCGCAACGCATGCAGTACCACGGCGGAGTTGATGCGTCGCAGCAGAGACGGATCCCCGCCGGTGAGCCGCCCCAACGTCGGCCTCCCTCCCAGTGCGTATCTGCCGGATCGTATCCGCTGGAAGGGGAGGCGGCGAGTGCCTCCTCCCACCCGGACCGCCCGGCCACCGAGATGGTCATCTGACGGGCGGCCAGATGTCCGACTCGCAGGGTTTACTGACATCATGACCAGTACGGCGGACCATGTGGCCGCGATCGAGCAGCTGCGCGCGCGGGACTTCCCCGCGCAGCGGGCCGCCGACGGGCGGGTGGAGAGCGGTCCCGGCTTCCATGTCGCCGACCTCCGCGTCAGCGAGGACTTCTGGGACGCCGACCTGACCCGGGTCGAGGAAGTGCTGGAGGAGTTCGAGGCCGAGCTGAGCGTGCTGGTCCAGGTGCTGACCTTACGGTGGGGCGCCCCCGATGTCCTCGATCTCACCGACTCCCTGGAGCGCTCGGCGATGGGCGAGCCCGTTCCGCCCCCGCTGGACACCCTGTGCGGTTACGTGCCCGAGCTGAGCATCTGGCGCGTAGACGGCCGCTGGGTCGGGCTGGGCGTGGGGCAGGGCGACCGCGAGCTGCCGTTCCAGCTCCTGGTGGCGATAGGGGAGGAGGGGACGATATGACGCCCCTCCCAAGTGGAGACGACACACATACCAACAGTTGACGGTCGAGCGCCTTCCCGCGCATGAACTGCAGGATCAACCCACAGTCGGCCATGGCCCGTAGTAGGCGACAGCCAAGACTACGACGGTCGGGTGTGGCACCTGTGACCATCGGCGGTCGCGATCTCGTACCAGAACCACTCGATCCAACCCAATGTCGGTGGGAACGGTAGATCACACCACTTCAGACCACACCCAGCAACACCTCGTGAGCAAGTCAGAATTCAAGGATGCCGATCACGGGGATTTTCTGGAAACGCTTTAGGTCGATGCTCGCTCTGGCCTTGAGCGGCGGACAGTCTTCCTGCTCAGCTGGTCAACGAAGAACACCCCCGCGACTCTCACGGCCACGGGGGTGTTCTTCGTTTCTGGGAGGGTGCCGCGTGGAACGGACCGACCAGCCGCGCGCCAGCCACCGCTCCTAGATGGAACCGTTCATGCGCGCCGCGAGCGTCGCATCGACAGTCGTCTTCAACAGCACGTCGAGAAGTGCCGTACGCGCCTGGTATTCAACGGGTCCTCGCGATGCCCGGATGCCGTTGGGCAAGATCAGCGGCGTGTGCTCGAGAGGGCGCAGGTCCACAGGGAGTCCGAGGGGCAGCTCGGCCCACACGACTTTCCCTCCCACGCGCGGCCGGTAGGTGTCCCAGCGCTTGGCGAGCTGGTCGACGAGCAGCAGACCACGTCCACCTTCCGCTTCAAGGCTGGGGTTCTTCCGTACGGGCGTCACTTCGGTTCTGTCCCAGACCTCGACGTACAGACTGGCCTCAATAGCGCGAAGCTGTATCCCGATGACGTGCTCCGCCATGATCCGCCACGACTTCGGCTCCGGCTCGGCGATGCCACTGGCCTTTACCGCGTTGGTGACGAGTTCGCTCATGACGAGCGTCGCCGTCTCGGCGTGCTCTTCAAGCTGCCAGAGCTTCAAGGTGTGGCCGACGAACATTCGCGAGCAGCCGACAGCCGTAGGTACAGCGGCCAAGCGCAGCGAGGATGCGTACAGAGGGATCGGGTTCACGGCGTCGGCGCTCATGACGCAGCAGTGTTCGGGTGCGCGACGGTGCTTTGGACGATCCACAGCCGCGCGCCCAGCTCCCGCTCGATGTGGTCACGCATGGCGGCTTGCAGACCGGGCAGCCGGGCGAAGTGCCACACGGACGGCACAATCACGTTCTTGACGTCGTCGGTCTTGAGCGCCTCGACCAAGGCGAAAAAGGCCGACTCATCACGTGCGTCGAGTCGCTCGATGAACAGCCGCTCCAGCTCGAACCCCTCGCGGGTGGCGTAGGTCGCCAACTCCCGTTGGGTCGTTTCGTTTTCGTCTGGGCCGTCACTTACGGCAAGCCGCATGTAGCCGAACATGGCAGGTGGCATCCGTTCCTCCGGGGACTGGAACGGTTGGCGAGCGGTGGCCCGGGGTTCTATCCGCCCGCCAACCTGCCAGCCAGAGAAGCGGTTTGACCTGCACAAAACCACAGCAAAGGTGCTGCACGTATGACGCATCCGTGTGGCATTCCTAGGTCTGGCCTGCGCAGATGTCCCGTGCGCCGCTACGGTGGTAACTCGCCCCATGTACCGGAAGGATGGGCGATGGCAGCGAAGCGCATACGCCTAGCTCAACGTCGCAAAGCGGCAGGCTTCACGCAGGAGGGGCTTGCTGAGTATCTAGGCGTCGAGCGTTCAACGGTAGGTCGCTGGGAGAGCGCCGACACGGAGCCCCAAGCTTGGATACGGCCAAAACTGGCGCGCGCGCTCAAGGTGTCGAGTCAAGAACTTCAAGCGCTCCTGGCCGACGTGACTGCCACCGACGTTCGGCTCAGTGAGCGGATGACGTATGCCCTGGGAAACCCGGGCTCAGCCGACCTCATGGTTGTCGCCTACCTTCACGAGCAGCTGCGCAAGCTGGATGAGTCCTATGACCAAGAGGCGTCGACGGCGCTGCTTGGTCTGGCCGGTCAGCTTCACGGTCAAGTGCGGTTCCTTCGTGAGAAGGCCACTAACCCTCGGGTGCGGCGTGCTCTCTACGCGGTCGAAGCCGACTCCGCGACGTTCATGGGGCAACTGGTCTGGGACGTCAGCCAGCGTCGTGACCACCATGCACCGATCCTGTACTTCAAAGAAGCGGTCGATGCAGCGAAGCACGCCCACGACCCTGCGACCGAGGCGTACGCGACGCTGCGGATGAGCTTCGTTGCGCTCTATGGTGAGAAGAACCCGACGCGAGGCGTGACGCTTGCCGAGCAAGCCGCCGAGGCCGCCAAACCGGTCAGCCCGTCGCTGACTGGTCTCTCGCTTCTTCATGTCGCCGAGGGGTACGCCATGACCGGCGCGCTTACCGAGTGCGAGGAGGCGCTGAAGAGGGCCGAGAGTCAGTTCGACCGCATCCACTCTGACGACGTGGCTGCGCCGTACTACACAGTCAATGAGTTCAATCGGCTCGCTGGATCGTGCTACCTGTTCCTCGACCTACCGGAACGGGCCGAACCTATCCTCCATATGACATCGCGGGCGCTGGCGCCCAAGAAGAAGAGTCAAGCCATCGCGTTGGGCAACCTGGCCTTGGCGCTCATTCGCCAAAGCAAGCTGGACGAGGCGGCGAGCGTCATGCACCGCACCATTGATGCCGTCGAGCTGACGCGCGGCGGAGGCGGTCTTAATCTGGCGTTCTCTGCCGGGTGGGAACTGCGGCAGTGGAGGAACGAGCCGTGGGCGCAGGAGATCAACGACAGGCTGCTTGCACTTATGGCCATATAGAACAGGTGGGGCGTGACGGACATCGACCAGGCCAAGCAGGCCGTACGCGAGCGGGTGTGGCGACGACTCATTGACGGCGGCGGCGCATCGGCCGACTCGTACGGAAAGATCCCAGGCTTTTACGGAGCTGATGGGACAGCCGAGCAACTGGCCGGTCTGGGTGAATGGCGGCGGGCGACGACCGTCAAGGCCAACCCTGACTGGGCACAGCTTCCGGTGCGCGTCCGCGCTCTCAAAGACGGTAAGCGGGTCTACATGGCCGTTCCGAAGATGGCTAGTCCGCAGCCGTTCTACTTGCTCGACCCCGAGAGCCTGACACTCCCGCCCGAGGAGGTCGCCGAGAAGAAGGGCGCGGCCCAGGTTGCCCGGTGCGTCGGCGTTGAAGAGGTCGAGCCGATCGACATCGTCATCTGCGGCAGCGTGGCCGTGAACCGTTCCGGTGCTCGCATCGGCAAGGGTGCCGGGTACTCCGACCTTGAAGTGGCGCTTCTTATCGAAGCCGGCCTGGTAACTGAGAAGACGGTGATCGTTGCGCCCGTGCATGAGCTCCAGGTCATCGAGGACGACATCCCCGAGACGGAGCACGACTTCTCCGTGGACTACATCGTCACGCCGGACACCGTGATCCCCTGCCCCAACCGCCGACGGCCACGCGGCTTGGTGTGGGATGACCTCACACTTGAGAAGATCGAGGCGATTCCGGTGCTAGCGCGCCGGAGGGCTGCGCGGTAGGCGCACCCCCTCCACGAGGTCAGGCAGTCTTCCCGACGGGGCGCTCGTGCGCGGGGGCTGCCTGCCTCGGCAAGGTGGTCACCTTCTTCATGCGCGGCTCCTTGCCGAAGAACTTGCGGTACTTCTCGACCGTGCCGATCTCCTTGATGATCTTCTTCACCCAGGCGTCGGTGTACAGGTAAGTGCTGACCGGTTCGTCGTAGATGCAGTATTTGGCCACGGTGAGGCGCGGATCGGGAGCATCGGCGGCGGGGCGAACGCCGAACCGCCGCCACATCTCGGTGTGATCGCCATGGAGACTGAAGTGAAATGGCAGCTCGGCCTCAACGCGCTTGGTGACGTCCGACGCGCGGAGCTTCGCCGGGTTCATCGTCTCGACGTGCTTCACCTTGGTGATGACCGTCCCGGTACGACCCGCCTTGGTCATGACCGCGCGCTCGCCGTCGGTCAACTCGTCCAAGTTGACGAAGTTGACCGCCAGGTCGGCATCCGTCTTCTTGCCGACGATGGGCACCAGCCGCACCCGGTAGTCGTACTTCAGATCATCCAGTACGTCCGAGTCGATGGCCGCTTCGAACTTCGCCACCAGGTCGCGGGTCTTCTTCGGCAGCTTCTTCGCCGCGTCCTGGAGTTGCTCGCGCCCCTCGGCGGTGAGCGTCTGGAGGGCGATCGGGAAGCGGAGCCGATCGGCAAGGCTGAAGGAGGGGCCGAAGTGCGCCACCATCTCCTGCTCGTAGTTCATGACGAGCGCCTGCGCCTTGCCACCTGTGGCGATCTTCAGGTTGTGCTCGTACCGATGCTCCACCTTGTTGCGGAGTGCCACGAAGAGCTCGGCGTTCAATCGCACGGGGTTGGCACTGTTGGTGTATCGCTGCTTCAGGCACCACTCCAGGTCCCACGCCTTCGGCTCTCCGTCGATCAAGATGTACTGACCGGTCTTGGGGTCCCTGTAGTGGTAGTCGATCTTCGCTTTGTGGAACTCCGCGTGAAGCAGGTAGTGCCATGCCTTGTGCATGTGTGTGAGGAAGTCGGAGTAGTTGCCGCTTGAGCAGTTCCACTCGTCAACTGCCTTCAGGGCGTGGCGCTGCGACTCCATGAGGATGTGGTGCCAACGGGCGTATGCCATTCGTGCGTCCTCCGCGTTCATAGGAAGGATCACACTTACGGCTAGCTCAGGACAAGCAGGATTCCCACGACCCATCAGGAAAGTTAGGGGCATCACGCGCTACAAGATCACTTAAGTGGACTAGTCGACCGCCCGTCGCGATCAGCCGCTTCTCACGTGCAAGATCATCCGATGGGTCGCAGGGGAGGTTGGAGAGGAGGAGACGATATGACTCCCCTCCCTCGGGCTCTGGTGTCCCTTAGCCGTCCGCCTCGGCTGCGGTGCGCAGGCGGCCGTACTCCTCCGCCATCGTCGCCAGTGTCCAGTGCGCGTTGAGGCCGCTGGGATTCGGCAGGGCCCAGATGCGGGTGTCCCCTATCGTGCGCGTCTGCGGGCCGATCTTCGCCTTCTTGTCGCCGAACGCGACGCGGTAGGCGGTGACCCCCGCCACCGCCAGCCAGCGTGGCCGCAGCCGGAGCACCTTCTCCTCCAGGATCCGGCCGCCCTCCCGGTACTCCTCGTCGCCCAGCTCATCGGCCCGCGCACTGGCGCGCGCCACCACATTGGTGATGCCCAGGCCATAGCGCACCAGCTCCGACTGCTCGGAGGGGTGCAACTGCCGCGGGGTGAAGCCCGAAGCGTGCAGTGTGGGCCAGAAGCGGTTGCCGGGGCGGGCGAAGTGGTGGCCGGTGGCGGCCGTCATCAGCCCGGGGTTGATACCGCAGAAGAGGACCCGCAGACCGTCTCCGACCACATCGGGGACGAGGCGGTCGCGGGCGGCCTCCAGTTCGGCGGGGGTCATCGCCGGCGTCAGAGGATCGAGCCGGGGGTGTAGGCGGCGGCCGCCGGGCGCTCCTTGACGATCTCCTCGATCCGGGCGACCACCGCGCCGACCTGGTTCGCGGCCGCGCCCGTGAAGGAGAGCTTGTCGTCCATCAGTGCGTCGAGACCGGCCCGGTCCAGCGGGATGCGCTCATCGGCGGCGAGCGAGTCGAGCAGCTCATTGCGCTCGGCGCCCCGCTCGCGCATCGCCAGCGCCGCGGCCACCGCGTTCTCCTTGATCGCCTCATGGGCGACCTCGCGGCCCACCCCGGCGCGGACGGCACCCATCAGCACCTTCGTCGTGGCGAGGAAGGGCAGGTAGCGGTCCAGCTCACGGGCGACGACGGCGGGGAAGGCGCCGAACTCGTCGAGCACCGTCAGGAAGGTCTCCAGCAGCCCGTCGAAGGCGAAGAACGCGTCCGGCAGTGCGACCCGGCGCACCACCGAGCAGGAGACATCGCCCTCGTTCCACTGGTCGCCCGCCAGCTCCCCGGTCATCGAGGCATAGCCGCGCAGGATCACGGCGAGGCCGTTGACGCGCTCGCAGGAGCGGGTGTTCATCTTGTGCGGCATCGCGGACGAGCCGACCTGGCCGGGCTTGAAGCCCTCGGTCACCAGCTCGTGTCCGGCCATCAGCCGGATGGTCTTGGCCAGCGAGGACGGGGCCGCGGCCAGCTGCACCAGCGCGGTGACGACGTCGTAGTCCAGCGAGCGCGGATAGACCTGGCCGACGGAGGTGAACGCCTGCGCGAAGCCGAGGTGGGCGGCGACCCGCCGCTCCAGCTCCGCGAGCTTCTCCGCATCGCCACCGAGCAGGTCCAGCATGTCCTGCGCGGTGCCGACCGGGCCCTTGACGCCCCGCAGCGGATAGCGGCCCAGCAGGTCCTCCAGCCGCCCGTACGCCACCAGCAGCTCGTCCGCCGCGGTGGCGAACCGCTTGCCGAGCGTGGTGGCCTGCGCCGCCACATTGTGCGACCGGCCGGCCATCACCAGCTCGGCGTGGTCGGCGGCCAGCTTCCCGAGCCGGGCCAGCACCGCGACCGTACGGTCCCGTACCAGCTCCAGGGAGAGCCGGATCTGGAGCTGCTCCACGTTCTCGGTGAGGTCGCGGGAGGTCATGCCCTTGTGGACGTGCTCATGGCCGGCGAGGGCGTTGAACTCCTCGATCCGGGCCTTCACATCGTGGCGGGTGACCTTCTCGCGCTCGGCGATCGAGGCCAGGTCGACGGTCTCCAGGACCCGCTCGTAGTCGGCGAGGGCGGCGTCCGGCACCTCGATTCCGAGGTCCTTCTGGGCGCGCAGCACGGCGAGCCACAGCCGCCGCTCCAGCGTCACCTTGTACTCGGGGGACCACAGGACGGCCAGCTCCGCGGAGGCGTAGCGGTTGGCCAGGACGTTCGGAATGCGCGGCTTACCAGTCACGTGCACAGAGTTTACATATCGTCCACGGCGGTCGTTCACGTCCACAGAGTCCGAGAAAGCCCAGGTCGGACGCTCGTAGGTGAGTGCGACGCGAACAGTGTGTGAGACGACTGTGAGACAGAAGAAGGCCCCGCCCCGGTTCGCCCGGGACGGGGCCTCTTTGCGTTTCATCACGACTCGGGGAAGTCGCGTTCGATCGACAGACCGCGCTCGCGGCCGTGGTAGTCGATGGCGAACTCGGTGGGTTCCCCGTGCTGGTCCCAATAGTTATTGATCATCACCAGGGAGTCGGTGCCCGCCTCTACCTCGAGGTGCTGGGCAACGTCCTCCGGCACGGGTCGGATCTCGACCGTGTCCCTGCGCTTCACCGCACGGCGGCCGGTGCGCTCCGCGATGAGGCCGAACGTCATCTTGGGCAACGGCCCTTCTTGCAGGAACTCAGGCGCGGCGTCGGCTACGGCCCTGGAGACCCAGGTGGTCGAGACGGCAACGACTCCACCTGTGTCGATGTAGCGCCGCCGGCGCCAGGCCACTTCGTCGCCCTCGTTGAGCCCCAGGGCGTCGGCAACTTCCTGCGAGGCGTGCTCCGTCCCGGCCCCCAGCATCTCGACGCGCTCGCCGGTGCCGATGTCGCCACCCTGGCGGACCCGTTGGAACCGGTCGGCTCCTGCCGTAAGTGCCTTCGGAGAGCGCACGGTCGTGCCGACGCCAGGCACCGCGTCCGCGTACCCCCGGGAGCGGAGAACCCCCGGGACCCTCGCCGCTGTCGCCCGGCTCACCTTCTCGGACTTCATGATGTCGTTCACGGAGGGGACTTTGTCGCCCGGCCGCAGCTCGCCGGACTCGATGCGGGCGATGATTCGCGCTGCGATCCGCTGGTAGGGCGCCAGTCCTTGCAGGTCAGGGTCCATCTCTCTCCTAGATTCTAGAATGTTCCGCAAGTTTCTTGACTTCCGGCATCGTTCTAGAACATCCTATTCCCATGCCCGCTGCTTCGACAGATCGGGTGAAGCCAGACACGACAAAGGCCCCAGCGGGGTCTTCACGGTGCTGCGAACACCGTGCCCGCTGAGGCCATGCATCCCAGGAATCGGAGTCCCAGATGCAGGAACAGCTTATCCGGCCTGCCTTGGAGCAGGCGACGGAGGCGGCAGCGCCGCTCCGTGTGAAGGACATCGCGGCGGCTCTGCGGGTTGACGCGTCCACGGTGTACGCCGAGATCAAGAGCGGTCGGCTCCCGTCGTACCGGGTCGGTACGGGCCGGGGCACGATCCGGGTCTCCCGCGAGGCGTTCAAGAACTACCTCGAGGCGCAGGGCATCCCGGCGAGCGAGCTGGGGGTGGCGCTGTGAGCATCAGCAGCCTGAACCAGGTCACCGCCGCGAAGGTGCGCGCCGCGCTCCCCGGTATCCCCCAGCAGCCGACCACCGAGGCTGCCGACCGGCAGGCCCGCAAGGTGACCGTCACCATCCGAGGTGCCGAGGCCATCATCACCTGCCCTGCCTGGTGCGTGGACCCGCACTCCGAGGACTACGCCTTCATTCAGGATGTGTCGCACCACGGCGAGGAGATCGCCCTGACCGCGCCCGAGCACCAGGGCACGACCGAGGTGCTGGTGGCGTCGATCAGCCAGTGGCCGTTCGTGAACGACGCGGACCGCGGCCTGCCCTACCTGGGATTCGACGCGACGGGTTCCGGTGACGTCGCCGCCCTGGCGCCCGCCGCCGCCCTGGCGTTCATCGACCAGGCCGCCGCGCACCTCGACAGGCTGCGCGCCCAGGTTCAGCAGCTCACCGAAGCTCGGCAGTCGTGAATCCGCATCGGATGGCCGTGGAGTCGGCCAAGCGGATCATGGCCGACACCGAGGACGTGAACTTCCGGGACATGGATGCTGCCGCGCACGCGGTCGGCAGCCTCCGGGGCATGGTCCGCACCCTGCTGGCCATCGTCGAGGCTCAGCCGAAGTCGGCCCGTCTGCGGCTGCAGCACGACGAGGAGTTCCTGAACCTCCTTCGCGCGCTCCGCATGGACGGGGTCTCGCTGCTGCCCATCGCTCAGCGCTTCAACAGGCTCGTCACTGCCCTGAGCGACATGGCCGAGCCCGACGAGGACGGGGGCCGGCCGTGACCGCGAAGTGGCCCATCCCTCGCCCCACGGAGAATGCCGCGTTACGTGGCGTCGACCTCCACCCGGCTCAACCGCACTCCACGGAGGAGCTGTTCACCGCCCTGGTGTGCGCCTCCACGGTCGGTGACCGGCACGGCCAGCAGCTGTTCGGGCTCGCCATCGTGCGCGTCACGGACGGCCTGAGCAGGAGGGCGGACCAGTGACCATCGAGACCCCGCCCCCGCCCCCGGTCCGCTGCACCACCTGCGGCGGCAGCGGCCTCGGCGAGACCGTCGTCACCGGAGACCGCACCTACCGCGAGTCGTGCGGCTCGTGCGGCGGCAGCGGACAGACCAGCGGCTGACAGCTGCCCGCGTCGCCCGCCCCCCACCGGGCGGCAAGGGGAGCCGGACAGTCCGGACTCTGACGAAGAAGGGACCGCCATGAGCTTCCTCAACCCCCGCCGCGAGGCCGCCATCCAGGCCAGCCAGCGCGCCGAGACCGCCGTCGACAACGCCGAGAAGGCGTACCAGAGGGCCAAGGACAGCGGCAACTACGCCGACAGGGTCACCGCCTACGACGAGCTGCACGCCGCCCGCACCGCCGCCGGCGACGCCCGGCGCGACGTGGAGGACGAGTACCAGCAGGCGCGTATCGCCAACGGCGACGACCCCGACCCCGCCGTCCCCTACCGGATCTGACCCGTCCGCACCGCTGACGGCTGCCCGATCTGCATCGGCCCCGCCCCACCCTGGGCGGGGCCCCTACCCCCGGAAAGGGGACCCCGTGAAGCACATGCTCACCCTGGGCTTGCTGTTCCTGCTGCTGGCGCTGTTCCCGCAGCTCGCCCTCGTCCCGCTCGCCGGGCTCGGCGCGCTCGCCCTGTGGGCGGCCACACAGCCCGTGATCCTCGCGTTCGCCGGCGGCCTGCTGGTCGAGCGCATGCGCAGGTGGCAGCCATGAACCCCAGCACCATCACCACCTGGGCGACCAGCCACCCTTATGTCCTAGCCGCCACCGTTGTGGTCGCGGCCGTCCTCGCCGCCGCACTCCGACGCTCCCGCAAGAACAGCCGCACCCCCGGGGCCGTGCTCGTCGCCGCGTTCGGCGCCATCGTGTGCACCGCCTACTCGGCCGACACCAGCTGGAACTTCGCCCGGGACCACTTGGGCATGGCCAGCGCCAGCGAACGCATCATGATGTTCGCCGCCGCCGAAGTCGGCCTGTTCGCCATGGCGCTCATGGCACGCGCCAACCTCAACGACCCCGACAAGAGCGACCCCGGCACCCCGGGCGTACTCGTGTGGGTTGTCACCGGAGTGCAGGTCATCCCCGCGTTCTCCGAGTCCGGGATCGTCGCGGGTACGGTCCGCGCGTTCGTCGGCCCGGTCATGGCCGCCCTGCTGTGGCACCTCGCGATGGGTATCGAGCTGCGGCACGCCAAGCCCGGGACCTTGTCGAACGGGCTGCTGGCCATCGTCGGCCGGGAGTTGCGGGAGCGGCTGCTGTCCCGTCTCGGCCTGGCCGTCCGGGACCGGACGGCCGAGCAGATCAGCCGCGACCGGGCCACGCAGCGCGCTGTGCGCTACGCGGCGAAGCTCGCCGCCAATCCGACCGGCCGCGGAAAGGCCCGCACCGAGCGCCGCCTGGCCGCCGCCGTTGCCCGCGCCCACGTCGGTGATGACCCCGAGCAGCGGCGCCAGTTGATGACCGGGCTCGCCGCCCGCCGCGGGGCCAAGGAGCTCGCCACGATCGACCTGCAGTCGCCGTGGGAGGCCCCGGCCGCACCCAAGCCGGAGCCTGTACCCGTCGAGCTGGAGCGTGTACCCGACCCCGTACCTGCCGTACCCGAGGCCGTACCCGGCGGGGTCCACCCGGAGCGGCAGCAGTACCGCCTCGACTCTTTCGCTGAGCGTCTGGTGCCCGTCGAGCCGCAGCGCGTACTCGCCGCCGAGCCGCCGCGTACCCGCCCGGAGGTGCACGCCGAGTACGTACCCGAGGACGAGCCGGAAGACGATGGGCCGGACCCCGAGGACGAGGTGCCGGACGACAGCCCGCCGCCGCCCGGCGAGGACACCCTGACCGCCCGTGCGCGCGAGTACTTCCACGACGAGGAGCCCTCGGTCCGCCGGATCAAAGACGTCTTCCACGTCGGCCAGAAGCGGGCCCAGCGCATCCGCGACGAACTCCTGAAGGTGTCCGCATGAACGAGCCTGAGCCCCTCTACAAGCCGCTGGACACCCAGACCAGAGCCGACGCCCACCAATGGGCCCAGCACCCCCTCACAGGCCCGGTGGAGCTGTACGAGGAGCGGCAGCCCGTCATCTACGTGCCCGGCCCCAACGGGCAGATGGTCGCCGTACTCAAGGAGTACCTGCCGACCGTACCCGCCCCCGTACCCGCGCCCCCACCTGCGGGTTTCGACCCCGTGGCGCAGCGCGTACTCGGCGGCGGCATCGGCATCGGCACGGCCGCGGCCGGAGTCGGCTGGGGCTTCGGGCAGGCCACGGCCGGGGTCTCTTCCGGCAGCGTCGTCCTCTTCCTGGCCGCGCTGCTCGCCTGGCGGGCCACCCGCCGCGGTGGCGACACGTACATCACCAACAACCACACCACGAACCGGTGGTGGGGCCGCTCCTCCACCAGCATCCGCAACCACTGACCAGGAAGGACAACCCCATGGACGAGATCGTCCGCGCAGCCGCACAGGTCATGGTCATCGAGGAAGCCCGGTCCTACGTCGAGGGCATGGGCCGCGTCGACGAGACCAACAACGGGCAGCTCCTCGGCCACCTCATGGCCGCCGAGACGCTCCTCATGCGGATCGTCACCGCGTTCGCCGAGCCCGCCACCACCTGACGCGTACCCGAGTACGCCCCGTACCCCGTACCCAATCCGCCCCTGACCAGGAAGGACACCTGATGGGCGACGTACCCCGCTCCTACACCCCGGCCGAGAAGAGGAAGCGCGCCTGGCTGGTGCTGCGCGGCGTCAAGCAGGCCGCCGCCGACTGCGTCGATCCGAAGCTCGACGCCCGTATCGACCGCATCGACGCCCGCGCCGAGGACCGCGGCATCCGCGAAGCCCGCGCCCTCTACCAGCAGCACGAGCAGGCCCAGAACGCCCTCGCCGTCGCCAAGGCCAAGGAGCGCACCGTCAGCCGCGAGGACCGCCAGGTCGCCCGCCAGGCCCGCATCAAGGCCGAGCAGCAGCTGAGCCGCACCGAGAAGGCCATCCGCCGCGCCGGCCTCTAGCGACGCCACGGGGCGGCCGTACCCGGCCTAGGAACCGCCGGCCGCCCCGTGCCCCGCACCCTCCATGAGAGAGCAGGAGACACCAGCATGACCGACACCTTCGCCCCCGCCGTACCCGCCGCCCCGGGTACACCCGTCGAGGACGTACCCGCGCCGGGTACACCCTCTCTCACCAAGACGAGTACACCCCCCGCTCCCGTACCCGAGCGGGAGGAGACCGGGCAGCGCGTACCCGTCGACAATCCCAACCTGCCGGACCCGGAACAGGGCGGCGAGGTACGCCGGCCGATCCTGCCCGCATGGGCCAAGGACCGGGACGAGTTCACCACCACCGCCGGCCACACCGCCGACCGGGCCTGGTACACCATCCGCTATCACGCCGTTCGCACCCTCTCCGGGGTGTACGCGGCCCGCCTCGCCGCACGGGCCCCCGTGGGGGCTGCCAGGTTCATCAAGGGCACCGGCCGGTGGATCTGGGACCGGGAAGCCGCACCGCTGCGGGGTGCGGCCGTGCGCGACGAGAACGCCGCCGAGTACATGACCCTCTCCCGGCAGCGCAACGACCGCGTCAAGCTGCGCCTCACCGTCTCCCTTATCGCCGCCGTGTTCGGCCTCGGTTTCGCCCTCACCCTCTACGTCATGGCCCCCGCCTGGCTGTACGTCTTCAGCTGCGCCGGGATCCTGACCCTGGGCTACTTCGGGCAGAAGGAAGACGCCCCCGTCATCGGCCCCGCCGTCCTGCCCACCGACGTGCAGAAGCTCACCGCGGGCCTCGTCCTGCGCGGTCTCAACGCCATCGGCAACGCCAAAATCTCCGCCGCCATCAAGAAGGGCGGCGACATGGACGGGATGCGCTTCACCAGCGAAATCACCCGCGACGGGCCCGGCTACCGCGCCGACCTCGACCTGCCCTACGGCGTCACACCCGAGGACGTCATGGAGGAGCGGCAGGCCCTCGCCTCGGGGCTGCGCCGCAAGCTCGGCTGCGTCTGGCCCTCCGGCGACCCCGAGCAGCACGAGGGCCGACTGGTGCTGTGGATCGGCGACAAGCCCATGAACGAGACCAAGAAACCCGCCTGGCCGCTCGCCGAGACCGGGCAGGTCGACCTGTTCAAGCCCATCATCTTCGGCAACGACCAGCGCATGCGGTGGGTCGAAGTCACCCTGATGTTCGCCTCCGTCGTCATCGGCTCCATCCCCCGCATGGGCAAGACGTTCCTCATGCGGCTGTTCTTCCTCATCGCCGCCCTCGACCCCCGGGCTGAGCTGCACGCCTTCGACTTCAAGGGCACCGGCGACTTCTCCACCCTCGAGCCCGTCAGTCACCGGTACATGGCCGGTGAGGAAGACGAGGATGTCGAGTACGTCCTGCACTCGTTGCGCGAGGTCAAGGCTGAGCTGCGGCGCCGGGCGAAGGTCATCAAGAACCTGCCGCGGTCCCGCTGCCCGGAGAACAAGGTCACCCCCGAGCTGGCCAACGACAAGTCACTTCGCCTGCACCCCATCATCGTCGGCATCGACGAATGCCAGGTGGGCTTCGAACACGACAAGCACGGGGCCGAGATCGAGTCCATCTGCACCGACATCACCAAGCGCGGCCCGGCTCTCGGCATCATCGGCATGTTCGGGACTCAGCGTCCGGACGCCAAGTCCCTGCCCAAAGGCATCAGCGACAACGCCGTCCTGCGCTTCTGCCTCAAGGTGATCAGCCAGATGGCCAACGACATGGTTCTTGGCCAGTCCATGTACAAGGCCGGGATCCGGGCCACCATGTTCGCCCGCTCCGACAAGGGCATCGCCTGGATGGTCGGCGAGGGCGATGACCCGCGCATCGTCTCCGGCGCCTACATCGACGCGCCCAAGGCCGAGGCCATCGTCGAACGCGCCCGCCTCATGCGCGAGGAGTACGGCAACATCACCGGCCACGCCCTCGGCCAGGGCCCCGAGAAGAGCGCCGGCATGGACATCCTCGGCGACGTTCTCAAGGTGATCCCGGCCGACGAGGACAAGGTTTGGTGCGAGCGCATCGCCACCCGCCTCGCCGAGCGCTGGCTCGACCAGTACGGCGAGTGGACCGGCGCCGACGTCACCCGCGCGCTCAAGCCGCACGGTGTCAAGGCCAAGGACGTCTGGGGCACCACGGACGACGGCCAGGGCACCACCCGGCGCGGCATCGAACGCGCCGATGTGGTCGCTGCCATCACTCGCCGTGACACCAAGAAGGTCGCTGCCTGACCTCAGCAGGGCCGCTAGACCTAGCAACCCCTCCCGCTAGGTCTAGCACCCCCGCTAGCGCCCAAACGGCCATCTGGCCAGCGATCTAGTACCTAGCACCACCACCCCCGGGAACCCCGGATCCCGCCCCAGAGAGGGAGTTGAGTTCCTGATGCTCGCCGCTAGCATCCTCGTCGTCACCGCCGCGACCGGCTACGCAGCGTTGTGTTGGCTGAAGCCGTTCGGCACCTGCATGCGCTGCAAAGGCAAGGCCGAACGGACCACCATGTTCGGTCGTGTGAAGCCCTGCCGACCCTGCCGCCGCACCGGCATGCGCGTCCGCGTCGGCCGCCGCGCCTACACCCGCTGGGCCCGCCTCTACACCCGCGGCACCCGCTGAGGCCAACACGGTCCAGCGGCGCAACCTGCAACTGACCAGCAAAGCGTGACTGTTCGTAGCGAGAGTCCTGTAGTAAGGTCATTTGTGACCTTCTGGGCCCGCGCCACGGATTCCCTGGAAGGGGAAGCACATGGCCACCAGTGTGGTTTCGACAGCCCGGCGATTCTCCGGGCACCGGCTCCGCGAAGCACGACTCGCAGCCGAACTCTCCCCGGAGCGCCTCGCGCTCCAGGTCGAGCGCTCCGTCTACAGCATCCACGAGTATGAGCGCGGCAGGGTCATCCCTCCCATCCACGTGATCACCCGCCTCGCCGCATCGGTCGGATGCAGCCTCGAGGACCTCCTCACCGAGGAGGTCAGTGATGCCGCCTAAGTCCCGAGAGCGCACGGCGCCCACGCTCGCCGAGATCAGGAAGTGGCCCGCCACGGTCCCCGTGCCACAGGCCGCCCTCGCGCTCGGATGCAGCAAGTCACACCTCCACGAACTCATCAAGCGCGGCGAGGCACCCGTTCGAACCATTCCGTTCGGCCGCCGCCACGTCGTGATCACCCAGTCCCTCGTGACTCTCCTGGAGTCCGCATGACCAACAAAGCAAAGACGCCCGGGGGCAACCGGGCGTCCAATGAAGTCCTGTTTGGCGGCGGGACTGACGCCACTGTAACGCCGATCGCCCGGCCCGTCACCGTGACCACCAGCGGGCGTGTCGAAACCGCCGTCCGCTGCCCCGAATGCGCGGAGTGGCACCGCCACATCGGCACCGGCCTCAAGACCGCACCCTGCGGCGCCACCTACCGCGTCGAGTACAAGCACCAGGGGAGGGCCGCGGCGTGAACGTATGGCACAACGCTCTCGAGAACGCCCTCGCCGCCGCTGAGCGTGGCTACGCGGTCTTCCCCCTCTCCCGCAACAAGGTGCCCGCCATCGCCTCCCCCCACGAGCGGGGGCACTGCTGCAAGGGGCAGTGCGGGCAGCCGGGGCACGGCGTCCACGACGCCACCACCGTCGCCGCTGATGTCCGTCTCCTGTTCGACCAGGCACCACGCGCGGCCGGGTACGGCGTCGCATGTGGCGGAACCCTTCGCCTCATCGGCCTCGACCTCGACCGGCACGGCGCCAGCGATGGAGTCGCCGAACTCAACCGGCTCGCCACCGAGCACGGGTTCACCATCCCCCGCACCTTGACCGTGTGCACCCCCTCCAACGGCTTCCATCTGTGGCTCACCGCGCCCGAGGGCGTCACGGTGCCGAACTCGGCCGGACGCGTTGGCCCCGGCATCGACGTGCGCGGCACCGGCGGCTACCTGGTGGGGCCGGGCAGCGTCGGAACCACGGGCGAGTATGTGCTTCACCCCAAGCTCGGCGAGGTGGACGTACAGCCCGTCCCCGAGGCCCTGCTGCGCCTCATGCTGCCCGCGCCCGTCGCCCCCGTGCGGCGGCGTACCGCGCCGCTGCTGCGGACCCGTGACGCTGCCCTCGACGGGCTCGTGCGGGTCGTAATCGGTGCCCAGGAGGGCGAGCGGAACAGCAAGTTGTACTGGGCCAGCTGCAAGGTGTGGGCGCACGTAGCGGACGGACATATGGACGCAGCCACGGCGGAACGCGCCCTCGTTGACGCGGCTGTCTCCCGGGGCCTGGCCGAGCGGGACGCGTCCCGCACCGTCGCATCCGCGCGCCGCACGGCAGGAGCCGCCTCATGACCAGCCCTGTACCTGTGTCAGAACCGTCAGAAGTGTCAGAAGGCGAAGATGCTCTTGGCCACGGCCGTGGACCGTTTCTGACAGTCGCCGGAACAGTGTCAGAAACGAGGCAACCGACTGACCTGCACGAACCCGCTGGTTCTGACGGTTCTGACACTTCTGACGCACTCAGCGATGCGGAGTACGACGAACGGCTCCTCTCCGCTGTACGCGATGGTGCGTGGCTGGAGGACCAGGACTTCCCGCCGCTCAGCTACGCCATTGGCGGCCTGGTGCCGGAAGGGTTCTCGCTGCTGATCGGGCCGCCCAAGGCAGGTAAGAGCTGGCTCGCGCTGGACTTCCTGCTCGCCATCTCCGGCGGCCGATACGCCGTGGGGAAGATCGCCATGACCGGGAAGCGGCGCGTGCTGTACCTCGCCCTCGAAGACGGCGACCGGCGCATGCAAGACCGCTGCCGGACGATCCTGGGCGCCGATCAGATCCCGGCCCTTTTCCACTACATGACCGACATTCAGCCTGGGTTCGTCGTGGCGACCATCCAGGCGTTCATCCGGCGGTACCCGGATACCGCGCTGGTCGTCATCGACACGCTGGGCAAGGTCATGCCGCCATCGATGCCCGGCGAGTCGGCATACCAGCGTGACTACCGCGTCGCGGGCGCCCTCAAGCGCGTAGCGGACGCGCACCCGGGGCTGGCCATCAGCGCTCTCCACCACGATCGGAAGGCGGCCTCGGATGACTTCGTGGACTCCGTCTCTGGCACGCACGGCCTGGCGGGCGCGGCCGACACCATCATCGTCCTCGCCCGCAAGCGGCAGGCCAGCGAAGCGGTCCTCATGGTCACGGGCCGGGACGTGATGGAAGCCGAGTACGCGCTCGTTATGGATGGCGGGCTGTGGCAGCTCGACGGCGTCGACCTGGCGGAAGCCGCATCCGTAGCTCAGCAGCGGGAGGACTCGGCCGGCCTCGGCGACAAGTCCGTGGAGATCCTGGCATTCGTCCGGCAACACGACGCCCCGGTGCGGGCCGGGGCCGTCGCCGACAAGTTCGGCAAGGACGCGTACCAGTACCTCGGCCGCCTCGAGGAGTCCGGCCGCCTCATCAAAGTCAAGCGTGGCTGGTACAGGGCCACCGAGACGATCCCCGGAGTGGAGGAAGCATCGTGAAGCGCCGCGCGCGCAACCGCCCGGCGGGCGTCGGGTTCTACTGCGCCAGCTGTGCCCGGCCCCTCGCCCGCGGCTCCTACGGGCTGTGCCCGTTGGGCTGCGGGGCCCGGCTGTGCCGCAAAGGCCACTGCAAGGGCCAGCACCTGCCGAGGAACTGCCCCAGCTGGCAGGCCAGCCGCGGCCTGCTGGAGGCATCGTGACGACCTTCATGCAGGACCTGGCCATCAACCGGTACGTCAGACGGCTGCAAGACGACGACTACCAGGCCGAGCTGTACGACGACTTCCGCGACATGGTCGCCAACAAGCGGATCATCGGCACGGAACGGCTCACCTGGTACACCGGCCGGGCCTGCCCCGAGAACCGGCCCGCGATGCTGTGGGAAGCCTGGCGCACCGGCAAACTCCTGCCCCGCGTCCTCCCCGCCGTCATCGGCGGCACCTGGTCCATCGGCAAACAAGGCACCGTGCCCCTCGACCAGTGGCGCGCCATGTTCGATGAAGCCGGATACACCCAAGACGGTCGGCGACACCCCCGGCCCACGCAGCCCGTTGAACTGTGGCGGGCCGCAGACGACGAGCACCGCGACGGATGGTTCTGGACCTCCTACCTCGTGCACGCGCAGATGGTCCTCGACGTGCGGCCCGGCGCCCGACTGTGGCGCACCATCGCCCCGCCCGAGGCGATCCTCTGCCGCAACATCGGCATCACCGGCGGCTGGGACGAGTTCGCCGTCGACACCCGCGAACTCACCATCCACGCGGCCGAACCGGCCGAACCACTCACCCTCACGCCCGGGGCCCCGCGCCCCGACAGCATCCCCGCGAACCACTTCTGAAGGAGAAACCCCATGACCAAGACCGCGACCCTGCCCACCGTGGCCGCCGCCGAGCAGCAGCTCGCCGACGCGCACGCCGCACACACCGAAGCCACCGCCGCACTCGACCAGCTCAAGGCCGCGATCCTGATGGACGGGCCCACCGCCGTCACCGCCCAGGATCTCGGCGCCGCCGCCGACCGGGCCGAACACGCCGGGCTCGCCGTCCAGCACGCCCGCGCCGAACACGCCGCAGCGCAGGAACGCGACCGCCGCCAGGCACTGCGCGACCTCAAGAACGAAATCCTCACCGGCGCCAGCAACCCACAGGCCGCACTCGCAGCCATGCGCCAGTTCGAAGACGCAGCCGCCGCCCTCATCGCCACCTGCTGCAGCAGGCAGCGCAACATCAGCCAGTGGACCCGCGCCATGCGACAGCACGGCGTGCCCCGCGCGAACAACCAGCCCGCCGCCGAGCAGCACGAGGGACTCGCGTGGGCAGACGCCGGCCTCGGCCGCAGCGACCACATCACCGTCGACGGACGCACCATCGCCGACATCAACCCCGGCGTCATCATCACCGCCGCCCTCCACCGCGCAGCCAGCGCGGCCGGGTACACGGTGCGGCACCTCGCGCCCGCCCTCGACGTCGGCCGCCCCGACCCCGCCGCCGTCAACGACCCCGGGCAGTGGTTCAACGCCAGGTACTGACCAGGCCGCTCGCACCCGCTGACCACGGCAAGGTGCGAGCGACGGCGGCGGTCTCCTTCCCGCGCGGCCGTCAGGGCGCCCGGCGACCGCGGCAAGCCGGGCGCCCACACCTTCGCAGATCAAAAGGGGTGGGGGTGATCCCCGATCTTGAAGAAATCTTCGGATCGGGCACGTTAGCAACTCGCTGTGCGTGGACCCTGAAAAGGTCCCTAGGCGCCCTCTGACCTGCGGAAACGCGGCGACAGCGGACCGCCGGCCGGGCCCGGAGTTCTTCGCGGCACTGAGGAAACCGCAGGTCAGAGACCTAAAGCCGTTACACATCGGAGGTAGTCATGCAGGAAGTACCGCCGGGGCTCGGCGAGTCGGGCACCGCTCTGTGGGCCTCGATTGCGGGGAAGTTCGGGCTGGAGGTGTTCGAGCAGCAGCTGCTGTTGCAGGCGTGCCGGTCGGCCGATCTGCTGGACCGGCTGGCGGCGCAGGCCGCGGTGGGCGGGTTGACGGTGACGAACGCCAAGGGGGATGAGGTGACGGCTCCGTGGATCACCGAGCACCGTCAGCAGTCGGCGAACCTGGCCCGGATGATCGCCTCGCTTCGGATCCCGGACGAGGAGGATCAGCGGCCGCAGCGTCGTGGTGCCTTGCGTCGTTCTTACGGCATCCGGGGTTCGGTGGCGTGAGGCGCCTCGAGGAGCCGAAGGAGGCGCCCCCAGACATTCCGGAGCACCTGATGAGGTGCCGGGTTGAGGACTGGGTGGAGCCAGACGAGCCGATGCCGCAGTGGGCGCTCGACGGTGAGGAGCCGTGGGAGTTCTGGGCTTCGGTTGCGGCGAACCGCCGTTGGTCGAGGGCGTTGAACGCCTGGCTCGAGGAGCGGGGGATTTCGCGGTGGGAGAGGAGCCGGCTGGTTCCCTCGCACCGGCCGAGGTGGCGTAACCCGCCGCTTGGCTAAGAACTGAACAGCAGCACAAGGAGAACGCGGTCATGGCTGACCCGATCAAGAAGATCACACTGAGGAACGGCACGGTGCGGTACCGCACGGTGGTCGACGCTGGCCGCGACGAGAACGGCAAGCGGGTACAGATCACCATCACGAGAGACACGAAGACAGAGGTCAAGGACGAACGTAACCGCATCCTGCATCAGCGGAAGGCAGGGACGTACATCGCCCCCAGCACCATCACGTTGGGGGAGTGGCTTGACCAGTGGCTGGAGTACAAGCGCCGGGACGTCGAGGAGACCACGATCCGCGCATACCGGCTCGCCCTGGTGCACGTCCACGACCGACTCGGCCATGTCCGTCTGCAAGAGCTCACCGAGGACCAGGTGCGCGACTTCATTGACGAGCTGGTGGCTCGTGGGCGGCGTAAGGGTGGCAAGTCCGGGACGCGGCTCGCTGTGTCCACGGTCGAGGGCATCCTGACGAGGCTCCGCGAGGCGCTGAGCCGCGCGGTCGTCCGCAAGCTCATTGCGGTGAGCCCAGCGAAGCACGTGCGGGTTTCTCTGGTGGACAAGAAGACCGACAAGCGGGAGCGGGTGCGGCCGAAGCCGTGGACGGTCGAGGAGGTCCAAGCGTTCATCAAGGGCATCGAGGAGGACCGGCTGTACGCGCCGATGCTCCTGTCGTTGATGGGGCTGCGGCCGGCCGAGGTGTGCGGACAGCGCTGGGCGGACATCGACTTGCAGCTCGGCACGCTCGAGATGACCAACACCCGCACGATGATCGGCAACTTCAAGGTGTTGGAGAAGGACGCAAAGACGACAGCCGGTGAGCGTTCCCTTCCGCTGCCTCAGTGGCCGTGGGATGCGCTGAAGCGGTTCCGTGCCCAGCAGGCCCGGGAGAAGCTGGCGGCGGGGGAGGCGTACACCGACAGCGGCTACGTCCTCGTTGACGAGCTTGGCGTCGAGATGAACACGCGCCAGTTGCGGGAGCACGCCTATCGGCTCATGGAGGAGCTTGGGATGCGCCGTGTACGCCTGTACGACGCCCGCCACTCCTGCCTGACCTATCTGGCCGTGACGGGCGTCCCTGATGTCGTCCTGGCCGCGTGGGCGGGGCACACGAACGCTTCGTTCACCAAGCGGAAGTACGTCCATGTCGCACCCGAGGACATGCGGGCCGCGGCAGCGGCGTGGGATGCCTTCCACGGTGGTGATCCAAAAACCGCTACGTGAGAAATTGTGAGAAACGATCTCTCACGCATCGCGATCCATGGCATCTGACCTGCGCAAACGCTTATCGTCGTAGAACAGTGCACAGAGTCTACTGGCCGTCCTCGCAGGCCAGACCGGTGGCCGAGGGACCCCTCCGCAGGGCCCGGGGCGCGAGCCCTACGGATCAGCCGCGGACCGGCCACGGATCAGCCGCGGATCAGCCCTCGTACGGCAGCAGCTCGGCGCGCTTGGGGGCACGCCCGTCGCCCGAGGAGCGGCCGGTGAGCCGCCTGCCGATCCACGGTCCGAGGTGCTGGCGGGCGAACCGCACATCCGAGGTGCGGCGGGCTATCCAGCCGACGGGCACCGGGGGCGGCAGGGGCGCGTTCCAGTCGGCCTCCGGCTCCTGGCCCAGCGCCTGCCATACGGCCTCGGCGACCCGCCGGTGCCCCTCGGCGTTCAGATGCAGCCGGTCCTCGTCCCACATCCGGGGGTCCCCGACGGCCTGGGAGGCGAACAGGTCCACGACGGTCGCGTCATGCCGTGCGCCCAGCTCGTCGATGACCGAGAACAGCCGCTCCATCCGCGGCTCGAACCGCGCGAACACCGGCCCGCGCCGCCCCGGGCTGCGCATCAGCACCAGCCGCTTGCAGGTGGGCGCCAGCCGCTCGACGGCCTCCTCCAGCAGGGCGCACACCCGGCCCACATCGCATTTCGGCCGCAGCACATCGTTCAGTCCGCCGACCAGGGTCACCAGATCGGCGCCCATGTCCGCCGCCGGGCCCGTCTGCTCCTCGACGATCTGCCCGATCAGCTTGCCGCGGACCGCGAGGTTGGCGTAGCGGAAGCCGGGGCTGTGGGCCGCGAGCCGACCGGCGAGCAGGTCCGCCCAGCCTCGGTAGGTACCGTCGGGGAGCCGGTCCGACATGCCCTCGGTGAAGGAGTCGCCGACCGCGACAAAGCTGCTGTAGGTGATGTTCGTCTGCATGGCGCAGGCGATCCTATCCCGGTGCGCGGGCTGCGTTGACCGCCGACCGCGAGCATGATGAGCCGCATGGCGATGACCCACATCTACTTCGAGGGCGGAGCGCGGAACGGGACGACCGCCAGCTGGAATGTGGAGCCCGGCGCGGACATCTACGACGACAACATCTTCCGGCCACCGGAGCTGTACCGGCGGACGAACCGCACCAAGGTCATCGGCCGGGTCGAATACGTGATTTTCCGCTATGACCCGATGGGTACCCGGCCCGGCACCGGCCCCGGTACCGGCCCGGGCCCCCGCCGCTGAGCCTCGCGCGGCCGTCCGGCCGGTGCCCGCCGGTTGGCCCGCTTGGACCGCGCGGGGTTCCGCGCGCCGCGTGGCGGGGCAGTCTGGTCGGCGTGGATGCCTTCGAATGCGACCGTACGACCATGGCCATCGTCGCCGCCGCGCTCGCCGACGACGGGGAGGGCGCCGCCGCCCTCCTGGAGCCACTCGAGATGCGCGACGCGTGCCGGGTCGCGGTGCGGCTCGCGGCGATGGCCGCCCATGCGCTGGTGGCGGTGGCCGAGGAGGGCGGCGGCGGACGGGAGGAGGCGCTGGCCCACTGGCAGGAGTGCATCATCGCCCATGAGTCCAGACGCACCGAGGAGTGACCGGACGCGCCGAACAGCGCGCGGCAACGTGTGTGATCAGGCCGGGCCAGATGTGCTCAGGCCACCAGCTCGCGCAGCACGTCCTCCATGGTCACAAGACCCTCCAGCCGTCCGTCCGCGGCGATGACCGCCGCGAGGTGGGTGCGGCTGTCGCGCATCGCGGTGAGCACGTCGTCCAGCGGCGTATGGGACCGCACCCGGGGGATCGGGCGCAACTGATCGGGGCGGAACGGCACATCCCGGGGCCGTGCGTCCAGCGCGTCCTTCACATGCAGATAGCCCAGGATCCGCCCGGAGTCGTCGACCACCGGGAACCGTGAGAAGCCGGTCCGCGCCGCCAGCTCTTCCAGCTCCTCGGGGGTCACCCCGAGCTGCGCCTTGACCACCTGATCCATGGGCAGCACCACATCCCGCACCCGTCGTCTGCCCAGCTCCAGCACGTCCCGCAGGCGCACGGTGGCGCGGTCGTCCAGCAGCCCGGCCTCGCTGGAGTCCGAGACCATCCGGGCCAGCTCATCGTCCGAGAAGGTCGCCGCGACCTCGCCCCTGGGCTCCACGCGCATCAGCTTCAGCAGCCCGTTCGCCAAGGAGTTCACGCCGAAGATCACCGGGCGCAGGGTGCGGGTGAGGGTGACCAGGGGCGGGCCGAGCAGCAGCACGGTGCGCACCGGCTCGGCCAGCGCCACGTTCTTCGGCACCATCTCGCCGAACAGCATGTGCAGATAGGTGGCCACGGTCAGCGCGATCACGAACGAGACCGGGTGCACCAGCCCCAGCGGCAGCCCCACCACATGGAAGAACGGCTCCAGCAGATGCGCGATGGCCGGTTCCGCGACGGCGCCCAGCACCAGCGTGCACAGCGTGATCCCGAGCTGGGCCGCGGCCAGCAGCGCGGAGAGGTGCTCCAGGGCCCACAGCACGGACCGCGCCCGCCGGTCGCCCTGCTGGGCGTGCGGATCGATCTGGCTGCGGCGCACCGAGATCAGGGCGAACTCCGCGCCCACGAAGAAAGCGTTGAGGACCAGCGTCAGCAGGCCGATCAGCAGTTGGAGGACGGTCATCGGCCCGTCGCCCCCTCGGCCCCGGGAACGCCGCCGTCGCCATCGCTCCCGGCACCGCGCACCGGCGCCCGCAGCCGGACCCGGGCCGCCCGGTGGCTCGACACCTTGCGCACCTCCACCGACCAGCCCGCCAGCTCGACCGTGTCGCCGACGGCGGGGATCCGGCCCAGCTCGGTGGCGATCAGCCCGGCCAGGGTCTCGTACGGGCCCGGCGGCACCCGCAGCCCGATGCGCTCCAGCTGATCCACGCGGGCCGCGCCGTCCGCGTCGTACAGCGCATGGCCCTCCGCGTCCCGGCCCATCGGAATCAGATGGGCGGTCTCCTGCGGATCGTGCTCGTCGCGGACCTCGCCGACCACCTCCTCGACGATGTCCTCCAGCGTGACGACCCCGGCCGTACCGCCGTACTCGTCGATGACCACGGCCATGCTGCGCTGCGCCGAGAGCCGGTCCAGCAGCCGATCCACGGTCAGCGTCTCCGGGACGAACAGCGCTTCGCGCATCAGGTCGGAGACCGGGCGGCGGGGCCGCTCCTCGGCGGGGACCGCCAGGACGTCCTTGATGTGGACGACGCCGGTCACGGTGTCCAGGCTGCTCTGGTAGACGGGGAAGCGGGACAGCCCGGTGGCGCGGGTGGCGTTGGCGACGTCCTCGGCGGTGGCCCGTACGTCCAGCGCCACCACCCGCACCCTCGGGGTCATCACGTTCTGCGCGGTGAGCTCGGCGAGGTTGAGGGTGCGGACGAACAGCTCGGCGGTGTCCTTCTCCAGCGCGCCCTCCTTGGCGGAGTGGCGGGCGAGGGCGATCAGCTCCTGCGGGCCGCGCGCGGAGGCCAGCTCCTCGGCGGGCTCCAGGCCCATCCGGCGCACGGTGCGGTTGGCGGTGTTGTTGAGATGGCTGATCAGTGGGCGGAAGACGGAGCTGAAGACGCGCTGCGGGGTGGCCACGGCCTTGGCGACCGGCAGCGGCCGGGAGATGGCCCAGTTCTTGGGCACCAGCTCGCCGACGACCATCAGCACGACGGTCGACAGAAAGGTGCCGAGCACCAGCGCGGCCGAGCGGACGGCCGACTGGGGCACGCCGATCGCGGTGAGCGGCCCGGCCAGCAGGGCCGCGACGGACGGCTCGGCCAGCATGCCGACGACCAGATTGGTCACGGTGATGCCGAGCTGCGCGCCGGAGAGCTGGTAGGTGAGGCTCCGCACGGCCTTCAGGGCCCCCGCCGCACCGCGCTCCCCGCGTTCGGCCGCCCGTTCCAGCTCGCTGCGCTCGACCGTGGTCAGCGAGAACTCCGCCGCGACGAAAGCGCCGCAGGTCACCGCCAGGAGGAGCGCCACGGCCAGGAGGAGGACTTCGGTCATCGGTTCACCTCCGTCCCATGATCCGCCAGGGACCGGAGGAATGCAGCCCCCGCGCGGCCGTGCCGGGGACGGCCGCGCCGGGTCAGGGGCACAGTGGCTTGACCCAGCGGCTCCACTGCGGCTGGCGCTCATAGCCCGCCGCGCTCCACGCATGGTGGGCGAGCCCGTTCTCATCCAGCACCATCGCGTCCCCGCGCCGTCCGCCCAGGGCCGTGAACCGCTCCTCGGCCGCGGCCAGCAGGGCTGTCGCCACGCCCCGGCGGCGGTGCCCGGGGTGGACGGCCAGCCGGTACAGATGGCAGCGCCAGCCGTCGAAACCGGCGATCACGGTTCCGGCGAGTTCTCCCTCCCGCTCGGCCAGCAGCAGCGACTCCGGGTCGCGGTCGAGCAGCCGGGCCACCCCGTGCCGGTCGTCGCTGATGCTGGTGCCTTCCGCCGCCTCCTTCCAGAAGGCGAGCACGGTGTCGAGGTCGGCGGGGGCCGCGGCCCGTATCCGAAGATCGTTCATGGCCGCATCCCATCATCGGGCGGGCCGCGGCGTCGACGGGAATTCCGCCCGGTCAGCTGCCGTGCAGCTCCTCGATCACCGGGGCGAGCGCCTCCATGTTGTGTTCCAGCACGGTGAAGTACGAGAAGCCGAACCGTTCGCGGTGGGCCCGCAACTGCTCCGCCATCTCCTTGGCGTCGCCCAGCAGCAGCGCCGGGTGCTCCAGCATCTGGTCCTCGGTGAGGCCCGGTGCGTAGGCGGCCAGCTCACGCACCTTGGTGCGTCGGTCGGCGCTGGGCCCGGCCATCTGGATGAGGTAGTTCAGCTCGATCGCCTGGCCCGGCTCATCGGCCCCCTCCGCCCGCCCCGCTTCGGCGGCGAAGCGGCGGAAGGCGGCCACCCGCTCCTCCAGCGCCTCGGGGCTGATCAGTTGCAGGGCGCCCTGGGGTTTGCCGGGGGCCTGTACCGCCCCGGTGAAGGCCGCGATGTCCGCATGGCGCGCGGCCAGCCGCAGCAGCCGGTCGCCGTTGCCGCCGAGCAGCAGCGGCGGGCGCGGAGATTGGACGGGCCGCGGCCGGTGCTCGGAATCGGTCAGCAGACGCTCCAACTCGGCCACGGTATGGACCAGATGGTCCACCCGCTCCCGAGGTGAACCGAAGGGCAGCCCGGCGCTGTCGTGCTCGGCCTCGACATAGCCGGCGCCCAGGCCGAGCTCCAGCCGGCCGTCGGTGAGCGCGTCGCAGGTGGCCACCTCCCGGGCGAGCAGCGCGGGGTTCCAGAAGCCGGCGTTGAGCACGAAGGTGCCCAGCCGTGGGCGCTCGGTCGCCTCGGCGGCGGTGGCCAGCGCCGGGAACGGGGCGGGGTTGCCGAGGTGGTCGGGGATCAGCAGCACGTCATAGCCGAGCCGCTCGGCGTGGCGGCACTTCGCCCGCCATGCCTCGGCCGATTCAAGGGTGAGCAGATTGACTCCGAAGCGGAACGGCCTTGCCATGAGCCCTCCTTGAGTGCGGATACGGCGAACGTATCCGAGATCGGCGCCGTTCGGGATTGCTCGTCCCCACTCGCCCTCACTCGCCCTCAATCACCGGTCCGGCGATCGGGCACCGGCCGGGTCCGCTGCCCGGGGCTCAGCTCAGGGGGTCGGGTTCCGGTTCGGTCCCGGGCGTGGCCCTGGTGAAGATGTGCATCCGCTCCAGCACCGCCTCGGCCGTGGGCTGCTCCATCCGGTCCACGATCCGGCCGTCGGCGAGGAAGAGCACCAGATCGGAGTGGGCGGCGGCGCTCGGGTCGTGGGTGACCATGACGACCGTCTGGCCCAGCTCGTCGACGGCCTCCCGCAGAAAGCGCAGCACCTCCAGGCCCGACCGTGAGTCCAGGTTGCCGGTGGGCTCGTCCGCGAAGATCAGCTCGGGGCGGGAGGCGAGCGCCCGGGCGCAGGCCACCCGCTGCTGCTGCCCGCCGGACAGCTGGGCGGGCCGGTGCCGCAGCCGGTCCCGCAGTCCGAGGGTGTCGATGACCCGGTCCACCCACTCCCGATCGGGCTTGTGGCCCGCGATGTCCATGGGCAGGGTGATGTTCTCGGCCGCATTGAGCGTGGGCAGCAGATTGAACGACTGGAACATGAAGCCGATCCGGTCGCGCCGGAGCTGGGTCAGCTCCTTGTCGCCCAGGCCGGTGATCTCGGTGTCGCCCAGCCAGGCCTGGCCCGACGAGACCGTGTCGAGACCCGCAAGACAGTGCATCAGGGTGGACTTGCCGGATCCGGACGGGCCCATCACCGCGGTGAACCGGCCCCGTTCGATCTCCACGTCCACCGCGTCCAGCGCGAGCACGGCCGTCTCGCCGCTGCCGTACGCCTTGGTCAGGGACCGGGCGCGGGCCGCCGCATGGGCGCCGCCTTCCGCGAACCCGTCCGTCTTCGTTGCCGCCGGTGTGGACACGATGCCTCCCCGTATCGGAACGTCGTGCCCTCGATGGTAGGGACCCGGCCGCCGATGCGCCCACCCGTGGACGCGGGCGTACAGGAATGCGATGACGGACGGGAGGGCGATGCCGGGCGGGCACGCGGTTACGGGCGGGAGACCATGCCGGGCACGCAGCCGGTTACGGACGCGAAGGCGATACCGGGCGGCGCGCGGCGCCCAGTACGCACGGGGACGTCGGCAGCGTCAGGCCCCGCTCGGGGATGCGCAGCCGGCGGTGGCCGATCGGCTCGAAGCCCGCGGCCACGATCTCCGATCGCACCTCGCGCGCCGTATGGCAGCCGCCGAACATCAGCGGCCACACCGTGCGGTCCAGCGCCCGCTGGGTGGCCGCCAGGACCCGCCCCTCGGCGCGGCCGTGCTCGAGGAAGCGCAGCTCACCGCCGGGCCGCAGCACCCGCAGCAGCTCGGCGAGCGCCCGCCGCACATCGCGCACCGAGCACAGCACCAGACAGGCCACCGCCGCGTCGAACGCCTCGCTCTTGACCGGCAGCGCCTCGGCGACGCCCGGCACCACGTCCACCGGCACCCCGGCCCGCAGCCCCGCCCGGGTGGCCAGCCGCCGCAGATGGCGCTCGGGTTCGATGGCGACCACCTCGGAGACGGCTTCGGGGTAGTGGGGGAAGTTCAGCCCGTTGCCCGCGCCGATCTCGATGACCCGGCCGGACAGCCCGGCCAGCAGCTCGCCGCGCAGCTCACCGACCCCCGCCCGCTCGTCGGCCAGTGGGCTCATTCTGGCGTAGCAGCGGGCGAAGAGCGGGTGGTGGACGGCGTCACGCGGGGGCGTGCGACGGCATACGGGCATGGGAGCTCCCTCTTGTCCCAGGTACGGACGATGGAACCGGTACCGGGATTCTGCCCACGCGGGAGGCATCGCTACGCGGCGAGCCGCGCCGCGTCCCAGTTCCCGTCCAGCCGGGGCGCCAGCCAACCGGGCGCCTGGGCACGGAAGTCGGCGGGCGGAAGGGCAGGGGCGCCCTGGGGGATGGCGCCCAGCAGCGGGACACCGGACGAATCCGGCAGATCGGCCACATTGCAGCGGGAGGCGAGATCCGCGGCGGCGGGCCAGCTGCCGATGACGACGCCGGGGCACTCCAGCCCACGGGCGCGCAGCGCCTCGGTGGTCAGGGTGGTCGCGTTGAGCGTGCCGAGGCCCGCGTGGGCGACCACGAGGACGGGCGCGCCGAGCAGCCGGGCCGCGTCGGCGAGCGTCGCCCCCGTCTCGTCGAACCGTACGAGCAGCCCGCCCGCGCCCTCGACCAGCACCAGATCGTGCTCGGCGGCCAGCTTCTCGGCCGCCTCCGCCACCTCGTGCGGGCGCACCGGAGGCCGTCCGGCGCGGCGGGCGGCGGTGGCGGGGGCCAGCGGCTCGGGGTAGCGGGCGAGTTCGAGCAGGGTCACCGCACCGGCGAGCCGGGCCACCTCGGCGGCGTCGCCCGGTTCGCCCTCCGCGACACCGGTCTGGGCTGGTTTGAGCACTGCCACCGAGCGGCCGCGTGCCAGCGCCGCGGCGGCGACGGCCGCCGTGCTGACGGTCTTTCCGATTTCGGTGCCCGTGCCGGTGACGACCAGTACTGACATCATCGTTTCCGTTGCCTTTCACTTTCGTTTGTGCTCCCGGCCTGCCGCGGTGTGCGGCCGGTCCCTTCCTGGGGGTGGGGGGCCGACCGCGAGCGGAGCAGGCGGGTCAGACGGCCGCGGCAGCGGCCACCCGTACCGCCGTGCAGATCCGGGCCAGATCGTGGTCGCCCGTGATGTACGGCGGCATGGTGTACAGCAGATCGCGGAACGGGCGCAGCCATACGCCCTCGCGCACCGCGGCCCGCGTCGCCGCCGCCATCCCCGCGTCGTCCAGCGGACGGTCCAGTTGGACGACGCCGATCGCGCCGAGCACTCGCACCTCCCGGACACCCGGCAGCTCGGCGGCCTCCGCGAGACCGTCGCGCAGCCCGGTCTCGATCCGCTTGACCTCCTGCCGCCAGTCGTAGGAGAGCAGCAGATCGATCGAGGCGCAGGCGACGGCCGTGGCCAGCGGATTGCCCATGAACGTCGGGCCGTGCGCGAGTACCGGCACCTCGCCGCGCGAGATGCCGTCCGCCACCCGCGGGGTGCACAGCGTGGCGGCGAGGGTCAGATAACCCCCGGTCAGCGCCTTGCCCAGACACATCACATCGGGGCACACCCCCGCGTGCTCGGCCGCGAAGAGCGTGCCCGAGCGGCCGAAGCCCGTGGCGATCTCGTCGAACACCAGCAGCACATCGTGCTCGTCGCACGCCTCGCGCAGCACCCGCAGCAGCGCGGGGGAGTGGAAGCGCATCCCGCCCGCGCCCTGGACCACCGGCTCCACGATCACCGCCGCCAGCTCATGGGCGTGACGGGCCACCAGCTCGCGTACGTGCGCCTCGTACGCCGGGTCGGGGTCCGCGTCGAACCCGGGCGGCGGCGCGTCCGCGAAGATCTGCTCGGGCAGCACACCGGACCACAGCCGGTGCATTCCGCCGTCCGGGTCGCACACCGCCATCGGCTGCCAGGTGTCGCCGTGGTAGCCGCCGCGCCAGGTCAGCAGTCGCCGCTTGGCGGGGCGGCCGAGGGAGCGCCAGTACTGCAGGCACATCTTCACCGCGACCTCGACCGACACCGAACCGGAGTCGGCCAGGAACACATGGCGCAGCGGCTCCGGCGTGATCTCCACCAGACGGGTGGCCAGCCGGACGGCGGGCTCATGGGTGAGCCCGCCGAACATCACATGGCTCATCCGGTCCAGCTGACCCCGCGCGGCGTCGTTGAGCGCCGGGTGGTTGTAGCCGTGAATGGCGGACCACCACGACGACATCCCGTCCACCAGCTCGCGGACGCCCTCCACCGGCTCGGCCAGCCGTAGCCGGACCCCGGCCGCGGACTCCACGACCAGGGGGTCCTGGCGGCCGGGCATCGGGCCGTACGGATGCCAGACGTGCTCGCGGTCCAGCGCCCTCAGCTCGGCCGGGGTCAGCGGCTCAGGCATTGGGCGGCAGATCCGTGCCCGCACCGCGGCGGCGCACCGCGACCAGATCGGCGTGGGACTCCTCCGCGGCAGCCGGGGCGGAGACCGTGGCGCCGGCCGCCGCCTGGGCGGGTACGGCGTCGGCGGGCGCCGCGTCACCGCACGGGCCGCAGCCACCGCCCTGAGCGCCGTGGCCGCCGCAGCCGGAACCGGCGGCGGCGAGCGCGTCCGCGCGGTGCGCGGGCAGCGTCGTCGTATCGGTGCCCTCCACCTCGAAGCCCGCGTCGGCGATCATCGCCAGATCGTCCTTGCCCGCCTGGCCCTCGGTGGTCAGATAGTCGCCGAGGAAGATCGAGTTCGCCAGGTTCAGGGCCAGCGGCTGCAGCGTCCGCAGATGGATCTCGCGGCCGCCCGCGAGCCGCACCTCCACGTCCGGGCAGACGAACCGCACCATCGCCAGGATCCGCAGACAGCGCTGCGGGGTGAGGTTCCAGTCGCCGGCCAGCGGGGTGCCCTCGATCGGGATGAGGAAGTTGACCGGCACCGAGTCCGGGTCCAGGTCGCGCAGCGAGAAGACCACGTCCACCAGGTCCTCGTCCGACTCGCCCATGCCCGCGATCAGCCCGGAACAGGCGGACATCCCCGCCGCCTGGGCCTGCTGCACGGTCGAGACCCGGTCGGCGTAGGTGTGGGTGGTCGTGATGTCGCCGTAGGTCGCCTCGGAGGTGTTGAGGTTGTGGTTGTACGCGTTCGCCCCCGCGTCCTTCAGCCGCTCCGCCTGACCGTCGGACAGCAGCCCCAGACAGGCGCAGATCTCGACGTCCTGGTGCTCCTCCTTGATGGCGGCGATGGTCTGGGAGACCCGGTCCACGTCGCGGTCGGTGGGACCGCGTCCGCTGGCCACCAGGCACACCCGCTTGGCGCCGCCCGCGACCCCGGCGCCCGCCGCGGCGGCCGCCTGCTCCGGCTTGAGCCAGGTGTACTTGAGGATCTCGGACTTCGAGCCCAGCCGCTGCGAGCAGTAGGAGCAGTCCTCGGGGCACAGCCCCGACTTCAGGTTCACCAGATAGTTGAGCTTCACCCGCCGCCCGAACCAGGCGCGGCGCACCTTGCCCGCCGCGGCCACCACATCGAGCACCTCGTCATCGGAGGTCGCCAGGACGGCGAGCGCCTCTTCGCGGGTCGGCGATTCGCGCCGCAACCCCTTGTCCACCAGCGTGTTCAGCAGGTCCATGGCGACGATCCTTTCCTACCCCACCGCTCCCGGCCAAGGAGGGACCGTACAAGACGCGCGGATCGGGGTGTGGGTATTGCCACACCATGACCGGGCATGGAGGGGGCTACGTTCTATCCGGACCCGACAGTCGGTGCCCTTGACGAGGCCACGGAAGGCGAGGCAGCCGATGCCCCAGGACCGCCCGGACGACGCGTTCGCATGGATCGACGCACAGCGGGAGCGGCGCGACCGGGCCGGGCTGGTGCGCCGGCTCAGCCCCAGGCCCGCCGACTCCCCGCTGCTCGATCTGGCGAGCAACGACTATCTGGGGCTGGCCCGCCACCCGGAGGTGACGGCCGCCGCGGCCGCGGCGGCGCAGCGCTGGGGCGCGGGGTCGACAGGATCGCGCCTGGTCACCGGCTCGACCGAGCTGCACACCACGCTGGAGCGGGAACTCGCGGACTTCTGCGGTTTCGAGGCGGCCCTGGTGTTCTCCTCCGGCTACGCCGCCAATCTGGCCGCCGTCTCCGCGCTGAGCGGCCGGGACGCCCTGATCGTCTCCGACGCGGGCAATCACGCCTCGCTCATCGACGGCTGCCGGCTCTCCCGCGCCGAGGTCGCCGTCGTCCCGCATGCCGACCCGGAGGCCGTGCGCAAGGCGCTGGGCGCGGCCGAAGAGGACGCACCGGAGGAGGCCGTCGAGGGGACCGGAGCGGTCCCGGCGCGCCGGCGCGCCCTCGCCGTCAGCGACTCGGTCTTCTCCGTCGACGGCGACGCCGCCCCGCTGGCCGCCCTGGCCGGGGCCTGCCGTGCACACGGCGCGGCGCTGGTGGTGGACGAGGCGCACGGCCTGGGGGTGCTCGGCGAGGGCGGGCGTGGCGCGGTGCACGGGGCCGGGCTCGCGGGCGCGCCGGACGTGGTGGTCACGGCCACCCTCTCCAAGTCGCTGGGCAGCCAGGGCGGGGTGGTGCTGGGGCCCGCCCGGGTGATCGAGCACCTGGTGAACACCGCACGCACGTTCATCTTCGACACCGGGCTCAATCCGGCGGCCGTGGGCGCCGCCCTGGCGAGTCTGCGGCTGCTGCGCCGGGAGCCGGAGCGCGCCGCCCGCGTCCGTACGGTCGCCATGGGGCTGTACGGACGGCTGACCGCCGCCGGGCTCGCCGCGGTGCGGCCGGACGCGTCGGTGGTCTCGGTGCGGGCCCCGTCGCCGGAGCAGGCGGTGCGCTGGGCCGCGGACTGCCGCGCGGCCGGGCTGCTGGTGGGATGCTTCCGCCCGCCGTCCGTCCCCGACGGCGTCTCGCGGCTGCGGCTGACGGCGCGTGGGGATCTGACGGAAGAGCAGGTCGAGAAGGCGGTCGACGTGATCGTGAAGACCGCGCCGACCGCCTGATGGCTCACTGACGGGAGGGTGAACGGATCAGCCGTTCACAGGTGGAACAGATACTTCACTGACGGATCAGCTTCCGGTTCCGGCCGAGCGGGAGGTGCCGGAGCCGAGGCCGTCGTCCTTGAGCCCCTCGAGGAAGGAGACCCAGGTCGACGGGGTGAACAGCAGGACGGGGCCCGCCGTGTTCTTCGAATCGCGCACGCCGAGCCGGTCAGACCCCAGCAGGGCCGTCTCGACGCAGTTGTTCATGCCGACGCTGTAGCTGCTGCGCAGCCAGTGGACGGACTTGGCGGACATACTGGACATGGTGCCCCCTCAGGCGCCGCCCCCGATTTTGTTGATGAAGGACAACGATTCCTCAGGTGTCAGGGCGCGGGTCCGCAGTACTTCGAACGCGGCGCTGTACGCCCGGAGGTCTTCTTTCCGCTCCAGATAGAGGCTACTCGTCAGGTGGTCGAGAACTACTACGTCCAGGTCACTAATGTGCGGAAAAGAGAAAATAATGAAAGGACCTGTCATACCAATGGGCATTCCGATAGAGAATGGCAGTACCTGCAGCTGGACCTGAGGCAATGCGCAAAGATTGGCCAGATGGCTCAATTGCGCCGCCATCACCCCCGGACCGCCCACCTCACGCCGCAGTGCCGCCTCGTCCAGCACCGCGTGCAGCCGCAGCGGCCGCTCCTCGTGCAGCACCGACTGACGCGCGATCCGCACCTCCACCAGCGAGTCCACCTGGGGCCGCGGCAGATCCGGGAGCGCCGCGAGGGTCACCGCCCGTGCGTAGTCCGGGGTCTGCAGCAGGCCCGGCACCACCGTGGTCTCCAGGGTGTACGCGTCCGACGCCTCCGCCTCCAGGCTGATGAAGTCCCGGTAGGCGGGCGGCAGTAGATCGCGGTACGCGTACCACCAGCCGCGCCGTGACCCCTCCGGATCCGAGGCGCCCCCACCGCACAGCGCCTCCAGCAGGGCGCGCAGCTCCGGGTCGGCGACCTTGTAGACCTCCAGCAGCCGCGCCACATCCGAGGGCTTGGCCCCGCTCCGGCCGGTCTCGATCCGGCTCACCTTCGACTGATGCCAGCCCAGCCGGAGGGCGACCTCACCGCTGGTGAGTCCGGCCAGATCACGCTGGCGGCGGAGTTCCGCGCCGAGCTTGCGACGGCGCACCGCCGGACCGTACCGCATGAGTTCTCCCTCCCGCCTTTCCCCTTGCCGGCGCGTCACCCACAGCGCGTGTCGCACCAGTGGCCCAGTGTGCCTTCCAAATCCGGTTTTCCGTAGCAGAGTTCACCGCTTTGGGCGACAGATATATGCATAACTCGGTGGATCGCCCCCGTCGCAGCGGGCATCGGTGGCAGTCTGACGTAGAGCCGTCAGGGCAGCCCACGATTTCACCGGCTTCGCAGCTCCACCTTCCAACGCGTCCGCAGGCGCGCCCCGGCGGGAAAGGGACAGGCCGTCATGGCAGACCATCAGGAAGCATCCGTCACTCTGCCGAGCGCACCGGCGTCGGTTCCCGCGGCACGCGCCTATGTCACGGACGTGCTCGCCGAATGGGGGCTCGGGCAGGCAGGGGTGGCCGCCGACACCGTGCGGCTGATCGTCTCCGAGCTCGCCACCAACGCCGTGGAGCACACCGTGGGCCAGTCGCCCACCTTCACCGTGGACCTACGGCTCGACCGCGAGCAGCGGCTCGAGATCGGGGTCACCGACAGCCACCCCCAATGGCCCAGATGGCTGCCGCTGGCCACCCAGCAGGACAGCGGGCGCGGCATGGTCATTGTGCGCTGTCTGGCCGCGGAGTCGGGCGGCGAGGTGTTCGTCACCCCGACCGCGGACGGCGGCAAGACCGTCTGGATCGCCCTGCCGTGGACCGTGCCGGTCCGCTGAACCCGCTCACAGCACGCGCTGGGCCTGCCCCTCCGAGGCCCGCGCCTCGGCCAGCTGACGGATCCGGGTGAAGACCCGCCCGGCGGCCGGGCCGATCAGATAGTGCGGCATGTCGCCGCGCTCGATCACCCCGTACCGGCTCGTGCCCATCAGGTACGAGGAGTACAGGATCAGCCCGCTCGGCCGGTGCATATCGACGGTGAGCGCCGAGAAGCCGGGGAACTCGTCGGTCTGATAGACGCGCAAGCCCTCCGCCTCCGCTCCGTAGCGCTCCTTGAAACGGCCGAACCGCTCCAGCGAATCCTTGATCTTCCGCGTCATGTCCTCCTGGTACTGGCGGGAGAGCGTGGCCGCCGCGTCCGAGGACGGGTCCAGCAGATAGCAGCGGTAGGTGCCGCCCCGGCGCAGCAGCCCGAGGATCGCGTCGCGAAAGCGGGCCGGACGCTCGGTGGTGACCAGCCGGCTCGAGGAGGTGCGCAGCGCCGTCCCCATGTCGAGGACCTCCTCGCCCGCCGCGTCCAGCAGCCGCGCCTTCTCCTGGGGGCTCGGCCGCTCCGGATACGCGTGCACCGGGGAGCCGTCCGAAAGTCCCCGGCCCGCCAGCCACGCCTTGGCCGCCCCGCCCGGACCGCCGTCGCCCGCCATCAGATAGACGTCCTTGCCCTCATGGCTTCCCACATGGGCGAACAGCTCCGCGTACGGCCCCGCGGTGCGGTACACATCCTCCGAGACCGCCAGGCAGTCCGCCGGAGTCGCCTTCTCCAGATGGGCGGCCAGGTTGATGTCGGGGGAGTGGATGGTGCCGGTCCGGCCCTCGCCGGTGTGCCGTATCGCCCCCTTGTGCAACGCCATCCGCACATGCAGCTCCCCGTCCACCCCCGCCTGGGCGAACTCGTCGCGCAGATGGCGCAGATCCAGGGTGAGAAAGGTGCGGGCCGCCTCCAGCGCGACATCGCGGGCCACGCTCTCGCTGTCGTCGTGAACCGCGAAGAAGCCCCCGTCGCCGCGCCAGCTCCACAAGTCGCTGCGGGCACAGCGCCGCTGCGCCGAGAGCTGCCCGATCCGGGCGCGCATCCGCTCGCGCAGCAGATCGAAGGCGTGCGCGGCGCGGTCCCTGGGGTTCGAGCGGACGATCGTCGAATACCCGGAGGTGTCGACGAAGAGGAGGTACACCTGGTCGTAGGTCCGGTCGGCCTGGAAGGGCTCGCCGTGGAAAGGCTCGCTGTGGAAGGGCTCGCTCATACCGGCTCCAGGCCGCGCTCGGCGGCGCTGCGCTCCACACAGAACTCATTGCCCTCGATGTCGGCCATCACCACCCACCCCAGGCCGTCGTCCGTGCGCCGGTCGTCCACCACGGACGCGCCGAGCCCGACCAGCCGCTCCACCTCGGCGTCCCGCGTGCCCGACGGGGGCTGGATGTCGAGGTGTACGCGGTTCTTGACGGTCTTGGAGTCCGGGACCCGGATGAAGAGCAGCCCCGGCACCCCGGGTTGCCCCGAGCTGATCAGCACCTCGTCGTCGTCCGGCTCGGAGTCCTCCAGGGGGTAGCCGGTCAGCCGGGACCAGAACCGCGCGAGGGCGTAGGGATCACGGGCGTCGAAGGTGATGTGCCGGACCGGGTTGAGATACGCCATGCGATGCCTCCGGTGGTCGACGGGGCCGGTCCACAGCGGTGTGGCCCGGCCCCGTCAACCTACCCACGGTCACTGACACCTACGGCGGGTCAGCGCACATGTCCGTACCAGACCTTCTTGGTCCAGATCCGCTCCAGCCGCACCACCGTGCCGGTCTTGGGGGCGTGCCAGATCCGGCCGCCGCCCGCGTACACACCGACGTGGTAGACCCCGCTCCCGGAGTGGAAGAACACCAGGTCCCCGCCCTTGCGGGAACCGGCCTTGATGTGGCGGGTCCGGTTGTACTGCGCGGCCGCGGTGCGCGGCAGCCGCTTCCCGGCCCGCTTGTAGGCGTACTGCGTCAGCCCGGAGCAGTCGAAGCGCTTGGGCCCCTGCGCGCCGTACTTGTACGGCGCGCCCTTCTTCGACGCCGCGATCCGCAGCGCCTTGGCCGCGACGGTCGCGGCCTCGGCCTCCGGTGGACAGCCCGGCGTCGCCACGGTGCCCCCCACAGCGGCGACGGTAAGGGCCGAGACGGCGCTCGCTCGCGAGAACATCCTGGGGATACGTATGTGCGCAGACATCACGCGCCACCCTTCGTGAGCCGACCCCGCCCCGGTGTGGTGGCGGAGTCCTGTCGTCCCCTGGGATGGTCACGCAGCGGCGCCGCCGGTTCCGACTCGAGAGGGCGCGGTGTGACGGTGGTCACGGCGGGGCCGTTCGGGTGGCGCCTGCCGTCTCGCCCCACGTCCGTGACCTGCGCGAACGGCGGTGCCGAGGCGTGGTGGGGCGGATGGGGACACGGACCCGGGCGTCCGCGGGCCGCAAGCCGGCTCCGCCCGGGCCGCCGGAATCCCGCTCCGCCGTTCGGGCGACGCTCCTCCCCCCGACGGGCGCGTCTCAGGCGCGCAGCGCCGGTGGCAGCGTGACCCGCTCCGCGCGCCGCTCCCCGTCGAGCACCCGCAGCGCCCGGGCCAGGGTCGCGGTGTGCAGCTCGCTCTCCCCGCGCTCATGCATCAGCGCCAGCGCGTCCCGCAGCGCGGTGGCCTTCCCCACCAGGGCCTGGGCGGCCCGCAGACCGCCGTAGGTGTCGCTGCCGCGCGCCGGGTTGATCCGGCCCAGCAGATCGACCACGTCCAGATAGCCGTCCACGACGCTCCCCTCCGCGCGGGTGAGCGCGGGCAGCGGGGGCAGCTCCGGTGGCAGCACCGCGCTCACCTCGCCCGCAGCGGCGTGCCCGGCCGCTTACGGCTCTGGGTGACCTGGTCCACCAGCCCGTACGCCACCGCGCCCTCGGCGTCGAAGATCTTGTCGCGGTCGATATCGGCCCGGATCCGCTCGGCGCTCTGGCCGGTGTGCCGCACCAGCATCTCCTCGAGCATCTCCTGGGTGCGCCGCAGCTCATTGGCCTGGATCTCGAGATCGGAGGTGGTGCCCTCGACCGGCTCGGCGAACGCGGCCTGGTGGATGAGGATCCGCGCGCCCGGCAGGGCCAGCCGCTTGCCCGGGGTGCCGGCGGCCAGCAGCACGGCTGCCGCCGAGGCGGCTTGCCCCAGGCAGATCGTCTCGATGTCGCAGGAGATGAAGTGCAGGGTGTCGTAGACCGCCGTCATGGCCCCGAACGCGCCGCCGGGCGAGTTGATGTAGAGCGAGATGTCCTGGTCGGGCGCGGCGTGCTCGAGATGGATCAGCTGCGCGATCACATCGTTGGCGGCGGTGTCGTCGATGGGCGTGCCGAGGAAGACGATGCGCTCGGAGAGCAGCTTGGAGTACGGGTCCAGGGTGTGCGTCCCCGAGCTGGTGCGCTCGGTGAATTCGGGCAGGACATAGCGCGCGGTCGATCGTTCCATCGCGTCACCTCTCGGCGTCGTCGGGCGTCGTGGGCTTGGCTCCGTAAAAAATGTACAGGATGTACATCCCGATATGATGGGAGCATGGCTTACGAGATTCCGGTGACGCAAGCCCGTGCAGAGCTCGCGGAGCTGATCAACCGCGTGGTGTACGGCGGCGAGAGGGTGGTCGTCACGCGCCACGGGAAGCCGCTTGTCGCCCTGGTCTCCGCCGCTGACCTGCAGCGGCTGGAGGAGATCGAAGCGGGCGCGGAGGAGGGCGCGGAGGAGCAGGTGATCAGCACCGTGTCATCGATGCGCCCCACCTCGTCCGCTCCGGGCGAACGGCGGCGCTTCGGCATCGCGGCGGAACACAACGGCCCGGACGCCGGGGATCGGCGTCCGGGCCGCGAAGAGTGACGGACAGGACAGGACCGGCTCAGCGCCGGTCGGGTGCGGGGACGCTGGTCAGGAGCTGAGCGTCCAGATCGCGTTGGCGATGGCGTCGGTGTTCAGGTCCAGGGCCTTGTCGTCGATGTTCGACGTCTTGTCGCAGGCGGAGTGGTAGCACGGGTCGAACGCCTCGCCCGCCTTACCGCCCCACTTGTCGGCCTGCTCCTGGCTCATGGTGGCCTCGGCGCCGGTGAACAGACCGCCGACCCGCACCCCCGCGTCCTTGAACGGGGCGTGGTCCGAGCGGCCGTCGCCCTCGGTCTCCGGGTCGGTGGAGATGTCCTTCGCGGCGTACCAGTCGGTGAAGACCTTCTCCAGCTCGGGGTCGTCGTCATAGACGAAGTAGCCCGGGTTGGGGGAGCCGAGCATGTCGAAGTTGAGGTAGGAGTCGATCTTCGACTTGTCGTCGTCCGCCAGGCTGTCGACGTAGTGCGTCGAGCCGACCATGCCGTCCTCCTCATCGCCCCACCAGGCGAACCGCAGGTGCTTGGTGGGCTGGAGGTCGGCCTTGGCCACGGCGAGCGCGACCTCGAGGATCGCGGCCGAGCCGGAACCGTTGTCGTTGATGCCGGGGCCGGCCTCGACCGAGTCGAGATGGGATCCGGCCATCACCACCTTGCCCTCGTCGCCACCCTTCCAGTCGGCGATGAGGTTGTAGCCCTTCTTGCCGCCGGAGGTGAACTCCTGGACGGAGGTGGTGAATCCGGCCTCGTCCAGCTTGCCCTTGATGAAGTCCACGGACTTCTGGTAACCGGGCTGGCCATGGGCGCGGTTGCCGCCGTTGGCGTCCGCGATGGACTGCAGTTCGCCCAGGTCGGCCTTGACCGCCGCGACGTCCACGTCGGGGGCCGCGGCCTGGTTGTTGATGGTGGCCTCGGCGCCGGAGGCGCCGGTCAGCAGGGCCGCGGTGAGCGCGGCACCGGTTGCCGCCGCGAGGGTTCCGCGACGAAATGACACTATTCGCTTCACAGTTGGGCTCCGTTGTGATGTGGGGGGTTGGAGCGGAGCAGGTGAATCATGGTGGTGCGGTGATGAGAATCGGGGGTCCGCGGCGGGGCCGTCAAGTGCGATAGGCGGACACAGGGGTCCGCCGAGCGGAAATCGGGTGTCGGGCCGGAGCGTGTCCGAGACCCGCCCGACCGGCTTGACCAGCAGCGATGGGGGCTGATCAGTTAACGCTGACGAAACGCCACGGAACTAGCCTGCCCAGGCCGGGTGCGAGCCGCCCCGGACCGTGCTGAGCGGGTGGTTTCCGCCGGGTAGGACGAGGATGAGGTGGGAAGCATGCAATTGACCCCACATGAGCAGGAACGTCTGCTCATCCATGTGGCCGCCGACGTGGCCGAGAAGCGACGGGCCCGGGGCGTACTCCTCAACCACCCGGAGGCGACGGCGCTGATCACCGCCCACATCCTGGAGGGGGCCCGGGACGGCCGCGGCGTCGCCGAGCTGATGGCCTCCGGCCGCCAGGTGCTCACCCGCGACGAGGTCATGGAAGGCGTCCCCGAGATGCTCCACGACGTCCAGGTCGAGGCCACCTTCCCCGACGGCACCAAGCTGGTCACCGTCCATCAGCCGATCGCCTGACGGGAGGGGCGTAGCCGTGATCCCCGGAGAGATCCTCCACGCCGATGAGCCGGTGACCCTCAACGAGGGACGGCCCGTCACCCGTCTCACCGTGCTCAACGCCGCCGACCGGCCCGTCCAGGTCGGCTCCCACTACCACTTCGCCGAGGCCAACCCCGGCCTCGACTTCGACCGCGCCGCCGCCCGCGGCAAGCGGCTGAACATCGCCGCGGGCACCGCCGTGCGCTTCGAACCGGGCATCCCCGTCGAGGTCGCCCTGATCCCGATCGCGGGGGAGCGGATCGTGCCGGGGCTGCGCGGGGAGACGGGAGGACGGCTCGATGGCTGAGCTCCACCGCGCGGCGTACGCCGATCTCTTCGGCCCCACCACCGGGGACCGTATCCGGCTCGCCGACACCGACCTGTTCATCGAGATCGAGGAGGACCGCGGCGGCGGTCCCGGCCGGGCCGGGGACGAGGCGGTCTTCGGCGGCGGCAAGGTGATCCGCGAATCCATGGGCCAGTCCCGCGCCACCCGCGCAGAGGGCACCCCCGACACCGTGATCACCGGCGCGGTCGTGCTCGACCACTGGGGCGTCGTCAAGGCGGATATCGGCCTGCGGGACGGCCGTATCACCGGCATCGGCAAGGCCGGTAACCCCGACACCATGGACGGCGTCCACCCCGACCTCGTCATCGGGCCCGAGACCGAGGTCATCGCGGGCAACGGCAAGATCCTCACCGCGGGCGCCATCGACGCCCATGTCCACTTCATCTCCCCGACCCTCGTCGACCAGGCGCTCTGCTCCGGGATCACCACCCTCGTCGGCGGCGGCACCGGCCCCGCCGAGGGCACCAAGGCGACCACCATCACTCCCGGCCCCTGGCATCTCGCCCGGATGTTCGAGGCGCTGGAGGGATATCCGGTCAACATCGGACTGCTCGGCAAGGGCAACACCGTCTCGCGCGAGGCGATGTGGTCCCAACTGCGCGGCGGAGCCCTCGGATTCAAGATCCACGAGGACTGGGGGGCGACCCCCGCCGCCATCGACGCCTGCCTCGGCGTCTGCGAGGAGAGCGGCGCCCAGCTCGCCATCCACACCGACACCCTCAACGAGGCGGGCTTCGTCGGCGACACCCTCGCCGCCATCGCCGGGCGCTCCGTCCACGCCTATCACACCGAGGGCGCGGGCGGCGGGCACGCACCCGACATCATCACCGTGGTCTCCCAGCCGCATGTGCTGCCCAGCTCCACCAATCCGACTCGCCCGCACACCGTCAACACCGTCGAGGAACACCTCGACATGCTGATGGTCTGCCACCACCTCAACCCGGCCGTCCCCGAGGACCTCGCCTTCGCCGAGTCCCGCATCCGGCCCAGCACCATCGCCGCCGAGGACGTGCTGCACGATCTCGGCGCGATCTCGATCATCTCCTCCGACTCCCAGGCCATGGGACGGATCGGCGAGGTCGTGCTGCGCACCTGGCAGACCGCGCATGTGATGAAGCGGCGGCGCGGCGCCCTCCCCGGCGACGGCCGCGCCGACAACCACCGGGCACGTCGCTATGTCGCCAAATACACCATCAACCCGGCGGTGGCCCAAGGCCTCGACGGGGAGATCGGCTCCATCGAGACCGGGAAGCTTGCCGATCTCGTGTTGTGGGACCCCGCGTTCTTCGGCGTCAAACCGCAACTGGTGATCAAGGGCGGACAGATCGCCTACGCGCAGATGGGCGACGCCAATGCCTCCATCCCGACCCCGCAGCCGGTCCTGCCCCGCCCGATGTTCGGCGCGCTCGGCCGCGCGGCGGCCACGGGCTCGGTCAACTTCGTGACCCAGGCGGCGCTGGACGACGGGCTGGTGGACCGCCTGGCGCTCGGTAAGCGGTTCGCCCCGATCCGCTCGACCCGAGGGGTCACCAAGGCGGACATGCGGGAGAACGACGCCCTGCCGCGGGTCGAGGTCGACCCCGACACGTTCACGGTGACGATCGACGGCGAGCCCGTGGAACCGGCTCCGGCGGCGGAACTCCCCATGGCCCAGCGGTACTTCCTCTTCTGACGGGGCCCGTCATGACCATGAACGAGACCCCGCCGCCCACTCCAGGGGACGGCCGCGGTTCGGTCACGGGTGGTCCGTCAGCGGACTTTCCCCAGCCCCGCCCCTTCCCGCAACCAGGGGACGTCGCCCCCTGGACCCCCGGCAACCCGCGCCCGGACGGGCCGCACCCAGCCCGCCAAGTGGCGGAAGGCATGCCTGTCGGGCGAGCGACGGGGGCGGGGCCACGGGCCGCGCAAGGGGGGTCTGGGGGCGGGGGTGCGGCCCGCGGCGGGGGCTGGGGCGAAGCCCATGGTGGGGTTCAGTGCGAACCCCGCGGTCAGGCCCGGGGCGACACCCCCGGCGGGGTCCGTGGTGATGCGCCCGGTGGGGTTCAGGGCGAGGCCCAGGGTGGGGCTCGGGGTGATGTGCCGGGTGAGGTCCGGGGCGAGGCCCAGGGTGGGGTCGCCGCGTTGCTGATTCTCGCCGACGGGCGGTTCCCGGCCGGGGGCCATGCTCACTCCGGCGGGGCCGAGGCCGCCGTCGCGGGGGGCCGGATCCGCGATGCGGCCTCCCTGGAGGCGTTCTGCCGGGGTCGGCTGCACACCGCCGGGCTCACCGCGGCCGGGCTCGCCGCCGCTGCCGCCGCTGGGCTCGACCCGCTCGCGCTGGACGAGGCGGCGGACGCCCGTACCCCCGTCCCCGTGCTGCGGACCACCGCCCGGCGGCTCGGCCGCCAGCTGATGCGCGCCGCCCGCGCCACCTGGCCGTCGCCCGAGCTGGACGCCCTCGCCGCCGCCCGGCCGCGCGGGGCGCATCAGCCCGTGGTGCTCGGACTCACCGCGCGCGCCGCCGGACTCGGGCCGTCGGACGCCGCGTACGCCGCCGGGTACGAGGCGGTGAGCGGGCCCGCGACCGCCGCCGTACGGCTGCTGAGCCTGGACCCCTTCGACGCCACCGCCGTCCTCGCCCGCCTCGCCCCCGAACTCGACCACGTCGTGGCGCGGGCCGCCGAGGCGGCGCGGCGCGCCCTCGACGAGGGCCCGGGCGCGCTGCCCGCCGCCTCCGCACCCCTGCTCGACATCGCCGCCGAACAGCACGCCACCTGGTCCGTACGTCTCTTCGCCTCATGACCGAGGCAGCGACCCGTATCCCCCCGCACCCCGTTGCAACACCGGAGCCGTCATGCATCTCGACCACGCGGACACCTACCCTCCGCGCCACACCTACGGCGCGGCCGACCCCCACCGCCCCGACGGCACTCGCCGGGCGCTGCGTATCGGCCTCGGCGGGCCGGTGGGCTCGGGCAAGACCGCGACCGTCGCCGCGCTGTGCCGGGAGCTGCGCGACCAGCTCTCCATCGCCGTCGTCACCAATGACATCTACACCCGTGAGGACGCCGAGTTCCTGCTGCGCAACGCCGTACTGCCCGCCGAGCGCATCACCGCCGTGGAGACCGGCGCCTGCCCGCACACCGCCATCCGCGACGACATCTCCGCCAACCTGGAGGCGGTCGAGGAACTCGAGGAGGCCGTGGGCCCGCTCGATCTGATCCTCGTCGAGTCCGGCGGTGACAACCTCACCGCGACCTTCTCCAAGGGCCTGGTCGACGCGCAGGTGTTCGTCATCGACGTCGCGGGCGGCGACGACATCCCCCGTAAGGGCGGCCCCGGCGTGACCACCGCCGATCTCCTCGTCGTCAACAAGACCGACCTCGCCCCGTACGTCGGCTCCGACCTGGAGCGCATGGCCCGCGACGCCAAGGCCCAGCGCGGTGAACTCCCCGTCGCCTTCACCTCCCTGGTCGCCGAGGACGGCGTCCGTCCCGTCGCCGATTGGGTCCACGCACGCCTGGCCGCGTGGACGGCGGCGGCATGACGCCCGCCCCGGACGCCGCGGCCCGCGCGGAGCCGCCGTGGGCGGGTGGCCCGGCCGCATCGGGCGGCGCACGGCCGCACCCCACGCAACGGACGTCCGGGCGCGGCTCGGCGCGGGAAGCCCCGGACAACGGGCGCGCCCCGGGCACCTCCGGCACGAAGGCCCTCCCCGGTAGGTCGGGCTCCTCAGATATGAAGGGCGCCTCCGGTACGTCGGGCGCCCCCAGTACGCCGGGCACCTCCGGCACGAAGGCCCTCCCCGGTAGGTCGGGCTCCTCAGATACGAAGGGCGCCTCCGGTACGAAGGCCGCTCCCGGTACGTCGGGCGCCGCAGGTACACCGGGCATCCCCGGGACACCGGGCACCCGCACGCCGGGCACGTCCGGTACACCGGGCACCCTCGGCACGGAGGGCACCCCCGCTACACCGGCCACCCCCCGTACCCCACGCACCCCAGCCACCGCCGTACAGGCCACCGCCCGCATCCTCGCCGAGGCGGATGGGCGTGGCGGCACCGCGCTCCCCGTGCTCGCCGGGGACGGCCCGCTGGCGCTGCGCCGTACCCGGGCCGTGGGCGGGGAGGCGCGCGTCACCGTGGTCGGTGCCATGAGCGCGCCCCTCGGCGGCGACCGGATCGCTCTGGAGGCGACGGCCGGGCCGGGCGCCCGGCTGCGCATCGGCTCCGCCGCGGCCACCATCGCCCTGCCCGGGCGGACGGGCCGGTCCGCCCACTACGAGATCCGGCTGACCGTCGCCGACGGCGCGACCCTGCACTGGCTGCCCGAGCCCCTGATCTCCGCCGAGGGCAGCGATCTGCACATGACCACCCGTGTCGAACTCGCCCCCACCGCCCGCCTGGTGCTCCGCGAGGAGCAGATCCTGGGCCGTACCGGCGAATCCCCGGGCCATCTGACCGCCCGCCTCACCGTCCACCGTGCCGGGCGGCCCCTCCTCGACCAGGAACTCTCCTACGGCCCCGGCGCCCTGGGCTGGGACGGCGGCGCGGTACTCGGCGGCCACCGCGCGGTGGGCCAGCTCCTTGTCGTCGACCCGTCCTACGCCACCGGCCCGCTAGCCCCCCGCGCCCTCACCGGGACCGCCGTCCTCACGCCGCTGACCGGCCCCGCCGCCCTGGCTACCGCCGTGGCCCCGGACGCGATCCGCCTCCGTCGCGCCCTCGATGAGGCGGCCGCGGCCGTGGGCTGATGTTCACGTCTTGATAAAGAAACGGCGGTTTGCCCTGTACTCGGCGGTAAGCAAGACAGAAGAATCCTGCCTGACACTCTGTGATCATCGCCGCTCCAGGCGGCGCAACAAAGCAGGGGGATTACTACGTGAGACGCACAGCACTCTTCGGCGTGGCCGGTGGTGTGATCACCGGGGCGCTGATAACCGGTGCGCTGGCCGCCCCCACGGCTGGGGCCTCGGAGCGGACGCCCGGTGGGGCCGCCGAGGCGCGTGGCGTGGCGGTGGCCGCGGCCAAGGCCGCGAAGAAGGGCATCGACTGGACGGACTGCCCGGCCGACTGGGGGCTGGCCAAGCCCATCCAGTGCGGCTATGTCACCGTGCCGCTCGACTACGCCAAGCCGAACGGCCGCACCATCAAGCTCGCGGTGGACCGGATCGGCAACACCGGCACCGCCTCCGAGCGGCAGGGTTCGCTGATCTACAACCCGGGCGGCCCCGGCGGCTCCGGGCTTCGCTTCCCGACCCGGGTCACCACCAAGAACCCGCTGTGGACGAAGACTTCGAAGGCGTACGACTTCGTCGGCTTCGACCCGCGCGGGGTGGGCCACTCCACGGCCATCTCCTGCGTGGACCCGCAGGAGTACGTCAAGGCCCCGAAGCTGGACCCGGTGCCCGACAGTGAGGCGGACAAGCGCGTCCAGCGCAAGCTGGCCCGGGAGTACGCCGAGGGCTGCAAGGAGCGCAGCGGCTGGATGCTGCCGCACATGACGACGCCCAACACCGCCCGTGACATCGACGTCATCCGGGCCGCGCTCGGTGACAAGAAGCTCAACTACCTGGGCGTGTCCTACGGAACGTACATCGGCGGCGTCTACGCGACGCTCTTCCCGACTCATGTGCGCCGGCTGATCGTGGACAGCGTGGTCAATCCCTCGCGGGAGAAGATCTGGTACCAGGCCAACCTGGACCAGGACGTTGCCTTCGAGATGCGCTGGAACGACTGGAAGGCGTGGGTCGCCAAGAACGACGCCGCCTATCACATCGGCGACACGCCCGCGAAGGTCCAGAAGCAGTGGGAGACACTGCGCGCGGCCGCCAAGAAGAGCCCCATCGGCGGGGTCGTGGGCCCGGCCGAGCTGCTCGGGCTCTTCCAGAGCGCTCCGTACTACGACTCGTCGTGGGCCACCGTCGCCCAGGTGTGGAGCGACTACCTCGCCGGCGATGAGAAGGCGCTGGTCGAGGCCGCGGGCCCGGACATGTCCGACACCGCGGGCAACATCGCCTCGGAGAACGGCAACGCCGTCTACACCGCCGTCGAGTGCGCCGACACCAAGTGGCCGACCAGCTGGGCGAAGTGGGACCGGGACAACACCCGGCTCCACCGCGACTACCCCTTCCTGACCTGGTCCAACGCCTGGATGAACCTGCCGTGCGCCACCTGGGGTGCCAAGCAGCACACCCCGCTGGAGGTGGGCGCCGCCAAGGGGTTGCCCAAGACGCTGATCGTGCAGAGCACCCGGGACGCCGCGACCCCGTACGAGGGCGCGGTGGAGCTGCACAAGCGGCTGAAGGGTTCGCGTCTGGTCACCGAGAAGGACGCCGGTTCGCACGGGGTCACCGGTCTGGTCAACCCGTGTGTCAACGACCGGGTGGACACCTACCTGCTCAAGGGCACGGTGGACGCCAAGGACGTGACCTGCGCTCCGCACGCCACGCCGGTGCCCGCGAAGTCGGGCGCGTCCGCGAAGGACGTGAAGGCCGCCAAGGAGGCCGCCGCCCTCGTCAAGTAGTCGACGAACGGCGGTATGTGGTGAAGGGCCGGGCCCGTGCGTTCCCCGCACGGGCCCGGCGCCGTTTTCCCCGAAGTGATCAGGACGCGTGCCCGCCACTTCGCAGCCACGCGTCCTCGGCCGCGTAGTCGAACAGATCGGCCATCGGGTCGTACGCGGCCGCCATGTCGGGGAAGGCGGTGCGCCAGTCCGGGGTGGCCGCCAGCCGGTCCGCGAGCCAGGCGACGGTCGTCGGCAGCGATTCCAGGTAGTCGGTCACCGGGCGGTAGCCCAACTCCCGTTCGGCGGCGGACATGTCGTAGACGAGCGGGTGAGCCAGGCTCCAGGGGGTGCTGCCGATATGCGGATGCGGCGGCTCTCCGTCGATCAGCACCAGCTCGCCGCGCACCCCCCCCAGCACCGCGTCCACGGCGGTGGCGATGTCGGCGACCGTCGGGGCCTGCGGATCGCCCGCGTTGAGCACCCGTGAACCGGGCCGGTGGGCGGCCAGCCGCACCAGCTCCGCGATGTTGTCGACATGCACCGGATGGAACCGGCTGCGGCCGCCGTACGCCAGGATCCGCACCGGCCGCCCGTCCAGCGCCCGTTTGACGAAGTACAGCTCACGGGGCGTACGGCAGTGCGGGCCGTGGATCGCCCCCGCGCGCAGCAGGGTCGTCGGCAGCCGGTCCCCGGCGGCCAGCAGCTCCCGCTCCAGGGCGACCTTCCGGCTGCCATAGCCGTCGCCCGGCGGGACGGTCCGCTGGGACTCGGGGAGCGGCACGGGATAGCGCGGGGCGCCGTCCGGCCGGTCCTGGGTCCCGAAGCCCCGGCCCTGGTCGTCCTCGTACACCGCCCCGGTGGACATCACCACCGCCGATCCGATCCGGTCCGCGAGCCCCAGCAACTGCCGTGCGTGCGCCTGCCCGTAGGCGACGCAGTCCAGCACCACATCGCAGCCGTCCCCGATCAGCGCGGCCACCGCGGCGTCGTCGTCCCGGTCGACGGCCACGCTCACCACGGACGCGGGCCAGCTCTCGTCGCGGCCGCCGCCGCGCGAGGCGGCCCGCACCCGCCATCCTTCGGCGGCGAGCGCGCGCACCGCCGCCCGGCCGATCTGCCCCGTCGCCCCGATCACACATGCGCTGCCAGTGGTCATGCCGGGACGCTACGGGGCCGGCCGCCACGCTGCCCAGACTCCTTCGCCACGAGCAGATTCGCCCCTGGCGCGATCATTCACGATCAAACGATGAGTACAAGATGATCGCTTTTTCGCGCTCTATGAATTCACCGTGATGCATTTCGAAGAAAAAGGCATATTCGATTCGCGCGTCGGTGAAACCGCTAAGCTCCAGGGCCCATGACGGGCTGGCTCACCGCCCGCATTTCGCACGCATTTTCTCTTCGCTGTTTTTAAGGATGTCCATGGTTTTCGCCGGCACCTCATCCGGAGGCCGACGGCCCGCCTCCACGCTCGTATGGGTCATCCCTCCCGCCGCGATGGCGTTCTGCGCGGCGCTGGCCGTCCTCGTGGTCCCGTCCGGCGCGCGGGCCACGGTCGCCTGGTGCGGGGTGGCGGCGACGCTCGCGGTGGCCCTGGCGGCGGCCGAGGCGATGCGCCGCGGCCGGCTGATCACCACACTGCGCACCCGGCTCACGGCCCAGGAGACCGAGTTGCGGCAGCGCCTGGTGGACCAGGAGACGGCGATCCGGCGGCTGGCCCGGGAGCTGCTGCCCGTGGCGGTGACCCGGCTGCAGCGCGGCGCCATGGTGGACGAGGCGATGCGGGCCATCGACCACGCGCCCCGCCTCGACCCGGACTTCGACGCCACCCACGAGCTTCTGCTGCGGTCGGTGCTGGAAACCGTGCGGGCCGAGGAGGACCTCAGGGACGCGGGCCAGCGGGCCTTCGTCAACATCGCCCGCCGGGTGCAGGCCATCGTCCACCAACAGGCCCAGGACATGCGGGAGATGGAGGACAAGCACGGCGCCGACCCGGACGTCTTCGAGGACCTGCTCCACCTCGACCACGGCAACGCCCTCATCGGTCGGCTGGCGGACTCCATCGCGGTCCTGGGCGGTCAGCGCCCGGGCCGTCAGTGGCAGAAGGAGGTGCCGCTGTTCAATGTGTGCCGCGGCGCCATGTCCCGCATCCTCGAGTACGAGCGGGTGGATCTGCACTCGGTGGCGGACGTCGCCATCGTCGGGCCCTCGGTGGAGCCGCTCATCCACGCCCTCGCCGAGCTGCTGGACAACGCCACCCGCTACTCGCCGCCCAAGACCCGGGTGCATCTGACCGCGATCGAGGTCCAGTCCGGGGTCGCGATCGAGATCGAGGACGCCGGGGTGGGCCTGTCGGAGGAGGCGCGCAGACGCACCGACGCGGTGCTGGTCCAGGCGGCGACCGGCTTCGACCTCAACGACCTGGGCGAGACGCCGCGGCTCGGTCTGGCCGTGGTCGGCCGGCTCGCCGTGAAGTACCGGTTCCAGGTCTCGCTGCGGCCCTCGGCGTACGGCGGAGTGCGCGCGGTGCTGGTCGTACCGCAGGACATCATCTGCCCCACCCCCGCGCCCGGCGGCGCGATCGCCCGCGCGGCCAAACTGCCCCCGCCCAAGCCCATCAAGCGGGCCACGCCCCTGCCGTCGCCCACCCGCACCAGTCCGATCGCACAGGGCCGCCCCGGCCCCGGCTTCCGGCAGAACGGCGCCGGACTCCCGCAGCGCCGCCGCCGGATGCCCATGGTCACCCCGCCCATCAGGGTCGACTCCGGACCCCCGGCGGCGCCCCCCGCGCCCCGCCAACCGGCCGGGCCGCCCGTGCAGCCGGGGATCTGGCTGGACGCCTTCACCAAGGGGCTCAACGGCGAGCCGGTCCCGGCGGCGGACGCCGGTACGGCCGCGCCGGACACCCGGAAATCCCCCGGCACCCCGGATACCTCCAACACCCCGCTCCCGTCGGACAAGGATGAGTAGGCAAGTGACGCAACCGCGGTTCAACATGGACTGGATGCTCCGGGACCTGGCGTCCAGCGTTCCGCAGACCCGCCACGTGGTCCTGCTGTCCTCGGACGGCCTGTGCATGGCCCAGGTCGGTACGGACAAGGACACCGCCGACCGGCTGGCCGCCGCCTGCGCCGGGCTGCAGAGCCTCTCCGGTGCGATCGCCACCGAATTCCCCGAGGGGGACGGGCGGATGCGGCTGGTCGTCATCGAGGTCGACGGTGGCTTCTTCTATCTGATGGCGGCCGGCGTCAGCTCGTATCTGGCGGTGCTCGCCGAGGACAGCGTCGACGCCGGGCTGATGGGCCAGTGCATGAGAGACCTGGTCGCGCGGCTCGGCGAACACCTCAGCAGTCCGCCGCGCGTCGACGGACGGGTGACATGAGCGAGTCCGGCAAGCCGTGGGACGAGGGCGGCCCCGAGCGGCTCTACACCATCAGCCGGGGCCGCGCCCCGCACGAACCCCGGCAGCGGCCCGTCGAACTCGTCAGCCTGATCGTGGCGCGCGCCGAACCGGAGCCGGGGATGGCCCCCGAGGCCGCCGCCGTGCTGAGGATGTGCCCGTTTCCCCTTTCGGTGGCGGAGATCTCCGCGTATCTGGTCCTGCCCGTCTCCACCGTCACCGTGATCCTCGCGGAGCTGCTGGGGGACGGCCGGGTGGAGGCCAGGGCGCCGGTCCCGGCAGCCGTGCTGCCCGACCCCGAACTGCTGCAGGCGGTGATGCATGGACTACAGAAACTCTGAGGAATCCGAGGAGATCGTCGGACCGCGCAGCGAGGACACCCTCCCGGCCTCCGCGGCCGCCGCCGTCAAAGTGGTGATCGTCGGAGGGTTCGGGGTCGGCAAGACGACCATGGTCGGCTCGGTGAGCGAGATCCGCCCGCTGACCACCGAGGAGACCATGACCCAGGCCGGGGTCGGCGTCGACGACATCGCCGGGATCGAGCGCAAGACCGAGACCACCGTCGCGATGGACTTCGGGCGGATCAGCCTCAACGAGCGGCTGGTGCTCTATCTGTTCGGCACCCCCGGCCAGGAGCGGTTCTGGTTCCTGTGGAACGGCCTCTTCGAGGGCGCTCTCGGTGCCGTGGTCCTGATCGACACCCGCCGCCTGGAGGTCAGCTTCGACGCGGTCGGGCGGCTCGAGGAGCGCGGTGTGCCCTTCGTGGTCGCGGTCAACGTGTTCCCCGAGGCCCCCGTCCACCCCATGGCGGAGCTGCGCGCCGCCATGGACCTGCCCGACTCCGTACCGATGATCGACTGCGATGCCCGCGACCGGGCCTCCAGCCGCGACACCCTCCTCACCCTCGTGCGCCATCTGCAATCCCTTCACACCGTGACCCCGGAGACACCGTGACCTCTCATCCCGACGACCCCGGCACCGGGACGGCCGACCTGCCGCCCACCCGGTGCCCCGTCCACCCCGCGCCGTCCGACGCCGGCCTGGTGGACCTCCTCGGGCCCGAGAACGAGAAGGACCCGATGGGCCTGTACGAGCGGCTGCGCGCCGAGCACGGCCCGGTGGCCCCGATCGTGCTCGACGGTGGCATACCGGCCTGGCTGCTGCTGGGCTACCGCGAGAACCTGGAGGTGTCCCGCACCCCCTCCCGCTTCTCCCGCGACTCCCGCCACTGGCACGCCTGGAAGGACGGGAGGATCACCGCCGACTCGCCCCTGCTGCCGGTGGTCGGATGGCAGCCCATGTGCACCTTCGCCGACGGCGACGAGCACGAGCGGCTGCGGGCCGCGCTCACCGAGTCCATGGGGCGCCTCGACCGCCGGGGCATCCGCCGCCACGTCACCCGCTTCACCCATCAGCTGGTCAACGACTTCTGCGCCGACGGGGGCGCCGAACTGGTCACCGCCTTCGCCCAGCAGCTGCCCATGCTCGTCCTCACCCAACTGCTGGGCATGCCCGACGAGTACGGCCCGCGGCTGGTCGAGGCCACCCGGGACCTGATGAAGGGCACCGAGACGGCCCTGCGCAGCGACGCGTATGTCACCGACGCCCTCCAGGGCCTGGTGGACCGCAAGCGCGCCGACCCCGGAGAGGATCTGGCGTCCTCGCTGCTGGCCCACCCCTCCGGCCTCACCGAGGAGGAGGTGGTCCAGCATCTGCGGCTGGTGCTGCTCACCGGCAACGAGACCACCACCAATCTGATGGCCAACACGCTGCGCATGGTCCTCACCGACCCGCGCTTCCGCGCCTCCCTGGCCGGCGGCCATATGACCCTGCCGGACGCCATCGAGCATGTGCTGTGGAACGAGCCCCCGCTCACGGTCGTCCCCGGCCGCTGGGCCACCGGGGACACCGAGCTGGGCGGTCAGCGGATCAAGGCCGGGGACATGCTGCTGCTGGGGCTGGCCGCCGGAAACGTCGACCCGGCCATCCGCCCCGACATCGCCGCGCCGATGTACGGCAACCGGTCCCATCTCGCCTTCAGCGGCGGCCCCCACGAATGCCCGGGGCAGGACATCGGCCGCGCCATCACGGACACCGCCATCGACACCCTGCTGCTGCGGCTGCCCGACCTCCGGCTGGCCGTCGACGAGTCCGAGCTGACCTGGCTCTCGTCCTGGATCTCCCGCCATCTCGTCGCGCTGCCGGTGGAGTTCATGCCCCGCCGCCCCGAGTCGGAGAGCGCGGAGGACCCCTCCGCGACCATCTTCGCCCCTCGGCCGCGCCGGCTGCCCGAGGAGGAGGCCCCCGCCGCGCTTCGGCCCGCCACCGAGGGGCCCGAGGCGACGGCCCCCGGGCGCGTCCCGTGGTGGGTGGCGTTATGGCGGTGGCTGCTGGGCAGGCCCTCGGGATCCGCTCCGTAGGGATGGCGGCGGCCCCGCCGCTCAGCCCCGGGCCACCACGACCCCCACGGTCAGCAGTCCGAGCACCACCCAGCTGAACCACAGCCAGCCGTTGCTCCCCAGGGCCACGGTGTAGGCCGTCACCAGCACCAGGCCCCCCACCGTGGCCACCGTCATCGTCTTCGCGGATCCGGGCATCCCCGACCTCCTCACGGCGGTCCTGACGCCCCTTCGCCAGGACCCGGGCCGCTCAGGGCCCGGGTCCATGGTCTCGCGGTCCGGGGCCCCGCCGCTACGGTGTGTCGGTGGGCTACGCGGCGGAGCCGCATATTGATGCTTTCCCCTCCCCGCCCCTTCCCGATATGCGGCTCCGCCGAGTGGCAGGGGCTTCGCCCCTGGACCCGGGGTCTGGGGCGGGGGCCCACCAGGCGGCGGAGCCGCATATTGATGCTGCGGGAAGGGGCGGGGAGGGGAGCAGCCCGCCGAAGGCGGCAGGGCCCGGCGGACCCCTCCTAGCAGGCTGCCGGGACCGGCCTCAGCGGCTCCGGGACTGGAGCGAGGCCAGATAGGCGTTGTACGCCGCGAGCTCCTGGTCGCCGTCCCGGTCCGCGGTGCGGTCGATGCGCCGCGCCTGGCGCTGCTCGGACTTGTACCACTGGTAGACCAGCGCCACCAGGACGATCACCGACGGGATCTCGCTGAAGGCCCAGGCGATCCCGCCCGCCCAGGTCTGGTCCGACAGCGCGTCGATGCCCAGCGAGGCGGGCGGGTGTTCGTACACGCCGACCATGGGCTCGGACGCCATCATCAGCGCGATGCCGAAGAACGCGTGGAACGGCATGCCCGCGAACAGCTCCAGCATCCGCATCACATAGCCGGGCCGGTGCGGCCCCGGGTCCACGCCCATGATCGGCCAGAAGAAGACCAGGCCCACCGCGAGGAAGTGGACCATCATCGCGATATGCCCGGCCTTGCTCCCCATCAGGAAGTCGAAGAGCGAGGTGAAGTACAGCGCGTACAGGCTCGCGATGAACAGCGGGATCGTGAACGCCGGGTGGCTGATGATCCGCATATAGCGGCTGTGCAACAGCGCGACCAGCAGCTCCCGGGGCCCCTTGCGGCCGCGCCCGGCCGCCGGGAGGGCCCGCAGGGTCAGCGTGACCGGCGCGCCCAGCAGCAGCAGGATCGGCGACACCATGCTGATGATCATGTGCTGCACCATATGGACGCTGAACATGACCATGCCGTAGTCGTTCAGCTTGGTGCACATCGCGACCGCGATGGTCAGCACCCCGAGCACGAACGAGACCAGGCGCCCCACCGGCCAGGCGTCACCGCGCCGCCACAGCCGCGCGACGCCCCAGCCGTACAGCCCGAGCGCCAGCACACAGCCGATCAGGAAGAACGGATCGCCACCGAACTCCAACCCGCGAGCGAGGGTGAACGGCGGCAGATCCATGGTCATGCCGTGCCCGCCGTGATCCATCGACTATCCCCGGCCTTCCTGCTTCTACCCGGTGCGCACCAAATGTGCCCGCACCAGCGTAGAACCCGTCAGCTCACAGCACGCACTCGGCCTCGGCGTACCGCTCGGCGGGGACCGTCTTCAGCTGCTCCACGGCCGCCGCGAGCGGCACCAGGTCGATGTCCGTGCCGCGCAGCGCCGTGATCGTGCCGAAGGCGCCGCGGTGGGCCGCCTCGACGGCGTGCCAGCCGAAGCGGGTGGCCAGCACCCTGTCGTACGCCGTCGGGGTGCCACCGCGCTGCACATGGCCCAGGATGACCGCCCGCGCCTCCTTGCCGAGCCGCCGCTCCAGCTCGACGGAGAGGTGGCCGGCGATGCCCGCGAAGCGCTCATGGCCGTAGACGTCCTTGCCGCCGGCCTCGTAGTCCATCGTGCCCTCGCGCGGCTTGGCGCCCTCCGCCACCACCACGATCGCGAACTTCTTGCCCGCCTCGAACCGCGCCCCGACGGTCTTGGTGAGCTCCTCGATGTCGAACGGTCGCTCCGGGACGACGATGGCGTGGGCGCCCGCGGCCATGCCCGAGTGCAGCGCGATCCAGCCGGTGTGCCGCCCCATGACCTCGACGATCAGCACCCGCTGATGGGACTCCGCGGTGGTCTTCAGCCGGTCCAGGGCCTCGGTGGCGACGCCGACCGCGGTGTCGAAGCCGAAGGTCACATCGGTGGAGGCGATGTCGTTGTCGATGGTCTTGGGCACGCCGACGATCGGCAGCCCGGCGTCCGAGAGCAGCCGGGCGGCCTTCAGCGTGCCCTCCCCGCCGATGGGGATGACCGCGTCCAGGCCGAGCTCCGCCACATGCCCCTTGGCCCGCTCCACGCCGTCCCGCAGATGCTCGGGGCGCACCCGGGTGGAGCCGAGGATGGTGCCGCCGAGGGCCAGGATGCCGCCCACGGCGTCCAGGTCGAGCTTGCGGTAGTCGGCCTCCAGCAGGCCCTTCCAGCCGTCGTGGAAGCCGATCACCTCATCGCCGTGGTCGACGGTGGCGCGGTGGACGATTGACCTGATGACCGCGTTCAGGCCGGGGCAGTCGCCGCCGGACGTGAGCACACCAATGCGCATGGCACGCATACCTCTGTCTGAGATGGGGGCCGACGGCCGGACCGCGTCGTCCGGCGGGACCCCGCCACCCTACAAGCGGCCGGGCGGCGGGGGCGCGGTCGTCCGTCGGATGTCCGCCATGCGGGCACCCTTCGCCCGAGTGGCGTGCGAGTGACGCCCGAGTGGCGCTCGGGCGAGCGGGCCGTGGCTCAGGCGGGCTGGGACGCCGCCGCGATCCGCTCGTTGCGCAGCGCCTCGTACCACTGGTCGTTGACCGGCGGCAGCGCGTTCACATCGAGGGCCAGCTTCAGCAGATGGTCCGCGATATGCGGGTTGCGGGCCATCACCGGGCCGTGCATGTACGTCCCGAAAACGGTGTCGTTGTAGGCGCCCTCGAAACCGTCGCCCGTGCCGTTGCCGTTGCCGAACCGGACCCGGGCGAAGGGGCGGGCCGTCGGGCCGAGGTGGGTGACGCCCTGGTGGTTCTCGAAACCGGTCAGCGGGGGCAGCCCGAGCCGCTCGTCGATGTCGGCCAGCACGTCCCCCACGCACCGGGCGCCCTCGCCGCGGGTGCTGACCACGTCCAGCAGCCCGAGGCCCTGCTGGCGCTGCCCGAGGTCGTTGATGAACTCATGGCCGAGGATCTGGTACCCGGCGCACACCGAGAAGACGATCGCCCCGTTGGCGACCGCGCGGCTCAGCCCGCCGTCCCGGATCAGCCGCTCGGCGGCGAGCCGCTGCGGGCGGTCCTCGCCGCCGCCGATCAGATAGACATCCCCGGAGGTGGGGATCTGCTGGTCGGAGCGGACGTCCAGCCGGGAGACCTCCAGCCCGCGCTGCCGCGCCCGGCGCTCCACCACCAGGACGTTGCCCTGGTCGCCGTACGTGCTCAGCAGGTCGGGGTAGACCCACACCAGACGCAGGCCGTTCTGGCTCATGCTACGCATCTTCGTGCCTCTCGTACGGGGGTCAGTTGCCGACCCGGCGGCGCAGGTCCTGGAACGCGGTGTAGTTGGCGATGGTCTCGATGCGGCCGGGCGGCGAGATCCGCACCGCCTCGTCCACGTCCGCGCAGACCCGGAAGTCCAGCCCGGCGACCTCCAGGCGCACCGCGAGGTCCAGCTTGCGGTCGCCGATCACGCAGATCGGGTGCCCGGCGAGCCGGGTGTAGTCCACGTCCCACAGCCAGGAGGTGTCGGTGCCGTCGGCGCCGCGGGCGTTGACCGAGAGGATCACCGGGGTGGGCGGCGGGTCGATCAGCGAGAAGGTCTCCAGCCAGCCGGCCGGGTTCTTCGCCAGCAGCAGCCGCATCTGGCGCTCCTGGAAGGTGACCACGTCATACCGGCCGGCCACGGCCTGGACCTGGTACATCCGCTCCAGCGCGACCTGCGGGGGCACTCCGAAGGCGGCGGCGACGGCGGCCGAGGTGGCCGCGTTGGCCTTGTTGGCACGGCCGGGGAGCTGGAGGTGGATCGGCCAGGCCGCGCCGTGCGGGTCCAGGACGTAGTCGCCGTTCAGCGCCCAGCTGGGGACCGGACGGCGGAAGCCGCACTCCGCGCAGACCCAGTCGTCGCCCGGGCGCTGCAGCACACCGCCGCAGGACGGGCAGGACCAGGCGTCGTCCTTCCACTCCTGCCCGGCGGCGACCCACACCACATTGGGGCTGGAGGAGGCGGCCCAGACGATCAGCGGGTCGTCGGCGTTGGCGATGACGATCGCCTTGGTGCCGGTCAGGCCTTCGCGCCACTTCTCGGCGAGCATCCGGGTCTCGGCGGCGCGGTCGAGCTGGTCACGGGAGAGGTTGAGGAGCGCGATGGCCTTGGGCTCGGTGTCGCGCGCCACACCGGCGAGGTACTTCTCGTCGACCTCGATGACGCCGTAGCGGGCGTCGGAGCCGCCGGCCAGGGCCGAGGTGATGCCGGCCGGCATATTGGCGCCCAGTGCGTTGGAGACGACCGGACCGGCCGCCCGCAGCGCCTCGGCGATGAGCCGGGTGGTCGTGGTCTTGCCGTTGGTCGCCGACACCAGGATCACGTCCAGGTGCTGTGCCAGCCTGCTGAGCAGATCGGGGTCGAGGCGCAGGGCCACCTTGCCGCCGATCACCGATCCGCTGCCGCGGCCCGCGGCCTTCGACACCGCCGCCGCGGCCCTGCCCGCCGTCACGGCCAGCTTGGCACGTGGCGACAGCGGCTCTGAGTTGCCTGCCATCGTCTCTCGATCCTCCTCGCATACCGGCGCCGCACCTGCCCCCCGAGGCGCCGGTGGTACGCCCCCTCCGCGCCGCATCGCCAGCCGGGAGGCCACGGTCGGGTAGCAGCCTATCGAGATCCGGCGGCTGTCCCGAATTCCGTCACCCGCGCAGGACACTTCCCCGGCCCCGTAGGCTTGGCTGCCATGCGACATGGCGTGATACCGGGCAGCCGCGGGGCGGTGCGGCCCATGCGGTTCCTCGGCGATCCGGGGCTGCGCGCGCCGTGCGCGGAGGTCACGGCGTTCGACGCCGAGCTCGCCCTGCTGATCGAGGACATGTACGCCACGATGTACGCGGCGCACGGGGTGGGGCTCGCCGCCAATCAGATCGGTGTGGGGCTGCGGGTCTTCGTCTTCGACTGCCCGGACGACGAGGACCACCGCCATCTGGGACATGTCGTCAACCCCCGGCTGGCCGCGGCCGATGGGGTGACGGTGCGTGGGGCGGAGGGCTGTCTGTCGCTGCCGGGCATCGAGGCGGGCACCCCGCGCTACGACCGTGCGGTGATCGAGGGCGTGACGATGACCGGGGAACCGGTGCGGATCGAGGGCACGGGCTTCTTCGCGCGCTGTCTGCAGCACGAGTGCGACCACCTGGACGGCGGACTGTTCCTCGACCGGCTCTCCGGGCTGCGGCGGCGCAGGGTGCTGCGGGCGGTCCGCCGGGCGCCCTGGGCGGCGTCGGCCGGCGCCGGGGCGTAGCTCCGGCCGGATTGCAGCGGGGTGCGGGCGGATGCCGGGGCTCAGAAGCCCGGTGCGCCGACCCGGTCGTCCGCCAGCGACAGCCGTCCCCACAGCAGATCGGTGAGATGGTGCACCAACTGGGCGCGTGCGCACGGGCGGTCGCGCAGCCACCAGTCACCGGCCGCGTGCATCATGCCGACGATCCCGTGGCCCCAGACCCGGGCCACCTCGTCGCCGCCAGGTCCCAGATCCAGCCGATCGGCGATCACGGTGGCGAGCTCCTCGCCGAGCCTGCGCAGCAGCGGGGCGGAGTGGTGGCCGACGTCGAAGCCCTGCTCGGGCTCCTGCTGGCCGTGGTCGGCCGGGTGCATCAGGAAGCGGTACACCTGGGGCCGCGCCTCGATCGCCGCCAGATAGGTGTCCAGGGTGGCCTCCACGCGGTGCCGGCGGTCCTCGGCCGGCGCGTCCAGGGCCGCGCGCAGCGAGGCGAGCAGGGCGTCGGTATGGCGCTTGGCGAGCGCGCGGTACAGGCCGCCCTTGTCGCCGAAGTGGCGGTAGAGAATGGGCTTGGTGATGCCCGCTTCGGCGGCGATGGCGTTCATCGAGGCTTCTGGTCCGTCGCGCAGCACCACCCGGTCCGCGGCCTCCAGCAGCTCCTTGCGCCGCCGCTGGGCCGTCGTCCGCTGGTCGTCCCGCTGGCTGGTCCCGGTCCGCATGCGTTGCCTCCCCGCCCCCGATGTCGTACTCGCGCTCTCGCGCCTCGCGTTTCCCGGCGCGATCGCGCTCCGCGCTCTGCGCAACGTAACACCCACGGGGGTCGCGGGGCCCGCGTGCCCGGGGGAGTTGACATCGTCTACTGGACGGTAACAGACTGCGGTTACCGCAGGTAATAAGCACGTGGAGGGGTCATGGCGGAGTTCTCGTTCGAGCTCGACGACGATCAGAAGGCGGTGCGCGACTGGATCCACGGCTTCGCCGCGGACGTCATGCGCCCGGCCGCCGCCGAATGGGACGAGCGCGAGGAGACCCCCTGGCCGATTATCCAGGAGGCCGCCAAGATCGGCCTGTACTCCCTGGACTTCTACGCCCAGCAGTACTTCGACCCCACCGGCCTCGGCATCCCCATGACCATGGAGGAGCTGTTCTGGGGCGACGCGGGCATCGCGCTGTCCATCGTCGGCACCGGCCTGGCCGCCGTCGGCGTCCTCGCCAACGGCACCGAGGAGCAGATCGGCACCTGGATCCCGCAGATGTACGGCGACGCGGACGACGTGAAGGTGGCGGCCTTCTGCTCCTCCGAGCCCGACGCGGGCTCCGACGTCGGCTCGATGCGCACCCGCGCCGTCTACGACGAGGCCAAGGACGAATGGGTCCTCAACGGCACCAAGACGTGGGCCACCAACGGCGGTATCGCCAATGTCCATGTGGTGGTCGCGGTCGTCGACCCCGAACTCGGCTCCAAGGGCCACGCGTCGTTCATCATCCCGCCGGGCACCCCCGGTCTGTCCCAGGGCCAGAAGTTCAAGAAGCACGGCATCCGCGCCTCGCACACCGCCGAAGTGGTCCTCGACCAGGTGCGGGTGCCCGGCAGCTGCCTGCTCGGGGGCAAGGAGAAGCTGGACGAACGCCTCGCGCGCGCCCGGGAGCGGGCCAAGACGGGCGGGGAGCGGCTGAAGAACGCCGCCATGGCCACCTTCGAGGCGTCGCGCCCGGCCGTCGGCGCCATGGCGGTCGGCACCGCCCGCGCGGCGTACGAGGTCGCGCTCGACTACGCCAAGACCCGGCAGCAGTTCGGCCGCCCCATCATCGACAACCAGGGCGTCGCCTTCCAGCTCGCCGACATGCGCACGCGGATCGACGCCGCGCGTCTGATGGTGTGGCGCGCCTCGTGGATGGCCGTGAGCGGCAAGCCCTTCGACTCGGCCGAGGGTTCCATGTCCAAGCTGTTCGCCAGCGAGACCGCCAAGCAGGTCACCGCCCAGGCGGTGCAGATCCTCGGCGGCAATGGCTTCACCCGCGAGTACCCGGTCGAGCGGATGCACCGCGACGCCGCGATCTACACCATCTTCGAGGGCACCAGCGAGATCCAGCGCCTGGTCATCGCCCGCACCCTCTCCGGCGTCCAGATCCGCTGAGAGAGTCGCCCAGCAAGACGCGCATAGATCAACTCCGAAACGATGGCCCCGCCCGATCGATGAGCGGGGCCATCTGCCTACCTGAGCACTGATCAATCTCAGGTTGGGAGAATTCTGGGAGATCGTTTCCGGCGACCAGGCTTGAACGGGGGAAACGGCCCGAACTCCCGGCGGCCAACGACCGGCCTCAGCGAGTCCTCCCACAACTTCTGGAGGTACTCGGCAATCGCGAGTTCCATCGACAGCGTCACGTGCGAGTAGGTGCCCTCAACGCCCTGCAGCACGTGCCCCATACGGGCCTCTACCGCAACTCTAGGATGATTCCCCTCGTCAAGCCACACCTTGTGCGAGTGCCGCAGCCCATGCGGCACCAGCCCGTCAACACCCAGCACCGGCCGGACACCCAGCCGTGCCCTCGCGCCCCGGACCACGCCACGCGGCGCCCGCCCGTTCACCATCGGCTGCCACGTCTCCGCATACCAGTCACCGCCCCGCAGGAGCCGACCCCCCTTCGGGGCCGTGAACACCCACTCCGAGTCGGGGCGGGCAGCCATCACTTCCTGCAGCAGCTCAGCCAGGAACGGCGGGATGATCAATCCCCGGCCCGAGTCATACTTGGCATCGATCTCGGTGAAGACACCCTCGATGTATTGGCTCTGCTGGATCGCATGGATGCGCGCCCCGCGGCCGTTGTCCGTCAGATCGACCTGGTCGCGGTGCACGCCGGCCAGCTCACCGATCCGCACGCCGGTGTAGGCGGAAGCGAGAACGATCGCGTACTCGTTGAGCCCCCGCATCTCCAGGCCGTTGCGGGCCACGAGGAGCGCCTGACGCGGCGTGGCGATGACCTTCTCGTCCTTGGGCTTCGGCTTGTACCTGCCGCGGCGCCCACTCTTCCGGGCAGCCACCGGATTGTCGCCTCGGACCTTCGATGCGACCGCATCGTCCATCATCGTGCGGAAGACGCTCATGACGCCGTCCCCGTAGTTCTTGCTCACTCGGGCCCGCAGCTGCTTTTCCCAGATAGCGACACCGACGGCCGACAGATCCCGCACCGCCACGCTCCCCCATTCAGGGAGGATCTGGTTCTTCAGGCGGAGGCGGTACTCCTTCTCGCTGAGCGGTCCCACATCGATGGACGCGATCCACTTCTCGGCCCACTCGCCAACAGTGATCCGGCCGTCGCGGGGGTTGATGAACGTCTGCCGCCGCACGTCGGTCTCGAGGCCAGCCGCGTGCTGCTTCGCTGCGTTCTTCGTCCGGAAGGGCTGGCCGTCGTCGTCTTCGGAGACGGACCCGTACTTGCCGTTGGGCAGCTTGTACCGGCCGCGCCAGTACTTGCCGCGCTTCTCGGCGTATGCCACTGCTCACCTCACCATGGCGGGTGCCCCGCGTCGGCTCAATGGTGGGGGGAGCCGACGCGGGGCACGCTGACGATCAACCAGTGTGGAGCCGAAGGTGGGGTCGTTCGACATTGTTCGGCGATCGGTGCCAGTGTTCGATGAGGGCGTTCACTGCGGCCTCGGTGACCTGGGCGCCGACCTCGGTGATCTCCTTCTCATCTATGTAGTACGTGAGGAGACCGGGCTGATCATCAACCCAGATCTTGACGTTGTGCGGCATAGCTGACACGCGTTCAATCCGGAACCGCATAGGCCCCCCACAACCATTCGAGCGTGGCCCTCTCGTCGGTATCGAGCCATCAAAGCACACAGGCCCTCCACATGTGGAGGGCCTGACAGTGGCAAGAAGCGGCGCGCTACGCCTCGTTGACCACAGGAGGGTCGTCCTCGTCGTCTCCGCCGAGGTTCTGGAGCTTGCGCTGGGCCTTCTTCCAAGCCAGCAGATCGCGCCGGATCTGCTCAGGACTCGCGTCGGGCTTTCCCTTCACAACAACGATCATGCGGGCTTCGGAGCCGAGCGGCGTGAGGTCCATGACGGTCGTGTCCAAAAGTTGCCCATCGGCGAGCTCTTGGACGATCCGCAGGGGAAGGTCGCCAGAGGAGGCGCCCTCTGTCGTCGTGGCGCCCCGTGCGGGCGTGGTGTCGGTGTCGAGGGTCGGCGGCAGCGTGGACGGCTCGCCGCCCTCGAGGATTGCCACACCCGATCCTGGGCCCCACTGGAGGGCTCGCTCCACTCTGGGGAGGGAGCTGGGGATACGGCTGCGAACCTTGTTGCGGTCTTCGAGGTTCTGAACGGTGGCTTCGGCGACGCCTGCCGCGTCGGCGAGTTCGACTTGCGTCATCCCTAGTGCTGTACGCGCGGCCCGCACGGCGTCGGCGAGGCGCTTCCAGTCCCTACCCATGGGGCCATCATGCCGCACGGTTAGGCAACACGCACCCACCCTTTACCCCAATCGACCTGTATCGATCGGTGTTGGGTGGGGATTTTTGTTGCCCACTTAAGTGCTTACAGGCGTAACGAAGTGCACCCCTATCGCGCCTCTGCGTCACCGACGGGGCCTAGTAACACCCAAACATTACCCGTCAACACCCAACGAACCCCGGCGAACGCCTTGCGTTGGCACCTAATGAGGCCTACTTTGGGTGTCGTGACACCGAACGGGGCCGCAATCAGAGCCATTCGTGAGGCGCGTGAACTGGGCCTGAATCGGCTCGCGCACCTCATCGGCAAGTCGCCCGGCTACCTCTCACGCGTCGAAACCGGACAGCGCGGAGCGGCAGACGGGACCCTCCACCGCATCGCTGACGAGCTACGTGTGCCGCTCGAAGCCATCCTCAAAGGAGAACCCCCGTGACCAGGAGCAACCTGGCCAGCATCCCCACCGGCGACAACCCGCCGGCCGAGTCCCTCCCGACCGCCGAGCAGGTCGAGCGTCTGATCGCCGCTCTGGAGTCGGCCGCCTCCGCGGCGTCGGCCGCCGAGCTGGAGCTGAAGTGCTTCACGCCGGCAGAGGCGGCCCCGCTGCTCGGCAAGACGACCAATTGGGTCGTCGAGAGCATCCAGGACGGCCGGATCCCCTGCACCTACATCGGCAAGTCGCCGCGCATGACCGCCGCCCATATCCGCTGGGTGCAGGCGAACGGCGAGCGGAAGCCCAGCAAGTACGCCAAGCCGATCAAGTCCGCCGCCTAGCGGCTTTGCGGCCGACGCCGGGGGCCTAGACCCGACGCCGACCTGATCCACCCACACCATCCGCAGAGACGAGAGGAGTGGACTATGTCCATCTTCCCATCCGCATCACGCCGCACACGACCCCCGGAGATCGTCCGGCAGACACCCGTGAAGGACCGGAAGACCGGTCTGGCGCTCACGGTGTCGACCATCCGTATTGCCCGAGGCCACTACGACACGGTGGTCTTCGACGACAGCACCGACAAGAGGCACTCCGGCATGGTCCTCGCCGGGCATGAGCACGAGGGTCGCCAGTACGGGCCCTACGTCATCGACAGCACGAACGAGCGTGCGGACACCCGCGACGAGGCGATGGACCAGCACCGTGAGGCCCTGTACGCCGCCCGCACCGAGCAGCCTTCCCCTCGGGGCGGTGCGTCATGAGCGACGTCTTCGAGGAGCTGACCACCGGTCTCCGCCGCGTCTCCCCTCTGGCCGCGATGTTCGACGCCGCCGAGGACACGCTGCTGGCCGACCGTCCGGAGGGCTTCACCCAGGAGGACATTGGCCGTCTGGCCTACGAGTCGCTGCCGGAGTGCGAGCGTGGCGACGCGTGGAACGAGCTGCTGTACACGTACTGGTCGGCGCGTCAGAACGACCTTGAGGCCATGGCCCGCTTCGAGCGGGAGCAGAAGGCCCGCACCGCGCTGGCGACCGCTCTGGATGACCGTGAGATGGCGCTGGTGCTGGGCAACGAGGTGTCCCCGGAGCTGAACGCGGACATCGCCCGCCTGGCCCGCACCCTGATCGGCGGTGCACGATGACCACGACCCCCACCCCGTGCAGCTTCCCGCCGTGCGACACCGGACCGGGTGAGCCTTGCGACCGTCACGAGCGCGAGTGGTCGCATGCTGAGGGCAGCCACGAACTGTGCGGCAACGAGTGCAGCATCATCGCGCCCCCGCTGACGCCAGAGCGCGAGACCGCCATCGGCGACCAGATCACCACGGCCCTGTCGAAGGCCGGAGCGTTCTGTGGGACCTGCGGGTTCGAGCCCGGTGATAGGGGATGCCCGGACTGCGAGCGCTGCTACAGCGACTACGCCGCCGCGCTGCTGCCCATCGTGCGTGCCGCCCTGGCCACCGAGCTGAACCCCCTCCGGGGTGAGCTGGCCGCCTACGAGGTCATGACCCCGCAGTCGTGCCCGAAGGGCATCCACGCCGACTGGATGGCCGACTCCGAGCACACTCACACCTGCCCGTGGTGCGAGCTGGACGACATGGGCGCAAGCCTCCGCCGGGCTGCCGAGGACGCGAAGCCGGGTGACCGGTGATGACCACTCCGACCACGCCCCGCCCGATCGCCGCCCTGGATGTGCCCGCCGAGCAGGTGGCGGCCGAGGTGCCGCTGCGGAAGGCGATCGCCCGCGAGACCGCACTGGGTGCCGACGCCCAGGTGTCGGCCCTGTCGCTGTCCCTCTACCTCGCCACCCACCCCGACGTGCACGTCTCGACCGAGGCCGACTACCCCGGATGGACCCCTGGGAGGACCGCATGACCGACTACGCAAGGATCGCGCAGCACTTCGCGAATGACGTCGCGGAGGCCACCATGGCGGTCCGCCGCGAGGACGGCCTGTACCGCCACATCGAGTTCGCCGCCCCGAAGGCTATGACGCGCGTCGTCCTGATCACGTGGCCGTACAACCTGCTGGTCGCCGGATCCCACGGTTCCTACCACTTCGAGCGCTTCGGCAAGGACACCGAGGACATGTTCAATTGGCTGCGCGGCCTGCGCGTCGACCCGGACTCGTGGGCGAGCAAGCTGGTCAATGGCCGCGACTCGGTGAGCGAGTACGACCGCAGCCTCATGGTGGCGGCGATCAACGAGCGAGTCGCCGATGCCGTCGAGAACGACTGGGCGCCCGAGGGTTTGCAGGACGCGGTCCGCGAGGACATCCTCGGCAGCCACCTGCTGGACACCAAGGACACCGCGTTCCAGCTTGTCAGTGAATTCGAGCACGGGAAGACGTACCGCCCCGAGTGCTCTTGCGGCATCTCCGGGGAGGAAGGCTCCTACAGCTCGGCCACCCTGTGGAAGATCATCGACCACAAGGAAGACGGCGAGGAGCACAAGGTCAGGATTCGGCAGACGGCTGGGTTCGACTTCGACGACTTCACCGAGTGGAACGTCGACAAGCTCAGCTACCACTTCGTCTACCAGTGCCACGCCGCCGTGTGGGGCATCGCCCAGTACGACGCCGCCCGCAAGCCCGAGGCGGTGGCGTCGTGACCGCCCCCGTGGCTCCGGCCGTTGAGCTCAGGGCCGTCGCGGACTACCTCCAGCAGCGCGGATGGCACCCCAAGAATCGGTCAGTCATCGACCTCCTGAGCGTGGACGCCTGGGACGCCCTCGTCACACACATGGGCGAGGAACTGGTCGTGCCGTGGGAACGCGCACCCGGACGCACCACCGATGACGTGGTGAACACACTTCGCGCCGCAGCCGATACCGCCGAGGGTGGTGAGGCGTCGTGACCGCGCTGATCACGGACTTCGCCGCGACCTACCGCGAGGCCGCCGGCATCATCCGCGCCAACGGCCACAACAAGGGCTACTGGTACCCGATGGCCGAGACCGAGATCGCCCCGGCCGAATGCCCGGTGGACGCGGGCGGGGCCATCAGCATCGCACTGACGGGGGCACCGAAGCCCGCCAGGCGTGACGTGCCGCTCGTGGAGGCCGCTGCGCGGCGGTTCATGGAGCACCTGCGCCCCGGCTACAAGCGGTCGATGGCGATCTGGGACCTCGGCCGGTGGAACGACGCCGAAGAGCGCACCGCCGCTGGCGTCATCCTCGCGTTCAAGGACGCCGCCCGCGCCGAGGAGACGGTGGAGGTGGCGGCGTGATCACCGACTACACCACCATCCGCCCCCGCCGCTGCTCGGCCGGAACGAGGCGCCACCACCACAAGACACTGCCGTACAAGCTGCGGCTGATCGTGCCGACCGTGGCCCGCATCCGGATCACCCCCGTGTGGTGGTCGGAGGGCGATCACAGCCCGCTGGAGGGCGTGTTCGCTGTGGTCGTCATCGACGGCAGTGACCGGGCCATGCACCCCACCGTCGAGGACACAGCCCACATCATCGCCCTCCTCCAGGGCGCGTTCACCGCGGACTGGACCCTGCCGCAGACGTGGGATGCCGCCACCAACACGTTGCGCACCGACCGGCCCGACATGCCCACCGAGATGAGGAGGGCCGCATGAGCGCCAATCGCGCCCGTATCCGCACCCTCCTCGCCACCGTGCGCCGTGAGGGCGGCATCTGGACCACCCGCCGCGTCATGGACCTCCCCGCCCCGCTCGGCACCACCCAGCGCAGCATCGCCCGCCAGCGCCTCGCCACGCTCGCCGAACGCGGCCACCTCGTGGCGGCGACCGGACACGACACCGCCTACCGAGTCAACCAGGCCGGGGGTGCAGCGTGACCCCGTTCGAGCGTGCCGAGGCTCGTGCCGCCCAGTCGTCCGACCCGGTCATGTTCCGTGCCGCCTTCCACGCCGGGCGCCAGGCCAAGCCGGGCGAGGACAGCGACGGCTACGTGCGGCAACTGACCGCCCAGGGCGAGACCGCTGCACTGGCGGGCTACCTGGAAGGGCTCGCGTCCCGCCGTCAGCACCCGGTCGGCGTGTACCTGAGCACCTGCGACTGCATGCCCTGCCGGGTACGGCGAGACGAACGGGCCTACGCCGACTGGTTGCGCACCTGCCGGAAGCAGGTGGCCGCGTGAGCGCCCCGCTGATCGCCATCGATGTGGCGCTGCTGGTGATCCTGCTTCGGATCGTCACCGACCTCGCCGACTCCCTGGAGTCCTGCCGGGCCAACGTGGCGGCCGAGCAGGACGAGCACTCGGCCTACCGGCTGGCCAACCCGCCCCGACGGGAGGCGCCGTGACCAACCTGAGCGACACCCTCAGCGGCGAGGGCGTCACCGTCGCCGACCTGGAGGCACTGCGGTCCGACTGCCTGCGGGCGGTCCGCAACCCGGTCCTCGTCGGCTTCCCTGCCGACCCCGACCAGGCCGCGCTCGCCGACCGCATCACCGACGAGCTCGACCGCCGCCAGGCCGCCCAGTGACCCGCTTCACCGCCCAATGCATCGCCGCCCTCGCCATCTACTGGGGCACCGCCGCCGGGCTCACCGCCCTCGGATATCGAATCCAACACCCCAAGGGGGACCAATGACCGGACCCGAGCACTACCGCGAGGCCGAGCGCCTGCTCGCCGAAGCCGACAACATCGCCGAGCACGGCGGCGACATGGGCGAAATGATCGCCGCCGCCCAGGTGCACGCAACGCTGGCCCATGCCGCCGCGACCGCCCAGGCCGCCCTGGTTAATGGCGATCACTTCATTGGCATGCCGGAGGCCGACGTGGCGGCGTGGTACGAGGCCGCAGGAACGCGGGCCAAGAAGCCCCCGCTGGTCCGGAAGGCGGGCACGTGATGGCGACCGCGCCAGTCGAAACCATGGAGCAGGAATACGACCGGCTCCTCGAAGAACGCACCGCCATCATCGCCGCCGCAAAAGCCGCAGGCAGCACAAGCGACCAGGCACGTGAACAGATGACCGAAGTCATGGACCGGATCCGGGAGATCCTCGCCATCCCGCCGGACGGCTACACCCTGCCGCCCCAGGCCGCCAAGCTCATCGCCCACGCACACGCACACGGCTGGCAAGGCGAGACCCAGTGGACTCCCCCGGGATGGGAGCGAGAGGAAGACCGGGAGCCGTTCGTCCTGGTCAAGGTCGGCCGCCGCATGGAGCCCGGAGAACTCGAATACAGCCGCAGCGACGTATGGCTGTACCAGCTCACCTGGCACTCCCGCGGCTGCCCGCCCGGCAAGCTCCGCCTCTTCGGCGCCGGCAAGTGCCGGACCCCCGAGAATCCCGCGACGCACGACGCCCCGTCGGTCAAGGCCATCGCCGCGGTCATCACACAGCACCCCGGCCCCGATGCCGCACGCCTGGCTCTCTTCTGACCCCACTGACCGCCCGCGCCCCGCCGGATGACACGAGACCAGCGGGAGCGCGGGCCACCAGCCACAACCACCTTGGAGCACCCCATGGATCAGCTCGAACTGTTCCCCACCACAGCCCTCGTCGGCACCGGACGGCCCCGGCCCTGGCCCATCACCCCCACCGCCGACCAGAACGACGACACCGACACCGCACCGGCCCAGGACGACGAACTGCCCCTCGGCCTCAACGAGCAGCAGGAGGAGCGGGCGGCATGAAAATCAACGTCGAACAGCGCGCCCTCGCCGACGCCACCCGATGGGCCTCCCGCTACATCGCCGACAAACCCACCGTGCCCATCCTCAGCGGCCTCCTCCTCAACGCGGCCGACGACACCCTCACGATCAGCGGCTTCGACTACGACACCAGCGGCAAGGCCACCCTCGCCGCCAACACCCCCAGCACCGGCAGCATCGTCGCCCCCGGACGGCTGCTGGCCGACGTCACCGCCACCCTGCCCGACAGCATGGTGGAGCTGGCCGCCGACGACGACGTCCTCACCGTCACGGCACCCGGCAACCAGTTCACGCTGCCGCTGCTGCCCGCCAACGAATACCCGGCCCTCCCCAAGGCACCCGCCGCCACCGGCACCGCCGATGCTGCGGAGTTCGCAGCGGCCGTCAAAGACGTGGCCACCGCTGCCATGGCCTCCAAGGATGCCGTCGGCCAGGTCGAGGGCATGGGCGGCATCCGCGTCCGCGCCCAAGGTGAGCGCCTTGAGCTGGCAGCCACGGACCGGTACCGGATCGCCGTGCGCACCCTGCCGTGGCAGCCCACCAGGCCCGCCGACGACACCATGCTCATCACGGCGCCCATCCTGGCCGACATCGCTAAGTCCTTCAGCAGCGGCGACGTAAGCATCGGTTTCCCGCAGCCCGGCGGCGGCATGGCTGGTCTGGCGACCACCGACCGAACGGTGGCGGTTCGCACTCGGGTCGGCGGCTTCCCTCCGGTCGAGAACGTGGCACCGAAGGCGGAGCAGGCCAGCGGCTACGCCGAGTTCAACCCGGCCGAGTTGGCTGCCGCTGCCCGCCGCGTGGCCATCGTCCGGGACAAGAACAAGCGGGTGCGGGTCACGCTGCGCGACGGCCACGCCGAGATCGCGGCCCGCGGCGATGGGCCCGCGGCCACCACCACCGTCGAAGCCGACATCGCCGACATGGAGGACGGATTCTCCATCGCCTTCGACGCCGAATACCTCACCACACTGCTCGCGCCCATGGTCGACCGGGTCCGCATCTGGCTGTACACGCACACCAAGCCCGTCCTCATCGAACCCCTGGACGAGACCCCGTACCGGGCCGTGCTCATGCCCGTCCGCATCAACGACTAGCCACCTCACGGCCGCCCCGCCCGCCGCAAACAGGCGGGGTGGCCACTGGTAGGAGATCACATGCGCATCCGCATCGGCCGGTGGGAGACCGAACTCCACCAGCGCGCCATCTACATCACCCGCGAACCCGACCCCAACTGCCCCCACTGCCGCGGCAGGCACGGCGCCTGGCAGCAGCACGACTTCGGCGCCGACTGGGACGAATGCCCCTGCCTCGATCAGCTCCGCACCTGGCGACTCCCGCTCTGGCGCCGCAACACCAGCTACTACCCGGAGGCCCCGTTCTGATGAGCCCCATCACCTGCCCCTGCGGCGACACCGCCGGCCCCTTCGTCCCCGTCAACGGCCGACTCGTCTGCGAAGACTGCGCCGACAAGAAGAAGGACGGGAAGAAGTGACCGCGCCCACCCTGCCCGCGACCCCGGCCGGCGAGCTGGTCGGATGGTTCGAGCCCGGCTCCGACCAGTGGCACGCAGCCCGCGCCCAGGGCATAGGCGGCTCGGAGATCTCCGCTGTCCTCGGCATCAGCCCCTTCGAGTCGTACTTCAGTCTCTGGCACCGCAAGCAGGGCCTCATCGCCCCCGTCGAGGAGAGCGACCAGATGCGGTGGGGCAAGCGTCTTGAGGCCCCCATCGTCGATGAGTTCGCCGACCTCCACCCCGAGACCGTCGTCATGCCCTCCCCGACCTACCACGACACCGGACGGCCCTGGCAGATAGTCAACCCCGACCGGCTCCTCATCAACGGCGACGGCCAGATGGAACTGCTCGAGGTCAAGACGAGCCGTGACGCCGAAGGCTGGGGTGAAGAAGACACCGACCAGATCCCCGTCTATTACAAAGCGCAGGTCCGCTGGTACATGGACGCCCTCGGCATACACCGCTGCCGCGTCATCGTCCTCATCTCAGGCTCCGACTACCGCGAATACGTCGTCGAGCACGACGAAGCCGACGCCGCAGTGATGCGGGAGCGGGCCGAAGAGTTCATGCGGACCCTGCGCGACAACGAACGCCCGTCCATCGACGGCCACGACGCCACCTACCAGGCCATCAAACAGCTCCCCGACGGCCTCGACGACGTCGACATCCAGATCTGCCCCGACCTGCGCGCCCAGTACTTCCAGGCCCTCGCCAACTACGAGACCGCGAAGGACGCCAAACAGCAGGCAGCGGGACTGGTCCTCGACCGGATCGGCACCGGACGACGCGCCGTCGTCGGCCTCAACAAGGTCGCCACCCGCACCGTCCGCAACGGCAAGACCTACAGCCTTCAGCCCGCACGAAACAGGGAGATCCCCGCATGACCGAGAACACCGTCAGCAACGCCGTCGCCGTCCGCGACAACGGGCCCGGAGCCATGGTCGAGCAGTACAAGGCCGACCTTGCGATGGTCATGCCGTCCCACGTCAAGCCCGATACTTTCGTCCGCCTCGCTGTCTCCGTCCTGCGCCGAGACAAGAACCTCACCCTCGCCGCCCAGAACAATCCCGCAGCCCTCATGGGCGCCCTCATGGAAGCAGCCCGCCTCGGCCTCGAGCCCGGCACCGAGCAGTACTACCTCACGCCCCGCAAGCAGAAGGGCCGCCTCGAAGTCCAGGGCATCCGCGGCTACCAGGGCGAGATCGAACTCATCTACCGGGCTGGCGCCGTCTCCTCCGTCATCGTCGAGACCGTTAGGGCCAAGGACCACTTCGCGTACTCACCCGGCCGTGACGAGCGCCCCACCCACGAGATCGACTGGGACCTCGAGGACCGCGGCCCGCTTCGCCTCGTGTACGCCTATGCGGTCATGAAAGACGGTGCGACCAGCAAGGTCGTCGTCCTCAACCGGGCCAAGGTCATGGAAGCCAAGGCCATGTCCACCGGCTCCGACTCCCCGTACTCGCCGTGGCAGAAGCACGAAGAGTCCATGTGGATGAAGACCGCCGCCCACCGGCTCACCAAGTGGGTGCCGACCTCCGCCGAGTACATGCGTGAGCAGTTGCGGGCACAGGCCGAAGTCGCCGCCGAGAAGACCGCCCCGCTCATGCCCGCCACGGCTGCCCCTATGCCCCAACCCGTGACCGAGGACGACGGGCCCATCGACGCCGAATTCGTCGACGACGACACCGCCGCCTAACCCACCCGCAACGGGACGCCCTCGAGGCAGACGGGGGCGTCCCACCCCAAGGAGTAGCACATGACCACCAACCATCGGGCCGAAGCCGAGAAGCACTTGGCCACCGCCTCCCGTTACCTCTTCAAGGATCCGGCCGACACGCGAGTCGCTGAGATTGCCGCCACGATCGGACAGGGCCACGCCACCCTCGCCCGCGACGAGGAGCAGCCGGCCACGACCGCCGACACGCGAGACGCCCTCACACTGCTGCGCCGCAGCCAGCACGCCACGCGAAAGCTGGTATCCACCCACATCGCGCAGGCACTCGCCAGCCGGAACAGCGACCGCTGGCAGGCAGGCGTCGACCTCGCCAAGGCCCTCCACGAAGCAGGCGCCAGCATGGACCGGCTCATCGACGCCCGACTCTCCGACGAAGGCTGGGACCCGCGCGCCGCCTGGAAAACCCCGGCATCCGCCACCCCCACCTACGCGTCGGCCGACGACCCGTGGGTGCACCGGAACGCTGCCACCTGCGACAGCACGGCCCCCGAACGCAACCCGTGGGGGCCGGCGCCCGACGTCACCGATGCGATCCCCGAGAACGTCCGCCGAATCATCGCCGAGCAACTCGCCGACATGCTCATCGCCCGCGACGACGCCATCACCACCTGGGCCCGCAACCTCGCCTACGCGCTCAAGAACGAGGGCGCCGACCTCACCGACGCCATCAAGGCGCGCATCACCCACCTGACGCTCGGCTACGACCCGGCCGAGCCCCCGTTCTAGCCCGCCCCGGGCCGCCCGCACCCGTAATGCGGGCGGCCCCACCCCTCCACGGAACCACACCCGAACGGAGCCCGCCATGACCCGCCGCCTCACCCCGGCCGAGCGTCTCGCCGCCGCCGACAAGAACACCACCCTCCAGCAGATCGTCGCCGCATCCACCTGGGACCGGTTCCTCGTCGAACAGGCCGTCTGGCACTTCGGGCTGGCCTGCGACGAATGGTCCGCCAACGACCTGCGCGACGTCCTCCCCGAGATGGGCCACGGCTACCTGGGTGCCGCCATCAACGCCCTCGCCCGCGGCGGCGTCATCGCCAAGACCGGGCAGCTCGTGCCCTCCACCAGCGGCCCCACCCACGGCCACGGCATCTACGTGTGGACGCTGACCGACCGCGGCCGGGCCATAGCCGACCAGCGGCGGGCACGGCCTGCGGAGCGTGCGGCGTGAGCCCCGCCGCGGCTCTCGCCCTCCACGTGGCCGCGCTCATCGCCACCGGCACCAGCACCAGCTGGGCCATCCGCTGGCGCCGGCGCAGCAAGCTCGCCGACCGCATCATCCGCGCCCAGCAGCGCACGCGCCTCCAACAGCAGATGCACCTCCGCCGCAGCCACGACACACGGCCCGCACCCATCGACGAGACCTACCTCCGACTCGAAGCCCTCTACCACGCACCCGCAGCAGAACGGGGGAACCAGTGACCACCACCGCCCAGCGAGCCCTCCGCGGAGTACTCGCCACCCCCGGCACCCCAGCGCGCCACCCCGGCGGCACCGACCCCACCGAAGGACCCATCGACTGGATCGCCGTCGAACGCGCCATCAGCGGCGAACGCCTCCCCCTCAACCAAGCCGAGGCATACAACGCAGCCCGCCAACTCCACGCCGACCACACACCCAGCCGCGACATCGCCGCCACCGTCGGCGTCAGCGACCGCACCATCACCCGCTGGAACGTCGCCGGCTATCCCCACCGCGAAATCAGACCCACCGGAACCCTCGGCACGCCCACCACCGAACCCGCACCCAGCAAAGGAGAAACCACCATGACCAGCAGCAACAACGACTGGAGGCACCAGGCCGCCTGCCGCGACGAAGACCCCGAACTGTTCTTCCCCAAAGGCAACACCGGGCCGTTCCTCCTCCAGATCGAAGAAGCCAAAGGCATCTGCCACACCTGCCCCGTCATGGACATCTGCCTCCAGTGGGCCCTCGACACCGGCCAGGACACCGGCGTCTGGGGCGGCATGAGCGAAGACGAACGCCGTGCCATGAAGCGCCGTGCCGCCCGCAATGACCCCAACCGGAAGCGCCGCCAGATCCCCGCACGATGCGGCACCCGCGGCGGCTACAAGCGGCACCAGGCCGAACACTCCGCCATCTGCCAGCCCTGCCGCGACGCCAACACCGCCTACGGGCGCAAACTCCACGGCCGCGACGAGCTCCAGGAGGCGGCGTGACCACCAACCTGGCCGACCTCGTCGCCGCCGTCCACGCCCGCACCACCCCCGCGGCCGGCGGCCACCTCATCTGGAACGGCAGCCGAGCCCAAGACGGCGGCACCCCCGTCTTCAAGAGCGGCAACAAGAGCATCGCCGCCCGGCGCGTCATGTTCCAACATGTTCACGGCCGCGCACCCCAAGGCACCGTCCGAGCCGCCTGCCAGCAGGAACTGTGCGTCGCCCACGTCGACGACACCGCCGGCCGCCAGCGCATCCACCAGCAGGTACGGGCCCTCAACGGCCTCGGGCCCCGCCCCGACACCTGCACCAACGGCCACAACCAGGCCACCGAAGGCCGCATCGACGGCAACGGCCACGCCTACTGCGAAGCCTGCGTCAGGGCCAGCCGAGCGCGACGCGTCGCACGCCAGCGCAACGCCGCATAGCCGCACACGACAAAGCCCCGCCTATGGCGGGGCAAGGGAGGGGATGGGGATGAGGTCAGTCGTCGGACTCGGGCACGGGAACGAGCACGCGCTCCTCGCCCAGTGCTTCCAGTGCGCGCTCGTAGAAGTCCATCGGGACGACCATTGCATAGCGCTGCCCATAGCTGAGCAGGGCCACCGGCTGGCCGCTGTGGGCAACTCCGCGAACCACCGTGGTGAGCTTTGGGCGCGCCAGGGACAGCGACATCTCTCGGACCCCATCCTGCGCCACCACGTCCCGGATGGTGCGCCGGTTAATGCGCGGCGAGTAGACGCTGTTGAACTCCGGGTCTTCCGCGCGAACAGCGTCTGCCTCAGCCTTGGCGGCAGCTGGTCGATCGGCGAACCACTCGACCTCGCGACGTGCGACGCACGGCCACCATTCCTTCAGCTTGGAGTGCTGCTCGAAGCGCACCTCGGGCTGGTGACTGATGCCTATGTACAGCAGCGCCCCCGCCTCGTCGTAGAGGCGGTACAGGGCGGTCCGGCAGTGGTCGAGCCACATGGGCAATCTCCTCGGTCAGGCCGGGGAGTCGCCCCCGGACCGGGCTTTCTTCCTACTGGTGACGGTCGGCTCACGCAGGCGGCCGATGTCGTTGGCGCGAGCGATGCGGCGGATCGTCTCGTAGCTGTAGCCGGTCGCGGTGGCGACTGTCTTCGGCTTGAGGCCGGCTTGCAACGCATCCACGACGGCGCTCTCGAACGTCTTGGCGGCGGCCTCCTCGGCAGCGCGCTTGGCTTCGGCTGCCTGCTTCAGGCGGGTCACGAGCTCCTCCTCTGTCATGGCGGCATGGTCCCACAGGGGTGTGGCCACATCCAGTTGCACAACCATAGCCAACATTCATGTGTCCAAGTGTATGTTGGCTATATAGGTCCGCGCCAGTCGCGAATCCGCCCGCCTTGAGGGCCTGGTTCCGCACGCCCAGAAGTCCCCCTGACCAGTACCTCTCCCTGAAAGAAGCTCCCAATGGCCGAGAAGGACAAGCGCACCTACGTCAAGGTGCACGACGGTCTGCCGGACCACCCGAAGATCATCGAGGCGGGTGGCGAAGCTGGCTGGCTCTACATCTGCGGACTCGCCTACGCCTCCCGGCAGCTCACCGACGGCGTGATCTCCAAGCGCCTTGTCTCCCGGCTGACCGACGGAAGCAAACCCGAAGCAAGTGCTTCAGCACTGGTTCGCGTTGGCTTGTGGCACGACGGCGAGCACGACTGCCCCAAGTGCCCCCAAGCAGGCCCCGACAACTACGTCATCCACGACTACCTCGACCACCAGCGCTCCGCTTCCGAGGTCGCAGACCTCCGGGCCAAGCGCTCAGCCGCAGGTCAAAGGGGTGGCAAGCGGTCCGGGCAGTCCCGTCGCGCCGCTTCCGCCGCCGAAGCAAACAGCGAAGCAAGTGCTTCAGCAAAAGCGAAGCAAGCGGGAAGCAAAAACGAACCAGAGACAGAGACAGAGACAGAAGTAAAAGAAAAAGAAGAAGGGACGACTTCGTCGCCCTCCGACGCCCCAGCCCGACACGACGTCGAACGCGTCTGCAAGCACCTCGCGACCGCCATCGAGAAGGGCGGCAGCAAGCGGCCTCGCATCACTGCCAAGTGGCGAACCGACATCCGACTGCTGATCGACAAAGACGAGATCACGCCCGACCAAGCCATGGCCGCCATCGACTGGGCCCACGCCAACGACTTCTGGCAGGCGCACATCCTCAGCCCGGCCAAGCTCCGCGCCAAGTACGACACCCTCCGCCGCCAAGCCCTCGCCGAGCAGCGCAAGCGCCCACCCCAGGGCCCCCAAACGGCACCCCGAACCATGACCGACGAGGAGAAGAAGCGTGCACTTCAGTTCGGCTGACACACCCAACAACCGCGAAGGCGTCCTCATCGAACGCCGCGCCCACGCCCTCAACCGATTCGACGACCGCATCCCCGTCATCTACCGCCAGCCCATCGACCTGCACGAGGACATCGCCAACTGGATCGCCGGCTGGGGCGGACCGAGCCTGTTCCTCACCGGCGCCATCGGCATCGGCAAGACACACACCGCATGGCACACCTGCCGCCGCTGGCTCCAAGCCCAGTACGCCCCCGGCGAGCCGTGGCAGGGCACCCCGCTGGTCAAGACCTACCGGTCGACTGCCCTGTTCGACGCGCTCCGCCCGGACGCCCCCGGGGGAGAGGGCCGGTCGCTGGTGCTCGAACTGCAGGAGTGCGACCTGCTGTTCATCGACGACCTTGCCGCGGCCAGGGCGTCGACGTGGACGCAGGAGCGGCTGTTCGAGCTGTTCGACGAGCGGTACATCAACCGCCGCCCCGTGATCATCACGTGCGATGTGCTGCCTAACGAGCTGTCCGAGGTGACCGGGCCCCGCGTGGCTTCCCGTCTCGCCGAGATGTGCCGTAACAGCGTCGTCCTCCTCGAGGGCGACGACCGCCGGACGGGGGCCGCCGCGTGACCACCGACGTCGAACTCTGGGGCCCCGACGATGCAGTATCCGGGTCGTCCACACCCCACGACCTCGAGGCCGAGAAGATCCTCGCCGCATCGGTCATGTCCCGCACCCAGCTCGTCGACGAGCTCGCCGCCAAAGGCTTCGACCCTGCCGACATCGGCGACGAGCGCTACCGCTGGGTCTGGTACGCCGTCGAAGACCTCTCCAGCGACCTGGCCGCCGGAGAGATCCGTTGGGAGGCCGTCGCCCGCAAACTCGCGACCTGGCACGCCGAAGGCCGCATGGTCACCATCCCGCTCAACAGCGAACAGCTCGCCGAGCTGTACAACCAGGCGATGCCCGGCAACGCCGACTACTGGGCCAAACGCGTCACCGACACCGCTGTCGCCGCACGTGCAGCCGCGCTCGGCGTCGTCATGCGCGTCAAAGCCACCAGCCCGGCCTTCGACCCCGACGCCGACGTCGCTGAATTCCAGGCCGAGATCGACAACCTCGTCCGGCCGGCCGCCATGTCGCAGGCATCCACGCTCGGCGACCTCCTGCCCGACGTGCTGCTGCGCGCGGTCACCCCGCCCAGCACCGAAGACCGGATCCCCACCGGGTTCATCGACCTGGATGGCCTGCTGTGCGGCGGCTGGGCGCCCGGTCAGCTCGTCGTCATCGGGGCGCGCCCCGCCATGGGCAAGACCACGGTCGCCTCGAACTTCGCCCGCGCCGCCGCCGTCACCAACAACATCCCCACCTACTTCGCGTCACTCGAGATGGGCAAGGACGAGCTCGCGGCGAGCATCATGTGCGCGGCCGTCACCATCCCGCTGCACCATCTCAAGCAGGGCATCGTCGACGACACCGCCATGGCCCGCGCCGCATCCATGACCCCGCAGATGGCCGCCGCTCCACTGCACATCGACGACAGCCCGCTCGTCACCCTGCCCGGCCTGCGCGCCACCGTCCGCAACCTCGTCCGCACCGCGGGCCTGCGCCTCCTCGTCGTCGACTACCTGCAGCTCATGCAGGCACCCCGCGCCGAGTCCCGGCAGGTTGCTGTATCGATGCTGTCCCGCGGGCTGAAGCTCCTCGCCAAAGAGTTCGGCATCACCGTCGTCATGCTCGCCCAGCTCAACCGTGGACCCGAGGGCCGCACGGACAAGAAGCCGATGGTTTCCGACCTTCGCGAGTCCGGGTCGATCGAGCAGGACGCCGACATCGTGATCCTGCTCCACCGCGAAGACGCCTACGAGAAGGAATCCCCCCGGGCCGGTGAAGCCGACCTGATCGTCGGCAAGCACCGCGGGGGGCCCACCGCCACGATCACATGCGCCTTCCAGGGGCACTACGCCCGGTTCGTCGACATGGCGGCCACCTGATGGCCGCCATCGACCCCGCCGACATCGCCGCGATGCGGGCCGACGGCAGCCTCCACGAGTTCCTGCAGTTCCTCACCGGCAAAGCCCCAGCCAAGCCGCCGACCGCCCAGAAGCCGGACGTCGTCCACTACACGATCCCGCGCCCCGGCGCCTGGCCCGTCGGCACCGCCGCCAGCGGGCCCGTACCCGCCGTGTGCGACTGCCCCAACTGTCAGCGGAAGGGAGCGCCGTGAACCTCACCGACTCGTGCCCGCGCTGCCTCCGCCGCGGCATAGCCCCCGCCACCACCCGCACCCGCGGCAACCGCCACATCGACGGCTACCGCTGCCCCGGCTGCGGCCACACCTGGGCCACGGCCCGGGACCTGACCGCCTACTCCGACCTGCACGCCCGCCGCGCCCAGCGGCAGACAGGAGCCGCAGCGTGAACGCCTACTCGACGGCATGGGATGCGCCCGCCCAGCCCGGCATCGTCCTCGACGGATGCGCCGGCCCCGGCGGTTGGTCTGAGGGCATCCGCCGCCACCTCGGCCTGCACGACGTCGGCTTGGAGTGGGACGAGGCTGCCTGCAAGACCCGGGCGGCGGCGGGGCACCTGACGATCCGTGTGGACGTGTCCGCGTTCGTGCTGACCCCGCTGCTGGGCCGGGTGTGGGGGCTGCTGTTCTCCCCACCGTGCACCCTGTTCTCTGAGGCCGGCACGCAGATCGGCCGCCTGATGCTCGACATCCTTGCGGACGGTATCCGGCGGCTCATGCGGGGCGAGGACTGCCGCGCCGAGATGCGGGAGCGCGTCTACACGGTGGCACTGGCCGCGCAGGAGAAGCGCAACGCCAAGCGTGCCTCCGACAAGCGCTGGGGCGGGGAGCGGGTTGAGGCCCAGGCTCGCGAGGACGCGTTCATTGCCTGCCTGGTGCTGGAACCGGCCCGCTACCTGCACGCCCTGATAACTGCTCTGGATCCGCAGGTGTCGCTTGAGTGGGCCGCCCTGGAGCAGGTTCCTTCGGTTCTGCCGCTGTGGCAGGTGTACGCGGAGGAACTGCGCCGCCTCGGCTGGTCCGTGTGGGCCGGGATCCTCAACGCTGCCGACTACGGAGTTGGCCAGTCCCGCCGCCGCGCGGTCCTCATCGCCTCCGCGGTGCGCAGGGTCCACGCCCCCGACACGACTCACGCCGAGAACGGTGGTGGCGAGGATCTGTTCGGTGGGTTCCTGGCGCCGTGGCGGACGATGGCCGAGACGATCGGCTGGGGCGCCACGGACCGGCCCGCGCCAACCGTGACTGCGGGCGGGACCAAGGCCGGCGGCGCCGAGCCTTTCCCCACCAACGCCCGGAAGATCCTTACCGATGCGCAGGAACGCGGTGCCTGGGTCCTGCACACCAACCGTGACCAGCGGCCGGACGGCACCCGGCAGACGGTCAACCCGTACACGCGGCCGGCGCCGACGCTGACGAGCAAGTCCGGCGGCCAGTGGCAGCTCCGCAAGGCCGGCGCCCCCGTCGCGGATTCGATCCGCATCAACGTGGCCGAGGCCGGACTGCTCCAGTCGTTCCCCGAGGACTACCCCTGGCAGGGCGGCAAGAACAAGGGCCACGAGCAGGCGGGCAACGCGGTGCCGCCGCTGCTGGCCGCGCACATCGTTTCGGCCGCCACTGGGCTGGCGATGCCTGCCGCCGATCCCGCACTTGATGCCGCCGCCTGACGCCCAGCAGGCCGCCTCCGGGGCTATCGGAGGCGGCCACCCGCCAATCCCATCACACCCCTCGCACGCTGATTCATGAACGGAGACCTCGATGACCGACCAGTCCCCGGCCGCCCTGCTGCGGGCCGCCGCCGAGAAACTGCACGCCCTCGCCACCGCCGCCTCGACCGACACCGACGGAACCCCCACCGCCAACTGGCACACCGAACCCTGCTGGCCCGACGACCCCACACTCGGCCACCACCTCTACGGCGACCACCTCACCCGCGACGACGGCAGCACCATCTCCTGGCCGCTCCTGAACCGCGGCGGCTCACCCCACCGGCGGTCGTACATGCACGGCCAGCACGCCGAGTACGCCGCAGCCATGAACCCGGCCGTCGGCCTCGCCATCGCCGCCTGGCTCGACAGCGCAGCCGAGGACGCCGAGCAGATCGGCGCCGACCCTCGCGCCTTGGCCACAGCCCGCCGGATCCTCGGAGAGAAGTCGTGACGTGGCGTCCGGGACCGTCGCTGGCGCAGATGCGGGTGCTGGTCGACCGGGCCGAGCGGCAGCCGTTGACTGCGGTGGAGGCGCGCTGGTTCCGGCAGGGCCTGGAGTACCGGCGGGTTTGGCGGCAGGACGGCGCCGACCCGACCGGGATGTTCCAGCTGCGCCGTGCCCTGGCCGCCCTTCACCGCCCGGTGCTGCGGGCCGGTGTCGAGGTGTGCGGGGAGTGCTCGGGGTGGGACGGGAAGCGCTGCCGGGGGCTGGTGACGGAGTGGCCGTGCCCGACAGCGGAGGCCGCGGGGCTCGACGAGCAGCGGGGGGCGGCGTGATGGACGACCGTTGGGGCCCATCTCGCGGCTCACGTACCCGCGCCCGCTGCCTGACGCCGGAGCAGCAGGAGCTGGCGGATGACCTTCACGTCCGCGCGTTGGCGATACGTGCCGCGTCGGATGGCGAGTTGTCGATCCGGGAGGCCGTGCATCTGGCGGCCGTGCAGTTGGGTCTCGAAGCACCGCAAACCGACACAGAAGAGGCGGCCGAGTGATGCCTGCATCTTCCGTCAGCCCGGAACGACCGCCGAGAAGCCGCCTGTACGCCCCTGAGAGCGCCGAAACCCCCGTCGCTGGCACCAAGCGACGACCAGGTGTGCTGAACGGGCCGCAGGCGGGCGTGTAGAGCCTCGCCGCCCGCTGTCGCCCACACGTCCCTCCAACCCACCCACGGACGCCCCTGTGGTGCCCTCTGCTCCGCCGCACGGAACAAACAACCCATAACCGCATCAATCGAAAGCAGGAACCATGACCCGCAGACCCATCACCCTCGCCGCACTGACCGTCATCGCCGCCGCCGCCCTCACCGCATGCGGCCACAGCCAAATCCCCGTCGCCACCCCGCAGCCCGCCACCACCGCGCCGGTTGTCGACGTGACCGCCGACAGCGACACCACCGCGGCCATCGTCGACATCGTGTGGGCCGACACCGCCGAGTCCGACCGGGACGCCCTGTGTGACGGCATAGCGATGTTCGGCGTCGACTGGGCCGCCCAGCAGCTCGCCGAGGGTGCCGGCGACGACAGCCTCGACTGGGACATGGCCGCCCAGTTGGTCGAGGGGAAGTGCGATGAGCGCTGAGCCCCCGCTGGCCGAGCCGCGGGAGGCCGCCCCTGTGCAGCTCGCCCTCCCGCCCGAACTGCTCGCCGCGATGCTCCTGCCCGTGCCGATCCCGTCCGCGCGGCGCCGTGGCAGGCCAGTCCGCAGCGTGCCCGACATCAGCAACTACCAGCCCGAGGAGAATCCGTGATTCGCGAAGACAAGTTCCTGATCTCCCGCCGCCCCTACGCCGTCGACCTCAGCTCATTCCGCCACTCAGAGCGTGACCCCGACAAGACGTGGGCTTGGTACGCGGCCGACGCCGTCTGGTTCCGGGGCCGCAAGGCCGAACCCGTAGCCTGCGTCGGCACGCTCCGCACGATCATCGACGACCCGGCGCCCGCCGATGCCCGCGCATTCCTGGAGCGGTACACCGACGGCCGCTACGGCGGCGACACCGAGGGCCGTTGGGACGGCGAGAACTACTGGGGCGCGCAGAAGCCCGAGGTGATCGAGCAGCACTTGGCGCTGCTGCGGCCGATGCTCGCCAGCTACCCGGCCATCCCGGACGGCTACGACGGGTGGTGGAGGTTCTGATGGCGACTGTCGAGCCCGAGCCGATCCGCCGCAGCGACCTGCCGCCCATCCCGTCGCCCGAGTCCGAGTTCTTCACCTGGTTCCCCCTGCCGGATGGTGGCGGTGACATGGTGCGCGGCCAGCGGCATCGGGGTGTGCAGGTGCGCCGCCGTGTGACCTACGGCGACTGGGAGCCAGTACGCCCCGGCCGGTGGGCAGATGAGCCCGCATGTGACCACGACTCGCAGGTCATCGACCATGAAGGCGCGCAGCACTGGGCCTGCATGAAGTGCGGCCAGAACCTTGGACACATCGACGGTCCTGCGGCCAGTAACGACACGGCCGACCCTCCGCATCAGCCGCCACTCCACGCCCTGCTGGCCCGTCTGATCGCCGACGGCAGGCACCACGCCTACGCCGCCGCCCACTCGAAGGCCGAGGAACTGGCCCGCTCTCACGAGGGCTTCGCTGCCGGATTCCATGTGGCCGCCGTGTATGTGGCCGACCTCATCGCGACCGGGCGGGTCCGTGCTGACCAGCAGATCCGGGCTGAGGATGAGGTTGCGGCACGGCGCGTGGCGGACATCCCGAGCGTGGATCCCGCCCAGTGGGCCCGAGCGATCGGCGACGCCATCTACGGCACCCCCGCCGAGCGGACGCACATCGGCGGGAACGCCGAGGACTGCCCCGGCTGCCACGGCACCAACCCGCCCTACCCGTTCATCTGCCCCGGGCCGGACGAGCCGACCGCCTGACCCCGGACGTGCGTGTGCCGCACACCGGGGGAGGGGTGTGCGGCACGGGGCGGGTCAGGTGGTGGGCTTCTTGCGGGCCCGGGTTTTGGGCTTCGGTTCGCGTAGTGGGGGCACTCCTGCGGCGACTCCTAGGCGCCGGATGTGGTTGCGGTCGTAGGGGCTGGCGTCGGCGATGAGGCCGGGTGGGGCGCTGCGGTCCATGAGGTGTTTGACGATCCCCGCGTGGAGTTCGTCGCGTGCCCGTTCGAGTGCTGCCTGTTGCTCTTCGAAGGCTGTTGTGAGCTGGGCGATTTCGGTGAGGGCGGCGGCTTGGGCGTCGGGGTCGTAGGCGGTCATAACCTGATGATGCCACGTGGGGTTGCAACTGGGGTAGGCAAGTGGGTGCGATTCCGCGATGCAACAACGTTATGCATCTTGACGATGCAACATGAGGATGCAACTATGGAGTCATCGCCAAGGAAACAACGGCAGGGGAGACCGCAATGCAGACCACCGTCCGGCAGGCCAACACGGAGATCGCCCGCTTCCGCACTCTCGTCGGCCGACTGCGCAACGACTTCCTCAGGGTCACGAGGGTCGCCCGCACCGGCATCGGCCAGTACGAGATCGAGTGCGCCGCCTGCGGACAGGGCCACGGGACTTTCAAGTTTCAGTCGGACGCGACCGACGCCGCCCGCACCCACGCCAACCGCTGCGCCGCCTGACCTCCCGCCCGGCCTGATGGCCGCCCGGGTGCACGGCCAGACCGTGCACCCTGCGAGGCACTCAGCCCCCACCCCGCCGCACCACCAACCCGCAGAGGAGGCCCGTCATGGCCGCCGTAACTCCCGCCCCCGGCAAGCTGGCTGTCACTCTCTACGACATCGAGCAGCAGCGCGCCTCGAGCGTCATGAGCCACCAGCAGGCCGAACGGGACCTCGCCGTGTGCCGACGGCTCGGCGACACCCTCCAGGACTACGACACCACCGACCGCGCCGGGCGGCCCCTGCGAGTCGTCCTGCAGATCTGCGCCCCCCGTGAGGGCCTCGCCGACCTGGGCGGCGTGTACGAGTTCACCCGCTGAACCATCCCAGCCCCGTCCGGGATCCACAGCCGGTTCGAATCCGGTGCGGGGCACCCAGCCAGCCCAGCCCAACCAAGGAGCCCCAATGCCCGCACGCAGATTCAAGCGCGGCGACTACGTCCGCTACGACGGCAGCCTCGAACGCTTCCGCGGCACCTGGTGGACCGTCGACGAGGTCGTCACCGACCGCCGCAACCGCCTCCACGGCTACACCCTGACCGCCGACGGCATTGGCCGACTCCGACACGTCCAGCCCGGACACGTCTCCCAGCCCGCCCGCGACTGACCGCCCCCCCCGCCACGACCATCCAGAAGGAGACCCATGAACAACCCCGATGCGCCCGTGACCAAAGAAGAGTTCATGCGCATCCACAACATCGGCGACCCGGCCACACTCGCCCGGCTCATCGCCGAACACGAGGGCGACAAGGAGTTCGATCACTCCGGTTGCTTCCAGCCCCACCGCGACCGCAACGGCGAGTACATCGACTGCGACGGGCGGCCCCTGTGATCACCACCGTCCCCACCGTGTACGAGATCGCCGATCTGCTTCACGGCGCCCACCACACCCTTCGCCGAAACTGGCCGCAAGACCCGCCGCGCGGCATCCAGGATGCCCTCGACACCATTCAGCGGTCCGCCCGCTCCCTCGAGGGCTGGACCCCAGACTGCCAGTTCACGCCCACTGCCGGTGACATGTTCGCCGTCCACCACGGCGTGGCCCTTGCCCCCTACGGCGACGACAGCAGCTGCATCGCCCTCGGCCACATCGACCAGGAGCTGATGGTTCAGGCCGCGGGGGAGTTCATGCTCGACCTCACCGGCGAGCCCCTCACCCGTCGCCCCGCACACCGGGCCCGGCTGATAGACCGCGTGCGCCGCACGTGGGCCGTGTACTGGCGAACCGACCGTCAGTGGTTCGACTTCGACGACGACCAGCGCACCCCCGGCGCCGTGCCCGTGACGATCCTGCCGGGGGACTGACGTGCCGGTTTCCCGTTTCCCGCTCCGTCCCGGCCGACCGGCCGTGTTCCGCCGCGCGAACGGCGGCTGGGGCTGGACCTGCTGTTGCGGTACCGCCAGCCGTACCGGCTGCGCCCGGGCCGAGCGGCACAACGCGCCCACGCACGCCGAGGCCCTGCGCTCGGCTCTCGTCCACGTCGCCGTCCAGCACAAGACCCTCGCCGAGCTGGAGGTTGAGCTGCTGGAGCTGACGTACCAGCTGCCCGCCCACGAAAGGACCCTGCCGTGACCGAGCGCCCCACCGTCATTCACCAGACCCCGGACCAGCTTCGCGAGCAGCGCGCCAGACTCCTGGCCGAAGCCGGCCTCAGCTACGAGCAGCTGCGTGACCGGGCCACCACCTGGACACTCAGCCTTGAGCAGCAGGACATCTGGACCACCATCCAGGGCATCGACTACCTGCTCGACGGGACGGCGCCAGCAGAGCAGGAGGAGCAGTGAGCGCTCGCCCCGCTGTCCGGCTTCGACCAGCCAACAGTGGGGCGCACTGCTGTCGCATGCCAGCGGCAATTGCAATCTGCGCAGAGTTCCTCGATTAGCTGTCGAATAACAATCGCCACCAGGTTTTCCTGGGGCATGTCGCGTAGGAACCTCCGCGAGGTGATATCACCTTCGCTACGGTGGGTGCCATCACGACAGAGCAGAACCAAGCAGGCGGCAGTTAGGTATCCGTATGAGCGACGCGCCATGGACGATCGAACGCATCAGTGAAGCGCTTGGCAATCCTGCGCTGGCGCAACGCTTCCTCGGCGAGATCAACCGGGCGCCGGCCCACGAGCTGCTCACCGTGTTCGCGAAGTGGCGGCAGATCGCCTCGGACACGCTCGCGGCCCTCGAACAAGCAGACGAGATCATCGCCTGTGAATCTCGAGGCGAAGAGCCCCCCGGCCAATGGATCGACGGAACCGACCGGGTTCGGAGAGAAGCTGACCGGATCCGGGCACGCGGAGCCGCCTGACCTGGCACGCTATACAGCGTGTATCGGCTCAATTACCCGCATCATGTTGAGGCCGTCTGGGATTCCCTCCCCGACGACGCCCGCGCCGAGTTCGGCCGCGCCATCGCCTCGGTCTGCGAGGACCCCTTTGCGCACACCATGCCCCACGCCGGCGACGGGGACGTCAAGCGCCTCCTCATTCTCGACCACACCCGAGCCGTACTCGTCGTGATCAAATACCCGCAGCGGGTCCGCATCCTCGACCTCAAGCACCTCGGGTAAGTCGCACAGCGAAGCCCCCGACCCTCACGGCCGGGGGCCTTTTGCTGCCCAGGATGTCGTCGGCTACTGCGGTATGACCAATTGGATGCCAGGGAAGATCCAGTGCCCGTGGTCGCTCGAGGGCAAGCCGTGATCCTGTGCCGCCTGCTCGATCGTCTGCCGGTTGGCGTTGTAAATCCTCTTCCACTGGGAGGCGTCTCCGTACTCCTGCTGGGCGATGCCCGACAGAGTGTCTCCCCGGCTCACCGTGTAGTGAGCGACCCCTTCGCCGGTGTCCGGTCCTGTGCTGGGGCCCTCACTGCCAGCGATGTCGATGTTCCTGCCAGCGTCATCCTTCGCCTTCGTGATCTCGCAGCCAATGTTGCCTTGCGGATCAATGTCGCTGGACACACTCGTGGCGGCAACCTGTATCGGGTCGCTCGTCAAGCCCGCGTCCACGTTCGTCACGTACTGGTTTCGGGCCCAGCCCGCAGTGCTTCCACCCTGCGTAAACTTCACATCGACGGTGTAATCATGCGTGGTCGAGTCGGTGTTCTTGACGGTCACGATGCCGGTGGGCTCCGGATCTCCCGCATTGCCTTGCCCGACGCTGCAGTCACTCACCTCCGCTACCCCCGTGGAGTCAGCCTGAGCGGGGGCGGCCGACAGGAATGTCAGCGGCACGGCCAGCACGATCGCAGCAGCTGTTCGCCGGCCGAATGTCCGACGCATGGTCTCCTCCCTTCGGCTTGGCAACCAGCCGGAAGCGACCTCCTGCGGATTCGCCGGCCAGCGCCTCTCCTTCCATGCAACCGCCAAAGGTCGCAGCGCGGATCACCCAAGCGGGGGAGGTACGGCCACCTCACCGCCAGGCGCCGAGCCCCCACATGATCAGCGCCCAGCCGCCCACCACGACAACGCTGGCCATGGCCAGCCACACAAACACAGCCAGCGGCGGCGACCACGGCTCAGGCTTCTTCGGAGGCTCCACCGGGCAGCACTTAGAACAGTGCGGATCGTCAGGCATCCCTGCAGCATGCCGGGCGTGGGGCGGCCAGTGCCCCGTGAGAACGGGTAGCCCACCCGGACGAAGGAAGACGGCCACACACGTGCGAAAGGCCCCCACCCGCCCGGGTGGGGGCCCTGCTGCTGTTCCATCAGTCCGCCTGAGGCGGCCCCACATAGCCCGGCGAGCCCGCATGCTCCCTCAGCTCAGACTTCCAGCCCCCCGGCGGCTCAACATACCCAGACGTCGTACCGCAGCCTGTGCACGCCCACCTGCCGCCTACGCCATCCACCTGTGCCTCACAGCCGGTGCACGTGTACGTCGCGAAATACAGTTCGACCGTAGGCGGTGCCGCCCCCGAGGCCCCGCAGTTGCCGCACGACCATCCACCATCCGGCCCCTGGATAACGGTCGCGCCACAGTTGGTGCAGTTCATCGTGCCGCCTCCCCTCATCAGCCCTCACGGCCCGATTTTAGCGGCGGTCAGAGACTAGGGATTCACGGCAGACTGCTACGCGGCCAGAGCCTTGTCTGGTGGGAACTGGCGGACGCACCGCCTGCAATACAGCAACCGCGACCAGGCAGCCCGCGCCGCCTCCCGCTCTGCGGACTCCCGCCAGAACCATGCCACCGACCCGCCGGCCGCCAGCAACAGCACAACACCCAGCAGGATCGCTGGCGCCGAGCCCGTGGTCAGGCACAAGATGGCCACGGCCCCCAGTGCCAGCGAGACCACGTACCGGGCCTCATACGGTGGCGGCTGCGCCAAGGTCGCCTTCAACTCCGCGTCCTGCGACAGCGATCTCCAGAACTCTGCCAGGTTCAACACCTGGTTCGACTCGCTGCACTGTGGGCACGCCTGCGCCATCCCTGATCCCCCTCTGGTCAGAAGTAGGACAACAGGGTGGCGGCAGTAGTCTGCGCAGCGGGAGGGCTCGAATCGGCCAAGGTGACGAGAATCTGTTCAAATCACCGTTTCATCACAACGTCGCCCCATCCCGTCCATGCCTGCCACCATGCCCCCACGACGAACCAAAGGGGGGACAGTGCGCACATACTGGATCACGGCCATCTGCCTGGCCACGGGGCTCGCACTCGTCGGCTGCAGCAGCGACAAGCCCAGTCAAGACGAACTCGTACCCGGCTGCCTCAAAGCCCTCCGGGCCGACCCCGAAGCGTCAGCCACCCACCGGCCGGACGCCTGCAAAGGGCTCACCGAGGACAACTACAAGCTCGTCCTCATGAACTCCATCCTTCGAGACGAAGGCGCCATCGACGAGAACGGCGACGTCGACCCCGAATGGTTGCTCGACCAGTAGGCGGGAACAAGCAGAGGCCCCACCCGATCGGGTGGGGCCTCCGTGCTGTGCGATCACAGGATCGCGACCAGCCGGCGAATCTCCGTAGCGTGCGTCACCAGTTGGTCGGCGAACGCCAGCGCCGCAGCCTTCTGCAGGTTCGCGACCTCGCCCTCACCCGTTGCATCCAGGCCCAGGTAGGGCAGGCCGCGGTCGGTGTCGTTCACGAATGGCCACTGCCGGACCGCGGCGACCAGCACCTCCGTGACCCCGTTGAACTCGGGCGCCGCGAGTGCGATCTCCTCGCCCTCGTGGGAGAGGTCCTCCAAGAAGGCCAGATCCTCGGTCGAGTGATCCCGCACGCACCAGTTGGGGCACGGAACGGCGATCCGCTGGCCTCGGTACATGGCGGCGACGAGGCGCGGCGATGGGGGAGGGGTGACCGTCGGCACAGGCGCCGGGGCGCGCTCGTCCACTACAGTCATAGGGAAGCTCCAATCTCGACAGGGTTGGGTTTCTTGATCGGCGGACCGCGAACCCGCTGGTTCTTGCGACGACCGGGTGTTGGTAGCACCCGGTCGTTGTGCTGTTCGACAGTAGTGCGGGTCGAGATCAGGTCATCGAAAACCGGAACCTATCTGGGCCCTGTTAGGGGGTCTCACGGTTGAGATTCTCATCATCTCTGCAGGTCACTACCTGCGACTTGGTACTTGCAAGTTACGGCGAAGGCTCGAACCGCCTCACTGGATGTCCCCGAAGAAGTGACTGAAAAGCGCCCATTCAGTCTTTCCGGTGCAGGGCCTCGTCGAGGTACTCCTGCACCGGCCCGAAGAGGCCGTATGGCACGTACTCGGCGATCTCGCCGTGAGCCACCCAGGCGACCTCGGCGAGCTCCTCGTCATCGGCGACATGCGCCTCGCCCTCCAGGACCGAGCATGCCGTGTACGACATGAGCCGGCCCGTGTTCGGGTGCACGCGCTCGCCCAGCAGCTTGATCGCCTCGACGGTCAGCCCGGCCTCCTCCGCCGTCTCCCGCACAGCTGCCTGCTCCGCGGTCTCCCCGGCCTCGATCGCGCCGGCCGGGAACTGCCAGGACAGCTTCCCTTCCTTCACGCGGCGGCGGACCATGAGGACCCGGTCCCCCTCGACGATGATCGCGGCGGAGATGCCCGGCTGCTCGGTGGTGGTGTCGGTCATGCGGTCGCCTCCAGGGCCTCGAGGATCGGCGGATAGATACGGTCGGCGGGAATGAAGCGGGGGAGGGCGGCGATGGGCACCCACTGGACGTCGGCGTTCTCCAGCGGGTCCCGGTTCGTCGCCTCACCCATCAGGTGATCACAGAGGTAGTAGTCGGCGAGCACTCCGGTCTGTGGGTGCAGTCGGCCGCCGAGATGCTGGCGCACCGAGCAGTGCACCCCGGTCTCGGAGTGGGTCTCCTGCACGGCTACCGCCTCGGATGCTGCGCCGGGTTTCACGACCCCGGCTGGGAACTGCCATGTGAGAGCGTCGCTGCCGCGGCGGCAGACGAGCAGCACGTCGTTCTCGCGGATGACGATGGATATGGCGACGCGCAGGGCTTGGGCCTGCAGTGTTTCCTCTGGGGGACGTGTTAGGAGTGCGAACCGTCTGCGCACCGCCTCATCTGCCCTTCCGTATGCCGTGTCGAGGATCTGCTGCACCTCGATCCTGTGGGTCATCTCGGGGGCCGAGTGCCACCGAGAGATCGTGCGGACCGATATGCCGAGGTGCTCGGCGAACTGTTCGTGCGTCATCCGCATGGCCTCTTGGAGGAGGCAGGCGGTGCGTCCGGTCCATGTGTCAACGACGTCCACTATGGGGCTCCCGTGCTCTGGGTGCTCGGGTCTGTCAGGGCGGTGACAGGGCCGTGTCGCCGCGGTGTCCAGGCCGCCCGTTTTTCGTCCTGGCGGCGTCTGCTGCGTGACGTTCTACCGCGCCTGCGGGGGCCGTTGACTTGGGGCATGGCGAAGATTCCCTATCCGTCGTCTTCGGCGGCGGTCTCTGTGGGGCGCGGCGGGCGAGGTGGTAGCTCGTCGGTGTCGTGGACGAGCCAGCTGATGAATGCACAGATGTGCGAGTTCATGTCGGAGCCCAATGACGCCACGGCGGCTTGCGCCCGCGCGTATTGCTCCGGGTCGGGCCGGTATGTCCGGGCTGTCTTTGTGTGGACTCCATGGGGCATGGCGAAATCTTCGCATGGTGGATTGCCACCAGTCCATAGATGCGTCTATGTTGGTGGAGTGCCACCACGGAGGTGTCTTCCACCACCTCCTGGCATGAACGCAAAACGGCCCCGTCTCGGGCTTCCACACACCGAGACAGGGCCTAACCAACAGGTCCTTACTAGGGAGACCCTGATGGCCACGGCCAACTCTACTGCGGCGCCCGAGCGCGCCGATCACCCGGCACGTCTGCCGCTGACCGGACAGACACGCGCCGCATTCATCGCCCACTTCCTGGGTGCCCGCGCCGAGGGTCGCACCGACCTGGTGAAGGACATCCTCCTCGGCGCCAAGACCCACGACGCATCGCTCGCCGACGAGCTGCGCGGCATCCAGGCGGTGGGCTAATGACCGCCGAGACACTCGCCGGCCAGAAGCGGGCGCTGGATGCGGCGGCGACGATCGCCCGCCTGTTCCCGCACCTGCCCGCCGCTGTGATCCAGTCGTCGCACATCTATCCGGGCCAGCTCGACGTCAGCGTGCACGACAGCCTCGACCACTTCGAGGCGTGGCGGGCAGCGCTGGGGATCCTGCCGGAGTGGGCCGACCAGGGTTCGCAGCCGGGCAGCATGGTGCTCACCGCGAAGGGCCGGTTCGCCGGCGTCGAGGTCAAGCTGGTCGGCTACGCGCCGCTGCTTGAGGCGGTGGCGTGATGGCGTCCTTTGTGATCGTGACGGAGGACGGCTCTTGCTCCGAGGGCGAGGAGATGTCGTTCCCGGAGCTGCTTGTCGGCCGGGTGCGGCTGGAGTCGTACTCGCACGAGGGCGACTACGTGGTGCTGCACTTCGAGGGCGGCGTCGAGATGGCGGTTCCGGAGTCTCGGGTCCAGCACATCGTCTATCGGAAGCAGGTGGCGTGATGACGACCGCCGAGATGCTGCGTGAGCTGCCGGCCGGGGACTCCCGGAACCTGCCGATGCTGGACCGGATCGCCGAGGGTCTGCGGGCCCAGGGCGAGGACGTCGAGGTCGTGTATAACGCCCGCCGGGACGTGTTCCGGATCGTGCCGCGAGAGCAGGCAGTCCGGTGAGGACCAGTGGCGACCCGAAGCCACGCACGCCGGAGGAGGAGGCGGCCCGGAAGAAGCGGGTCGCAGCACTCCTCGCTCAGGCCGCCGAGGACTACCGCACCGGGTTCGGCAAGCCGAAGACCCAGTCGCAGAAGGCGCTCGCCGCCTAACCCCCTCGATCCGCCGGGCCCGGTGGTGCATCCCCCAGCCCCGGACCCGGCACCCCACCCCCTGATCGTCGTGCCCGCGGGTATTCCGATCCCCCGCGGCACCCGCGGGCACGACTCCCCGTCTCCCTGTCCCACCTCCCCTCCCCGCGTCCTGGCGTGGGGTGCGGTGGCCGGACAGTCCGGCAGTACTCCGAGGAGCAGCGCGACCCACGTCGTCCATCGAGAGAGGAAGTTCATGCCCAACAAGTGCAGCCCCAAGGTCGTTCTGCAGGACCCGGGTGACCGGCGTCAGCGTTTCGTGTGGCGCTGTTCGTGCGGCAAGTCCAACGAGGTCACCTGGTTCTCGACCGAGGCGGCGGCCAAGCGCGACGCCAGCAAGCACACCCGCTGACCACCCACCCCACCAACGAAGGGACCAGCATGACCCTCTGCAATGCGGCAGCCGACGGCGACACCACCCGGTGCCGGGGCTCCCGGACTGCTGTGACGGTCGGCCTGAACGGGGTCGGGGAGTTCACCGGCTGCGAGTTCCATGCCGCCCGCCGTCTGGCGTTCTGGCGCGACGGCTACGTGCAGGGTGACGCCGCGGCCCGCCGCCGGGTGCTCGCCGAGAAGCGGCGACTGATCGACGCCGCCAGCTGACCACCACTGCTGCCTGACGGCAGCCCGATCCGCAGGTCCCGTACCTGCGATGAGGGGGCCGTCCAGACCGAGCCGAACCACATCAACCCACGAAGGAGAAAGGCATGGCAAAGCCGGAGTGCTGGCTCTGCGGCTACGCGGACTGGGGCAAGGTCATCCCGCAGAAGACGCTGATCGGCACGAAGAACGTGTGTGCGGAGGGGACCGGGTGTTTCGCGGCCCGCGACCGCATCGCAGCAGCCGACAAGGCGCGCCGCAAGAAGAAGTGGCAGAAGCTGTTCGGCCCTCGCTGACCGCTGCCTGACGGCAGCCCATCGCGCCCGGCCTTGCACTCCGGGCGGCGGTGGAAAGCCCGCCAGACACCCCACCACCAAAACCAACTGGAGGAGTCGTTCCCGTGCACGCCTATTTGATCACCGCGAAGCCTGGTAGGTGGCGGCGGTTTGCCCGCGGGCTGCGGGTGTGCACGGTCCGCATCCTCGCCCTGCTCGTCATGGCCGCCCTCGCGACGGTCGTGTTCCCGCTCCGCTGCCTCCGGCCCGTCGTCATCTACCTGGCGACCCGGGCCGCGTGGCTGGAGCTGTGGGCCTCCTCCGTGACTGGCATCGGCCCCGTCGGGGCCGCGATCGGCTCCGGCTTGACCGACGAGTTCGTCAAGGAATTCCACCGCGCCCGCACCAGCGCCACCAACTGACCAGCCACTGACCCGAGAAAGGACTGAGCAGCATGACCACCTCCGTCGAGAAGGTCAACGGGACGCCCGTTGCCTCGCACGCCGAGCCGGGGTTCGATCCGCGCGCTCTGGCCGAGGCGGAGGCAATCCGGAAGCGCGCCAACGCCGAAGCCGAAGCGCTGCGCATCGAAGCCGAGGGCAAGGCCAAGGCTGCCGAGATCACCGCCCGTGAGGAGGCCAAGAAGCAGGCCATCCTCAACGAGCGGAACGCGATGAAGCTCGAGAAGGACAAGGCCGCCCACGACGCCTACCTCGCCGAGAAGGCCGAGAAGGCCGCCAAGGCCAAGGCCGCCGCCGAGAAGGCGGAGAAGGCTGCGGAGGAGGAGGCCGAACGGAAGGCTGCGCAGGAGGCCGAGCAGCAGCGCAGCGAAAGCCTGTGGAAGTGGGGTGCCCGCGGCATCTACCTCGTCGGGCTCGTGATCGCGGCGCCAGTCCAGTTCATCGCCTTCTGGGACCGGGAGCGCCCGTTCCTCGTCGCCGCCCCGGCCCTACTGGAGGGCCTGGCCCTGGTGCTCGCAGCCGGCGCCGCATGGGCGGTCGCCCACCGGCGGGACGTGCTGCCGTACCGCATCGGCATCATGCTCGGCGCCCTGCTCGCCGCCGGGATCAACATGTGGCACGGGTTGAAGGACCCGGCCATCGGTATCAACGCCGGTCTCATCGGCGCCATCGCCTCCCTCGGCGGGCCGATCGTTCTCATGGCCTACGAGCACGGCATCGCCCAGAAGGCCGATGGCATTCCCTCATACCGGGAGAAGCGTGCGGCCAAGAAGGAGAAGGAAGCCGAGGAGGCGGCGCGGACCAAAGCCAAGGCCGAGAAGCAGGCCGCCGACGCGAAGGCCAAGGCCGAGAAAGCGGCCCAGCAGCTGCAGGCGGAGACCGAGCAGAAGCGGCGCGATGAGGACCGTCAGAAGCACCACCCCGAGGTGTGGGAGGTGGCCGAGGCTCTGCGTTCAGCGCGCGGCTCCGCGACGGTCACCGAACAGATTTGGGCCGACGCCTGGCACCTCGTCAACGGCACCAGGAAGGTCGGCATCACCGCCGAAATCGAAGCCGATGCGCGCACCGCAGAGGCCCGCATGAAGACCGTCACCGAGATGCCGATACTGGGCGACTTGTCGCAGGTCGAATCCCAAAGGGGCCGTCGCGCCAAGCGCGACCCGGAGGCCCCCGACGGGCGCCGCAATAACGGGGGCACGCCGCCCCTTCGGCGGCCCGGTGACAGCCGACCGAACAGCCCGATCGCGAAGAAGCAGGCAGCCCTCGAACAGGCCGCCAGGAGCGCAGGAAACGCCGCCCGAGAGGAGCAGTCGTGAGCATCGAGACGACCCCCAGCACCCAGCCCGACGAGGCGTGGGAGAAGGTCATCGCGGGCGAGCTCGTCACCCCCGTCGACGACGAGGAGGACATCGCTCCGGGCGTCATCGAGGTCGTCCCCAACCGGGCGCCGGCCGTGTATCGGGCAGGGTCCGCAGCCATGCTCGTTGCCGCCAAGACCGGGCGCGCCGTCGGACTCGTCGCGCACCCCCTGTGTGTGGGACTCCAGTGGTTCGGCACCGGGGTCAAGGCGACCTCGATCCTCGGCTGGCGATACGTGCGTGCCCACGACCACCAAGAAGTCCTCGGCGGCATGTCCTCCGACACAGACTGGAACAAGGTGGAGCGCACCCGCGTCAAGCGGTGGAAGATCCTCGGCTGGACGGCCCTCGCCGCGGCGACGCTCAACACGGCCGGCTGGACGGCGCTCGTGGCCGCCGCCGACATGGATGTGTTGGAGGCTCTGACGGTCGCGCCGGGGTCCGAGGTGGCGGTTGCCTCTGCGGTGATGACTCTGTACGGCCGGTACCGGATCAACCATCCGGGCATCCCCGCCGGGCAGATCCTCGCCGATGAGGACCAGGAGTCGGACGACCCGGACGAGCCGTTCCCCCTCGCCTGGTGCACGGACGGCCAGCAGGTCGAGGAGTGCGTGTCCCGAGCCCTGTATGCGGAGGGCATCGAGACCCGCAGCATCCGGCTCCTCGCCTCGCACTCATGGGGGTGGGAGGTCGACATCACCCTGAAGGGCTCCACCCCCGGCAAGGTGAACGCGGTCGCCGACCAACTGGACACCCACTTCGACATCGCACAGGGCGGCACCCTGATCGAGCCGGACCCGGAGCGGTCCGCGCACATCACCCTCCGCCTGGTCACCTCCGACCCGTTCGCGAACATGCCCCGCCCCACGGTGCACACCCCGAACAGCCTGTCGGTGAAAGACGTCGTCGTGTACGGGCAGGGCATGGACGGGTCGCCGCTGGAGTTCCGGCTGCAGGGCCTGTCGATGCTGGTCATCGGGTCGTCTGGATCGGCGAAGACGAAGGGGGCCCTGCGGTCCCTCGCTGAGGCCATCACCGCCTGCCGGGACGCCATCGCCATCGAGATGGACCCGGCGAAGGACGGGCTTACGGAGTTCGAAGGCATCATGGCCGCGCCGCCGATCCGTGGCGGCAACGCGTGCACGGAGTGGCTGTCGCACCTGGTGCAGATCGCCCGCGCCCGCAACAAGGTCAAGTCGCGGCTCGACATGGGCGACCTGTGGAAGCCGTCCCGCGAGTACCCGTCGATCTTCGGCATCGTGGATGAGTTCATCTACCTGCCGCCGGAGGCGAAGGAGTTGGCGATTGAGCTGCTCCGCTTGGGGCGCGAGACCGGCGTGCATCTGATCTTTGCCGCGCAGGAGGCGACTGAGGATGCGCTCGGGGACGCCATCGCCTCCGCGGTCACCTACCGGATCATGCTGGCCTCCCGGTCGGAGGATGTCCGGCTGGCGTTCGGCAAGGGGGCCAGTGCCGATGGCTACCGGCCCGACCGGCTGCGGCCCGCGGTGGACGAGGTGCGGGTGTACGACGCTGGCAAGTTCTACATCAAGGGACCCGGCTTCCTGCGGCCGATCCAGTGGCGTTGGCACCGCCTGGAGCGGGACCAGATCCGGCAGGCCGTGGCTGACCGTGAGGCCGCGGGCCGTCCCTGGTTCGATCACGACAGCTTGGCTGAGGCGGACCTGCTGCACGTCATCTGCCGCGATGGTGGCGCGTCGTCCACAACCGCGGACCGGCTCGATGGGCTGGACGATCCACGGGCTGGGACGGTTGCAGCACTGCTGCGGTTGTTCGACTCTCGCGGTTCTGACTGGCTGCCTACGTCGTTGATCGTCGGCGCTGGTGTGGCGACGGACGCGACCGAATTGCAGGCGGACCTGGCCGGCTTGGTGAGGGGGGCGGTGTCGACCCGCCAGGACACCGGTGGTGGCCGGGTCCGAGGGTGGGAGCGCGCGGTCGCGGAACAAGCCGCCGCCGCCCTTTTTGCCCCGTCCCGTACCCCGTCCTGACCCCGACCAGGGGCCGTCCCGACCCCGTCCCGAGGCCGTCCGCCGTGAAGTGAGTGTCCGCAGGTGGGACGCCCTGTGGACGGGGGTGGGACGGGCTCCGGACGCCCTCTGGACACCCTATTGATCCGCATTTGTGAAGTTCGTCAAGGGAGTTGGTTGATCATGGCTGCGAAGCGGTCAACGGCACGGAAGCGAGCCACAAAGCGTCGCCAAACGATGGCGCCGCGCCGCCCAGTCGGCCGCAAACCGTCCCGCAAGGGCTGGCGCCGCAAGATGGTGATCAACGCCGCCAAGTGGGCCGACCGCCACGCCAGCGCCCACTTCGACACCCACCGCTCCAAGCGCGACGCGGCGATCATGCGGATCACCCACGAAGGCTGCCCGACCTGCCACGGCAACGGCCAGATCTTCATCAAGAAGAAGGACGGCTCATTCTCCGGCTCCAAGCCGTGCCCCGCGAAGCCGTCGAAGACCAAAGCCAGCAAGTGGCAGATCCACAAGGCCGCCCGGTTCGGCGCCGACCAGCGCTCCGGTCTCGTCGGCTGGAAGTGCCCCTGCGGCAAGCGTGAGAAGCCCCGCTACCGCGACGCCAAAGCCGCCACCAAAGCCCTCCGCACACACGAACGCAAGAAGCACGGCGGGATCACCGTCGGCGGTGCCTGGTACGCCCAAGTCCCTGAAGGCGTCCCCATGCCCACTGTCGATGCCAAGCCCGCCAAGAAGAAGACCACCCGTAACGCATCGCCGACCCGTACCCGGGTCAAAGCCGCCTGACCTTTCGCCGACTCCAAGGAGATCAACATGCCCACCGTCTACCGCAACAACCGCCGCGACATGAAGGCAATCCAGCGTGTCCCCAAGGGCACCGCCCTGTACGTGATCGAGAAGATCGACACCCGTGGCGCCCGCCGCTACGAGGACCCCAAGTTGTGCGCCCGCTACATCGTCACCCACCACAACGGGATCCTCGGCGGGGCCATGATCGGCTCCAAGTCGGTCGAGCAGCTGCTGGCCGAGCACGGCACCGTCTACACCTCGCAGCCCGACGGCGTGCGCGGCTACTGGGAGCCCAGCCCTCAGGTCGCCGGGCCTCTCGGCGACGACACCGAGCGGTACCTCGACGAGACCGAGATCCGCGGCTTGGAGAAGCAGGTCCGGGACGCCAACGACGAGCGCCGCAAGACCAAGCGGCACGGCCGCTGGATCTGACCCTGGCCGGGGCGCCCCCACCGCCTGGCAGCAAGCCGGGGCGCCCCACTCCTCCCCGACACCCCGAAAGGCCGTAGGAGGCCAATAGATGACCACAGCCATGCCCGACGCGGCAAGCCTGGATCAGGCTGGCCAGCAACTGATCGCCGAGATCGAACGATTCCTCGCCACCCGACCCGCGAAGCGTCCGGCCATTCCTGACCCGAAGCCGGCCCGCGGCAGCAGCTTCGAACTCCCGCCCGTGGACGAGTTGATCGCCGAGGCGGGGATCGTCACCGGCCCCGCACCCCGCCAGAAGAAAACCAAAGACCGCGGCCTGCCTGGTGGTGTGTGGAGGATGCTGCCCGACTGGGCCCTGTCCGCCCGCCGCGGCCCTCGGCGGCAGGTCACCGTCACCGAACACCTCCAGCTCACCGCACTCGTCATCCAGCGCTACGGCTGGTGCGGCAGCGGCCTCCGGTCCCGCTCCGGCCGGCGCTGCATTCTCGGCGCCCAGGCCGTCCTGTACCGGCTCGGCTACGGCGACCAGGACACCGCCATGGCCGCCGGGCGCGTCATGGACCGCATCCTCGCCGCCCGAGGCATCCGAGCCCACTACTACGAGTGGAACGACCACGCGGGCCGCGATGAAGGCGACGTGCTCTACCTGCTGCGCGAAGCCATCCAGTCGGCGGGGCAGTGATGTGTGAGCACTGTGGCAAGACCCAGAAATCCCACTGCCAGCGCTGCGGCTGCTGCAACCCCCGCGACGTCGAGCACCCCGACTGGTGCCCCGTCCAGCAGCGCCGCGAACGCGCCCGTAGTAAGGCACCTTTCCAGCGATAGGAGAAGGACGCTCATGCCCGAGCCGAAGTACGTCCTCACCGTCACGTCCCGCACCGGCAAGAAGGTCAACCAGATCACCGGAGCGTCGTCCGACTCGATCACCGTCTACGGCGACACCGATCTGCAGCGCCGCCTCAATGCCGCCGAGAACGACCCACGCGACCTCGACGTCACCTACCGGAGGATCGCGTGAACATCACTATCCACCGCCGCTTCGGGGGAGTCGACCGCATCGAGCAGCGCATCCGTCAGATCGGCGAGCAGGCTGGGCTGCTCGTTGTCCGCCATCTCGGCGGGCGCATGCCTGTGGTCGAGGTCGTGCTGTCAGATCGGCGGGGTGTCGTGTCGCTCGTACAGGAGGCTGACGTAGCGCTCGCTGGGGGTACCTCGCGGCACACGCGGGTCCTGGAGCGGGTTGTCACCCACTGGCGGGAGCGCCCCCTGGCTGGCACCACGCTCACACCCAGCGGTGCCTTGGTCGTCATAGACAGCAGTCGGCATCGCGACCTGCGTGAACTCGACCGCACGCTCGTTCACGAACTCACCCACTGCGTGCAACTGACCATGCCCGGCGCCCGAGAGAAGCACGTCAACTACGTGCGCCAGCAGATCGGCGTCACGAAGCATTCCAAAGCCGACGAGCGCGACTACGAGCGGCTGATGGACATGCGCGAGCAGCAAGCCGAAAACCTCGAATCCCTCGCCCGACAACTCCCGAAAGGACACTGAACATGGGCTGGACCATTTCTCACGCCGACAAGCACGGCGGCGTAATGCGCCCCTCGTACACCAGCATCAGCGAGCTCGGCCCGCATCTCGCACACGTTCTCTCTTCACGCGACTGGCGCAGCGTCGCGTTTCTCTTCGAGACACGGTCCGACGCCTGGATCACCATCAGCCACCGCGACGCCGGCCGCATGGCCCGAGTCCTGAGCACCGCGGCCAGTCACCGGCTCATGCCCACGGACCGGGCAGCAATTGTCGCCAAACTCGCCGCTGCCGCAGGCCGCGCCGCAGTTGCCCGTCAATCCTGGGAGTGGCGCTGATGGCCTCCAACCCGTGGAAGAAGGCCGCCAGCGTTGCCGACCTCGGCAACCTGATGGCCGACTGGCTGGAAGGGCGACACAACGCCTACTCGCCCAGCAGCCTGAGCAACGGGCCCGACGAAGAAACCCTGCACCTCGTGCCAATCCTCGCCGCCTGCAACCGGGCCGGATTCGTCACCACCGACTCGCAGCCCGGCGAGACGGGCGTCGGCGACGACGGAGTCCGATGGGAGCAACGCGCTGCCGCCACCGGCTGGGTAGCCGACGAGCGGCTCCTCGACCGCATTCGCCTCAACGCGCGGCGGGCCGGGATGGACATCGTCGCGCACCGGCCCGACAGCGGATGGCGCGACGGGGCAGTCGTCACCCGCATCGGCAGCAAGGGCTACACCTGGTTCGGCCGCACAGAAGGGCGCCGCAAGCAGGTCGCGTTCGAGTGGGCTGAGGTCGGCGGTCGGGCGGTGCGCGAACTCCGCACCTCCACCTACATCACCATCTTCGACCCCGTGTGGGGCCGCGACGACCGGCTGTGGCCCGCACTCGCCAACGCCGTAAGGGGCTAGCCATGGCCATCACATTCCGCAAGTCGATCCGCATCTTCCCCGGCGTCACCCTCAACCTGAACGCCAAGTCGGTGTCTTTCACCTTCGGGTTCCGTAACGGGCTCAAGCGCACCTACAGCAGCACCGGCAGGGTCACCACCAGCTGCGACCTGCCCGGCCCGTTCGGGTGGCGAAGGACGACCACTCGGCGTAGGCGCGGCAACTAACCCCGCACACCGCATCCGGCGACGACCCTGCCAGCGAAGGCCCATCCGACGGCTGACCGCCTCGGCCCCCGCACCCTCATCGAGCAACCAGGAAGGACACCAGTGAACAAGAAGCTCGCCGACGCACTCAAGCGCGACGACCAGCGTGAGGCCGCCGGAATGCACGCCGACGACCGCGACACCTGCTACACGCACCAGTGCTGGGCCACCGAATGCGAGAACCAGCACCGGCGCCCGACCGCCGGAAGGCTGCTCGCCGAAGCCCGCGAACTCGAAGGCATCCGCTTCACCAACCGCAACCAGTAGAGGAGAACCGATGAGCCCCAGCATCCACGGCCAGGAACTGTCCATTGGCGACCACCTCGGCGCCCACACGGCTCCTGACTGCTGCGGCGAGGAGATGACCGCAGGCCCCCTCAACCTCGGCTACCGCGATTACACGTGCAGCAGCTGCAAGACCATCCTGGAGGTCAGCCCTCTCGGTCTTGTCTTCGATATCCGCACCTGACCTATCACCCACCTCGGCCCCGCTCGGATCCCGGGCGGGGCCGAGACAATCCCTGGCCCGGCGACCCAAAGAGGCAACAGGCAACACGCCCAACCGGCTACCACCACCCCAACACAACCAGGAGGATTACCGCATGCCCGCACCCAACGACCTCAGCAGCCTGTACGACAACAGGCATGTACAAACCGTCATCACCTCATACGGCGAAGGCCACCACGACAACCCGCCCGGCACAGCCATCCGAGTCGACACCCGCATCCTCCGCAACCCGCCCGACGACCCCAAGGTCCGCGACCGCATGCTGCACTCCAACGGGCTCAACCCCGAAGTGCGCCGCTACGTCATGGCCACACCGGGCGCCAAGCGCCTCGTCAAGGAGAACGCAGAAAAAGCCATCGCCCTGCTTCGTCGGCCCCGCAGCGGCCAGTTGAAGCGTGTCGATATTCATGTGGCCTGCGTCGGAGGCCGCCACCGCTCCGTGGCCATCGCCGAGGAGATCGCCGCCTACCTGCGAGCCTCTGGCATCGGATGTGAGGTCGAGCACCGCCACATCAACCGGCCGATCCTGAAGTAAGGGCGCCCGCCCCGTCGGACAGTTGTGGCCCCGCCCGGATCCCGGGCGGGGCCTACTCGTGGGCGGTCGGCTGCGGGGCGGGAACCTGCGCACGAACCATCCACCGGTCCCGACCCAGAGCCTGCGACGGACGACCAAGCGGCACCAGCCCCAGCACCTCACACACCCGCTGATGCCACGCCAGAGCCTCAGCCTCAGACTCCGTCAACACCACCACCGTCACGGCCATACGGCCAGTGTGGCGGGAAAGGTGGGGGAGTGGCGGGCGAAACGCGCAATCGGGGCGGCACCTTGTGCGGAGGCGCCGCCCGTGTCAGTCCAGCGGGTTGTGGCTGCACCGCTCATTGGGGCACACCCAGCTGAGAACGCCGGACTGGTCCACCTCGTCACCCAGATCGGTGGTCGGCGCCCAGATCGGCTTGTAGCGGAGACCGCAGCCCTGGCAGGTGATCGGCTTCAGGCGGCGGTACGCCGACTTGGTGCAGGCGAGCGGGTATCGATCAGTCATGGCCCGACCGTCGCACAGATTCGGGCCGACGTTGCCCCGGGTCCCCCACGGATCCTTCTTCGGGCTTGTCGGCACAGGTATGCACAATTAGGCCCAGAGCCACCCCCGCACCTCGCACCACCGTGCCAACGAGGAGCCACCGTGACCGACACCGCCGACTACGCCTGGCCCACCTGCTGCGCCTGTGAACGAGACCTCTGGGAGAACGAGGCAGGCCGCCAATCGTGCCGTCTCTGTGAGACCCGCACCGCCGAACGGCTCGCCGAACTCCCCGGCCTCTTCCAGCAGATCAACAGCAGTGCTGCCCTCATGCGAGGCGCACGCCGCGGTGGCGCCCCCACGTCCGGTAGCAGGGTGCCGCCCATCCCGCCCCGCCTCGAAGTCCTCAGCCTCGCCGCCGCCGGGGGAGTGGCCACCCGACTGCGGGACATCGAAGACTCGTGGCGCAACGCGCTGGGCTGGACGGTCGCACCATGGCGCGGCTCGCCCGGTGAAGCGGTCCCCGAGCACATCCGGTTCCTCATCAACAATCTGCCCTGGGCCTGCGACGCCTACAACAGCGTTGACCAAGACGTGGAAGAGATCCGGCGACTCCACGCCGAATGCAAGCAAGCCCTCAGCCACGACCGGAAACCGGGCAGGGTCAACGTCGGCCACTGCCCCACCCTGATCGACAACCAGCCCTGCGGGACCCAGCTCACCGCCTCCGCCGCCAACAGCCGCATACGATGCGGCACCTGCGGAGCACAGTGGGACGACATGTGGGGCTGGCGAGAACTCCGGCAGGCACAAGAAGCCGTGGCCGCCGAAGAGGCGCGAGGGGTCGCGGCATGAATCCGATCTTGTGGCGGATCGCCCTCGTTCTCTGGTTTCCCGTCGCTATTGCGGTCTTCGGGGTGTGCTCCTTCCTTGTGCTCATCCCAGTGCTCATCACCTGGATCGTCACGGGCGACAAAGACCGGACCTGGAAGGTCATGACCTTCGGACGGGCCATCTGGTGGGACACCACCAACCACATCGCCGACCGAGCAGGCGGCGCGCGAACATGATCGACAGCCTTCCGCCGTTCTCCGGCGACGACACCACCTGCATCAAGTGCGGCCACCAAGGCGCCGACACCCAATACCTCGCACACGGCCGCTGCCTCCACGGCCCCACCCCCGCCATCATCGGCTGGCACCCCAATGAGCGGCTACACCGCGAATGCCTGCGCTGCAGCCACCAATGGGACGAAGCCACCATCGGAACCACAGGCGCCCAAGCCGTCGAGACCTATGCCAACGGAGGCGGCAATGCCTGAACCCACTGTCACCCGCATCCACGACGCCACCGGCAGCCACATCGAACCACCCCTCGACCCGGCATGGGACGACGCCGCCAAGCTTGCCTGGCACGCCGCCGTCATAGCCCACGACACTGGCGTCACCATCCAGGTGCACCACCACAGCAACGGCCGCTACGGAATCTGTATCGGCGACATGAACGCGGGCGGCCAGACCATCGTCGGCGGCCACACCTACCAATCGGCGTGGGAGTTCGTGGGTGCCGTTGGTATCGGAGCCGAAGCCGCCACACGGGCACGAGGCGGGCAGCCGTGACCGAAGGCGACGACGCCCCAGTCCAGCCCGCCACGACGAGCCTGCCCATCGTCACCGCCACCGACGGGCAGCCATATCTCGGCTGCGACGCCGTCATCTCCTTCCTGCGTGCCATCGCCGACTCGTGCCGCAACCTCGCCGACAACCCCGAATGCGACCTCGAAACAGCCGCCGCTGCCATCGACTACGAAGCCGACGCGCTCGAATGCCGCGCCATCGCACACACCACCGGAGCCGCCACATGAGCGATATCGCCGACTTCCTTCGCGCCCGATTGAAAGAACAACGGGAAGCGGTAATCCGCTACCGAGACGGCCACGACGGGCCCTGCGTGAACTATGCCGAGCAGGACCCGAAGCACTACGACGAGCATGACCCGTGCTCTCGCCACCTTGAAGCGGCCGAGGCCAGTGCATACCGCGACACCACCTTCGGGCTCGCCGACCTCGACGCCAAGCTCGCCATTGTTGAGGAGCACCACTCGGTGGAGCTGCCTGACGAGATGTTGGACGCATGCAACACCTGCGAGCTCACTGGCCGCTATCCGGAATACCCCTGTCGGACCCTCCGCCTTCTCGCCCAACCCTTCGCCGGACACCCCGACCACAAAGGCGAGGAATGGGCGCCATGAACGAGACGACCCAGACCATCTTCGGGATCTGCGGCATCATCGGAGGAGTCACAGGACTCGCTACAGCCTTCCTCGTCTGGCGATCAGGTCGAGCCGACCTGGAAAGAGCGAGAAGGCTACTTGACCTACGAAAAGCGCCCTGAAGGTATCCACCAGCACGGAGTCCCATCGAGGGTGCCGAGGCGCAGGTGAAACAACTGCTTGATTTCGACGGTGAGTGAGCATATCGTGTGATTCGATCGATCTAGCTGCGTCGAAGGGGCCACTCGTCACGGGTGGCCCCTTTCGCATGCCCCGGGGGTGAACCGCCTTGTCCGAGCCCCACTTCGTCACCGAAGAACTCGTAGCCCACTGGACCGGGCGCCCGCCATCCACCATCCGCCGCTGGGGCGCCGAAGGCCGCATCACCCGCTACGAAGAACACGGGCTCCGCAAGAACGGCGTCCGCTACAACCTCATGGAAATCGACCCCGCCACCCACGACGAAGACGGCAACGTCATCCCCACACCCGCACCACCCCTCCCCGGCCGCGTCCGCATCGACAACGCCGCCTAACGACTCCTCGCGGGTGGTCGCAGCGCGCTGGGTGGTGGACGCTCCCGCCCGCGAGGACACACGCCTGCTCTGCGGGGGCAGGCCGGGAAGCCCCACGCCCCCAGCGCGGCGTCCCGTCCGCCCGGTCGCATCGTCACGGCCGGGCGGACCCCACACGCACCCGCTGTCCGGAGGATCGCGACCAGGCAGCGGGCCCAAGCCGGCACCACAAGGAGGCCCGCGCCATGGCCGACGACCTGCTCGTCATCATCCCCACCAGAGGCCGGCCCCAGGCCGTGCCCGAGATCGTGCAGGCGTGGGACGACACGGGGGCGACCGCCGACCTGCTGTTCGCGGTGGACGCCGATGACCCGGAGCTGGCCGCGTACAAGGCGCACGCCGCCCAGCTGAAGGGCGACGGGCGGGTGCGGTTCACGTTCGGCAAGCGGCGGCGGCTGTGCGGCACCCTCAACCAGCAGGCGACGAAGGCGGCCAAGACCTACCGGTTCCTCGGCTTCATGGGCGACGATCACCGCCCGCGTCCGGCAGCGATGCCGTGGGATGCGCGGATCCGCGAGTGCCTGTCGGGTGGCCCCGGCATCGTGTACGGCAACGACCTCCTGATGGGGGAGCGGATGCCGACCGCGGTCGCCATGACCTCGGACATCGTCAGCACGCTGGGCTACATGGCGCCCCCAGTCCTGGTCCATTTGTGCGTCGACCTGGTGTGGCTCGACTGGGGGAAGGGGATGCAGCGCATCACCTACCTCGACGACATGGTCATCGAGCACCTGCATCCCGCGGCGGGCAAGGCGGCGGTAGATCAGGGCTATGAGGAGGCCAACAGCTCGGAGCAGGTGACCGCCGACTCGGCCGCCTACTACGACTACCGCGACAACGGCAGCCTCGAAGCCGACCTGGTCAAGCTGCGGAAGCTCGTCGAGGAGGCGTGATGGATCCCTTCGTACCCAAGGGAGAGCCTCGGTACGACGGCACCCAGAGCTGCGGCTACAAGCCGCCCGGAGCCCCCGAGGACTGCGGTCAGCCTGCGACGTGGCACGTCATGTGGGACGGGCAACTGGACAACAGTCTCACGTGCGACGAGCACATGGCCCTGATCCAGCAGCGATGGATGTACGCCGACAGGCACCCCGTCACCGCCGACTGCACCATGCCTGGCGCGCTCTGGGTGTTCTTCGACGACTGCTGCGAGTTCCCAGCGCTGACGTCTGCTGCGATCTGCCACGCCGAGACCCCTGTGGAGATCTCGTGACCGCCAGTGACGTCATCCAGGCCTGGGATCAGGCCGACCCGGACGCCATCCACCCGCTCCGCCGCGTCTCCGAGGACGCCTACTGGGATTCCGGCCGCGCGCAGGCCGACATGCTCGCCTCGGTCATCCCCGACGGGGCGAAGGTCATGGACTTCGGCTGCGGTGACGGCCGCGTTGCCATCCCGATGACCGCCCTCGGCTACGAGGTCACCGCCGTCGACTCGTCCCCGCGAATGCTCGACCGGCTCGCCGAGATAACGGACGACATCACGACCGCTCACGAAGGTCTCGCCCTCGATCTCACCACCGTGCGGGCCGACGCCGACGGACTCGCCGCCCACCTTGGCCGCCGCCGCGTGGACGCCGTCTACAGCCTGGCCGTTCTCATCCACCACAGCTGGGACGACTGCCTGCACATCATCGGCAAGCTGCGGGCCGCCACCAAGCTTGGCGGGATCCTCGTCCTCGACTGGCCCGTAGCCGACCAGCCGGTCGAAGCCGACAGCTGGATCGGCGTCACCACCTGGTCGCGCGAGCAGCAGACCGAAGCCTGCCAGCAGATCGGGCTGGAGCCCGTCGACAGCGAGCTGCCGTGGGGCGTCTACCGGGCCGTGAAGACCAACTGACCCACATCACCCATACGCCTGCGGCCTGATCACCGCAGGAAGGAAGCCCCGGAAGTCCCGAGCTCCGGGGCTTCCGCATACCTCGGGAGACCCCATGGATGTCCAGTTCACCGACAGGTACGAAGCCCTCGGAATCGCGCCGCCCAACCTCCTCACCGTGTGCCGTGGCCAGTGCGAAGGGACCGGCGTCGTGCCCGTCTTCATCGACAGCCCCGCCGTCAACGCAGAGCTGAAGAAGCAGGGCCGGACAATCTGTCAGCCGTCTAGCGAGACGGATTCCAAGCTGGTCGCGCTCTGGCGTGAGGCGGAGAACGAGTCGCACGCCTCCGACGGCTGGCACTTCGTGAGCTGCCCGGAGTGCCAGGGGACTGGCAAGCGACAGGGGCGGTTCCCGAAGCTCCGTAACCTGCCGAACGTGCTGCGTAGCCGGTGGCGCTTCTTCCGCAGTTGCATCCTCAACATGGACTGCCGAGTGGAACCCAACGCCCGCTGGTCGCGACTCAAGCACCTCAGGCTCGCGCTGCCTATTCTGCTCAAGCGGTAAGGAGGCGGCGTGCGCGTCCTCCTCTCTGGCGCCTCCGGCTTCGTCGGCCGCCACCTGCACCGCGCGCTCCTCGACCGGGGCGACAACGTCTTCGGTATCGACCTCAACTCCACTCCGCTCGTGCGGAGCGGCGACGCACTCGACTTCTTCCGCTACGACACGCAGCGGTACGACCTTGCCATCCACGCGGCGGCGATCGTCGGCGGCCGGGCATCCATCGACGGATCCCCGCTCGGCGTCGCCACCAACCTCGCCTTGGACTCCTGGTACATGCGGTGGCTCGCCAGGACCAAGACCCCGCGAGCTGTGTTCTTTAGCAGCAGCGCCGCATACCCGGTCGCTCTCCAGCAGCCGGGCGAGGTGCGGCGACTCCGGGAGGACGACATCGACTACGAGCGCCCCGGACGCCCCGACGCCACCTATGGGCTGGCCAAGCTCACCGGCGAGCATCTGTGCCAGTACGCGGCGGCAGAGGGCACGCGCATGACCGTGGTCCGGCCGTTCTCCGGCTATGGCGAGGACCAGGACGAGGCGTACCCGTTCCCCGCGTTCATCGCCCGCGCCAAGCGACGGGACGACCCGTTCGAGATCTGGGGCGACGGCAGTAGCACCCGCGACTGGATCCACATCAGCGACCTGATCGGCGCCACCCTTGCAGCCGTCGACCAGGACGTCACCGGGCCCGTCAACCTCGGCACCGGGCGGGCCACGAGCTTCGACCAGTTCGCCCAGATGGTGACCGCGGCGGCGGGCTACCGGCCACAGCTCAAGCACCTGCCCACGGCGCCGCGGGGCGTCCACCACCGCGTGTGCGACCCCAGCCGGATGCTCGCCTTCTACCAGCCCAAGGTGACCCTGGAGCAGGGCATCCGGCGGGCACTGGCCACCTGACCGAAAGGGGCGGGCAGTGAGCGCTGGCGCATGGGATCTCCAGATCGAGCAGGGCGCCACCTTCGCCGAGACCTACACCTGCGTCAACGACGACGGTAGCCCCGTCGACTGGACGGGCTGGACCGCGGAGGCACAGATCCGGGTCCTTGCCGCCCCAGACGCCGAGCTGCTGCTCGACCTCACCCCGTACCTCACCATCACCGGGGCGGCGATCACTCTGCTCATCCCCGCCACCATCACCGAGACGCTCACCCGCTCCGGCAGGTGGGACCTCGAACTCTCCAGCGACGGCACGGTCATGCGGCTGCTACAGGGTCGCGCTCTCCTCGCCCCGGAGGTGACCCAGTGAACATCACCGTCACCCCCAACGGCACCCAGCCCCCGCGCGTCATCCAGGTCGCCGAAGGGGCCGTCACCTCCGTCAACGGCGAACGCGGCGACGTCACCATCACCGCAACCGACCTCGGCGCCATCGGCAGCGGAGACGCAGCCGGGGGAGACCTGAGCGGCACCTACCCCAACCCGACCGTCGCCAAGGTCAACGGCGTCGCCGTCACCGGCACACCCACCTCGGGCCAGGTGCCCACCGCCACCTCCGGCACCGCCGCAACCTGGCAAACCCCAGCAGCAGGGCCCAGCGCCGCAGGGACAGTCACCGCGCAGACAACGTTCGGCGCAGCCTCCAACGCGGGGTCGGCGGCCACCTACTCCAAGGGTGACCACAGCCACGGAACCCCCACACTGCCCACCGCCACGACCTCAACCGCGGGCGTGGTGCAGCTCGACGGAACCGCCGCCGACATCGCCCCACTCGGCACCCAAGCCGCCGGCGCCACCGGCAAAGCAGCCGACGCAGGCCACGTCCACCCCACCACCGGCGTACTGCCCACAGCGGGCGGCACCATGACCGGCGGCATCAACTCCAGCCTCTCCACCAGCAGCAGCGTCGGCATCGGGGTCTTCGTCAGCGGCGATGCGTTCGACCGGGGCCGGATGCTCGCTTCCGGGCAGATCGAAATGGGCTCCGGAGCGGCAGCCCGCGAAGTCGTCCTCAGCCGCACCGCCGCCAACCAGTTGTCCCTCGCCACCTCGGATTTCCGCATCGCCACAGCAGGCCGGGGCCTGATGGTGGCCGAAGGCAGCAACGCCAAGATGGGCCGCGCCACCCTCGTTGCAGGTGCCGCCACCGTCAGCACCACGGCGGTGACAGCCTCCAGCGAGATCTTCCTGACGAACCAGGCGCTCGGCGGCACCGCAGGGTTCTTGCGCGTCTCCGCGCGCACGGCCGGGACCAGCTTCACAATCACCAGCTCCAGCGGCACCGACACCAGCACGGTCGCCTGGATGATCGTCGAACCCGCATAGAACGGAAGGCCCGCGCCATGAACACGTACCTGTTCTCCTACCTCGACGGAATCGAAGACCACGTTCAGGCGGACAGGGTCGAGTACGACTGCGACGACCGCACGGTCACCGCCATCCTTTCCGACAACGTCGTCTACCTTGCCCCGATCAGCAACATTCGCAGCGTCCGGCGCCAGCCTTCGAAGCCGTGATCCGCTACGTAGTCGCATTCGACGGGACCGACGACCTCATCGTCGAAGACCCCGCACTCGAGCTCGACCTCCGAGCCGAATGGGCCGTCTTCAACGACAGCGCCGGCCTCGCACTCGCCATCCCTATCGACCGCATCCGCAGCATCCAACGCATCGACCAGACGCCGACAGAGGAGGGAGGTGGTTGACATGGTGGACACCGGAGGAGCACAGCGACACCCCGCAGCAACCGAACGACTCATGGAGTACTGGGCACACGGCGAAGGCGCAGCAAAGATCCAATGGGGCGTCCCCGGTTTACCGCGACTTCGACAGGTGCGTCGTGGAACTCGGTAAGCACGTCAGCCCCAGCATCGTGAAGGGCCTGTGCTCCAACCTGCATGTGCGAGCGACCGGCGCCAGGCCAGGTCACGCCCCAGGCGAGGAAGCTGCACGCAAGACCAAGGGCGGCCGCTGATGCCGAGCCAGGGCCGGCGCTCGGCTCCACTTCCCAAGGGATGGGCGCGCATCCGGCGGCGCGTCCTCAAGCGCGATGGCTGGGTGTGTCAGTGGCCGATCGCCACAGGCGGCCTGTGTGGTGAGCCGGCCAACCAGGTCGACCACAAGGTGGGCGCCGCCCAGGGGGTGGACGATCACAGTGACTCGAACCTGTGGTCGCTGTGCGAGTGGCATCACAACCGCAAGACTGGAGCCGAGGCGTCTGCTGTGGCCCACGCCAAGCCGCCCAGGCGCCGGCCTGTCGAGGATCACCCGGGCTTGATCGGCTGACCCTGCGGCGAGCGTGGATCAAGACTTCAAGATCACCTGGGGGCACCCCCCAAGATCAAAAAATCTTGAGGATCGGGCACGTTAGCTTGCCGCGGTGCGCGTAACTCTGGGGATCTGGTGATCAAGCTCTGACCTGCGGTTATGTCGCTGACGAGCTGGCGGGCGGGGCCTGCCCGCTAGCGACCTGGCTGGGCAGGATTCGCTATAGGAGCAGGTCAAGGGCAGTGAAAGCGTTACACGCTCCTGCTATCCTTTTCTCATGACGACGAAGCGCTGCGAGCACTGCCGGGGGACTCTGCCGGTCCTGGCTCGCGCGCACGCCCGTTACTGCTCTGGCCGCTGCCGCACTGCGGCCTGCCGTAGCCGGCAGAAGGCTTCGGATCCGGTTCCGGTCGCGATGATGCGCCGCCGGCAGTGGGTACGGCACACCGGGCGAAAGGTGCCGCTGTCCGTGAACGGGGGACGCGTCACGCCAGCTTCATCAACCGATCCGTCGTCGTGGTGCACCTACAGGACGGTCCGGCGGTCGACCGCCGGCGCGGGCCTGGGTTTCGTGCTCACCTCGGAAGACCGGCTTGTGTGCATCGACCTGGACCACGCGTTCGTTGACGGCGAGTTGCGGCCGTGGGCGCGGGCCATCATGGAGAAGCTGCCTCCCACCTATGTCGAGGTGTCGCCGTCCGGCACTGGCCTGCATATCTGGGGTCGCGGATCGGTGGGGCGTGGGAGGAAACTGCGCCGCGGAGAGGCTGCCATCGAGGTGTACGACTGGGGCCGGTACATCACTGTCACTCGCCAGCCGTTCGAGGGCGCGCCGTCGAAACTGGCGGACCTGTCGAGGGTGATTGCTGACTTGCTGTGAGGGGGTGCCCCTGGTGGCTGGTCGTGGTTTCGCCCCCAAGCAGACACGTTCCCGGGCTCGGGACACGAAGTCGCGTGATGCCGAGATGCAACGTGTGCAGGAGGATGGCGAACTCCGTGGTCCGCTGTTGCCTGAGGGGGTGCTGCCGGATGAGGAGGATTGGCATCCGCGTACACGGCAGTGGTGGGAGACGTGGCGGCGCGCTCCGCAGGCTCAGATGTTCATCGAGACGGACTGGGACTTCCTGCTGGATACGGCCCTCCTTCACCACGTGATGTGGACCAAGGGTCGCTGGGAGTTCGCGTCTGAGGTGCGCCTCAGGGCAGCGAAGTACGGGGCGACACCGGAGGACCGGATGCGCCTCAAGCTGAAGATCGAAACCCCGGTCGACAAGCCCCCGGCGGAGCCCACTCCGCGGTCGACGTCGGACCGGCGGAAGAACCTGCGGATCGTGTCGGAGGATGCCGTGTAGGGGGTGCCATGCCGTGGCGCGGCCCCCAGTACGACGGAGAGTTCCCTTCTCTTGGACGTCAGATCGTCGAGCACATCGAGGAGTACCTCTGCCATGGGCCTGGCGACGTGGTGGGCGAGCCGATCGATCTGGACGACGAGTTCTACGCGTTCATCGTCAAGGCGTACCGGATCGACCCTGAGACCGGGAGGCGGGTGTACCGGCGGGCGTTCTTGTCGAGGGCGAAGGGCCGCGCCAAGTCTGAGATCGCCGGGATGCTGGTGTGCGCGGAGGCGCTTTTCCCGGTGCGCTTCGACGGCTGGGACGCGAGTGGGGAGCCCGTCGGTCGCCCGGTGAAGTCGCCGTTCATCCGTTGCCTGGCGACGGAGGAAGGCCAGTCTGGCAACACCTACGACAATGTCTCCACGATGCTGGAGTACCTCGTCGAGCATCACGGCGACGAGTTCCCCGGCATCGACATCGGCAAGTCGGCGCAGTCGTCGAGCCGGATCATCCTGCACCATCAGCGGGGCGAGATCACCCCGTCGACTGCATCCTCGGCGGCGAAAGATGGCGGCAAGGAAACCTTCGCGGTCTTCGACGAAACGCACTTGTACGTGCTGCCTGAGCTGCGGCGCATGCACGGCACGGTGCGGCGGAACCTGCGCAAGCGCAAGGAAGCTGAGCCGTGGTGCCTCGAGACGTCGACGATGTACGAGCCCGGCCAAGATTCTGTGGCCGAGGCGACGCACACGTACTACAAGGCCATCCGGGAGGGCCGGATCCGTGACACCGACGCGGCGGGCCTGCTTTTCGACCACCGGCAGGCGAAGGACGGCACCGACCTTGCAGACCGGGGCGCGCTGCTCGCCGGGTTGAGAGAGGCCTACGGGCCGGCGGCGGCGTGGATGGACCTGGACGGCATCATCGCTGAGATCTGGGATCCGCAGTCGGCGCCGTCGGACTCGCGACGCTACTGGCTGAACCAGCCGGTCGCTGCCGAGGATGCACTGCTGGACCCGGGCAAGTGGGCTTTGTGTGCTTCGGAGTTGCGGTTGCAGGACGGCGACGAGATCTCCCTCGGCTTCGATGGCGGTAAGTCGGATGACGCGACTGCGTTGATCGCGATGCGGATCTCGGACCGGCTGGTGCAGCCGCTGGGCATCTGGGAACGACCGGAAGGGCCCCGGGGCAAGAACTGGGAGGTCGACCGCAAGCAGGTCTCCGATCTGGTTGCGCACGCCTTCGGTATGTATCAGGTGCGAGCCTTCTTCGCCGACGTGAAGCTGTGGGAGTCCTATATCGACGAGTGGGGCGAGACCTACCGCGACGAGCTGCTGGTGAAGGCCTCACCGAAGTCGGCGATCGGCTACGACATGCGCGGCCACCAGCAGGAGTTGACGAAGGCCACGGAGGCGCTGGTGCAGGCGATCGAGGACCGCAAGATCCTCCACGCCGACCACGAGATGCTGAACCGGCACGTTGCCAACGCCCGGCGCCGGCCGAACCGGTGGGGTGTGTCGTTCGGCAAGGAGTCCCGGGAGTCTCCGAAGAAGGTCGACGGTTTCGCGGGCATGCAGTTGGCGGACATGGCGCGGAGGGCTCTCCTGGCGTCGCCGGATTGGGCGAAGCGGCAGAAGAAGCGACGGCGGACGGGGCGTGTGCATGGGTTCGCGTAGCGAGGAGGTGGGCGCGGCGTGGTGATGTCGGAGACGGATGCGGTGTCGACGGCGCGTCATCTGCTGAAGCTGCGTGAGGGCGAGCAGGCCCGGCTACAGAAGGTCGCCGACTACATGTGCGGGAAGCACTCGAGCGTCTACGTGCCGCGGGGTGCCCGGGCGGAGTACCGGTGGCTGATTGAGCGGGCGCGGGTGAACATCCTGCCGCTGGTGGTCACGGTGGTCGCGCAGAACATGTACGTGGATGGCTACCGGCCGGCGGGCTCGGACGAGAATGCGGCGCCGTGGCAGGTGTGGCAGGCGAACCGGATGGATGCTCGCCAGCACGGCATTCACCGCTCAGTGCTCACCTACGGGGCGTCCTACGCAGTGGTGATGCCAGGCAAGCCGGTTCCGGTGATCACCCCGTTCAGTCCGCGGCGGATGACGGCCGTATATGCGGACTCGGTGAACGATGAGTGGCCGATCTTCGGGGTCGAGGACCGTCTGGAGAACACGAAGGACGGCAAGCGCCGTGTGGTGCGGATCTATGACGATCAGGACCGGTACACGCTCGTAGGGAAGGTGGACGGGTCGGGCTTGAAGCCGGACGAGGGCGACTGGGTGATGAACCACGGGCTCGGCGTGTGCCCGATCGTCCGGTACGTCAACACGCAGGACTTGGACGGCGACGGTGTGATCGGCGAGGTTGAGCCGCTGTTCGACGTCCAGGACCAGCTGAATATGACGACGTTCAACCTGTTGATGGCGCAGCAGTACGCGGCGTTCCGGCAGCGGTGGGTCACCGGCATGGCACCCCCGGTTGACGACAACGGCAATCCTATGGAGCCGTTCCGGGCTCGGGTGGACGGCCTGTTCGTCGCCGAGGACACGGACACGAAGTTCGGCGAGTTCGACGCCACCGACCTGGGCGGCTATCTGAAGTCGCGGGAGGCGTCGATTCGGCACGCGGCCACGATCTCGCAGGTGCCGCCGTATCACCTGCTGGGCGAGATGGTGAACCTGTCGGCCGAGGCCCTGGCCGCGGCACGGGATGGCCTGGACCGGAAGACGGACGAGCGGGAATCGCTGTGCGGGGAGTCTCACGAGCAGCTCCTGCGGCTGGTCGGTCTCGCCTCCGGAGACACGGTCTCCTGGGAGGACACGGCCGCTCAGGTGGTGTGGCGAGACACATCAGCTCGGTCGCTGGCGCAGACCGTGGACGCGCTAGGCAAGCTGGTGACGATGCTCGGGGTGCCGCCGCAGGAGTTGTGGGAGCGGGTGCCTGGTGTGACGCAGACGGATGTGGAGCGGTGGAAGAAGGCCGCGTCCGAGGGCGATGCGATGAACCGGCTCAACGGGATCATCGAGAAGCAGATGCAGCCCCCGCCCGACGCCTCGGTGCCTGTTGAGCCGACTGCTCCGGCGGCTTGACGGTGACGGGGAAGGCACAGGCGTATCGCCGTGTGCAGGCGCTGCTCGTCGCCAGGATGGCTCGGCAGGTGCTGCGCGTGTGGCGGGACCTGATGAACCCGGCCAAGGTGGACGAATCATGGCTTGCCGTGCGTGCCGCGCTGATGCCAATCGTGGAGCAGGCCCGTGAGCAGTCCGCCGTGCTGGCGCGTGTCGCCTATATGGAGGCCCGTCAGGATGCTGGGGTGCCGGAGGACGGGTTTGCCCCGTCCGGGCCGCTGCGGCTCGCTATCGACCGACTGGAGTCGGCTCTGGATGTGACGGGCCCGGTGGAGTTCAAGAAGGCGATCGCAGCGGGGAAGACGCCGCAGCAGGCCATGGATGCGGCAGCGGTCCGCATGGTGGGCTCCACGCAGTATCTGGCGCTCGAGGGCGGCAGGTCGGTAATGAATCAGTCCATCGAAGACGACGAGCGGGCCACCGGATGGTCCCGGGTCACCGACAACGATCCGTGTGCCTGGTGCGCAATGCTCGCATCCCGCGGGCCTGTGTATAAGACCGCCAAGACGGCCGGCGACCCGCGACAGGGCGGCAACTCGTACCACGACCACTGCGGCTGCCAGGCATGGCCTGCATTCACGCTCGATGAGCCGTTCGTCGGGCTCGCGAACAGGCTGTACGACGACTGGCTACGCGTGACGAGGGGCACCGGCGGAAGGGATGCGGTGAACGCGTTCCGCCGCTGGTGGGAAACCGAAGGCCGTGCCGAATACACGCCACCCGAGCGACAGCGATGAGGGGAGGTGAACTGTGGCACAGCCGTCCGCCGACGCAATGCGCGACCTGGTGAAGCAGGGAAAGGCGATGCCCGCCCCCGGCCACGACCGTCCCGGCCGCTTTCAGATCCGTAATCGCACAGACCTGGAGAACGCGATCCGAGCGGTGGGCCGGGTGCGGCCGAACACCGAAGAGGCGCGCGCCAAGGTGCGCCGCTTCATCCTCAAACGGGCCCGCGAACTCAACCTGGCCAGCCTCATCCCGTCCACCTGGGCGGCAGATGGGTCCCTGAAGTCCTAACCGATCCGGGCAGCCCCTGGCCGCCGACATGGCGGTCGGCCAGCAGCCTGGACTGAAGCGCTCGCCGACAGGGTGGGCGCCTTTTTCATGCCCACACCGCGTCGGCCGACATGGCGGGCGCCTATCCCGACACGGGAGTCACCTCATGTCCGAAACCACCGCCGAGCAGCCCGCACAGCCTGCGGGTGACGGCGACGGCGAGGCTCAGCAGATGCTCGGCAACGCTGTCGCAGCTGGCCAGTTCCTCAACCGCCCCCAGCAGGCATCTCCGCCTAACGTCTCGGAGACTTCCGGAACCGAGGGCGGCAAGGCAGCCGACGACGGGGAGCCGAAGACGGACTGGGAGGCCGAGGCCACGAAGTGGAAGTCCTTGGCGCGCAAACACGAGAACCAGCACCTCAGTGCTCTCGGCTTCAAGTCCAAGGATGAGATCGAGTCCCTGCGGCAGGCGGCGCAGAAGTACGCCGAGATCGAGGAAGCACAGAAGACCGAGATCCAAAAGGCGACCGAGCGGGCCCAGACGGTCGAGCAGCAGCTCGCCGACATGCGGGCCACGAACGCCCGGCTCATGGCTGCCGCCACGCACAACATCCCGCCGGACCTGATTGACCTGCTCGGCACCGGCTCGGACGAGGAGATCAACCAGCGGGCCGAGGTGCTCGCCGAGCGCCTCAAGGCCAGTACCCCGCCGCCGTCTCAGCGACCGGTGGAGTCCCTCACCCCGGGCGCATCCCCGGCATCGGCGGCCCCTGTGTCGCCGGACGCCTGGATTCGCGGCATGGCGGGACGCAATCCCTAACCCCTGAACTGACTGCAGCAACCGGAGATTCCCCTGCCGCGGGGCCGGAGCCGCTGCACTTCCGGAAGGAGACCCCGTGGCAACCTACAACTCTCTGGTCAGCCGGGATGCCAGCAACGATCCGCTGGTGCCCGAGCCGGTGTCTGCTCAGATCGTCGAGGAGATGCCCGCCGCGTCCGCGCTGCTGCAGCGTGCGGCGCAGGTGCCGATGTCGACGAAGACGCAGCGTCAGCCGGTCCTGGACGTGATGCCGATCGCCTATTTCGTGGGCGGCGACACCGGGCTGAAGCAGACGACCGCGCAGGACTGGAAGAACGTCGATTTGATCGTCGAGGAGATCGCGGCCATCGTGCCGATCCCCGAGGCGTACCTCGACGACGCCCAGATGCCGATCTGGGACCAGGTCCGGCCGCGGCTCGTGGAGGCGATCGGCGCCAAGCTGGACGCCGCGGCCCTGTTCGGTGCGGATAAGCCCAGCACGTGGCCGACGGCGGTGTATCAGCAAGCGGTGGCGGCGGGGAACGCCGTGATCTCCGGTGCCGGCGCCGACTTCGCCGTGGACGTGGCATCGGTCGCCGAGAAGGTCGCCGCCGACGGGTTCGCCGTCAACGGCTTCATGTCCCGCCCCGGTCTGACCTGGCGGCTGAACGGCATCCGCTCCGAACAGGGTGTGCCGATCTACCAGCCGAATCTGCAGGGCACCCCGGGCGGAACCCTGTACGGCTATCCGATGTCGGAACTCACCAACGGCGCCTGGGACACTTCGGAGGCCGAGCTATTGATGGGCGACTGGCGAAAGGCCATCGTCGGCATGCGGCAGGACATCTCGTTCAAGCTGTTCACAGAGGGCGTCATCTCCGACGACGACGGCAAGGTCATCCTCAACCTGATGCAGCAGGACTCGGTGGCCATGCGCGTGGTCATGCGCGTCGCGTTTGCCACAGCCAACCCGGCGACCCGCCTCAACACCAACTCGGCGACGCGTTCGCCGTTCGGTGTCGTCCAGTCCACCACTGCGGCGTCCTGACGGCCCCGGCGGCGGCCGACCCCTTGGTGGGCCGCCGCCCGGAGATCGGAGTCCTGTCTTGAGGGTCCTGGCGATGCTGCACGCCTACCCGCCGGCCCACAATGCGGGCGCCGAATGGGCGGCGCACAGTCTCCTACGGGAGCTGGCCGCCCGAGGCCACACTGTGGATGTCCTGCTGTCCGTGGCTGCTGCGGCGGACAACGGGTACGAGCTGGATGGCGTGCTGGTGCACCCGTTCCGCAGCAAGTCGGACCCGGGGCGATGGATGCGCGGCGAGAGCCGTGCTGACGTGGTCGTGACGCATCTGGAGAACACGGCGCGGGCTTCGATCCTGGGCGAGCTGAACCGGATCCCGGTGGCGCATCTGCTGCACAACACCTACGACAAATCGAAGCAGTGGATGGTCAAGGGAACACCACAGTTGGTGGTGTACAACACCGAGTGGATGCGTGCCGACGTCGAGGCGTGGTGGCGTATTCACCGCGGGGATCGGCCCATGCCGTTTGGGATCGTCGTCCATCCGCCGGTCGCAGTCGAGGACTATCGGGCGTCACCGGGGGATCGCATCACCCTGATCAACCTGACAGAAGAGAAGGGCGCCAAGGTCTTCTACGGCCTGGCGGAGCAGATGCCTCGCAGGCGCTTCCTCGGGGTTGTGGGCGGTTACGGCCACCAGATCATCCGCGACGACCTGCCGAACGTGGAGATCGTGCCGCACACGCCCGGGGGCCGGATGGCCAAGGACGTGTACGCACGAACCAAGCTGCTGCTGGCCCCGTCGGTATACGAGTCCTACGGTCGGGTCGCAGTCGAGGCCATGTGCAGCGGCATCCCCGTCCTTGCCCACCCCACACCGGGACTTCGCGAGTCCCTCGGCCCAGCTGGAGCGTTCTGTGATCGGGACGACCTCGATACCTGGATAGCCGAGATCAAGCGGCTCACCACACAGAAGGAATACCCGCGCGCATCCAAGGCTGCCGCCGCCAGAGCCGCCGAGCTTAACCCCAAAGCCGAGCTGGACACCTGGTGCCAGGCGATCGAGGGGGTGGCGAAACGTGGACGCCCTCACTGACCTGACCGCCCTGGAAGCCCGCATCGGAAGGCCGCTCACCGCCGACGAGGCAGCCAGAGCGAACGCCCTGTTGGCTGACGCCTCGGCTCTCGTGCGCTCCTACACGGGCCAGGACTTCACCCGCACCGACAACCAGACCGTGGTGGTGCGCGCCCAGCAGGGTGAGATTCGCCTTCCGCAGCGGCCCGTAATCGACGTGACCGACGTGGTGGCGATCGGCGCCGGCGGGGCACCTGATCTGCCTGTCGTCGGCTGGCAGTGGGATGGCCTCGACATCGTCCGAACATGCACCGACAGTCCGATCATCAACCTGTCGGAACTCTGGCGCGACGAGGACGTCGACGCCTACCCGGGCACCTACCGGGTCACCTACAGCCATGGCGTGACGGTGGTCCCGCCGGACGTCGTCGCCGTGGTCGCCCGCATGGTGCTACGAACACTTACGGCGCCGACGGTTGCTGGAGGGGTGGTGGGGGAGACGATCGGCCCGTACAGCTACCGCACGGACGGCTCCGGGGTTGGCACTGCGGTGGTCATGACGGATGAGGATCGCAAGATGCTGTCCTTGGCCGGGTACCGGCGGAAGGCAGGCATGTCGATGGTGAGGTTCCGGTGACGGGCTCGCTTCGCGTAGTGGCGCGCGTCCATGCCTATCCGCCGGATCACAATGCTGGAGCGGAGTGGGCGCTGCACGAGATGCTTCGCGCCCTCGTTCAGCGAGGCCACACCGTCGAGGTGTGGCTCTCCCAGTGGGCCGCCAGCCGGGACTCGTATGAGGTGAACGGCGTCCGCGTCGTCCCTCACAGCCTCGACGGCAGGTTCGCTTCGGCGGCAGCCCGAGCGAATCTGCTGGTGAGCCACCTGGAGAATGTGCCGTTCACTGCGTGCTTGGCTCGCGGTCATGGCGTACCCATGGTCGTGGTGTGTCACAACACGTTCGATCTGACGTGGGAGCCGATGGCCACGGGTTCGACGGCGCTAGTCGTCGTGAACTCGGAGTGGATGCGGGCGGAGGCTGAGCGGCACTTCGACGGCCAGCCGCAGTGTCCGGACAGGACGCTGGTGGTGCGGCCTCCGGTGCACGCGCAGGAGTACCGGACGCGACCGGGCGACTGCATCACCCTGATCAACTGCACCGCCACCAAGGGCGTCGGTGTCCTGTCCGAACTCGCGAAGCGCATGCCGGACCGCAAGTTTCTCGCGGTCCGCGGCGGCTACGGCGAGCAGCAGCCACCTGACTTGCCGAACGTCCTGGTGCTCGACCACATAGACGGGCGCAGAATGCGCGACGAGGTGTACGCCCGAACCCGACTCCTGCTGATGCCCTCCGACTACGAGTCGTGGGGGCGTGTGGGCGTCGAGGCCATGGCCAGCGGGATACCTGTGATCGCGCACCCCACCGAGGGCCTCAGCGAGTCTCTCGGGGCTGCGGGCATCTTCCAGGACCGTGAGGACATCGACGCCTGGCAGAAGGCGATCGAGGCGCTCGACGATCCCGCCGCGTACCGGGCGGCATCACGCCGGGCGAAGGCTCGCTCGAAAGCCCTCGACCCGACGGAAGACCTGAATGCCTGGTGCGAGGCAGCGGAGGAGGTGTGCTGTGCGCGCACTGCCTCACGGTGAAACCGTGACCATCGTGCGGCCCGGCGCGTCGACCGAGTACGACGAGTACGGAGTGGAAGTCCCCGGCCCTCCTGAGGAGATCCCGGTGCCCGGCTGCGGTGTGGCACCCCGGGATGGCAATGCGGCAAGCGGCAACGAGCAGACCCAGGCCAGAGACACGGTCATCGTCGGACTGACCCTCTACGCCCCCGTCGGCACCGATCTGAGGGCCACGGACAAGGTGCGGGTCGCCGGCGTCCTCTACGAGGTCGACGGCCAGGCCGGCGCTTACAAATCGCCGTTCACGGGGTCGAGCGGCCCCGTGGTGGTTGCACTGGAACGCGTCACCGGCTGATGTTTGGAGGTGGCCTATGGCTGCACGATTCCGCATCTCCCGCAAGGGCATCGGTGAACTGCTCCGCTCGGAGATGATGGAGCGAGAGATGGTGCGCCGGGCAAACGTCATCAAGGGCGTAGCAGAATCGATAGCGCCGGTGTATGCGGGGCCTCGCGACCCGCACCCGGGCCTGTACAAGGCTTCCGTCGTGGTCACATCTACCAGGCGCGGCGCCCGGAAGCGTGACCGTGCCACGGCCACGGTGACGAACACGGCCTACTACGCCCGCTGGGTGGAGTACGGCACAGAGAAGGTGCCAGCTCATCACGTGATGCTGCGTGCTGCCCAGGCCGGGGGCCGCTGATGTGGCCTGATGTGGAGGTCGAGCTCATCGCCTGGCTCGGCAATCAGCTCGGCACGCGGTTCGCTGCGGAGCTTCCGGCCAACCTGCTCGACGTTCTCCCGCTGGGGCAGGTGCAACGGGTCGGGGGCGGCGATGACAGCTTCCGGCTCGATCGGGCCCTGGTGGACCTGGACGCGTATGCGGCTACTCGAGCCGGTGCTTCCCTCCTCGCGCGCGAGGTCCGGGATGCGCTGGCGATGAGGCTGCCCGGGACGAAGACCACGGCTGCGGTCTTCGGCCGGGTGTCAACGGTGTCGGCGCCTTCGTGGCGTCCCTACGAGAACACGGGGCTCCGTCGCTGCGGGGCCACCTACGAGATCTTCTTTCACCCGGTTTCCTGACCGGTTGGGCCCGCGCCGGACCCTGTAATCCGACCCCGTCCGCTCTGTTGGCGGGGTCTTCGTATGTCTGGAGACCCAATGGTCAACATCACGAGGGCCGCGGACCTCACCGTCATCGGTTCGAACGGCGGGGGCTGGGTGTCGGATGTCGGCACGACGGCCCCGACGAGCCCCCTTATCCAGCCGGTCAGCCCGTGGGAGCCGCTGGGCGCCATCAGCGACGACGGCCTGGTGGTGGGCTGGGACGAGGACTCGCAGGAGTTCACGCCGTGGGGTCTCACCAGCCCGATTCGGACGACGATCACGAAGTCGATCCGAACCTTCAAGATCACACTGTGGGAGACCGCGCGGGTCGCAGTGCAATCGGTGATGTTCCGCATCCCGGCCGCCGACCTCACTCCTTCCTCGGGGCTGACGTCGTTCGCGGAGACCGCGAGCCCGTCTGTGGACCGCCGGGCGTGGTGGTTCGCCATCTTCGACGGCGACTCGGCCCGGGGCTTCTACGTTCCGGCTGGCGAGGTGTCGGACCGCAGTGACGTCACGTTCAAGCAGGACGAGATGTCGGGTTACGAGCTGACGATCACCGCGTATCCGGACTCGGCGGGCAACACCGTCTACCACTCCGACAGCATCCCGGCGACGCCGGTGTACACGGGCTCCTGAGCCCCCGATGACTGGTGGGTGGGTCGCCCTGGCGCGGGCCCGACCCACCCACCACCTTCCCCTGCCCGCGCCGTGAGAGAGAGGCCCGTGCCATGCCCACAACCAAAGCCGCTTTGGATGCCGCGAAGGCTGAGGAGGCTGCCGCCCAGGAGTTGGAGGCGGATGGCGACGAGTACGTGACCGTGTCGCTCGCCGGCTACGACGGCGTCACCAAGGACGTCAGGGCGCTGCCTTCCACCCGTTGGCGGGCGTCGGCGATGCGCGCGATCAACAACGGAGACTTCGACGGATTCATGGAGCGCGTGCTCCACGAGGACGACTACGACACCTTTGTGGACCTCGACCCGGACGGGGAGAGCGTTCAGCGGTTCGCTGAGAACGTCTCTGAGGCGTCGCGGGAGGCCCTGGGGAAATCCAGTGGACCGCGGGGGTCCTCGAAGAATACGCGGAGGCGGTAGAGGCGGACTTCGCCCGCTACTACCCGGGTGTGGATCTGCTGGATGTGCACCGGGGCCGCTTGTCGTGGCGGCGTCTGCGGGTGCTGATTCAGCACCTTCCGCCGGAGTCGGCCACTATGACCGCGCTCCGCAATGACCTCACCGACGAGGAACTGGCGGAGCAGGCCGAGCACGGCGACCCGGAGAAAGGCCGCTGGTCGCAGGTCGAGCAGTTGCTCGCCCTGATCGCCGACCGGGTGGCGCGGCTGGAGTACGTGACGATCCTCGCGAACTCGGACAGCAAGGGGAAGAAGCCGACCCCGCCGGAGCCGATCGCACGGCCGGGCGCGAAGCCCCGCAAACCGAAGCCGAAGTTGTCGGATTCCAGCGCCGAGGTGTTGTTCCAGCTCATCAATGGGGGCGCGGCCTGACGCGCGGGAGGAGGCTCCCGTGGCGATCAGCGTTGGCAGCGTCGAGGTCGACGTCATCCCCAACACCCAAGGCATCTATAGCCGGTTGCGTGCCGGCCTGGTGCCTGCTGCGACCCGGGCGGGCGAGGACGCCGGTTCGGCGGCTGGCCGCTCGTTCGGTCCTGCGATGCAGCGGCAGGTCGGCGATGTTGGCCTGCGGATCGGCGAGCAGATCGGGCAGCAGATCGCCGCCCGCATCACCGCCTCACTGCGGGATGCGATTCGGGATGGTGTGACGCGGGGCGGTCAGACGGCTCGACCTGCTGCTGTACGGCAGGGGGACGAGACGGCCGGCGCCTTCTCCCGGGCGCTGAAGACCCGTCTCGAAGCCGCGTTCCGGTCGCTGCCGAAGCTGCAGATCGGGGCCGACACCTCCGAGGTGGACTCGGACCTGCAAGCGGTCCGTGTGCGCATGGAGACGCTGGCCGACAAGCGCATCGGGATCGACATCTCCGCAGAGGACGCGAAGGCCGAGATCAAGCTGATCGAGGCCGAGCTCACGCGGCTGGGCGCCGAGCATCCGAATGTGCAGGTCCGCGCGGACACGGCGCGCGCTCTGGCTGAGCTGCAGGCTGTGCGTGCCGAGATCGATGCGGTCGACGGTAAGAAGGCGCGCTTCGACTTCGATGCGAGCGGGGCCACCGGTTCTATCTTCCAGTTGACGGCAGCACTCGCTGGTGTGGCGGTGATTCCCGCTATCCCGGCGCTGGCTGCTGCCTTGGGCTCGGTGGCTGCGGCTGGTGTCGCGGCGGCTGTCGGTGTGGGGGCGCTTGCTGCGGTGGCGCTTCCTGCGATCACGAGTATCGGCGGCGCCCTGATGGCGCAGAAGCAGGCCCAGGACGCGGCCACAAACGCGACGGCTCGGGGCGGGCAGGCTGCGAGTCAGGCGGCATCCAGGGCACTGCAGATGGCCGGTGCACAGCAGGCCCTGGCGACCGCGCACAGGAATGCCGCACGGCAGATCGCTCAGGCCGAGCAGGGCGTGCAGGACGCGGTGAGGTCTGCCGCGGAGGCGAATCGGAACGCGGCCCAGCAGGTGCGGCAGGCTCGTCAGTCGTTGGCGGACGCCTACCAGCAGGCCGCGGACCGTATGCGGTCGGCGAACGAGCAGGTGCAGCAGGCCGAACGGAGCTTGGCGGACGCGCAGGATGCGGCCCGGCAGGCGCAGCTGGATCTGACTCAGGCTCGCCGCGATGCTGCGGCGCAGCTGGAGGATTTGAACAACCGGCTGGCGGACTCGCAGCTATCCGAGCGGGACGCTGTCCTGTCGGTGCAGGAGGCCCGGAAGCGTCTGGACGCTGTGCAGGCTGCCGGGGCGAACGCGAGCCTGTTGCAGCAGCAGCGCGCGCAGTTGGCCTACGACCAGGCGGTGCAGCGGCTCAAGGAGCAGCGGCAGGAGACAGCCCGCACCGCGGCAGAGAAGGCGAAGGCGGACAAGGCTGGCGTTGAGGGCTCCGACATTGTGCGGAGTGCTCAGGAGCGGCTGGCGGATGCCCAGCAGGCGGTCAAGGATCAGCAGGCCGCGGTAGCGAAAGCGCAGCAGGCGGCGGCTCGGCAGCAGATCCAGAACACGCGGGACATCGCGAACGCCCAGGAGAAGCTGTCTGAGGCTCAGCGGAATGTGACACGCGTCCAGGAGGATGGCGCCAGGTCGGTTGCGCGTGCGCAGGAGTCTCTGGTTGCTGCGCAGCAGTCGGCGGCGGACAGCATCGCCTCGGCTCAGCGGCAGATCGAGTCGGCGTCCCTATCGGCCGCCGGGGGTGTGGACCAGGCTGCCATCGCACAGCAGAAGTACCAGGAGAAGCTCGCGAAGCTGACGCCAGCGGCCCGCGACACGTTCGATGCGTTCGTGGACCTGCGGTCGGCGTTCTCGGCGTGGTCTCGATCGCTTCAGCCTGCCGTTATGCCGATCTTCACTCGGGCGCTGAATGGGATTAAGGACTCGCTGCCGGGGCTGAAGCCGTTGGTGCTGGCTGCAGCCGATGGCATCAAGGAGTTGCAGGACCGGGCCAGCGCGGGATTTAAGAAGCCGTGGTGGCAGGAGTTCAAGAAGGATCTGCAGGGCTCGGTCAAGCCTGCCATCCTCGGCTTGGGCGTCAGTTTCGGGAACATCTTCAAGGGCATGGCCGGGGTGATCGGCGCCTTCGTGCCGCATATGGACTCGATCAGCGACCGGATGCAGTCGGTCACCGGTCGTTTCGCCGACTGGGGTACCTCGTTGAAGGGCAGCCCCGCATTCGAGCGGTTCCTGCAGTACTCCTCGGAGATGGGCCCCAGGGTGGCCGGCACGATCGGCAAGCTGGCCATGGCGTTCTTCTCGGTGGGGCAGGCACTGTCGCCGGTGTCGGGGCCTCTGCTGTCCGTGATCGGGAAGATTGCCGATGGGGTTGTGTACATCGCGGAGAACCTGCCGTGGCTGATCCAGGGCCTGTACGGGGCGTGGGTCGCGATGAAGCTGGTGAACCTGGCCATGGGCATCTCGCCGATTGGTTGGCTGGCTATCGCCCTCGTCGGCCTGGTGGTGGCGATCCAGTATGCGTGGACCCATTTTGAGGGCTTCCGCGACGTGGTGCTAACTGTCTGGGCATGGGTTAAGGCGGCATTTCAGGGCGCCTGGGTCATCATCGGCCCGATCCTGAGCGGTCTTATTCAGGGCATCAAGAAGCTCGGCGACATTGTGATGTGGATCTGGGTACACCTGATCAAGCCCGGCATCGATCTGATCGTCAGCGGCTTCAAGTGGCTGTATGACATCCTCGTCGGCCACTCGATCATCCCTGATCTGGTGCGAGCCGCAACAAGCTGGTTCAGGAGCCTCGCGCGAGGCATCAAGCTCATTTTCGACGGCATCAAGCTGACCATCCGGCTGGCCTGGGACGGCATCAAGGCCATCTGGGAGGGGCTGCGTCGGTACATCTTCGGCCCTCTGGCCTCGGCGTTCCGCTGGCTGCGAGACAAGGCCATCAGGCCTGCGTTCAACGGCATCTCCACGGCGATCGGTATCGCGTGGCGAACGGGGATCCGGCCCATATTCAACGCGATCAAGTCGGCAGTCGGCAAGGTCGCGGACGCCTTCGATGCTGCCCGCAAGGCCATCAAGACCGCCTGGGACAAGATCAAGGAGCACACGAAATCGCCCATCAACTGGGTGCTCAAGCATGTGTGGAATGAAGGCGTCGCCCAGATCTGGAAGAAGATCACCGGATGGATTCCTGGGGTGCCGCCGCTGGGCAAGGTCGACTACCTGGCGGCCGGTGGCAAACTACGCGGCCCGCAGCCCGGCATGTACAACGCTCCGACCGCGATCGTCGGCGAGGGTAACCCGCGATACCCGGAGTACGTCATCCCTACCGACCCGAAGTACCGGGCCAGGGCACTCGCCCTGCATCAGGCCGCTGGCACTCAGATGCTCGCGAAGGGCGGCATCGTCGGCTCGGCGGCGTCGTTCGTCCGGCATCCGATCAAGTCGTTCAATGGGATGTTGAAGCCGTTTATGGACGGCGCGAAGTGGCTGAACAAGACCAAGTGGGGGCAGGCGGCGATCGGGCTGCCGAAGATGGCCATCGGCGGCATGAAGAAGATGATCACCGATGCTGTCAGCGGCTGGTTCACCCGCGACGCGAACGGCATGCTGAAGCTGATCGGGAAGATCGGCAAGGGTGTCCAGAGGTGGACCCCGCAGGTGCTGGACGCGCTCAAGCAGCTGCACCAGCCGTCCAGCTACCTCGGGATCACGCTCCGCAGGATGAACCAGGAGTCTGGCGGCAACCCGCTTGCCGTCAACAAGACCGACATCAACTGGCAGAACGGGCATCCGAGCGTGGGCCTCATGCAGGTGATCGGCCCGACGTTCCGGGCCTACGCCGGGAAGTACAAGCACAAGGGACCGTTCATGTACGGCACCTCCGTGGATCCGCTGGCGAACATCTACGCGAGTATGAGGTACGCGCTGCGGAACTACGGGTCGCTGCCGCGGGCCTACAACCGCGCCGGCGGCTACGACTCCGGCGGCTACCTCCAGCCGGGCCTGAATCTGGCCTACAACGGGACGGGCAGGCCGGAGCCCGTGTTCACCACGCAGCAGGCCAACGCGCTCATGCGGCTTGCCGTCGAGCCGGGTGCTGGTGGCGGCACATTCGAGGGCGATCTGTACCTCGACAGCGGTGAGTTCATGGGCAAGGTCCACGGGGTGATGAATCAGCGTGACCAGCAGCTCATCTCCACACTGCGAGCCAACAGGCGGGGGTGAGACATGGCGATTCCCGGCAATTTCCTGTCCTCGGTGACGGAGACCATCGACCCGAACACCTCGGGCTGGAAAGCCAAGCTCAACGCGACGATCGGCCTCGGCAGCGGCGGGCGATCTGGCGATGGATGCCTCTTCGTGAAATCCGTCGCTGCCGGGGAGATGCAGGCCATCACCGTCTCGAGCTACGCCGTCACCCCGTGGACGGAGTACGAGGCGTTCGCGGACGCGGCCGGGGTGGTGGGGGAGCGGATCGGCATCCGCTGGCTGAACAGCAGCAACGCCGAAATCTCCATCACCTGGTCGATGACCACCTCGCCCGCCTCGTCGGGCTGGCACCGGATAGCGGTCGGCGGGGAAGCACCCGACGGTGCGGCCCGCGCACAGATCGTGGTGTCCTCCACGCCAGCCGGGAGCAACGTCAACCAGTACTACGAGAACATCTACTTCGGCTATCCGTACACCACGACTGGCAATCTGTTTGCGTTCAACACCGAGAGCGCCGAGGTCGATGCCTCGGGCTGGTTCGCCGAGGTCAACTGCACGCTAAGCCGCACGATGCCCGCAGTCGGGTGGCCAGTGAACTTCTATCTGGCGGGCGGCCATCTCATCAACATGACCGCAACCGCCAACGGCAACGCGTCCGCGCGCTCAACAGACCGGCCAGCGGCAACGCCCGGCATCGAATACGTCGCCTCCTGCTACCTCAGCCCGCCCAATACCACTGTCACAACGTGGGTTGAGCTGCGGTTCTACGACATCAGTGGGAGTCAGATCCAAGCTACCCGCAGCGTTTTGGCTGCGCCTGGGACCGGCTACTACCGACAGTTCGCGTCTGCGGTGGCTCCGGCAGGTACGGCGGCCTGCTCAATCGCGGCGGGTATCGATGGGGCCACGGCCGGGCAGGTGCTGAAGATCGACGGCGCGGTGGTGACGACTGCCCCAGCGCTGTATGCGGGCACTGTGGTGCCCTACGCGGACGCCTCTTTCGAACAGGGCGTGGCCGGATGGACCGTCGCGTCCGGCGTAGCGACGATCGCCCGCTCGACCCCGTGGGGGACCGGATTCGAGGGGCCCTACTCGGGCGTCATCACCTCGACAACAGCCACAGCCAGTGTCGTCCGGTCCGCCCGGTTCCCGCTGCCCGCAGAGGCGACGGCGGGCCAGAATCTGCGCATCCAGGTGATCGGCCAGGTGATGACTGGCGGCTGGACCATGACTCGCGGAGTTCGCTGGTACGACGCCGCCAACACCGACCTCGGAGTCTCGACCGCCGCACCGGAGGCCGCACCGACACCCGGCTGGTGGGCGCTCAGCAATGACTTCACGATCCCGGCGGACGCAACCCAGGCGGCGATCGAGTACACGCTCACCGCAACCGCGACGAACAGCGTGTGGCGCATCGACATGGTGGGCATGTGGCAGCAGCTCCCCGTCAACGCAGTGGCGGCCCATGACGATACGGCGAGCATCACACTGACTCTGCGCGAGCTGACCGCGGGCCAGCTGCTGACCATCTACCGGGTTCTCCCTGACGGCTCGAGGACACTGGTCCGCGGGCCGTCAGGGCTGTACTTGCAGACACCGATCACATCCGACGAGGTCATCGTCGAAGACTATGAGGCGCCTCTCGGCGTCACCGTCAGCTACTACATCGAGACCCTGACGCCCGGCTCGCAGACGCCCGAGTACCAGAACACGGTCACGACCACCCTCGCCCTGGGGGACCGTAACGAGTGCTGGCTGAAGGATCCAGGCCAGCCGCAGCGCAACCTCAAGGTGCTGGTGGCGAAAGCGCCCGATTGGCAGCGGAGTATCGAGCAGGCCGAGTTGCGGGTACGCGGTCGTCGCAACTCGGTGATCCTCTCGGATGTGCGCGGGGGCCTCGAGGGCGACCTGACCATCTGGACCCGCTCGGACGACGAACGAGACGCCCTCCACTGGATCCTCGACTCCGGCAACGTGCTGCTCTGGCAGTCGGTGCCCGGCATGGGTGTCGCTGACATGTACGTCTCTGTCGGACAGATCACCGAGGCCCGGGTCACCGGATACGCGCCGGAACCGTGGCGGGCGTGGACGCTGCCACTCCGGCAGGTCGACATGCCGACCACCACGGGCGTGGCCGGCTCGGCTGGTCGCACCTGGCAGGACGTGTTGACCCAATTCGCCACGTGGCAGGACGTGCTCGACGCATATGCCACGTGGGAGGACGTCCTGTTCGACCGCAGGATCGGGGGGTGATCGGTGTACCCCGTCTCGGGCCGGTTCCTGGCCCGCTTGGTCGAGTCACACAACATCGCGACCGAGGTGGTCCTGTTCCTGGCCAACGGCATGGTGGAGACGCTGCCGCACATCGGGGGCAGCGTCACGGTTGACCGCGGGCAGGCCACCCGCCGCACCTGCTCCGTGACCGTTGCCGACACCGCGCTGATCCCGCGCACGGCCGCTGACAAACTGTCCGTCTACGGGGCGCAGCTTCGGATCAGTTGCGGTGTAGAGCATGCGGACGGTTCGCGGGAAATGGTGCCGGTGGGCGTCTTTCGCGTCGACAGCGTCAGCGGAGACGTCGACGAGGGGCCCGTCACGATCAGCGGCAAGAGCCTCGAGGCTATGGTCGCGGACGACAAATTCACCACCCCGGTCAAGGTCTCCGGTACGGCGGTCGGTGCGGTGACCAGCCTCATTCAGGCGTCACTGCCCAGCGCCACGGTCGTCAACCGGGCCACCGACGCTGTGATGGGGCCGCGCACCTACGACACCGAAGGCGACCGGTGGGCGGCGGTTGCCGAGTGTGCCGCGGTCATCGGCACCGAGGTGTACTGCGACGCTGACGGCGTCTTCATCATCTCCGAGCTGCCTGACCTGCTCGCCGTTCCCCCTGTGTGGACTGTGGCGGCGGGGGAGGGCGGCGCCTACGTCTCTGCTAACCGCGGAATGTCGCTCGACGGCGTCTACAACGGGGTGTTGGCCAAGGGAGAGAACACTGAGGCGGACATCCCGGCTGTGTCCGCGCTGGTGGTGGACGACGACCCGACGAGCCCCACGTACTGGTCGGGGCCGTTCGGACACAGGCCGACTTTCTACAGTTCGGCCACGCTGACCAGCGTCAACGCCTGCACCTCGGCCGCCACGCTCAAGCTGCGCGCCGCCAAGGCGCCCAACGCCTCGGCGGACATCACCTCGTTGCCCAACCCCGCCCTGGAGCCCGGAGACGTAATCCGTGTGCTCTACCCGGACGGCACCAAGGAGCTCCACCAGATCCAGTCGTTCACAGTTCCACTCGACACCAGTGGATCATTCGCGCTCGACACCATCGCGGCGAAGGAGGATGCGTGACCTCCTCTATCGCCGATCTCGCGGACGCCATACGACTCCAAGCCGTCACTGCTGGCGCGGCCGAGCCGGCCGTGCGGGGCGCAGACTGGCAAACCGCCACCGTCACCGCAGTCGGCACAGGCACCGTGGACTGCGGCGCCATCACCGCCCGCCGCTTGGAGTCGTACCAGAGTCCGGCAGTCGGCGACCGAATCGTCATCGTCCAGTCCGGCAACGGTAACTGGCTCGCCGCCGGACGCACCTCATCCGGCGGCGACACCTCATGGACCGTCCCGACGCTGGGGACCGGATATACGCAAGGCGACTCGACCACGACCGGCAACAACCATGGCCCCATCCGCTATCGCAAGATCATGTGGGCGGGGACCTGGTACATGCAGTGGGACGGCGGCGCCGACCGTGCCACTGGCGCACAGGTCACGAACGTCCTGTCCACGGCCCTCGCCGTCGACTACCGGCCCGTGAATCGGGCCTCCTTCGTGATCGCCCGCAACGCAACCAGCATCTCGGGCGTCTCCAACACGACCAGCGTCGTCCACTCCCTGAAGGCGGATTTCCAGCAGGACGGCACCGTCGCCCTGGTCTCCGCAGCCGCAGGCTCGCAGGAGACCGCGTGGCTGAGCTTCAAGGGCATCACCTACCCCCTGACCTGAAGGACGTCATGAACAACCCTCCCGTGTATGAGGTGACCACCAATGGTGGCGAGGCCATCATCACGATCAGTCTGCAGCGGTTCGACTATCCGCCGATCAGCGACACCGACATGCCTGCTCTGGTGGTCGCCATGCGTGACGCCATCGCCGGACTGCCCGGGGTGATCACGGCAGAGGCCACCCGCAAGGAGCAGGTCACCAACACCGCAACGCTCTGACCGGAGGCGCACGTGCCCACAGAGGACTCCTACGGGCAGGGCGTCGACATCGCCGCGCTCACCGATGCCCCGAACGCGGCCACGTTGGCGTTCAACATCGCGGACGCGATTGCCCAGCGTTCGGTCATGCGGTTCTCCTCGGCCTCGGCCCGCAACGCTACGCTCACCGCGCCGGTTGCGGGAATGATGGCCGCTCTGTCCACCGAGAAGCTCCTCACCTGGTACGACGGCAGCTCATGGGCGGTGATCGGCTCCGGCACCTCCGCCTGGACGAACGTGCCGCTGGCCAGCGGCTTCACCCACAACGGCAACGGCAACGGCAGCATGCAGTACCGCGTCGTCAACCTCTTCGGAGAGCCCACCGTCATGCTGCAGGGCGCTCTCAACGTCACCTACAGCGGCAGCAACATCGCCAACGGCGGCATCGTCACCTCGACCCCCTTGCCGTCCTCGGCTCGACCGGGGAGCCTCCGCACCGTCGTCATCCCTTGTAGCGACGTGTCCAGCGTCCGCATCACCCTCAAGTTGGACGCCCAACCGGACGGCCACCTCAAAATCTACGGCACCGGCACCGGCGCCGACGGCACCAGCAAACCCCCGTGGATCGGATTCAACGGCGTTTTCTACAGCCTCTGACCTGCCCGCTTCTCTCACTGCATGCCCCGCATAGTCGGGGCCTTCTTCATGTCTGGAGGCCCCTCGTGGCCAAGACCGGACCACAAAAATTCCCCGGCGCGTCCACCGCCTACTGGTACCAGAGCCGATACGGCGGCGACTCGATGGAGTCGAACGTCATCGTCTGGCACACCACCGAAGGCACCAGCCTGCCCTCCTACAGCGGGGGAGCGGAGGCGCCCAACTTCACCGCCGTGCCCGACTTCAAGAACAAGCGCCTCGTCTGGTACCAGCACTATGACTTCGACACATCCAGCCGCGCCCTCGTCAACCGGCCTGGCGGAGTGGAGACCAACACGCTCAACGTGTGCCAGGTCGAGATCGTCGGCACCTGTGACCCGTCCACCCACAAGAAGTGGGGCAGCACGTCCCACCTGTACACCCCGGAGCTGCCCGACTGGGTGATCCGCGACCTGGCCGCGTTCGCCAAGTGGGCCCACGACCAGCACGGCGTCCCCCTCACCAGCAACGTCACCTTCAAGGCGTACCCGGGCAGCTACGGCTCCAACGGCGTCCGCATGACAGCCGCGAAGTGGAACGACTACCGCGGCCACTGCGGTCACCAGCACGTCCCCGAAAACGACCACGGCGACCCGGGCCTGTTCCCGATGGGCGCCATCCTCGACCGCGCCAAGGGCAACGTCCCCGCACCCAGCAAGCCCCCGCAGCAGGAGGAGAGCGACGTGCCCAGCACGCTCGGCCTGTACAGCACCACCGACCGGCCCCTCGTGCCGGGAAAGTGGACCACACTGACGGTCGACAAGACCGACATCGTCACCGGCGCCAAGGCGTACACGGCGAGCGTGATGCTCACCATCGATGGCGCCCCCGCGGGGGGCACCCTTCAGGGTCGCTTCTACCACCAGCGCACCGACGGCAGCAGGTGGGACTCGGGCATCGTCGAACGCCCCACCACCGCCGGCTCGACGTTCATCGACTTCCCCCATGCCGGATCCATCGCCGCCACCGAGAAGCTCCGATTCGAAGTCGCCTACTTCCCCGCCGACTCGACCGACAGCAAGTCGGTCACCATCACCACGTCGCGCGTGCGCGGCCTCTACTGGAAGTGAACACCATGCCTCTCCGCATCTTCGGCCGCGAGCCGGCCTTCGTCCTCGGCGTCGTGAGCGCGACCCTGTCCCTACTCGTCACGTTCAACGTCGGACTGTCGAGCGAGCAGGCTGGCGCGATCGTCGCCGTCATCTCCGCCCTGTTCGCGGCCATCACCGCGGCCCTCACCCGGCCGATCGCGCCGAGCGCCTTCACTGGCGCTGTCGCCGCGGTCGTCGCGCTCCTGGCCGCCTACCACTACGAGGTGGCGCCCGAGACCGTCGGCTCCCTCAACGCCCTCGTCGTCGCCATGCTCGTCTTCCTTACCCGCGGGCAGGTCTCGCCGGCGCCGTTGCCGACGAACAGGTCGTCTGGCCCGACTGCGGTCTGAACCACCAGGAGTAGCAGGTGCCCAACGAGCCGACGCTCGGCGAGCTGGTCCGGCGCCTCGACGCCGTTCACCAGGACCTCAAGGAGGACTTCCGGGAGCTCGGCTCACGGCTCGACAGCAAGGTCTCGATGGAGCGCTACCAGCTCGAGCAGCAGGCCCGAGACGACGCGCTGAAACTGCTGCTTGAGCGGGTGAAGGGTATCGAGGAAGCCCGCGAGCAGGCGGCGAGACTCCGACACGAGGAAGCCCAGAGGATTGCCGACCGGCGGGCTGCCGATAGGCGCCTCATCTTCACGGCCCTCATAGCCCCCGTGCTGCTGCTGATTCTCACGGTGTACCTGAACACGCGGGGGGCGGGGTCTTGAGCACGGGTCACAACACGAACGCGGACCACCGCCGCAAAGATTTGGGGGATTGGCGCCGGGCGAACGTCGGGTTCGCCATGCTCGTCGCCCTGGGCCTGGCCGTATTTGCCTGGCTCGTCATCACGATGCAGGGGCTCTCTCAAGACCTCCGCAACGCGAACGAGGCCCGCGACGCCCTCGCCCGCCAGGTGCAGCAGCTGGGAGAGAAGCCGGTCGCCGGACCGCCTGGTAGCCGCGGCGAACCTGGCCAATCCGTCACCGGACCCCGCGGGCCCAAAGGAGAGCAGGGTGAACCGGGTTCGCCAGGACCCACCGGATCTCCGGGCAGCGACGGCAAGAACGGCGCCAACGCCACTGGCAAACCGGGGCCCGCTGGCGCCACTGGATCTGCCGGGGCCGCTGGCAATGACGGCCAGCCCGGAGCGGCAGGCCCACAAGGGGAACCCGGGCCGGCTGGACCGCAAGGACCCCAAGGCGAGAAAGGGGCACCGGGCGACGCTGGACCCCGCGGGGAGCAGGGGCCGCCGCCAGCAGGCTGGACCTACACAGACCCGCAGGGCATCACCTACGAATGCACCCCGGACAGCAGCGGCTCAACCCACTACACGTGCCGCTCCAACCAGCCCGCACCCGAGCCGGAGCCGTCCCAACAGGGCTCACTGACGCTGGGCCTCGACCCGCAACGCCGCCAATACCCGTAGGAGCAACGATGCCGACCCCGGACGAGCAGCCCGCGCCACAGCCAGCGATCCCTATCCCGGACACGACCGCGGCGGACATGGGCACGCTGGTGGACATGGGCGTGGTGGAGCCGCAGCCCGAGCCCAGCCCGGAGCCGCCCCCGCCGCCGAACTACGACGGCCCGGCCGCCGAATGAGAACGCCCCGCCCCCGCTTCGTGCGGGCGGCGGGGCGCTTCGTCGTCTGCGTTCTCCTATACGAGGCCGTCCCTGAGCTTCTTCGACTCCGGCCCTGCATCGCTCTGCGGCAGCTTCCATTTGAAGGCGTGCCCGGCGCCATCCACATACATAAGAGTGCCGGGGATCTGCGCCTTGGACAGGTCGAACGTCACGGTCCGCCACTTGTAGGTGCCGGGTTGTACCTCGCCGCCTCCGACGAACCCTTCCGATTGCACGGAAGAGGCTTCTCCCTCGTCTTCGCGGATCGACTGGCCGTCGGGCGCGACCCACTGCCAGCCGCCGTTTTCCAGCATTGCCGCCTCTGCGGTGACGCTCCCGACTGCTTGGTCTTTCACGGCGACGATGACGAACATGCCGTTCCGGGGTTCTGCGTCGGCTGCCTTCGAGGTCCAGATGACGCTGCTCGGCGTGATGTCCATTCGCCCTTCTCCGCTGCTGCCGACGGTTTCGACGACCTTCCCGAGCGGCATCGGCTTGCTGCTGGCCCCCTTCGTGGCGCCGCCCTTGACCGTCTTCTCTGGCTTGCTGTCGTTCGAGTCCTTACCGCTGTCGCCCCCGCTGCATGCGGTGAGTGGCAGTGTGGCGGCGAGTATGACGGCCGCGATGGTTCTGCGCATGATGCCCCCCATGTCTGGTGCGTGCCGGGATGACCGTAGCCGTACCGGGCTTCAGGTGAAGGAGGGGTGCGCAATTGGTGGCCGACTTGTGATGAGATGCGCGCGAGGCTGGGGGAGTGCCGGGGTGCGGACCTTGAGTGGTGCCCCTGTCGCCGCCCGGGCTTCGCTTCTTTCGGTCATCCGCTTCCCGCGTCTCCCGCTCTCCGGGGGCTGCGACTGTGGCCTCGCGCGATGCCGCTGACCCGCTCCGGTTTCACTCCCAGGTGCGGCGCCATGTCGGTGTAGCTGATTCCGTCGCGATCGTGGAGGGTGCGGACGACATGCTGCCGGTGTTCCCGGAGCCACTTCTGTAGGTCTGGCACCGCGTTCAACGCGTCGGTGAGCAGCTTGGCTTGCTCAAGGCTTTCCGGTCCTTCGATCAGGGCGGCGAGCTGCTTGAAGGGGTTGGGTGGGGTGTCCATGCGTTGAGCCTAGTGGCTACCCACTTCCCGAATCTAGTGGCTACCCACTTGTGTAATTGATGGGTACCCACTAACTTGGAATCAGTAAGGACGCAGACAACACTCCAGGGGGACGAGATGTACGAGGTCGTCGAATACGAGCAGGCACTGGAAGGTCTCTACGACCGGCACGAGCTCGAGCGAGTCGTCACCCCGGGCCTCGACCACGAGACCGCCTGCCACCTCGCCACCGACTACAACCGCCAGGTCAGCGACATGCCCGGCGCCGCCCACTACTACGTCCGCCAGGCGTAACCAGCCCCACGGTCAAGCCGTGGCCCTTCAACGGGCACTGGGGTACGTAGAGCCGACGAGGGGTACTGATCGGCGGGAGACCGCCGGGTTGTCCGGCACACAAACCCCCTCACCAGCGCCCCGCCTCCACCAGAGGCGGGGCGCTTCGTCGTGCGCCCGTAGCCAAGTTGTGCTGAGCGGCCCGAGTCGGTGACCCTCACCCGTCCTTGAGTGGTCTTCCCTCGGTCCTCGACCGCTGGTCTCGCCGCTGCCGATACGACTGTGCCGACGCCTATATAGAGGAGCGGCATGGGAAAGCTGAAGGCCCTGGCGATCGGCGTGGTGACGGCGGCGGTACTGGCCGGCGCGACGGCCCCGGCGGTAGCGGATCCGGGCGACACGGTGTCGACGACCCTGCGGCAGGCGATCGCCGACCTGCCGGTGGCGGCCGAGGACCGCACCGGCTACGAGCGGTCGAAGTTCCGGCACTGGGTGGATGCGGACCGGGACGGCTGCAACACCCGCGCCGAGGTTCTCATCGAGGAGGCACTGGAGCCACCTACGGTCGACGCCGGCTGCGTACTCACCGGCGGCACCTGGCACTCCTACTACGACGACGCGGACCAGACGAGCGCCCGCGCTCTCGACATCGACCACATGGTTCCGCTCGCCGAAGCGTGGGACAGTGGGGCGTCGGCCTGGTCGGCGGGGGAGCGGCAGGCATACGCCAACGATCTCGGCGACGCGCGCGCCTTGGTGGCGGTCACGGCGCGGGAGAACCGGCAGAAAGCCGACCAGGACCCGGCCGAGTGGCTGCCGTCGGACGAGGGCGCCCGCTGCCAGTACGTGGGGGAGTGGGCGGCGGTTAAGACCCGCTGGGGTCTGACGGTCGACCCGGTGGAGGCGGATGCCCTGGAGCAGCTGGCGGCCGGATGCCCGGATGAGGATCTGACGGTGGCCCTCGCGCGGTGACCAGGTAGCCTGGCGCCCAGACGCCCCCGCCTGCTTGCTTCAGGCGGGGGCGTCGCTGGTGCTGCGGGTCAGGAGCGGGCGTTCCGGCGCCCGATCGAATAGCCCGCGATGAAGCCGCCTCCGATCTGGATGACGAGCATCGCGGCGCATCCGGCGAGCAGTCGGGGGAAGGTCAGTTCGTGGCCGTCTCGCGCGAACGGGAGCACGATGCTGGCGAGCGCGCCGACCCCGAGTAGGCCCGGCAGGATCATCGTGTAGAGCAGGTGCTTCGGTTCCACGGTCACTCCTTCGTCTCGGTGTCACGGTTCAGGATGTCGGCGAGCCCGGCCTCGACGTCGAGCACCTTGTCCAGGGCGGCGACGCTGGCGGCGTGCTCGGCGATGAGGCGGTCCAGGACGGCCCGGTCTTCGTAGAGCCGCACCCACTTCCCGTAGTACAGCTCCTCGGTGTACGGGCTGACGCTCTCCCCGCAGAAGCGGATGCGGTTCCCGGACTCGGGATGCCACGCCTCGTGATCGTCGCGGTGGCTGGACGACAGGACGCACTGAACGGGCAGTTCCCAGTGCGTGACGACGCACCGGTTGCGGTCGGACAGGTCGGGTTGGATCGGCATGTGGCTGGTCCTCACTGCTTGGTGGTGGGGCCGCCAGCGCTGGCCTGTTCGCGGATGGTCAGCAGTTTGTTGATCGCCTCGTGGTAGATGCGCTCGCCCTCGGTGTCGCCATTGAGGGCGGCTTCACGGGCGAGGGCTACATGGGCTGTGATGGAGCGGCCAAGCGATTCGACAGTGCTGATGTCGTCCGGCCGGGGTCCATTCACGGCGCTGTAGGCGTTCACGGTTTCTCCTCTGTGTTGATGGTGCGGCGGACCCACACGCGGATGGGCGGGGGAGGGGTTGTCAGCAGAACTCCAGCTCGCAGAACTCGTAGCCCTCGGAATCGACGTGGTAGCCGGGCCTCTCGTAGCCGTGCACGAACCGGTTCTTCAACGGCAGCCCGCTCCGGTCTCGGCGGCGACGGATCACCTCCTCCATGTGCTTCACCGGGACGCCGTACCCGGCCTCGGCCTGGATCGTCACGCCGGGGCGGCGCAGGAACTCCATCCAGGCGCGGAAGGTGGTCAGGCCCTGCTCGGGGTGGGCGCGCAGGAGGAAGACGTTCCCTTGGGCGCTCTGCCCGATGTGCAGGCCGCCCCGGATACGCTCGCCGCCGGGAAACGGGCCAAACGCGTAGTAGTTGACGCTCATGATCGCTTCTCCTTGTTGAAGATCTCGTTGATGGCGGCGAAGAACGTGCCGACGAGGCGGTCCGGCATCCGGTAGCCGACAACCTTCCCGAACCCCGGGCCCTGTGGCTCGATGGGCGGGTCCATGCCCTGCGGCAACCAGCCCTGCCGAACGCCCCGTTCCAGCCCGCGCTTCAGAGCGGCACTGTGGCCGCGCAGGCTGGAGTCCTCACCGTCGCGGAGGTCGTCGGCCGGAACGTACCCATCACGAGTGGCGGCCTCCCGCACGATCCGCCGCGCCCGCTCGGGCAGCGACAGGTAGTAGCGCTTGGCCCGCTCCACCGTCCACTCGGTGTCGACCTCCACCTGAGCGGCATGCTCGGCGAGCAGGGCCATGAGCTTGTCGAGGAAGCCGGGTTCGGGGTCCTCGACGGTGACGACGATGCGCAACACGCTCTCCTTGCATCAAACGTGGATAAATGTCTGGCTTACGGGTCGAGAGTAGCGAGGGTGGGCAGGTCTGTCTAGCGTCAATCCTCTTTCGATTAAAGGAGGTTGAGATGCGTTGCAGCTCGAACACGTGAACCACCTTCCATAACCCTGAGCTTTGGAAGGTTTGTAGCGCGGTTCGTATCACTCGGGATACACTCTTCATATCCCAAGCGACAAAACCACCCTGACAAGGCATCAAGGAGACCAATGGACGGACCCATCGAAAAGGTCAGTCGAGTACCCGCAGAGATCCGCAACGCGTGGGCGGCCCGCCACGGCGAAGCTGCGGCCGAACGGCTCGCCGCGGCCGAAGACTTCGCCGACGCCATCAAAGAGGCGACCATCCCGCCGAACACCACGGACACCTACGCCAAGGGCTGGAAGGTCTGGCAACGCTTCTGTGCCGAGCAGGGACTCCCCGAGACCGAAGGGAGTCGCGGCGCCCTCGTCGCCTACGTCGCCTGGATGCTTCACGAAGGGCGCACCACCCCAGGCCCCAACGGGACGCGCGGTTACGCAGCAACCTCAGCCCACTCCCACCTGACCGCTGCCATCGTCGGCCTCCGCGAGAGCGGCCACCCCGCCAGCAAGGACGACCACTCCGAAGCCCGCGCCCGACTCGAGGCCATCGCCACACAACTCGCCAAAGGCGGAGAACGCCGCGGCCGAGGAAAGGCGCCGGCGGCCGACCTGGAGGGTCTCCACCGCGTCGCTGCTGCATGCGACGACAGCCTCACCGGGCGACGGGACCAGGCCCTAATCCTCACCGGCTTCCACTTCGCCTCCCGCGCCAGCGAAGTCTCCGGCTTGCTCCTCGCCGACGTCACCACGCACGCCCGCGGCATAAAGGTCGCCGTCGTCACCGGCAAGACCCGCCGCTCGGTGCGCACAGTCGCCATCCCCTACAACAACGACGAGCCGGAGATCTGCCCCAGCCGCGCGTGGGAACGCTGGCTCGACGCCTACGGCCGAACCGACCCGACCGCACCAGCCTTCCCCCGCATCGACCGGTGGGGCCACATCGGGGGCGCCATGCACCCTGACTCAGTAACCGCCACGGTTACCCGGGTCGCCCAGCGGTCCGGCATTCCTATCCGCTGGACCGGACACTCCCTGCGTTCAGGGCTGGCCACCGAGGGCCGGAAGAACGGCAAGGACCCGGTAAACATCGCCAAGCAGGGGGGCTGGGCCCCGGGCAGCAAGGCGATGCTCGGCTACATGCAGCTCGCGGATGAGTGGGACGACAACGCAGCCGCAGGGCTCCGCCGATCGCCGAAGGGGAACTCGTGACCACACGCATCAGGGACTACCGCTGTGGCAAGCCCACGAAGAAGGGGACGTCATGCATCCGGGGCCTCCATTCCTGGGTGGAGGGCTTCGAGCCCAGGTACGCCGACGGCTGCTGGAGGCACATGAGCCAGCCCTTCAAAGAAGCCACCGAGGTTCGCAAGCGAGCAGACGAAGAAGCGTGGCTGGCGTACTTGTACGCCGATCCGATCTGCTGGCGCTGGCCGGTCCCGGACGATCTGGAGAACTGGACCTACCCGCAAGACGACAACACCGAAGACCGGCTGCCTGAAGAGATGATCGCCCGGATCATGCGCGACCCGGAATCCCGTGCAGGCGCCATACTCGGGCGCTGGCAGGACGGCCGGTGCGCCATCTGCGGCCATTGCCGCGAGCTTGTGGAAGACCACGACCACGTGACCGGCTTGGTGCGCGGCTGGTTGTGTCGCGGATGCAACATACAAGAAGGCGTCTACGGAAGCAGTGACACCCTGTTCGGCAAGTACCGACAGCGGCATCCCACAAGGCTGCTGGGGCTGCGCATCCGGTACTGGGACCCGTTCCTCAAGGACTACGCCCAGCCGCAGACGCCGATGACAGAGGAGGAGCGGTGGGCCCACAAGTGGATCGACGCCGCATCGGAGGACATCGGGCTGTGACGCATCATGTAGTCGAGGAGCCGCGGGCGTGCCGCAGTTGCCACGAGGTGAAGCCAGCCGACGACTTCTACCGTCACCAGGGCGGCAGGCGGGTGCACTGCAAGGGATGCATGCGGAAGCGTGACCGGGCTCGATACGCGGCCACCAACGGCAAGGACCGGGTTTTCGACCTGAGCCTGCGGCGGCTGTACGGCATCACGCTGGAGCAGTACAAGGCGAAGGCCGCCGAACAGGAGGGCAAGTGTGGGATCTGCCAGGAGGTACCAGACACTGACCGCCGCATGCATGTTGACCATGACCACGCGACGGGCCAGCTACGCGACCTGCTCTGCCATCACTGCAACTTGCTGCTCGGCAACGCTAAGGACTCGATCGAACGGCTGAGACAGGGCATCGCATACCTGGAGCGTCACAGCGCCCTCGCCGCGAGGCTCCAGCCCGAAGAAGAGGGAAAAGCCGATGGATGACGAGGATGAGCGGTTCACGCTGGGAGTCGGCATGGTGGTGCGATCCTCCGCGAACCTGGAGTACATCCTGCACGGGCTAGCCGCGAACCTGCTGGGGGACTGCGCCTACGGCGTCAAATGGGCGGCCGATCCGGTCAGCGAGCACATCAAGGCATGCAAGAGGGGGCTGCAAAGCGAGGCGTCGCCCATACCTCCGCCGGCCCGCGAGAGTCTGCTTGCGGACCTGGAGTCGTGCGAGCGTGTGCTGGAGCGACGGAACCTGTTCGTGCACTGCTGCTGGACATTCGACGATGAGACCCATCTGTGGCGGGGTGTGAAGGCAAACCGAGCGAAGCCCGCGAAGGGCCGCCTCCAGGTCGAGTCCGCGGAAAGCTACGAGCTGCCAGAGTTGGCGGCCGAGCTGGACCAGATGCACACCCGGATGCTCGCCTGGGACATCAGGTACTTCGGTGTGGATGGCGATCCGGAGCTGGGCCAACCGGGACGAGTCTCCGTGAAGCGCATCAAGAGGCCCGACAGTGGCGCACCGGCGTGCGACACTGGGGCTGCGGGCTGACCTGGGGCCCTTGCCCGGTGTAGGTCTGTGATCAACCCGGCGTGCGGTGGCCCTGGCCCCCGAGTGCACCTCGCCGGGTCTTTGCAGCCGCTGCGGTGGCCGCACCGCCTTCGCCCCCTGCTTCGGCAGGGGGCGTTGTGCTGTCGGTGCCTACTCGTTCTCGATCCAGAAGTAGCCGGGCCCCGAGCACTGGATGTTGTTGCAGTCCCAGCCGACAGGGATCTCCGGGTTGAACTCGTCACCGAGTCCTGTCGGCTTCTCGTACCTGATCTGGCCGAGCTGCCCGCAGTGGGGGCAGGGGCGGTTGCCGAGGCGCCGGGCTTGTGAGAGGTGGTATCGCTTCTTCGGTCTGTCCATGAGCCCAGGAGAGCACGGATGTGCGCGAGTGTTGCCCCGGGTTCCCCTCGGTGGGCGTCGCGCTGTCAGCTCTCGTTATCGCCGCGGGCACGCTTGGCGGCCCGCACGGACTCCTCGAGGGCGGCCATGAGGTCGACGGCGGGCGCCGGCTCGGGTGTCACGGTGAGCTCGCCATGGCCTGCTTTCGCATCGACGAGGCTGTTGAGGGCGGCGGTGTATTCGTCATGCAGCTGGTCGATGTCGACTCCGGCGAGCGCGTCTATGAGTACCTCGGCCATGGCCAGCTCGCGGTCGGTCAACGGTGCGGGGGAGGAGAGGTCGCCGGGGTCGCGCACTTCCTCCGGCCACAGGAGGGTCTGGAGGAGGAGCATGCCGTGCCGCGGCCGGAGGGCGGCGAGGCGTTCCCGGCTGCGGATGGCCACCTTGCAGATGGCGAGCCGGCCGGAGCGGGAGAGGGCTTCGACGAGGAGCGCGTAGGGGCGCTGGGCTCCGGCCCCGGAGGCCCCGATCCAGTAGGGCCGGGAGTAGAGGATGGGGTCCACCTCGTCGACGCTGACGAACCCCAAGACCTCGATGACGTGTTTGGTGGGGAGCGGCAGGGCTTCGAGGTCGGTGTCGCGAAGGATGATCTGCCGTCCGTCGGGGGCTTCCCAGGCTCGGGCGATGTCGGCTTGCTGGACTTCGATGTTCTCGAGCTCGCAGACCCGCCGGTGGCGGATGCGTCCTCCGCAGGTGGCGTGCACGGTATGGAGGCCGGGGCCGTGCTCTTCGGTGGCGGCAAAGAGCTGGCAGGGCAGGGCGACGAGCCCGAAGCTGATGGTTCCGCTCCAGATGGCCCGCATGGCTCGACGGTAGGACGCCCGGGCCTGGGTGGCCCCTGGTCGGCACCCATCCGGGTATTCGAACTAGAATCGAACGGTGAGTGTGGAGGAGTGGCGGTCGAAGGCCGGGCCGTGGGCCCGCGCCCAGCTGCCGGATGACCAGGAGCTGGACGTCGTCCTCACTCAGTGGACCCGTACCCCGGACGGCGCCTGGTGGGCGGAGTGCGAGGCGATCCTCCCGGCCCGCTACCAGCATGGCGATGGCCGCACTCAGGTCACCGGGGCGCCCACCCCGATCAGCGTGCCCAGCGGGAAGATCACCCCGATCGCTGGCGAGGACTACAGCGGCGTGCCAGTCGACGGGGCGATCACGGGGCGCCAGTGGGTGCTCGAGAAACTCCACCAATACACGGAGGACGCCCCCTCCCGACGCCTGCACCGCCGCGACTGCTGGCAGGTCAAGGGCGAGCACGAGCGCATCACCACCGAGGATGCCATGGAACGGCTCGCCAACAGGGTCATCGCCGTGTGCGATGTGTGCCGACCCGATCGGGCCTTGCGCCGCTAGCTCGGGGGTGGCTCTTCCTCGGCTGCCTTCATGAGGAGTCGGATCTGTTCACGTGACCACCCGGTGATGCGTGCTGCTTGGGCTTGCGCTCCGCGTTCGTCGGTGCTGCGCAGTTCTGAGATGACCTTGGCTTGAAGGTCTGCGCGGGCCGCTTCGAGCGCTTGCTGGGCGTCGCGGTAGCGCTGAGCTGCGAGTTCGAGTCCGGCGGTGTCCATGCCGAGCATCGTCCCATGTGTTTGGCCAAGTGACTAGGCCCAGCGTATTGACAATGTCAATCAACTTGGCCAAGCTGCTTGACGAAGGTTGGCCATCTACTCCACCAGAGGAGGGATTCATGAACGACACCGTGATCGAGATGCTCCGCGAAGACAGGGTCAACGTGCCCGGCCGGGACCTCACTGTCGAGACGGTGAGCCTGGAAGGGGGCGAGTACGGCACCAGGGTCGTCGACAACACCGGAGACCAGCGCCACTCCAACATGACGGTGGGCGGTTGGGTGATCAACGGGATGTATGCGCCGACCGGCAACTGGATGGCGGCCATGAACTGCCGCCGGGATGCCGTGTGTGCGGCCACCTACAAGCAGATCGAACCGAGGAGGACCCGATGAGCGGACGCAAGCCGAAGCTCGACACCGTCGCCGTCGCCCTGCACAAGGCAGGCGTCAAGATCGGCGGACAGAAGGGGGCGAAGGTCGCCAAGGCCGTCTCCAAGGTGACGCTCGGCCGCCACCTGGAGCCGTGCAGCGAAGCGTGCGGGCACTGCAACGTGCCGGAGGAGAAGGAGAGGCCGTGACAGTCAGCCCCGACGTCGACCCCGTGTACGACCCTCGCGCCTGGGAAACCTTCCGCCGCGACGCCGGATGTGGATGCACCGCCCCCGCCCCGGTCGACTGCACGATCCCCCACGGCACTGGCGCCTGGCTGTGCGCCTGCCACCGACTCAGCGGTCCGCCGACCACCGAGCCCGGCAAGCCGCTCACCGTCCTCGGCACCAGCAAGCACTTCCTGGAGCCCAACCGCTGCCTGTCCGTAGATGCAGGAATATTCCGCTGCCGCCGTCCGATCGGGCACCCCGGCGACCATCGAGCGGGGCGTACCTTCTGGGGGCGCCGCGCCGAGGACGAGCAGCCCTACCCGCACGAGCCCGGTGTCGTCGCCTACCGGTCGGCGGACGGCCGCATCCTGCGCTGCCGTCAGCACGCGCCGGACCCGAGCTTGAGCCTTGAGCTCACGCCAGTCACGGCTGATGATCTCCCGGACGGCGGCGTCTGCACCGACTTGTGGTGTGGCACGGACGTCCTGATCGATCCCTAGCCGCTCCGCCCGTGCCACACTGGAATCGGCCCCCGCCGCATCCCCCGTCGGCGGGGGCCACTTGCATCAGGAGGAGCCGTGGGCGACGACCGCATCCCGATGACGGCAGGCTGGCTCGCTGACATGCGACGGGCCATGGAGCGCCGGGGGGAGATCATTATCCGGGATGTGCTCCAGCAGCCTGACTACCCGCCGCTTCCCGGCTGCCCTGAGTGCGGTCGGGTCGCCGAGAACATCACATCCTGGGTGGAGTCGCCAGTGTGGGATCGGGATGGCGATGGGGTGCTCGTCGACTTCAAGCCCTGTGGGCATCGCTTCCGCGTCTCGCACGAGGAGCTGCTCAACGCCTGACGCTCCCGGCGTTGTCGGCACCCCCGCGTACCCTTGGTCTCATCTATCCGATTTACTGCGTGGGCTGCGCGGCTACTCGGATGCGAACCGCCCCGCCGCTACGGCGGGGCGGAGGCATGAGGAGGGGCGACGGTATGGAGCAGCCGCTAATCCATCTGCGTTGCGCGGGCACCGTGGGCGATGACGAAGCGTTCGTCCGCCTACCGATCGCCCGCGAAATCTGGGACGAAGCCGACGAACAACTGCGCGACCTCTTCCGTGCCCGAGCTCGCCGTGAGCTGCAAGATTTCGCACACCGGGAAGCGGGCGTCACCCTGTCGGACAGCTACGTGGCCAGCCTGCCTGTCGAGGTGGAAGACCCGCAGGACGATGTCACCCTCCCCCCGGCCACCGAATGCGAGGTCGAGTTCGTCGGCGGCCCAGAGGACGGCACCCGCATGACATGGAAGGGGGAGCGACCTCCGCCGCTCATTCGCCTCCCTGTCCAGGAGCCTCTGTCGACCCTGCTGGACAGTCTCAACGAACCGTACCGGGGCGTCCCCATCGCCAACTATGGGCCGATCACCGACGACTGGGGCTTCTGTAGCCGCTCGGAAGACGGGGCTTGGCGGTACGAGTACCGGGGACAGTAGCTCACTCGGGGTGCCGGGCGGCCTTCTTCACCTTCGCCTCAAGCTCGTACCGGTTCCCGCCGCCCGCCGCTTCGGTGATCGCAGCCTGCACGGTCTCAGCAGCCTTACGCCACCGCTCCCACTGCTGCCGGTGCTCCTCGCCGTCCAGGCCCTGGAGCTTGGCGTGCTCGGCATCGGAGGCTTTCTGCAGGTCCACGAGTCTGTCGATATCACTCACGGCCGGATCTTAAGCCGCAGCGGTGACATCCCCGCGCTGGGCCGCTGCCCACGCCTCCAGCAGCCGCCAGTACTCCACCCGCTCCTCCGGCCACAGCGGGCGCCCCCACCGCTGCCGCATGAACCGCCGGATCGCCTCATTCGCCGCAGCAGCAGGCGCGACATCCGAGGGCAAACAGGTCTCAGGCATGCGAACAAGACTACGGGCAGGGTCGGACATCAGTCCCCGTCGACGGACTTCTTCCGGGGCGAGCGGCTGTGGCCTCGCGCGATGCCGCTGACACGTTCGGGCTTGACGCCAAGGTGGGGCGCCATCTCGGTATAGCTCATCCCGTCCTGCTCGTGGAGCGTCCGCACGATGTGCTGGCGACGCTCACGTAGCCACTTCTGAAGGTCCGGGATCGCGGCGAGGGCCTGCGTGAGGGCGACGGCGTGGTCGATGCTGTCGTCGCCAGCGACTAGGTCGGCGAGCTGGTCGAACGGTGAGGGCGGCTTATCCATGCGGCCAGGTTAGTGGGTACCCGTCAAAGGAATCTAGTGGGTACCCACTTGACTCGCTTGATGGGTACCCACTAAATTGGAGTTGTCGGAACGAGAGCAGGGAGACGTTATGAACGTTCAGGAGCGCGCTATCCAGTCCGAGCAGATCGCTCGCGCCTCCATCGGCCGCCTGTCGGACGCGCGGCTCGCCGAGACCTGGATGCTCACCAACGGCCAGCCCGCCGAGCGCAAGGTGACGATCCTCCGCGGCTGGCTCCTCGACGAGCTGGAAGCTCGCATGGACCGCGTGACGACCGCGTGGGAGGACTTGTTCCCCAACGAGATGCAGCGCGACCGATTCGACGAGTGGCTGACCGCCGACTCCACCCCGGGTAGCGACTTCGTCAGCCCCCTGCCGTACCTGTCCTAGCCGCCCAGCCCCGCCCTGCGATTCGACCCCACGAAAGAGACGAGGACCAATGACAACCCGCATCCCGCGCAACGCCAAGAGGGTCTACTACGCAACCGAGACCGTGACCCGTGACGGCCGCCGGTTCGCTGGCCGCAAGCAGAAGTCCACGACGTTCCGCGAGGCCCGCGCCTTCCTCGACGAGCTGGACGTTCCTGGCGGCGTGGCCGTCTGGAACGACGGGAGCAGGAACGGCAATCACGACGCCGTGGCCACCCGCCACGAGGATGGGTCCTGGACTCGGCTCGACAGGTTCACGGGCAATTGGGAGCCCATGGATTGACGGCAGCCCACGCAGCACGGTGCCCCGGCTGAAGGAAGCAGCCGGGGCGCCGCCGTGTCAGGCTACCGCGCGTCGCCCGGCCCGGCCGACGGTGAGACGAACGACCCAAGCCCCGGCTCCGTGTAGATCAACCCCTCCTCGCGCAGCGCCCGATGTACCTTCTGGCCCGTCGCCGTCGCGATCCCGAACTCCTGCTGAAGCGCCAGCACCGACGGCACGCGGGTCCGAGGCGGGTAGGTGCCGTCAGCGATGCGCTGCCGCAGCACGTCGGCAACCTGCCGCCAGCGGGGAACATCGGGCTCAAAGTCGATCACACCGCCAACGTGGCATGGCATACCCGATCAGGCGAGATAGGGCATGCCAAGCGTGCTACGGCATGCTAGGTGGCAGAATCTGCACCCCCGCGACCGTGCGACCGGCCCGGGGGCATGGACCACCTGGAGAAAGCAGGCAGACATGACGGAGCCTACGACCGGACCACGCCCCAGCAGCAGCCCCAAGGCTGAATCCCTCGCCGCCCGGCTGGCCGCACTCACCGGGAACACCCCGCGGGTCAGCGGGGATGGCTGGCGGACTCGTATCGAGGTCGACCTGCCGGCCAAGCTCACCAACGCCGAATGCCGCATGCTGTACTACGCCCTCGCCACCACCAACCACTGCGGCATCAACCGAGACGGCTACGTGTGGGCCGAACTCCTCGAGCTACCGGACCTCGACCGGCTCACCGCCGATCAGTGCGCCGGCTACGCCTGCGCCCTCTGCGGGCTTGAGCTCTACACCAGCCAGTTCCTCGGCAGCACCGATGGCCTGCAGCTTTGGGCGTGTTCTCCTGCCTGTCGGGCAAATCCTTTGGCCAGCGATTGAACACCGAGTGATAGTTCCGTGGGGCGTGCATTTACCCGTGTGTGAGCCCTTCCCTGGCCGCTCCAGTCAGAGTTGACTGTGTGCCCGACGCGGGAGTGAACCCCGTTAACGCTTCCGTCTGTCCTGCGCAGGGCTACACGCGCAGCCGCCAACGATCCGCAGGGAGGACGAGGTCGCATGCCTCCACGGGGCGGCCATCCGCCGCATACCGCACCCGCTGAAGGAGAAACGCCACCGCGCCAGCGGCCAGCCCGGTCAACTCGGCCTCCGCGACGGTGGCCTGATGCGGCGAGACCTCGCACCGATACGAAACGTGCCCCCGGCGCCGACCCCGCCGCCACGTCGTACACAGGCCTACAGTGACGCCACTGCCGTCAACCATCTCCACCGCGAGGCAGGACAGGCGCGTGCCGGGTGCCACGCCAAGCCGCAAAGCCAAGTCGCCGCCCGCCAGCGGCCGGCTCTCGACGTGCTTCGCGTCCCGGTGGGCGGGCCAGTCGACGTCCGGGGAGACGAGGGTACGCACGGCCGGAGGGTAGGCCACGTAGGGGCGACCGCGGCGGACTCCCTCAATGAGCCCCTCGCGGCGGAGCTGCTGAACGGCGTACTCGACGACGCCACGGCCGACGCCGTGCTGCTGCTGGAGTTGGGCGTGCGAGGGGATGCGGTATCCGGGCGGCCACTCGCCCGTCTCGATGAGCTGTCGGAGGTGGGCGGCGAGCCGCTGATACGGCGCACCAGCCATTTAGCAGGCCCCCAACAGCGGACGATCTTGAAGATGTCACGCTAGAGAGGGGTCGAAAATCTTCCGGCCGGAAGATAGCGTCAAGTGGTGGGATGAAACCCTGCGTCACTCTCTGCGGGTCAGCGCAGGGTGCGGGTCATGGCCCGAAAATCGCACATGCGTTCACGCGGATGGGTGAATGTCTATCGACCGCGACAACCGCCCGGCGAACTGGGTAGTCGCACTCCATAGACGTGCCGGGATGCCTGCCAGGAAGTGGCCCTTTCGGTCGGTAATCCTGGCACAGAGCGAGCCCCCCTCCACAAAGGGGAGGGGGGCTCGTGCACATTCTGCACCCAGGAGAGCAAGGAAGTCCTTAGGGTCCGCAGGCTGACACATGGGAGAAATATGGGAGGCAGGCTCTCCCATGGAACCCCGAGCAACCCCCAATCAATACGGCGGAACACCGAGCGAACAGTGCGTCTGACCAGGGGTAACGCCGGGAAACCGCTGGCCAATCGGAGCGGATGCACCGCGACGCCGCGATCTACACCATCTTCGAGGGCACCAGCGAGATCCAGCGCCTGGTCATCGCCCGCACCCTCTCCGGCGTCCAGATCCGCTGAGCCGATCCGCCGGCCCGATCCGCTAGGGCGGGCCCACGCCCGCGCCGAAGCGGCGTTTACGGGTCGCGAAGGCGGCCAGCAGTGCGCGGAGCTCCTCACCGGTGAAGTCGGGCCACAGGGTGTCCACGAAGAAGAGCTCCGCGTAGGCCGCCCGCCAGAGCATGAAGTTGGAGATGCGCTGCTCCCCGGAGGTGCGCACCAGCATGTCGATGTCCGGCAGATCGGCATGCGGCAGATGGCGGGTGAACAGGGCCTCGTCGATGAGCGCGGGGTCCAGCGCGCCGTCCGCCGAGGCGCGGGCCAGACAGGTGGCGACGTGGGCGATCTCCTCCCGGCCGCCGTGGTTGAAGCAGAAGGCCAGCGTCATCGCGCGGTTGTCGCACGTATCGGCCTCCGCGCGGCGCAGCGCGGCCAGTGTGGCCAGGGGGAGCCGGGCCTCCGAGCCCAGCCAGCGCAGCCGCACCCCCCGCTCGCCGTAGCCCCGGAAGACGTCCGCCAGCTGGGCGGTGAGCCGCATCAGGGCGGCCACCTCGCCGCGCGGGCGGTTCCAGTTCTCGGTGGAGAAGAAGAACAGCGACAGATGTTCGATGCCCTCTTCCAGGGCCGTGTCCACCACCCGCGGCAGCGCCAGCACCCCCGCCTGATGGCCCCGGGTGCGGGAGAGGCCGCGCAGGGCGGCCCAGCGGCCGTTGCCGTCCATGATGATGGCCAGATGCCGCGGCCGCCCCGGTGACTCGTCCTGGGGGCCGCGGCGTTGCCGTACGACGGCGGGCGCACCGGCGATCGACGCCCGCAGCAGCCGCTTGACGGAGGGCACTCTCCAGGCTCCGACCTCGAACACCCACGCGTCCCTCCGCCTAGCTTCCCGGCGCCGTGTCTGACGACGCGACGGGGGCGGGGGTTACCTCCCCGGTGGCCGAACCATTCGTTTGGTCGTCACGGCCGTCACGGCTTGCGGGCCACGCCCCCGTGGACATCGGTGGTCTCGATGTCCGTCTCGGAGGGACCCGGCCGCCACAGCGGACACGACACGATACCGGGCTCGATCAGCTCCAGACCCTCGTAGAAGCGGCTGATCTGCGCCACGCTGCGCAGCACGTACGGAACGGCGCCGGTGTCGTCGTAGCCCTGCTGTGCCTCCTTGAGCGCCTGGTCGGTGTCGGTGCTGTCGTAGTGCACGAAGTAGCTGCCGGACGGTAAGGCGTCCTGCAGCCGCCGCACGACCGACACCGCCTCGTCGTAGTTCTGGATGTGGCCGAGGATGCCCATCAGCATCAGGGCGATGGGCCGGTCGAAGTCGAGTGTCTTCGCCGCGGCCTCCAGGATCCGCTCGGGCTCGTGCAGATCGGCGTCGATGTAGTCGGTCACCCCCTCCCGGGTGCTGGTGAGCAGCGCCTGGGCGTGCCGGAGCACCAGGGGGTCGTTGTCCACGTAGACGATGCGGGCCTCGGGCGCCACCCGCTGGGCGACCTGGTGGGTGTTGTCGTAGGTGGGCAGCCCGGTGCCGATGTCCAGGAACTGACGGATCCCGCAGTCGCCCGCCACATGGGTGACGGTGCGGATGAGGTACGCGCGCGAGGCCCGGGCCATGGTCTCGATGTTCGGGGCGACCTCCCGGTACTCGTCACCGGCGATCCGGTCGACCTCGTAGTTGTCCTTGCCGCCCATCCAGTAGTTCCAGATCCGGGCCGAATGCGGCACCGTGGTGTCGATCTTGTTCAGGGCCTGCTGGTCCGGGGTGGACGAGCCGTCTGTCATGGAGCCATCTCCTGCCGTGCGTGTGCGGTTCGCGGGGCACCAACGTAAGCCCGGTGCCAGGGAGTTCAGCGACGCTGGGCGCAGGACGGCACGGGGGAGCGGATGCGCGGGAGGGGCCGGGCGAACGAGGACACCGGGGGCTCGGGCGCCGCCTCGCCGTGGCCCGGATCCGGATCCGGGCCATCGCCTGCGGCCGGCTGCTCCTCGACGGTGAGGACCGGGGCGTGCTCGGCGAGAGTGGAGAATGCCTGGTCATAGCCGGTCACCGCGGCGCCGATCTCCGCGAGGGCCGCCGCCGAGGCGCCGCGCGCGGCCAGCCGGTCCTCCAGCACCGGCACCGGGGCCGTCACATGGACGAAGGCGCCGTGGCGCTCGGCCACCGCCTCGGCGAAGTCGAACGCCTGAATCCAGGTCACCCGGGAGTGGCCACGGCGCAGCGGTCCGTAGACGAGTTCGCCGACCAGCCCGGCGTCGACCGCGAGCGCCCCGCCGCGCAGGAGGAGTTCGCGGTACGGCCGGACCGGGTCGACATGGGGGAGGTCGGGGGAGGCGCGGGTGACGGTGTAGCCGTGCCGGCGGGCGAGCCCGGCCAGCAGCGTGTCCCTGCCGACCCCGTCGCAGCCCTCGACGATCAGTGTGCGGTGCTGCGCCACCGCATGGTCGAGGTTCAATTCCGGCATCCTGTCGGTCCCATAGCTCTCAGCTCTGCGAGGGGGACGACGCCGCCGCCCGCCACGGCGTCTTCAGTGTGCGTGGCGGGACGGCGGGGACGGGAGTGCGGTGCGGGGTTGTGCGGTTGTGCGGGCGTAGTGGTTTTCGAGGGGTCGCCCGTGCGTGGCCCCGCTATGCGATGAGGAAGTCCGCTTCGCCGGACTTCGCCGCCTCCAGGAAGGACGCCACCTCCGAGCGGGTGTAGATCAGCGCGGGCCCGGCCGGGTCGGTGGACTGGCGCAGGGCGACCCGCCCGTCCGGCAGCCGCTTGGCCTCGATGCAGGTGCCGCCGTTGGACCCGCTCCAGGGCTTCTCCCAGCCCTCCGTGCCCAGGTCCGTGGCCGGCATTCCGCTGTAGACGGGGTCGTGCATCTCAGTGCTCCTTACGCAGTTCGGCCAGGATGGTGCTGGAGTCGCCGATCCGCTCGGCCTGGACCGCCATCCGGTCCAGGACCTCGAGATAGGCGACGACTTCGGCCGGCTTGTCCACATAGACCGCCCCGGTGAGGCTTTCCGTGTAGACGACGTCCGGCAGTTCGGAGAATCCGAAGCGGAAGTAGTGGAAGGGGCCGAAGGCCCCGGGGTGCGGCCCCGCCGCGAACCGCATGATCTGCAGCCTGACCTTGGGAATCTCCAAGGTGTCGATCAGGTGGTCGATCTGGTCGCGCATCACCTGTGAGCCGCCCACGGGGCGGCGCAGCACCGTCTCGTCGAGGATGGCCCAGATGGTCGGCGCGTCCGACTTGGTGAGCAGGTCCTGACGCTGGACGCGCAGGGCGATCCGGCGCTCCAGCTCTTCCTCGGTGTCCCGGGGGAAGCCCATGCGCAGCACCGCTCGGGCGTAGTCCTCAGTCTGGAGCAGCCCGGGGACGTAGTGGGGCTCGTACGCGCGAATGACGGTGGCCTCACTCTCCAGGCTGACGTAAGCGCTGAACCAGTCCGGAAGCACATCGCGGAACTGATGCCACCAGCCCGGCTGGTTGGCCTCCCGTGCCAGGGCGAGGAAGTCCTCCATCTCCGGGCCGCGGACGCCGTAGTTCCGCAGCAGCTCCTTGAGATACGGAATCTTGAGACCGACTTCCGCCTTCTCCATCCTGCGCACGGTCAACGGGGTGACCTCGATGGCTTTCGCGGCTTCCTCGAACGACACCTTCGCCCGCTCCCGCAGATGCCGCAGGCGCTTGCCGAGGACTCTGCGCAAGACGGTGGGGGCGGCGCCGGCCGGCCGTGCCTCGCTCACGTCCCGCCTCCCGGAGGAATGGCTGTCATATGCCTGCACAGTGTGCCACGCGATGGATGACACTGACAGAGCGAGTCGATCGGTTTGAAATTATCAGAACGAAGGTTGCGGGGTGATGGCTTCACCACGCATAGTGAGCACGTGACCCATCTCACCCTCTATGGCGAGGGCTCCCAACCACCCATGTCCACAACGTCGTTGAGGTGCCCGGCCGACTGGTCGGCGCCGAGCGATGGGGAACCCGCAGACCGCCGTGGCTCGAAACAGGGACGGTCACGGTGACGCATCACGCACAGCCGGTAAGCGGGCGCCAAGGCGCCGTGGTCAACGTCGGGTTGGCCGCGGCTCTGAAGGAATCCGGGTGCTCCTACGCCTCGTTGGCCCTGCGGGTCAATGAACTGGGCCGTAGGCAGGGGCGCGAGTCGAATTACGACAAGGCGTCCGTCACCCGCTGGCTGCAAGGCGGACAGCCGCGTGGCACCACGCCGGAGCTGATCGCCGCCGTGCTCTCCCACCGGCTCGGCAGGCCCGTGGCCCCCGCCGAGCTGGGGTTCATCTCCGACCGACAGCGCCCGGTCGTGGCCCGCGCGCTGGCCTACCGGGAGGACGTAGCAGAAACCTTGCACACGCTCGCCGAACTCGGCTCCACCGACATATCCCGCCGCAGCCTGCTGGGTGCGGTGCCCTTCGTCGCCGGCGCACTGGTGACCCCGCAGCGCGAATGGCTGCTGTGGCTGGTCGAGAACCAGGACACCGCCCGGCTCGCACCCGCGGCCGAAGGCGGCCGCGTCGAACAGGTCCACGCGGCGATCAACATGTTCGACGAGATGGACAATCGCTTCGGCGGCGGCCAGGTCCGCGCCAGCATTGTGCTCTATCTGTCGACCGAGGTCGTCCCCATGCTCCAGCAGCGCGGCGCGCCCCCTCAGGAGCGGCGCCAGCTGTTCACCGCCGCCGCCAAGCTGGCCGCGATGGCGGGCTGGAGCAGCTATGACAACGCCGAATACGGCCTGGCCCAGCGCTATATGACCCAGGCGCTGCGGCTGTGCGCCGAGGGCGGCGACCGGGTCCTGGGCGGTCAGATCCTGGCCGGCCTGTCCCATCTGGCGACCAACCTGGGCCAGCCCGAGGCGGGGGTCGAGTTGGCCCGGGTCGGTGTCGCCACGGCCAAGCACGCCGGAAGCCCGCTCGGGCTGATGCGGTTGCACGCCATGGCCGCCCGGGGCTACGCCGCCCTAAACCAGCCCCGGGAGGCGTCCAAGTCGCTGCGCGCGGCCGACGCCCAGCTCGAGGCCAGCCAGGGCCCCGAGCAGGAGTCGCCCTGGGTGCGCTTCCTCGACCACCACTATCTGGCGGCCGAGGCGGCCCTGTGCTTCCGCGACCTGGGCAACGCCACCGAGGCCGAGCACGCCGCCGCCGAATCCGTGCGCGCCAACGCCGACCGGCGCCGGCGCCAGGCCATCAGCAGATCCGTGCTGGCGACGTCCTATCTCCAGCAGAACCGGCTGGACGAGGCCGTCGGCACCGCGGGCGAGGCGCTGGACACGCTCAGCGGGGTGCACAGCGAGCGCTCGATCCAGGCGCTGCGCGACTTCCGCACCCGGTTGCGGCCACACCGCGGGGAGGCCATGGTCCGGGAGTTCGAGCAGCGCTCCCGGACGGTGCTCGGCGTGGCCGCCTGAGGTCTCGGGCCTCGGGGCTTCGCCCCGCCCGGAGCCTCGGCGAAGTCTCCGGCCGCTCCGCGTGAGCGGCCGGTGACGCGTCCGGAGCGCCTCCGCTCGGGGGAGCGCCGGGGGGTCAATACCCTCCCGGCGTGGGGGCGTTCTGGGCTCGGTCGACGGGCAGATGCGCACCGGAGACCCCGCTCGCGGCGTCCGAGAGCAGGAACGCCACGACCTGGGCGACCTCCCGCGGGGTGACCAGTTCACCCCGTGGCAGCTCGGCCGTGAACCGGGCGTATTCCTCGGGCTCTTCGGTGCGCATCCGGTCCCACCGCTTCCCGGGGATCAGCATGGACCCCGGGGAGACGGCGTTCACCCGGATCCCGTCCGGGCCCAGCTCACGGGCGAGCGAGGCCGCGAGATGGATCTGGGCGGCCTTGGCCGCCCCGTACTGCGCCTGGGGTCCCGGCTTCCAGCCGGAGATGGAGGCGATCACCACCACGGAGCCGCCGCCCGCGTGGCGCAGATGCGGCACCGCGGCCTTCACCAGCCGTGCCGTATGACCCACGTTCATCTCCCAGGTCAGCGACCAGTCCTGGGGGTCGGCGTCCTCGATGCCGCGGCCGCGGGCGCCACCGGCGCAGGCCACCACGCCGTCCAGTCCGCTGAAACGTATCCCCGCCGCATCGACGAATTCCTCCAGCAGCCCCGGCTCGGTGACGTCCAGCGCGCGGGTGAACAACTCCCCGTGGCCCTCGGCGCTCAGGGACGCCGTGAGGGACCGCAGATCCTCCGGTGTCCGCGCACACGTGGCCAATCGCGCCCCACCGGCGGCCAGTAGCCGTACGATCTGTTCACCCAGCCCCCGGGAGCCCCCGGTCACCAGGACCCGTTTGGCGTCCACACCGGACCGTTCCCCCGGGCCGAGCCGCCCCTCGCGGCCGTCGCTCACGCTTGCCACGTCCGGACCGTACAGCCCGAACCACTACGCCCGTACAACCGGACAACCCCCATGCCCTCTCGCCCACCGGCCGGTCCAACCGTTTGTCTACATGAACGGCGACCGACGGCGCTTTGCGCTGCCTTCGAAGGAGGAACCATGCCGGTAACCGGCACTCACCGCCACCGGGCCGTCTCCGTCCGTGGCAGCTGGTCCAGGCGGGTCGGGTGGGGTGTGCGGACCACCTGTCACCAGCTCAGATGCCAGGCGGTCGGTCGCCAGAATGCGCTTACCCGCTCACCGGAGCATCAATCGCTCCATGGGCCCGTATGCCCCCACAGCCCACAGACCGACGAGGAGCGTGAGGACCGACACCGTGAGCCGATCCTTTCCAGGACTGTCGCACAGGCCGGCGTCGGCCGATGAGGAGAGCGAGACGATGGGCGCGAGCCATGGCATCGCGGTCTCCGCGGACCGCCCGCGAACCGATCCGGTTACCGGGCCGCGGGCCGATCCGGCTACCGCGCCGGGAGCCGCGGCGATCCCCGTCCCCCGCTCCGGAGGGGAGAGGACGGTGATCCCGCTGGACACCCGCCGGCTCTTCCGGGCGGAGTTCCCCGCCCTTCCCGACCGCGCCGCCGCCGTACGCCGGATGGTCGCCGGGCATCTTCGCGACTGGCGGCTCGGCGCGATCGTCGACCATGTCGTCCTCGCCACCAACGAGCTGTTCGCCAACGCCGTGGAGCACGGCAGCTCCGGCCCCGCCGACACCGTCACCATCACGGTCTCGCTGGAACGCTTCGGCCGTGAGCTGCGCGTGGAGGTGGCCGACGGCTCGCCCGTGATCCCGGTCGCCCGCGAGCCGGAGCCGACCGAGGAGTCCGGACGAGGGCTGGCCATCGTCGAGGACCTCGCCCTCGACTGGGGCACCGAGCCGCCCGACCCCGGAGCCGGGGGGAAGAAGGTGTGGTTCACCCTGCCGCTGGTGGCCACCTCATGAACGCGGGGGCGCGTGGTGACCGCCGGATGCGGGTCACCGTGGAGACCGACGCGGCCGAATGGCTGCTGGCCGCGAGCGACGACCCTGGGCGGGTGCGGCTGCAGTGGGCCAGCGGCAGCGGCCTCGCCGATCTGCCGGTGGGCCCCGTCTTCGACCTGGTGCGGATGTGCGACGACATCGGCACCGCGGTGATCCAGGCGCTGCGGCGGCGCGACGCGGCGGGACCGGTGATGCTCGCCACCGCCAGCCATGTGCTCTCCTTCCTCGTGCCGCCCGGATCGGCGGCCGAGTGGAAGGGCTGGCTGGCCGGGACGGCGTACGCCCGCCGCCGCGCGGTGGCCGCGGCGGGGCCCGGCCGGGTGCTGCGCTGCCCCAGGCCCGGCTGCGTCCGGCAGGGCCATGTCTGGCTGATCCGGCCCGGCGGCCCGCTCACCGACAGCCGTACCCTGCGCGCAGCCCTGGAGGAGGCCATCGACCGGCCCGGCCTCCCGGATGTGCTGTTCCGCTAGGCCCTTGTCGGTAGGCCCCGGCCCCCGCCGCATCAGCATCGGATGCCGCGGGGCGCGCGACGTCCGATGCCGGAAGCCCCTCCCAGCGGTGGCCGGAAGCGTCCTGCCGGGCGTCGCGGGCCCGTGAAGATCCGCCCGGGCCGGGCCTCAGCAGATCGGCGGAAGTCTGCCGCGGTTCGAAAGGTGCCCAGAAGGGGCGCGGGGCTGTACCGATGTGCGGCTCCGCCGCGGGGCGCGACCAGCCACGACGGTGCCGCAGACGATCGACGGCATCTCAGTGCACTTCCAGCGGAGCGCTCAGGCGGCGGGCGCCGGGGCGAAGGCGGCACGGTGCGCCTCGGCGAAGGCGCGGAAGGAGCGGGGAGCGCGCCCCGTGACCCGCTGGACGGTGTCGGTCGTCCGGTCCTCCGCGCCGTGCCGGATGTCCTCGTCGAGCCCGGCGAGCACCGCGGCGAACTCCGGCGGTATCCCTATCCCCTTCAGCCTCTCCCGCAACTCCCCGGGCTCCACCGCGACATGGCGGGCCGGCCGCCCGGAGACCTCGGTCACGATGCGCGCCGCCTCCGCGTAGCCGAGCGCCTCGGGACCGGTGATGACGTGGTCCGTGTTGTGCGGGCGGTCGTCCAGCAGGGCCCGGGTGGCGACGGCGGCGATGTCCGTCGCGTCGACGAAGGCCACCTTGCCGTCCCCGGTGGCGGTGACGATATCGCCGTCGCCGCGGATGGCGTGGGCCACCGCATGGTCACCGGTGAAGTTCTGCATGAACCACGAGGGCCGCAGCACCGCCCACTCCGGAACGGTCTGCTTCACCAGCGTGTGCAGCGCGCCGAGGCCCGTTGGCGCGTCGGGGACCGCGGATGAGCTCAGCAGCACCACCCGCCGTACGCCCTGGGCGACAGCGGTGTTCAGGAACGGCTCGACCACGGGCCGCGGCTCGGCCACCCCCAGGGGCGAGACGAGATAGATCCGCTCTACGCCGTCCAGCGCCGCCGCATGGCCGGCCGGGTCGTGCCAGTCGAACCGGACGGTCTCGCCCGCCCCGGCCGCTGCCGCGGACTCGGGCCGCCGGGTGGCGGCCAGCGCCCGCGCGCCCTGCGCGCGCACCATCCGCAGCACCTTGGAGCCGGTGTTCCCGGTGGCGCCGAGGACCAGAACAGTGGGTTCAGCCATTGGTCCGGTCCTCCTGGGCGCCGAAGCCGACCTCGTTGAGCATCAGCGGGTTCCAGTAGTCGCGGTACGAGGCGATCTCGCCGTCCCGGACGGTGATGACGGCGATGTACGAGGGGCGGAGCGGGCGGCCGGACGAGACGGCCACGGCGTCCATCGAGAATTCCACGATCAGCACCTCGGGGTCCTCGGTGCGATGGATGACCTGATGCGCGACGGCGCGCAGATCGATGTGGTCGGCGTAGTCCCGCAGGTATGCGCGCACGGCCTCACGCCCTTCCAGCAGGCGCGGCCGACCGGCCGGGGCGAAGGGGAACTCCATGGTGCCGTCGACGGCCCACAGGTTCGCGAATCCCAGCATGTCGTGGTCGAGCAGCAGTTCCTTCGCCCGCTCGAACACCTTGATGCGGTCGTCCATGACGTACTTCCTTCTCACAGGGGAATCCCATAACCAACGGACGGAACGGCACCGTCCCGTCCACACATCATAGGACGAGACGGTGCCGTCCCGTCCATCTGTTAACCTCGAAGCCATGTCGGACACCAACCGGCGCCCCCCGAGCGGCGCCGCCACCCTGCGCGCGGACAAGACCGCCGCCATCGCCGAGGCCGTTCTGGACGAGCTCGCGGAGCACGGATACGGCCGGCTGTCGATGGAGGCCGTGGCCAAACGGGCCGGAGTGGGCAAGAGCGCCCTGTACCGGCGGTGGCCTTCCAGGCAGCGGATGGTCATCGCGGTCGTGTCGGAGCTGAGCGTCGCCCTGGTCGAGGAGCCCGACACCGGATCCCTGCGCGGCGATGTGCTGGCCGCGCTTCATTCGGTCGCCGACTGGCTGACCCATCCGCGGTTCTCGCGGATTCTGCCGGACCTGATCGCCGAGGCGCAGCGGGACGAGGAGCTGTTCCAGGCCCTGGCCCGCTGCATCGGCGAGCCGCGGCGCGCCCGCGTCATCGGCATGCTGGACCGGGCGACCGAGCGCGGTGAGTTGCCGCGGGACCTCGACCGCGAGCTGGCACTCGATCTGCTCGGCGGGCTGGTCTACTGGCGCGTCTCGGCCCGTGGGGCGGCCCTGGAGCCCGGCTACTTCGAGCGCGCCGCCGATATGGCGCTGCGGGCGCTGGGCGCCCGGCCGCGCGAGGAGTGAGAGTCGGGGCGGGGCCGAAGGGTGTGCGGGGCGCCACGTTGGCGGGGCGTCGCCTTGGCGAGACACCACCTTGACGTGGCCCCTCCTTGGCCAAGCGTCTCCTCCGGATGGGGCTCCTCCTCCGGATGGGCCGGAGAACAGGGCATGGCGGGGCGCGGCCCCGCATCATCGCTTAGTGACGAGCGGTGGTGAGCCGCCGCGCGTCCTCGACCCTAGGAGCCCCCATGTCAGCCGGCCTCTCCGTCCATATCGGACTCAATCAGGTCGACCCCGCCGCGTACGAGGGCTGGAGCGGTGAGCTGGGTGCCTGCGAGCAGGACGCCGTCGACATGGCCGGGATCGCCGACGCCGCGGGGTTCGATGTGACCGACCCGCTGCTGAGCCCGGCCGCCACCGCGGAGACGGTCACCGCCACCCTGGAGGCCGCGGCCGGGCGGCTGGCCGAGGGGGACATCCTCTTCCTCACCTACTCGGGCCACGGCGGTCAGGTGCCCGACCTCAACCACGACGAGACCGGGGACCGCCTCGACGAGACCTGGGTGCTCCACGACCGGCAGCTGGTCGACGACGAGCTGTTCGAGCTGTTCGGGAAGTTCGCCAAGGGGGTGCGGATCTGGCTGCTCTCCGACAGCTGCCACAGCGGCACCGTGGCCCGGCGCCTGCCCGAGATGCTGAGCGCCCAGGAGCTCGACCGGCGCTTCAGCACCGCCGACCCCGCGGAGGTCGGCCGCAGGATCCGGGTCATGCCACAGTCGGTGCAGTCCGCCGTCTACCGGCGCGACCGTGACGCCTACGACCGCATCCAGAACACCCGCACCGCCAAGGACCTCGCCAAAATCGACGCCAGCGTGCTGCAGATCTCCGGCTGCCAGGACAACCAGACCTCCGCCGACGGAATCGTCAACGGCCTGTTCACCGCCACCCTGTTGGAGGTCTGGCGGGGCGGTGCCTTCGCGGGCAGCTACCGCGGACTGCACCGGGAGATCGTCAAGCGGATGCCACCCGACCAGACGCCCCACCTCTTCCAGGTGGGTGCGCCGAACTCCGCATTCGCCCGGCAGCGGCCCTTCACCATCTGAACCGGGATCTGTAGCGTGCCCGCGTCATACCCGTGTGCGGCGGCCCGCCGGGCGAGGTATGACAGTAGGAGGGCACGGCGAGCCGGTGAGGTGCCGGTATGACCACGCATGACCGTGTTGACCAGGAGGACGGGGCGGGTATCGGCAGCATGGCGACCGCCCCGGGAGGAGTGCTCGATCTGCTGCGGGTCGCCGCCGTGGCGCTGGACGTCGAGGGGCGGATCGCCCTGTGGAGCCCGGAGGCCGAACAGCTGTTCGGTTACCGCGCGGCCGAGGCGCTGGGGCGCCGCGCGGACAAGCTGCTGGTCCACCCGAAGGACCGGCGGGCGGCCGTTGAGCTCTTCGCACGCGTACGGGCGGGCGACACCTGGGCCGGCGTCTTCCCGGTCCGCCGCCCGGACGGCTCCACCCTGAAGGTGGAGTTCCGCACCATGGGCCTGCGTGACGCCCACGGCGAGGGCTATGCGCTCGGGCTGGCCGCCGACGAGGGGACCGTACGGCGGCTGGAGACCGATCTGGCCGTATCCGGCTTCCTGATCAAACAGTCGCCGGTGGGGCTCGCGGTGTTCGACACCGAGTTGCGCTGGCTGCGCGCCAACCCGGCCCTGCAGCAGATGAACTCCATCACCGAGCCCCAGGTGCGCGGTCTCCGCGTCGGGGAGGCGCTGCCGGGGCTCGACAGCGAGGCCATCGAGGCCGCGATGCGGCATGTGCTGGAGTCCGGTGAACCGCTGCTGGACCAGCAGAGCATCGGCCGGACCCCCGCCGACCCCGACCATGACCACGCCTGGTCGGAGTCGTACTACCGGCTGGAGGACCCCAGCGGCCGGATCCTGGGCGTCGCCGTCTCCATCATGGACATCTCCCGGCGCCACCGGGAGACCAGCGAGATCGCCGAGGCGCGCGAGCGGCTGGCCGTGATCGCCGACGCGAGCGTCCGCATCGGCACCACGCTGGATCTGCGGCAGACCGCCCAGGAGCTGGCCGATGTGACCGTGCCCCGGCTCGCCGACCTCGCGGCCGTCGACGTCCTGGACTCCGTGGTGCACCGCGAGGCCACGCCCCGGGTGTGGACCGACGGTTCCGCCCGCTTCCGGGCGCTCGCCGTCGCCGCCGGTTACCCCACCGACGCCGTCCACGCGGCGGACCCGGTCGGCGAGATCGCCCGCTACGACCCCACCCGGCTGATCACCCAGTGTGTCCGCGAGGCCCGGCCGATCCTGGTGCCGCACGTGACCGAGCAGGACGTACGGCGAATCGCCCGGGACGACGACGCCGGCCGGGTGCTGCTGCGCGAGGGCGTGCACTCGTACATCGCCGCCCCGCTGATCGCCCGCGGCAGTGTGCTCGGCACCCTCAGCCTGCACCGCACCATCAACCCCAGGCCGTTCGACGAGGAGGACCTCACCCTCGCCTGCGAACTGGCCATCCGTGCCGCCCTGTGCATCGACAACGCCCGGCTCTACGCCCGCGAACGCGACGCCGCGCTCACCCTCCAGCGCAGCCTGCTCTCCCAGCAGCCACGCGACCTGGAGGGCCTGGAGATCGCCTCCCGGTATCTGCCCGCGGTCAGCGCCGCCGGCGGCGACTGGTTCGATGTGCTGCCGCTCCCGGACGGCAGGGTCGGGCTGGTGGTCGGCGACGTCATGGGCAAGGGCATCCACGCCGCGGCGATCATGGGCCAGCTGCGCACCGCCACCCGGGCCTTCTCCCGGCTCGATCTGCCCCCGGCCCAGGTGCTGTGCCATCTCGACGAGATCACGCCCACCCTGGGGGAGTCCATCGCCACCTGCCTCTACGCGGTCTGCGATCCGCGCACCGGGCGGTGCGAGATGTCCACCGCCGGCCATCTGCCCCCGGTGCTGGTGCAGCCCGGCGGCGACGCCGAGCTCATCGACATCCCCACCGGCGCGCCGCTGGGCGTCGGCGGCGTCCCCTTCGCCTCGGTGGAGCGGGAGCTGGCCGAGGGGGCGCTGCTGGCCCTGTTCACCGACGGCCTGGTGGAAAAGCGCCATCAGTCCCTCGACGTCGGACTGCACACCCTGGTCCAGCTGCTGCGCCGCCACCAGGGCCCGCTGGAGCGGATCTGCGACCAGGTGCTGGCCGCGCTGCACGGGGCGCCGGACGACGATGTGGCCCTGCTGCTGGCCCGGCTGCGCCGCCCTCGCCTGCCGGAGACGTCCGTGGTTACCGTGGAAAGTGGCTGAAGAAGGGCCGACACATCACCCACCCCCATCGATGAAACGACGTCCCGATGGCTCAGCTCGCCCGCCGCTTCACCGTAGTCACCGCTCTGGTGGCCGTCGCCCTGGGGACCACGGCCTCCCTCGCCGGTGCCGCGGAGCCGGACCCCGGGCCCACCCCCAAGGTCGCGGTCATCGGCACCGGAGGCACCATCGCGGGCGTCAGCAAGTCCAAGGTGTCCTTCGACGACTACGAGGCGGGGAAGCTCCGGGTGTCCCGGCTGGTGAACGACCTCAGGCCCGAGGTGAACCGGATCGCGGATGTGACCACCCAGCAGTTCGGCAACAAGGACTCCAACAACTACACGATCCCCGAGTACCGTCGGCTCACCGCCGCCGTCGACCACGCCCTGAAGTTCAACGACGGTGTGGTGGTCACCACCGGCACCGACACCATGGAGGAGTTCGCGTACTGGCTGGACCTGACCGTCCGCAGCGACAAGCCCGTGGTGCTCACCGGCTCCCTGCGGCCCTGGACGGTGATCGGCTCCGACGCCCCGGCCAACCTCTACAACGCGATCCACCTCGCCGCCAGCGGGCGCACCACCTGCTTCGGCGCCGTGGTGATGCTCAACGACCAGATCCACGCCGCCCGCGAGGTGCGCAAGTCCGACACCCTGCGGCTGAACGCGTTCAGCAGCGGCAGCAGCGGAGAACTCGGCGTCATCGACCAGAACCACATCCGCGTCAACCGCGCGCCCGCCCGGGTCGAGCAGTGCGGCAAGCCCGCCTGGAAGACCCCGTTCGACCTCGACCGGATCGCCCGGCGGCCGCTGCCCAAGGTCGATATCGCCTACAGCTACCAGGGCGCCGGACCCCAGGCCATCAAGGCGTTCGCCGACGCCGGGGCGGCCGGGATCGTCACCGCGGGCACCGGGGCGGGCGGCCTTTCCCCGGCGATGACCGAGGCCCGGGACGACGCCGTCAAGAACGGGGTGGTCATGGTCTCCGCCTCGCGCACCGGCTCCGGCTCGGTCTACGACCCCGATGTCCACGGCGTCATCGGCGCCCAGGATCTGACCCCGCAGAAGGCCCGGCTGCTGCTGCTTCTCTCGCTCGCCACCACCCACAACGAGCATCGGATCCAGACGTGGTTCCACACCCTGGGCACCGGCCAGTTCACGGCCCGTCGTTAGAGGGCGGCGGCGTTGCCCCGGAAGGTGGAGCGGTAGGCGCTCGGTGACACCCCGAGGGCGGTGTGCAGATGCTGCCGCAGCGAGGCGGCGGTGCCGAAGCCCGCGTCGGCCGCGATCCGGTCCACCGGCAGATCGGTCTCCTCCAGCAACTGCCGGGCGCGCTCGAGGCGCCGCTGGGTCAGCCACTGCACCGGGGTCATCCCCACCTCCTCGCGGAACCGCCGGGAGAAGGTCCGTACGCTCATCGACTCCCGCTCGGCCAGCTCCCGCAGGGTCGGCGGACGGTCGAGCCGGGTCAGCGCCCAGGCGCGGGCCGCGCCGGTGGAGCCGCCGCGCTGCTCTGGCACCGGCCGCCGGATGAACTGCGCCTGGCCGCCGTCGCGATGCGGGGCCACGACCGAGCCGCGGGCGACCTCGCCCGCCACCGCCGCGCCGTGGTCGCGCCGGATCATATGCAGGATCAGATCGATACCGGCGGCGTCCCCGGCCGAGGTCAGCACCTCGCCCTCGTCCGCGTACAGGACGTCCGGGTCGAGCGCGACGGCCGGGAACAGCTCCCGGAACCGGTCGACCTCCTGCCAGTGGGTCGTCGCCCGGCGGCCGTCCAACAGCCCCGCGGCCGCCAGCACGAACGCCCCCGTGCAGATCGAGGCGATCCGGGCGCCGGGACGGATCCGGGCGAAGGCGCCGGTGAGCGGGGCGCCCAGGCGGCCCTCGGTCTGTGGCTCGTCCGGTTCGTTGGCGGCCGGGACGAGCACGGTGTCGGCCTCGGCCAGCGCGCCTGGGCCATGCGCGACACACATCGTGACATCGGAGTCGGTGCGCACCTCACCGGGGACCAGCGCGCAGGTCACCACCTCGTACAGCGGCTCGCCGGCGGCCGATACGGCCCGGCCGAACAGCCGGTGCGCCATGCCCAGCTCGAACGGCAGCAGCCCGTGGCGCACCAGCACCGCCACCCGATGGCGGCCGGGATGAGCGAAGACGGACATGGCGCGATTCTCGCAGACGCCAAGGATCCGGCCATCACTTCTTGGCCCGGCTCGGCTGCACCCGCTTCGGCTCGCCCGCCATCTTCGGATGCTCCGGCGGATAGGGGAGGTCGCCGAGCCCATGCTCGTGCTCGTCCCGCGTCGCCAGCTCCAGGGCGGACTCCAGGCGGAAGGCGTGCTCGTCCATGTCCGCGTGCACATCGCCCAGCTCGCGGTAGCGCACCGGCATGGTGGCCAGGTCGAAGTCGCGCGGCCGGGCGTCGGGAACCTCCTCCCAGCGCAGCGGCGCGGAGACCGGGGCATGGGGCCGGGGACGCACCGAGTAGGCGCTGGCGATGGTGCGGTCCCGGGCGGTCTGGTTGTAGTCCACGAAGATCTTCCGGCCGCGCTCCTCCTTCCACCACTTGGTGGTCACCCGCTCCGGAGCCCGCCGTTCCAACTCCCGCGCGATCGCGATCGCGGACCGCCGCACCTGGGTGAAGGTCCACTCCGGCGCGATCGGGACGAACACATGCAGCCCCCGGCCGCCCGAGGTCTTGGGCCACCCCCGCAGCCCCAGCCCGTCCAGCACCTCGCGCAGCTCCTCCGCGGCCCGCACCGCGTCCTGGTAGTCGGTGCCCGGCTGGGGGTCGAGGTCGATCCGAAGCTCATCGGGGTGTTCGGTGTCCCCGCGCCGTACCGGCCACGGATGGAAGGTCAGGCTGCCCAGATTCGCCGCCCACACCACGGCCGCCGTCTCGGTGGGGCAGATCTCGTCCGCGTGCCGCCCGCTGGGGAAGGAGATACGGCCGGTCGGAATCCACTCCGGGAGGTTCTTCGGGGCCCGCTTCTGGAAGAACGACTCCCCGTCGACCCCGTCCGGATAGCGCTCCAGCGTCGTCGGCCGGTCCCGCAGCGCCCGCAGCGCGCCCTCGCCGACCGCCAGGTAGTAGCGGGCGAGGTCCAGCTTGGTGAACCCGCGCTCCGGGAAGTACACCTTCCCGGGGTTGGTCACCCGCACCGTGCGACCGCCGACCGTGAGCTCCACCGACTCTGCCATACGGCCACGCTAGGCCCGCCCGGCCGAGGCCGCCTCCCGGCGGGCGGGCGGTCCGTCACAGGGGCACAATCGGACATCATGGACCTTCCGGTGATGCCTCCCGTCGAGCCGATGCTGGCCAAGGCCGTGGCCACGATCCCGCCCGGGATGCGTTACGAGGGCAAATGGGACGGCTTCCGGGCCATCGTCTTCCGCGACGGGGACGAGATCGAGATCAGCAGCCGCACCACCAAGCCGCTCACCCGCTACTTCCCCGAACTGGCCGAGGCGCTGCTCGCCAACCTGCCGCCGCGCTGCGTCCTGGACGGCGAGATCGTCATCGTGCGCGGCGGACGGCTGGACTTCGATGCCCTGCTGGAGCGGATCCACCCCGCCGACTCCCGGGTGCGGCTGCTGGCGAAGAACACGCCGTCAAGCTTCGTCGCCTTCGACATCCTCGCCCTCGGCGACGCCTCGCTGATGGACACCCCGCTCGGCGAGCGCCGCGAGGCACTGACCGAGGCGCTGCGCGACGCCGCGGACCCCGTGCACCTCGCCCCCTGCACCGACGATCTCGACGTGGCCCGGCAGTGGTTCGAGAGTTACGAGGGGGCGGGGCTCGACGGCGTCGTGGCCAAAAGCCCCGACCTGCGTTACCGCCCCGGCGAGCGCGTGATGGTCAAGGTCAAGCACGAGCGCACCGCCGACTGTGTGGTGGCCGGGTACCGCGTCCACAAGTCCGGCCAGGGCGTCGGCTCGCTGCTGCTCGGCCTGTACGACGCCACCGGCCGACTCCAGCACGTGGGCGTCAGTGCCGCCTTCACCGCGCGCCGCCGCCAGGAACTGATGGCCGAGCTGGAGCCGCTGGCCATGGAGACCGTCGAAGGCCATCCCTGGGCCGACTGGGCGCGTGAGGAGGCCCATGCCGAGGGCCGGATGCCGGGCGCGCCCAGCCGCTGGACCGGGGTCAAGGATCTGTCGTGGCTGCCGCTGCGCCCGGAGCGGGTGTGCGAGGTGGCCTACGACCACATGCAGAGCGGCCGCTTCCGGCACACCGCCCGCTTCCGGCGGTGGCGGCCGGACCGGGAGCCCGGGCAGTGCACCTACGAACAGCTGGAGGAGCCGGTCTCCTACGATCTGCGCCAGGTGCTGGGCTCGTCCGCCGCGGACGCGTAGCCGTTGCTGCCGCCCTTGCCGCTGTCCGTCACCGCTTACCGCCGCGGGCCGGGTGCCTGGCCATCCGTACGAACCAGTCACGCGCGGCCTCGGCGGCCTCCTCCAGCGTTCCCGGCTCCTCGAACAGATGGCTCGCGCCGGGCACCACATGGATTTCGTGCGGGGCGACGAGCATGGCGGCCGCCTGCTGATTGAGCCGCAGCACCTCGTGGTCGTCACCGCCCACGATCAGCAGCACCGGCGCCCGCACCCGGTTCAGCGCACCGCCCGCGAGATCGGGCCGGCCGCCGCGGGAGACCACGGCCGCGACCCGCTCCGGCCGCTCCGCGGCGGCCGTCAGCGCCGCCGCCGCGCCCGTACTGGCACCGAACAGCCCCACCGGCAGCGCGGAGGTGGCCGGGTGCCCGCCGAGCCAGTTCACCGCGGCCCCCAGCCGTCGGCCCAGCAGCGGGATGTCGAAGCGCAGTTCGGCGGTGACCGCGTCCACCCGCTCCTCGGCGTCGGTGAGCAGATCGAACAGCAGAGTGGCCAGATCCGCGTCCTGCAGCACCCGGGCCACCGCGCGATTGCGCGGGCTGTGCCGGGAGCTGCCGCTGCCGTGGGCGAACGCGACGACGCCGATGGGCTGGTCGGGAAGGGCCAGATCGCCCACGAGCATGGCGTCGTCCGCGGCGATACGGGCGGTCTCGGAGCGCATCGGCCACCTCCTGGCGGGGGTTGCGGGGCTGGTGCTGCGGCTAGGCGTAGGCCATGAGCCCTTGCCGCAGCTCGCTGTAGAGCCGGGAGAGCCTGCGGGATATGTGCATCTGCGAGAAGCCCAGGATCTCACCGATCTGACTCTGCGAAAGCCCGGCGAAGAACCGCAGATAGAGGACGTAGCGGTCCTGTTCCGACAGTTCGGCGATCAGCACCCGCAGCGCCTCGCGGTTGACGACGCGTTCGATCGCGGCGTCGTCCGCGCCCACCGTCTCGGCGAGCAGCCGCTCCTCGGCGCCCTGGACCGCGGCGTTGAGGGACAGCGGGGTGCAGGAGGCGCTGGCCTCCAGACCCGCCTTCACATCCTCCTGGGGCATACCGGTGCGGAGGCAGATCTCATGGATGGTGGGGGTACGCCCGCCGAGCTCCTGCTCCAGAGCGTCGCGCGCGGAGCGGGTGCGGGAGCGGACCTCCTGGATATTGCGGGGGATGTGCAGCGTCCACAGATTGTCGCGGAAGTGGCGCTTGAGCTCACCGGTGATGACGGGGATCGCATAGGAGGGGAAGGCATGTCCGAGGTCGGGGTCGTAGCGGTCGACGGCCTTCACCAGGGCCAGCGAGGCGACCTGGGTGAGGTCCTCCATGTTCTCGCCCTTGTTGCGGAAGCGCAGCGCCAGGCGTTTGGCGACGGGCAGCCAGGCGCAGATGATCGCCTCGCGCAGCGCGTCGCGCTCAGGTCCGGACGGGAGCCGGGACAGACGCAGGAAGGCACCGCCGGTGTCGGGAGTGTCGTCATGGCGTCGTTGGCGAGTCGCGGTTGCTGACATGGTCACTCGCCTCCGTGTTCCGATGTCACGGCGGTTCGCCACCAGATTCGCATGCGCCCTAACACCTCGCAATTCGGACGAATTGGTGATGGTGTGCATGCCTTTGGGTGGTATGCGCGTTTCATCTGGTTCGTTCCGATGGTGGCGGGGTATGGCCAGGGGATGAACGCACGCCTTCGTCTCGCCCAGCAGCCCGAGGCGGACGCCCTGCTCGAGCGCGACCCACTGGCCCTGATGATCGGGATGCTGCTCGATCAGCAGGTGCCCATGGAGTGGGCGTTCTCCGGTCCGTACACCATCGCGGGGCGTCTGGGCAGGGACCGACTGGACGCCCAGGAGATCGCCGCCCACGACCCCGAGCGGTTCGCCGCGCTGCTGTCGGAGAAGCCCGCCGTGCATCGCTACCCGGGCGCGATGGCCGGGCGTATCCAGCAGCTGTGCGGGTATCTGGCCGAGCACTACGACGGTGACCCGACCGCCATGTGGCGCGATGCCTCCTCCGGTGAGGAACTGCTCCGGCGGCTGAACGAACTGCCCGGTTTCGGCAAGCAGAAGGCGCAGATCTTCCTCGCGCTGCTGGGCAAGCGGCTCGGGGTGCGGCCCAAGGGCTGGCGCGAGGCAGCCGGGTCCTACGGCGAGGAGGGCGCGTATCGCTCGGTGGCCGACATCACCGGGCCCGAGTCGCTGGACAAGGTCCGCGCCCACAAGCAGGAGCTCAAGCGGCAGGCCAAGCAGGCCAAGGGCGGCGCGGGAGGCTGAGCGGGGGCCTTTTCGGCGGTGCCGGGCTTCAGGCGGTGCCCAGCGCGTCCCGCAGGGTGTCCACGGCCAGGGTGAGTGCGGCCCGTGCGGCCCGGGTGTCGCGGAGCGCGTCGAGCATCAGGAAGTCATGGATGATCCCCTGCATCCGCAGGGCGGTGACCGGCACTCCGGCCTCCCGCAGCTTGGCCGCGTACGCCTCGCCCTCGTCGCGCAGCACATCCGCCTCGCCGGTGATGACGAGGGCGGGCGGCAGCCCGGCGAGCTGGTCGGGGGCGGCGCGCAGCGGGGAGGCGGTGATCTCGGAGCGGTGCGCCGGGTCGGTCGTGTACTGGTCCCAGAACCACTTCATCGCCTCACGGGTGAGGAAGTAGCCCTCGGCGAACTCCTCGTAGGAGCCGGTGTCGAAGGCGGCGTTGGTCACCGGGTAGAAGAGCACCTGCCGCACCAGCGACAGATCGCCGCGCTCCTTGGCGAGCAGGGTGAGGGCGATGGCCAGGTTGCCGCCCACCGAGTCCCCGGCCACCGCGATCCGGGAGGCGTCGAGCCCCGCTCCCTCGCCGTGGGCGACGATCCACTGGCCCACGGCGTAGCTCTGCTCCAGCGCCACCGGGTAGTGGGCCTCGGGGGAGAGGTCGTACTCGGGGAAGACGACCGCGGCGCCCACTCGGACCGCCAGCTCCCGGACCAGCCGGTCATGGGTGTGGGCGTTGCCGAACACCCAGCCCGCGCCGTGGATGTAGAGAATCACCGGAAGGGTGCCGACGGCCTTCGGAGGGCGGACGATCCGCGCCTTGACGCCGCCAGCCGGGATGCCGCCGACGCTGATCCATTCCTCGTCCACCTCCGGTTTGGGCACCTCGCCGGACTGCACCTCGTCGAGCGTGCGACGGCCCTCCGCGGGCGTCATCTGGTACGGATACGGCGGTTTGGCGGTGGCCTCGGCGAACGCCGCGGCGGCGGGTTCGAGGACGGGGCGGGCCGGAGCGGTGGTGGACATCTGCTTCTCCTTTTCCGGTCCGATTCCGTCCGACGATCTCACCCCGGCCGCCGCGGCACCCACCGCTGTTACGCCACCCGGGCCTCCGTCGGGCCCGGGTGGCCCATCGACGGCATCACCTGATCGGGCCCGGTGCCGGTGACGGATCGGGGACCGGGTCGGGGCCCGGCGGCTTGGGCACCGGATCGGGGGCCGGCCCCGGTGTGGGGCCGGGTGTGGGGTTCGGCGGCGGCTCGGGCGGCGGGGTGGGAATCGGGTCGGGCGGCGGCCCCGGAGGCGGTCCGGGCACGGGGCCGGGTGCGGGACCCGGTTCGGGGCCGCCCGGACCGGGCGACGGAGTCGGAGACGGCGGCCCGGGTTCTCGCTGCGTCGGGTGGATGAGGGTCGGGTCGGTCTGCCGTGCCACGGTGTCCTCCAAAGCTCGTCGGCGGGTGGCCACGTCGTTTCCGGGGCGGGTGCCCCGGTCCCCTGGGATGTACGCATGGACTCGGCGCCGAACGCGCGAGCAGCGGGGGAGGCGGGCGATAATTCCTCCGCCCGACGGAAGCGGTGTCGCCGGCATCGCCGTCGTCATGCGACGTTTTCCTGATCCGGATCCCGGAAATCCGGACCATCGCTCACCCATATCCTATCTGTTATGGCTTGCTGCTTATCAGTGCAATGCCATATTCTTCGGCGCTCTCTATGGAATTGTCCGTGCACTGACCCAGGCCCTGGTGTCCGCCGCCGTCGGCAAGGCCATCGACGCCGGGATCATCGCCCGTGACCAGCGGGCACTCCTGGGGTGGGGCGGTGCGGTGGTGGCCCTCGGGACGATTCAGGCCGCCGCCGGAATTCTGCGCGACCGCGCCGCCCTCACCACCCGGCTGGGCGCCGCCTATCGCACCGCACAACTCATCGCCCGCCAGGCCGCCCGGCTGGGGCGACCTTGCCGAAACGGGTGGCCAAAGGCGAGATCGTGAATGCCTGAGTGGCCGATATCGGCCGAATCGGGGAAGCGCTCGCCGAGCCCGCCCGGGGCAGCGGCTCCGTCGTCGCCATCGCCGTCGTGGCGGCCATCTTGCTGCGCACCTCCTGGCAGCGGCGCCGCGGGGCGGGGCTCACTCGCCCCCGGCGACCGTGACCTCGACCCCCTGGGCGCGCAGCGCCCGGATCTCGTGGGGGTCGGCGCCGTCGTCGGTCACCAGCGTCCAGCCGGGCGGCAGCCGCACCCAGGTGTGGAAGGGGCGGCGGCCGATCTTCGCCGAGTGCGCGAGTACGTACACCGCGTCCGCCCGGCGGGCCATCAGCTCCTTCAGCCGGGTCTGCCGCAGATCCGCCTCGCAGATGCCGTGTTCGGCCGTCACCCCGTCGGCGCCCAGGAACACCCGGTCGAAGGTCATGCGCTCCAGGGCCGCCTCGGCGAGCGGGCCGAGGAAGCTCTGGCTCAGCGGCCGGAGCGTACCGCCGAGGCATTCCACCCGTACGGTCTCCACATCGGCGAGCTCCTGCAGTGCGGTGAGCCCGGTCGTGGCCACCGTGAGCCCTTCGGCGGTGCGCAACTCATGGGCGAGGGCGCCGACGGTCGAACCGGCGTCGAGCAGCACCGTCTCCCCGGTGCGGATCGTCGACGCCGCCCAGCGCGCGATGGCCCGCTTGGCCTCGAACGCCTCGCCGGTGCGCTGGCGCAGCGACGCCTCCGGGTGGGCGACCAGGGCCATCGCCCCGCCGTACGTCCGCGCCAGCCGCCCGTCCGCGGTGAGCTGGGCGAGGTCGCGGCGGATGGTGGAGGCGGTGACGCCGAAGGTGCGGGACAGCTCCTCCACGCTGGTCAGGCCTGTGGTCGTGGCGAGGTGGACGATCTGGTCGCGCCGGGCCCGCGCTCCGGTCACCGGCATCTCTCTCGCGTCTCTCGCGTTCCTCAACGTGGGCTCGGCCTCGCGTTCCTTGGCAGGGGCTGGGCGTCAGCGGGCGGGGGACGGAGCCATCTCGGCGGCCTGCCGCAGCGCCTCGATCATGCTACCGGCGTCGGCCGTGCCGGTACCGGCGATGTCGAAGGCGGTGCCGTGGTCGACGGAGGTGCGGATGACGGGCAGACCGACGGTCAGATTGACCCCGGCCTCCAGGCCCAGCACCTTGACCGGGCCGTGCCCCTGGTCGTGGTACATCGCCACGATCAGGTCGTAGTCACCGCGTCCGGCCAGGAAGAAGGCGGTGTCGGCGGGGAGCGGGCCGCGGGCGTCGATGCCGTCGGCGCGCAGCACCTCCAGCGCGGGCACGATCTTCTCCTCCTCCTCGCCGTAGCCGAACAGCCCGTTCTCCCCGGCGTGCGGATTGATCCCGCACACCCCGATCACCGGTTCGGGGGTCCCGGCGCGGACCATCGCCTCATGGCCGCGGCGCACGGTGCGCTCGACCAGACCCGGCTCGATCTTCCGCACCGCGTCGATGAGGCCGATGTGGGTGGTGACGTGGATGACCTTCACCGTGGGGGTGGCCAGCATCATCGACACCTCCTCGACCCCGGTGAGCTGGGCCAGCAGTTCGGTGTGGCCGGGGAAGACATGGCCGCCCGCGTGCAGCGCCTCCTTGTTGAGCGGCGCGGTGCAGATGCCCTGCACCTCACCGTTCATGGCGAGTTCGGCGGCGGTCCGTACGTACTGGTAGGCCGCGTCCCCGGCCACCGGGGAGAGCGTGCCCCAGGGCAGCTCGGCGGGGAGCAGCCCGAGGTCGACGACGTTGATCCGGCCCGGAGTGAACGCCGCGTCCGCGGGCGTGGCCACGGTGACGATCTCGCACGCGATATCGCGCAGCCGCGCGGCCTGCCGCAGCCGCTCCGCGTCCCCGATGACCACCGGACGGCAGCGCCGCAGGGTGTCCGGGTCGAGCAGCGCGGGGACGATCACCTCGGGTCCGATGCCGGCGCCGTCGCCCATGGTGACCGCGATGAGCGGAAGCGGGGCGGGAGCGGCGTCCGCACCAGCGGCCCCGGTGGGGGCGAGGTTGGTGGAGGAGTTCATGAGGTGACCTTCCGTTCCATCGGGTGGGGGCGCAGCGCCTGGGCGATGTGGCGCAGGGAGTCGGGGTCGCCGAAGCTGCCCGGTCGGGTCACGACGGACCGCCCGTCGGGAGTGGAGAGATGAACGGCGCCATGGTGCACCTGGCCGACCGGATCGAGCTCGGTCACCGCCAGGGCATCCAGCACCCGGCGTGCCGTCTCGCCGCCGGTCAGGACGAGGTCTACGGCGCCGTGGTGCGCGGCGACGGCGTCGCCGATGGCGCGGGCGAGGCCGAGCACCAGCCGCCGGGCGGACACGGGCCGGGGCCGCGTGCCTGCCTCGTCGGCAGGGCCCGCGCTCGGGCTTTTGTCCGGGCCTGTGCGGTCCGCCCCGCCGCCGGACGGTGGCGCCGTGGCGGGCTGGGGGCCGGGTGCTGGGTTGGGTGGCGGGCCGGGGACATCGGCGGGCGTGACGGTCTCGTGTTCCGGACGGGGGGATGGGATGGGCGCCGCGCGGCCCGTTGTCGGCTCGGCGGCGTCGGCCGCCACCCCGGGCGTCGGTGTCGGGTCGAGGACCCCGGGCGTCGGTGTCGGGTCCGGGTCCCCGGGCGAGGCGGCGAGAGAGACGACCGTGACCGGGGCGGTCAGCGGGGGCAGCAGCAGCGGGGGACCGTCCGCCAGCAGTCCCGCGAGCGGGAGTCGGTGGTGGGTGGCGCCGTCCTCGACCAGACGCCGGATCTGTTCGGCGGCCGCGGGTTCGGCCGTTCCGACGACGACCAGCACCGGTCGGCCGGTATCCGTCGAGGGCGCCGCGGTGCCGGCTGCCGACGCGGCGGCCCCCGTCGGGGTCGCAGTGGCGGTGCCGGCGGCCCGAGCCGCAGTGGTGGTGGGAGCGGCTTTGGCGTTCGCCGAGGCCACCGTGGTTCCGGCCGTCGACGCGGCTGCCCCCTCCGGTGTGGTGATGGCCGGGCCGTTGGCGGCGGCCGGAGCCCCGGTGGAGCCGGGGGCGGCCGGGCTCGTGGTGGCGGGGGTAGCCGGGGTCGGGTTGGCGGTGTCGGCGGTCGGAGCCCCGGTGCGGTCGGTGACCGCCGGAGCCGTGGTGGGCTTGGCGGCGGCGGGGCCCGTGGCGGCGGGGCCGGCCGGGATTGCAGTGGTCGTGTCGGCTGTCGGAGCCGCCGACACCGCGGTGGCGTGGGCGGCAGCCGGAGCCGCGGTGGCAGGAAGAGCCGTCGTCAGGTGGCGGCCGAGGGCCACGGCCAGGCCGCCCGAGCCGACCAGCCGCATGCGGGGGCCCTCGGCGAGCGATGCCTCGACGACCGCTTCGAGATCGGCATCCGTCTCCGCGTCGCAGATCGCGACCCGTCCGGCTGCCACAGCCGCACGCAGCGCGGCCAGCAGGGCAGGCGGGGAGGCCCGTACGGTCGTCAGCGGGATCAGCGCGGTCGGCAGGCCGCCGAGTGCCTGGGCCACCGACGCGGGTGGGGGCAGGGGTTCGGCACGCCATGCGTCGCCCTCGTGGAGCGCCACCCCGCCTATGTGGACCACCCCCGAGCGCACCACGCGCCCGGCGATCGGCAGCGCGGGGGCGAGCACCACACCCGCTCCGTCCTCGGCGAGGGCGGCGATCTCGGCGGCGACATTGCCCCGCAGCAGCGAGTCGATCTTCTTCAGTACCAGGGTGTCCCTGTCGGTGTCCCCGTCGGGCGAGGACAGCCGCAGCGCGTCGCGAACCGCCTCGGCCGCATCGGCGGCCGGTCGGTAGCGGGAGTCGAGGTCCAGGACGGTCGCCTCGCCGGGATGGCGGGGGCGCAAGGCCCTCGCCACACCGCCGCTCGCCCCACCCCCGTTCACCGCGTCGGACATCCCCACAAGCACAACCCGGCTGCGTGTTGTGCGCGAGTGAAGCGCGGCTGCCACCTCCGCGGCGCCTGACAGGTCATCCGCGATGGCCAATAGCCTCCGGTTGGGCGTCATGTCCACCGGCACCTCCTCGAATGACCGTGACGGACGGAGCGATCCGATGGCGTGGGCATCGGTTCCGTTGTGCCGATGATGGCATACGTTGCGCGAAGTGCGCGAGGAGTATTGCGTAAAGCGCGCAGTCATGTCACGGTGACCGCCGCGACACTTTGACCTGTACGGCCGTCATCCGGGCGCCGCGCGGGTCGAGCGATCCGGTCGCTCGCCTCAGGAACGCCGAGAGGTCAACGATGACCCGAATCCCCTTCGGCCCGGCCCTCAGCCGCCGGTCCGTGCTGCGCCTCGGAGCAGGCGCCTCAGCAGGTATCGCCCTCGCCCCGCTGGCCGGGTGCGCGGGCCCCACCGGTGCCCCCGGGCCCGGCGCGATCAGCCTCGGGCTGAACCGCTCGCTGGTCAGCCTGGACAACAAGCTGAACCAGTTCGACGCGGCGGTCACGGTGCAGCGCGCGGTGCGCCAGGCGCTGACCCGGATCGGCACGGGGCTCCGGCCCGAGCTGGTGCTCGCCGACCGTTTCGAGATGACCGGGCCCACCGCCTGGACGGTGCGGCTGCGCCAAGGAGCCCGCTACTCCGACGGAACGCCGGTCACCGTCAAGGACGTCTCGACCGCCCTCACGATGTACGCGGGCGTCAACGGCTCGTTCATCGTCGGCCTCTTCCCCGAGATGCCCACCGTCGAGCCGGTCGACGAGCGCACCTTCCGCCTGCACACCAAGCGCCCGGTGCCCATCCTCGACCAGCTGATGGCCAACATCCTGATCAGCCCCGCCGGCGGGAACCGGCCCGAGGAGCTGTCCGGCGGTGTGGGCTCCGGCCCGTACGTGGTCACCTCGGCCAACTCCGGCACCGGTGAGTACACCCTGGACGTCAACCCCCGGTACTGGGGGCGGCGCCCCACCGTGGACCGGGTCCGGGTGCGCTTCGTCCCCGAGGAGTCCAGCCGTGTCGTCGCCGTGCGCAGCGGTGAGCTGGATGTCATCGACACCATCACGCCCGACTCCGCCGAGCAGCTCAAGGGGCTGCCGGGGGTGCGTCTGGACCGCACCTCCGGCACTCGCGTCAACCAGCTGTTCTTCAACTTCCGCAAACCGCGCGGACATCCGCTGGCCGACGCCCGGGTGCGCGAGGCGCTCAGCTACGCCATCGACGGCGAGGCCCTGGTGCGCGATGTGCTCACCGGCTCCGCCCAGCAGGCCGAGGGCGTCATCCCGCTCGCCCTCAAGGGCTCGGTGCGCACCGGCCGTTATGTCCATGACCCCGGCCGGGCCCGCAAGCGTCTCGCCGCGCTGGGCGCGAGCGATCTCAAGGTGAAGATCATCTGGGAGTCCGGCGAGTTCCCCGCGGACACCTCGGTGATGGAGGCCGTGCTGGAAATGCTGCGCGCGGTCGGCGTCCGCGCCTCCCTCCAGCAGTTCGAACCGGGCGGCGACATCCAGCAGTGGCGGCAGGGCCGCCGGGGCGACTGGGACGTCCTCGGCAACGGGTTCTCCGTCCCCACCGGCCACGCCTCCACCAGCCTCCAGGGCATGTACGGCGGCACCGCGGAGAAGGAGCGGACCCGGGACACCTACCAGGGCTATGTCTTTCCGCGGATCGCCGCCCGGCTGGCCGACGCCTCCGCCGAAACGGATGAGAAAACGCGGAACACGAAGCTCGCCGCCGTCCAGAAGCAGATCTGGGACACCCGCCCCTGCCTGTGGGCCTTCGTCCCCGATGTGGTGCTGGCCCGCCGCACCCGGGTGCGCGATGTGCGCCTGCTGCAGCTCAACTCCTACGACCTCGCCGCCGTGCGCCTGGAGGGCTGAGCCGTGACGCGCTATCTGATACGCCGTCTGGGCCAGAGCGTCCTGACCGTCTTCCTGACCCTGACCACCGTCTTCGTCCTGGTCCGCATGGCCCCCGGCGATCCCGCCGCGGCCCTGGCCGGGCCCAACCCCTCCAGCGCCGACCTCGCCCGGATCCGGGAGCAGTTCGGCCTCGACCGCGGACTGCTCAGCCAGTACGGGCTCTTTCTGCGCGATCTGTTCACCGGCGACCTCGGCACCAGCTACTCCTTCCACGCGCCCGCCCTGGACGTGGTGCTCGACCGGGTGCCCTACACCATCACCCTCTCCCTCTCCGCGATCACCCTCACCGCACTGGTGGCCGTGCCGCTGGGCGTATGGATGGCCCGCCGCGCCGACACCAAGCGCGAGCTGGGCGCCAATGTGCTGACCATCGCCGGGCAGTCCATGCCGGACTTCTGGATCGGCGTGATGCTGCTGACCCTCTTCGCCGTGGCCGTTCCGGTGCTGCCTGCCTCCGGCTTCACCACCTGGGGCGGACTGGTGCTGCCCACCGTGACCGTGGCGATCCTCCAGATGGCGCTGATCTCCCGACTGGTCCGCCGTGAGATGGTGGCGGCCCTCGCCGCGCCGTATGTCACCGTCGCCCGCTCCCGCGGGGTTTCGAACCGCGTACTGACCTGGCGCTACGCCATGGGCAACTCCGCCATCCCGGTGCTCACCGCACTCGGCACCCGCTTCGCCGCCATGCTCAACGGCGTCGTGGTGGTCGAGGTGGTCTTCGGCTGGCCCGGTGTCGGCTCGCTGGTCGTCCGCGCCCTGGAGACCCGCGACTATCCGCTGATCCAGGCGACCGTCCTGGTCACCGCCGCCCTGGCGGTCCTCGTCCAACTCCTCATCGACCTGGCGTACCCGCTGCTCGACCCGCGGGTACGCCTGGGAAAGGCGGCCTGAGATGAAAGGCGCCCTCGAAACCCCCGCCGAACCCCCAGTCCCCGCGAAGGCCGGCCCCGCGCCCCGCCCCAGCGCGGTCACAGCCAGGGACCTGGCGCGCGCCACCGCCACCCGGCGCCGCCGCAGCGCGAGCCTCAAACTGTGGGCGGGTGCGGTGTGCACCCTGCTGGTGGTGGTCCCCGTCGCTCTCGCCCAGGTGCTGCCGTTGCCCGGCGCGGGCGACCAGGACCTCTCCCGGCGTCGGCTGGCGCCGCTGACCGACGGCCATCTCTTCGGCACCGACCAGCTCGGCCGCGATGTGCTCTCGCGGGTGCTGCACGGCGGCCAGGTCTCGCTGTCGATCGGTGTGCTCGCCGTCGTCGTCTCCGGCCTCATCGGCATCGTCGCGGGCGCCGCCGCCGGGTACTACGGCCGCTGGGTGGACGCCGTCGTCTCCCGGCTGCTGGAGGCCCAGATGTCGCTGCCGCTGCTGATGATGCTGCTGCTCGTCGTGGCCCTCTTCGGCCCCTCCGTCACCGTCATCACCTGCGTCATCGCCATCGCCCAGTGGCCCGAGGTGGCCCGGCTGACCCGGTCGCTGGTGCTGGTCGAGCGGGAGAAGCCGTATGTCGCCGCCGCTCAGGTGCTGGGGCTGCCCCGGATCGCCATCCTGGCCCGCCACATCATCCCCAACATCGTCCGCCAGGCATCGCTCGTGGTCCTGCTGCTGCTCGCCCAGGCGGTGCTGCTGGAGAGCGCGCTGAGCTACCTCGGCGCGGGCCCCCAGCGGCCGTTCGCCACCTGGGGCCGGATCATCTCCGACGGCCAGGACTACATCACCACCTCCTGGTGGCTGGTGACCCTGCCCGGCCTCGTCATCGTGCTGCTGGTGGTCGGGGTCAACCTGCTGGGCGACGGGCTGCGCGACCGCACCCGCCGACGTGCGACGGAGGGCTCCCGATGAGCGACACCCGAGACACCCGCGACACCCGAGACACCCGAGACACCCGAGACACCAACGGCACCAACGGCACCCCCGACACCGGCGCCCCGGGCCCCCTGGTGGAGGTCGAGGACCTGCAGATCGAGCTGATCACCGACCGCGGTGTGGTGCGCGCGGTCGACGGGGTCGGCTTCACCATCGGCTCCGGCGAGACGGTGACGATCATCGGCGAGTCCGGCTCCGGCAAGTCCACCACCGCGATGGGCCTGCTGCGGCTGCTGCCCGACGGGCTCGCCGTCCTCTCCGGGACGGCCCGGATCTTCGGCGCCGATGTCATCGCCGACGCCAAGGCGGCCGGGCGGATCCGCGGCCGCGGGGTCTCCCTGATCCCCCAGGACCCGATGACCGCGCTCAGCCCGGTGCACACCATCGGCCGTCAGCTCGGTGAGGCACTCCGGCTGCGCCACCCGGGGATGTCCCGCGCCGACGCCCGCGCCCAGGGCGTCGAACTGCTCGGCCGGGTACGGATCCCCCACCCCGAGACCCGCTGGGGCGCCTACCCCCACCAGTTCTCCGGCGGCATGCTGCAGCGCGTCCTCATCGCCATCGCGCTGGCCGCCGAGCCCCGGCTGCTGGTGGCCGACGAGCCCACCTCCGCGCTCGACGTCACCGTCCAGGCGGGCGTCCTCGACCTGCTGATGGAGCTCCAGGAACGCACCGGCATCGGCATCCTGATGATCACCCACGACCTGGGCGTGGCCCGGCTGGTCTCCGACCGCATCCACGTCATGCGCGGCGGCCGCTTCGTGGAGTCGGGACCGGTCGAACAGATCGTGGACCACCCCCGCGAGCGGTACACCCGCGATCTCCTCGCCGCCGTGCCCACCCTGGGCCCCTGGCACGAGACCCCCGCCGCCGCCACCGTCACCGAGGAGGCGCTGTGACCACACCCCTGCTGGCCGTCGAAGACCTGGTGGTCGAATACCCGGTCGCCGGCGGTGCCTTCCGCGCGGTGGACGGCGTCAGCTTCTCCGTCCCGCCCGGCGGGGCGCTCGGCGTCGTCGGCGAATCCGGCTGCGGAAAGTCCACCATCGCCCGCTCCCTCGTCCGGCTGCTGCGCCCCACCGAGGGCCGGATCCTCCTCGACGGAACCGATATCGCGGGCCTGCCCGAGCGGCGGTTGCGCCCGCTGCGCAAGCGGGTGCAGATGGTCTTCCAGGATCCGTACGGCTCCCTGGACCCGCATCTGACGGCCGAGGAGATCGTGGCCGAGCCGCTGCGGCTGAACGGCATGCGCTCGCGCGCCGAACGCGCCCGCCGGGCCGCCGTCCTCATCGACCAGGTGGGGCTGGACTCCGGCGCGCTCCAGCGGCGCCCGGCCGAGTTCTCCGGCGGCCAGCGCCAGCGGATCGGCATCGCCCGCGCCCTGGCCAGCGGCCCCGAACTGCTGGTGTGCGACGAGGCCACCTCCGCGCTGGACGTCTCCGTACAGGCCCAGGTCCTCCAGCTGCTGCGGGAACTCCAGGCCGAACAGGGGCTCGCCTACATCGTCATCTCCCACAACCTCGGAGTGGTCCGCGAGATCAGCTCCGAGGTGGTGGTGATGCGCGCCGGGAGGATCATCGAGTCCGGGCCGACCGGCACGGTGCTCTCCGCGCCCGCCGACCCGTACACCAGGGCGCTGCGACGGGCGGCGCTCGACCCGACGACCATGCGGGGACGCAAACCGCGCGCCCTCGTGTCCGCGATCGCGGCCGACCAGGAACCAGGAGCAACGCAGTGAACGCGCATCCGCAGACCCACACCACCACCCAGGCGTCGCCCGGCGGGGTCGCCCTGCCGGGGATCCCGGTGCCGCTCTCGCGGCTGGTGCTGGGCACCATGACTTTCGGCGACACGGTGGACCGCGCGGGCGCCGCCGCGATGCTGGACACCGCGCTGGACGCCGGGGTGACCGGGGTGGACACCGCGAACGCCTATGCGGGCGGCGCCACCGAGACGATCCTGGCCGAGCTGCTCCCCGGCCGCCGCGACCGCATCGTGCTCGCCACCAAGGCCGGTATGCCGCACCCCGACGCCGGCGACCACTCACCGCTGTCCGCGCGCGGGATGCGCGCGGCCCTCGAAGGCAGCCTGCGCCGCCTGGGCACCGACCATGTCGACCTGTTCTATCTGCACCAGCCCGACCGCTCCACGCCGCTGGAGGAGACGCTGGGCACGGTCGCCGAGTTCGTCGCCGAGGGCAAGATCCGGGCGCTCGGCGTCTCCAACTACGCCGCCTGGCAGATCGCCGAGATCACCCACACCGCCGAACGGGTCGGCGCGCCGCGCCCAGTGGTGGCCCAGCAGCTCTACAACCTGCTGGCGCGGCGGATCGAGGAGGAGTACCGGGAGTACGCGGCCACCAGCGGACTGCGCACCATGGTCTACAACCCGCTCGGTGGCGGGCTGCTGACGGGGCGTCACGCCTTCGAGGAGCAGCCGGAGTCGGGCCGTTTCGGTGACTCCCGGGTGGCCGCCATGTACCGGCAGCGCTACTGGGACGCCGGGCTCTTCGAGGCCGTACGGACCCTGTCCGGGATCGCCGAGGAGGCGGGCATCCCACTGGTCGACCTCTCGCTGCGCTGGCTGCTCGGCCGGGACGGGGTGGACGCGCTGCTGCTCGGCGGCTCCCGCGTCGAACACCTCCGCGCCAATCTGGCCGCCGCGACCGATGGCCCCCTACCGGTGGATGTGACGGCGGCGTGCGACGAGGTGGGCGCCCAGCTCAGGGGCCCGATGCCCGCGTACAACCGCTAGGCCCTGTCCGGTGGATCTTCGGGGGCCCGCGAAGATCCACCGGACAGGGCCTAGGTCCGCGGTACTTCCCCTTCCCGGAGGGCCGGGGCCCGCCCGGCCGCAGACATCCCCGCACCACAGCAACCATGAGGAGCCCGGCGCCCATGACCGCCGACCATGACACCGCGATGCCGCCGACGGACGGACGGCTCCGGCCGCGCCCCGGCGACCCGGCCCGCCAGGAGGCGTTCCTGCCGGCGCCCGCCGTCCAGAACCACGCCGCAAACCTCACCGTGCTGCCCGGCGGGGATCTCGGCTGTGTGTGGTTCGGCGGCACCCAGGAGGGCGTACCGGACATCTCCGTGTGGTTCTCCCGGCTCGCCCCCGGCTCCGGCACCTGGACGGAGCCGGTCCGGCTCTCCGGCGACGACACCCGCTCGGAGCAGAACCCGCTGCTGTTCCCCACCCCGGCCGGGGAGCTGTGGCTGCTCTACACCGCCCAGCGGGCGGGCGACCAGGACACGGCGGAGGTCCGGCTGCGGGTGTCCGCCGACGCGGGCGCCACCTGGGGCGCGCCGCGCACGCTCTTCCCGGCCACCGAGGCGGGCGGGGTGTTCATCCGTCAGCCGGTGGCCGTCCTGGACTCCGGACGCTGGCTGCTGCCGGTGTTCCACTGCGTGGCCACCCCGGGGGTCAAATGGGTCGGCGACCACGACACCAGCGCGGTGATGATCAGCGACGACCAGGGGCGGACCTGGCGTGAGCGGCCCGTGCCCGGCTCGACGGGCTGTGTGCACATGAACGTCCACCAACTGCCGGACACCACCGTGCTGGCCCTCTTCCGCAGCCGCTGGGCGGACGCCGTGTACCGCGCGCACAGCACCGACGGCGGGGAGACCTGGAGCGAGCCGGTCCGCACCGAACTGCCCAACAACAACTCCTCCGTGCAGTACGTCCCGCTCGCCGACGGGCGGCTCGCGCTGGTCTACAACCACAGCAGCCGGGCGGACGCCACGGCCCGCCGCGTCTCCCTCTACGACGAGATCGACGACGAGGGACGGACCGGCGAGCCCCCCGCCCCGGCCGCCACGCCGGACGACGCGGCACCCGGTGCCTTCTGGGGCGCGCCGCGCGCCCCGATGACCCTCGCGCTGTCCTCCGACAACGGCCTGACCTGGCCCGTACGGCGCGATCTGGACACCGGTGACGGCCACTGCCTGACCAACAACTCACGCGACCGGCTCAACCGCGAGCTGTCCTACCCCACCATCCGGCAGGGCTCCGACGGCACGCTGCACATCGCGTACACCTACCACCGCCGGGCCATCAAGTACGTCCGGGTCACGCCGGATTGGGCGGCCGATGTCTGAGCCCCGGCACGCCGTGGTCACCGGTGTCAGCTCCGGTATCGGCGCCGCGATCGCCACCCGGCTGCTGGCCGAGGGGTGGCGGATCACCGGGATCAGCCGTACGGCCCCCGCGCACCCGGTCGCGGGGCTGCACTGGATCCCGGCCGATCTGTCCCGGCCGGAGGACCTCCCCGAGGTGCTCGCCCCGGTGTCCGGGGTGGACGCGATCGTGCACGCGGCGGGCGTTCAGCGCTCGGCGCGGCTGGGGGAGCTCGTGCCCGAGGACGGGTCCCTCATGTGGCGGATCCATGTGCAGGCGGCGGGCGTCCTGGTCGACACGCTGGTGGACCGGATGGCGGACGGCGGCCGGGTGGTGCTGGTGGGCAGCCGGACGATGTCGGGCGTCCCGGGCAAGAGCCAGTACGCCGCCACCAAGGCGGCGCTGCCCGCCCTGGCCCGGTCCTGGGCGGCCGAGCTGGCGCCCCGGGCGGTCACGGTGAACGTGGTGGCGCCGGGGCCCACGGACACCCCCATGCTGCGCGACCCCGGCCGCAGCGGTACCCCGCCGGTGATGCCACCGCTGGGCCGGCTGGTCCGTCCCGAGGAGGTGGCGGGGCTGACGTCGTTCCTGCTGGGCCCGGAGGGCGGCGCGGTCACCGGGCAGACGCTGGTGATGTGCGCGGGCGCCTCACTCTGACGGGGGAGGGGTGCCCGGGCGGGCGAGCGCCAGCAGCCTCGCGGTGTCCCCGGGCCGGGCCTGGAGCGAGGGCAGCAGCAGGGTCCACAGATCGGCCAGATGGTCCTCGACCAGCCGCCGCCCGTCGAGGGCCTCGGAGATGGTGTGCAGCCCGAAGAAGGCGAAGACGACGGTCCGGGCGGCGGGCAGCGGATCGACATGCGGGGCCAGATCGCCCTCGGCACGGGCCTTCTCCATCATCTGCCCCACGGCGTCCATCCACCCCACGAAGGGCGGTGGCATGGGCGCCTCGATCAGGGTGCGCTCGGTCCACAGCCGGGCCCCGGCCCGGACCAGGAGGTCATCGCGGAAGGCGCGGGCCACCGCGAAGCTGAGCCGTACGAGTTGCTCCAGGGGCGGCGCGTCGAGGGCGGTGTAGCGCTCGATCAGCGGGGGCCAGGTGGCGAAGTGCTCCTCCACCACGGCGAGGGCGAGTCTTTCCTTGCTCGTGTAATGGAAATAGATGGCGCCGCTGGTGTGACCGGACCGGGAGGTGATGTCGCTGATGCTCGTGCCGGCGTATCCCCGTTCGTTGAAAAGGAACGCGGCGGCCTCCAGAAGGGATCGGCGTGTTTGCTCGGCCCGTTCTTGCACGTGTTCGTCGTCCTTCAGCAGCCCGTCGGATGTGACGGGGAGAACTTAGCGGACTTTCGGTCGGTGATGGTGATGAGGCGAGACAGGTCAAACATTATTAGTATTTTAAGGTGATCGTTCGTGAGGCTGATGGCCTTTCGGAGCCGTCCGGTCCCACCGGGCGGCCGCTCAGCTGGTCCCGCACCGTGGCGCGGGAGGCGGTGCACCGGGTCTCGGTGGCCGAGGTGCTGCTCACCGACGTGCGTACGCACGGTGACAACCGCTTCGAGGCCGCCGCCCAGTGGCCGCGGTCCCATCCCACCTTCCCGCACGGCAAAGACGGCCGCCACCATCCGCTGATGATCGCGGAAACCCTGCGCGAGCTGGGGATCTACATCCCCACGCGGTACTACGCGGTGCCCGCGGGGGCACACTTCCTGATCCGGGACATCTTCTACCGGCTGGACCCCGAGACCGAGCCCCGGGCTCCGTACGGCGCCTCCGACATCACCTGCCGGGCCGCCGTCACCGACATCCGCACCACCCCCTGCGGGCGCTTCGTCTCCGGGATGCGGCTGGATGTCGTGCTGTCCGCGGGCGGCAAGCTCTTCGCGTGGGCTGGGGGCACCGCGCGTTTCCTCGACGGCACGGCCTACGCGGAGACCCGGTCCGCCTTCCACGGGCACACCGCGCGCCGCCGGCTGCGCGCCGCGGTGCGGCCCTCACCTGCGCAACTGGCCGTTCCCGCGGCCCGGGACGTGCTGGTGGTACGGGACGGGGGAGTGGTCTACCTCGACCCCGCCGACCCCCGGCATCCGTTCTTCTTCGACCACTGGAGCGACCATGTGCCGGGCCTGGTACTGCTGGAGGGCGCCCGTCAGGCGGCGGCGCTGGCCACCGGCGGAACGCTGACCCGGCCCGTCGCCTGCCGGATGAAGGCGATCCGCTTCACCGAGTCGTTTCCGCCGGCCGTGGTCGAGTGCACCTCCCACGGGCGAACGTGCGTCTTCCGGCTGCGCCAGGCCGATGTCTGCACGGCGGTCGGCGTGCTCCAGTACCTCTGAGCGACGGACACACTGTGCGACGAACTCACGGGCGACGAACGGACTGAACGACGAACAAATCGCCGACACTGAGTTACCTCTTGCTTACTGCGGGTCATGAAACTAACGTAGTGATCGTTATGTTTCGGGCAGGCGAATCTCACGGCCTGTACGACAGCAGCGGTCGGCGCACGGCGCCACTTCCGAGCCGCCAGAACATTTCCACTGAGCGGTTCCCCGCACGTACAGGCACTCCCTGCGCCGATTCCTCCACCTCCCATGGAACGGCAGACAGATGACAGCCGAAAAGCTTCTCGGATGGACCCCAGCCGCCATCGTCTTCGACTGCGACGGCACCCTGATGGATTCCGAACGACACTGGGTGGAGGCGCGCGAAGTGGTGCTCAGAAGCCACGGAACCGCCCCCGACGAGGAGTTCGCGCAAAGCACGAAAGGGCTCCACTACACCGAATGCGGCCGCATGCTGGCCGAATTCGCCGGCCGCCCCGAACTCGCCGACGAAATGACCGAACAACTCCTCGACGCCTTCCGCCGGCTGGTGGCCGAGGACCCGGTCACCATGCCGGGAGCGCCCCAACTGGTGGCGAAGGCGGCGACGTTCGCCCCGCTGGCCGTGGCCAGCAACTGCCCGCGCGACGTGGTCGAGGACGGGCTCGCCAAGGCCGGGCTGCTGCGGTACTTCGGCCATGTGCTGGTCCCTGAGGGGCAGGTGCGGCCCAAGCCGTATCCCGACGTCTATCTGGAGGCCGCCCGGCTGTGCGGCGCGGCCCCCGAGGACGCCCTCGCGGTGGAGGACTCCCACTGCGGGTTTCTGTCCGCCTCGCGCGCCGGGCTGAGGGTGCTCGGTGTCGGGCCGCGGAAGCCGGTGGACGAGCCTCCGCCGGTGGATGTGTGGGTCTCCACGCTGGCCGACCCGGAGCTGGTCAAGTGGGCGGACTCCCGGGCGGCCTGAGGCGCCGACGCACGCTCACCGCCTGGTCGGCGGGTTCCGCGCGTCACTTCTTCCCGTCGTGGCCCGTATGGCTCGCCGAGCCGTCCATGCCCTCCATGCCGCCCATCCCGTCCCCCTGCTTCATCCCGTCATGGGACGCGCCGTGGGACATCCCCTTCTCGAGGGATCCGCCGAGCTTCTCGCGCAGGGGCTCCAGTGAGCTCATGGACAGGCCGGTGACCGACCAGCGCTTGCCGACCAGGTACATGCCCCCGTAGTCCTTCGACGTCGTCAGCCAGTCGTGCTGGCCCTTGTCGGTGGCGAAGGTGACCATCGTGAACCGCTTCCCGCCGGACCCGCAGGCGCCCTGGCGCAGCTCGTCCGCCTCGGTGATGACCGTGGCCTTGCAGCCGATGGCGTCGGCGATCTTCGTCAGCGGTGCGGGCTTGCCGGGCTTGGCGAATTCCTTGGTGGCGGGGGACACCTTCTTCTGCTCGTGCTTGGCGCCGTGTGCCTGATCGCCTCCTCCGCAGCCGGCCAGGAACAGCAGGGCCGCGCCGACCGCGGTGGCACGGAGTACGAGTGACACATCAACCTCCCGTAGAAAATCCGGCGGGGCGGCCCGGGCCGGACGGCCTCGGGCCACCCGCCGCGGTGGACCGTAAGTGATGGAGTCTTTCTTACTGGCCCGCCTTCTTGCCCTTGTCGGTGACCGCGAACCAGGTGCCCTTCACGCCCTGGCCGTTGATGTCACCGGGCTTCTTGTCCCCGGTGAAGGTGTACAGCAGCCAGCAGTCGAACGCCGCCTGCTTGGTGCCGTCGGGGCGCTTGAAGGAGGTGACCTTCGCGGCGTCGAGCCCGGCGACCTTCGTGGTGTCCACGGCCTTGACGGGCTTCCAGGTGTCCAGGCAGGCACCGAGGCAGCCGGTCTTCATCGGCCAGGCGCTGTCCTTGTCGAACCGGTAGACGGTCATGCCCTTGCCGTCCACGATGATCTTGCCGAGCTCGGCGTTGTTGTTGACCATCAGCTGGAGGCTGTCGTCCGCGGCCGCGGTCTTGCCGGCCGGCTTTCCGTCGGGCGCCAGCGCGTTCCAGGTGCCGCCCACGCCCTGGCCCTTGGTGTCACCCGGCTTGGCGTCGCCCGCGAAGCGGTAGACCGGCCAGCCCGCCAGCGTCAGCTGCTTGGTGCCGTCGGAGCGGGTGACCGAGCCCAGCTTGCTCGATTCGATACCGGTGGTGGCCGCGGCGTCGTCCGCGGGCACCGCGGGCCACTTGGTGGCGCAGTCGTCGTTGCAGTTGGACTTGGCGGGCTTGGGGGTGTCCTCGTCGAACCGGTAGAGGGTCCAGCCCTTGCTGTCGGTGACGAACTTGCCGAGCTTGGCGTCCTCCTTGACCGCCAGCTGCTTCGCCGGACCGGTGCGCCCGGCCTCGCCGCCCGCCTCGTATCCGCCGGTCGCGCCGGCCACCGCGCCCGCGCCCGCCGACGCGGAGGCCCCCGCACCCACGGTCTGACTGCCACCCGCCGGCTGCACGTTGGCACTGCCCGCGGAGTTGTCCTTGCTGCTGCCGCAAGCCGCCGTCAGCAGAACCATCGCTACCGACACCCCGGCGAACGCGATGTGACGCTTCTCCATGACCATCCCTCTGCAATCTCGATCGGTCCGGCGATGATTGCGCCGACGTCATGTCCATACGGAGCCCATGCGGACCGGCGCTCAGCGGCTTCCGAATTTGTCACCTGACGCAAAAAAGGCCGGATCGTTGAGCACGCAGCAGTCGACGGCCGTTTCGCACGGCCGTCGTGGTGTCGGGTGGTGCGGTGGATCACCCTGTGGCCTACTCCTCGATACGCAGCGCCAGGGCGGGGCAGCGGCGGACCGCGCGGACCGCCTGGGCCCGCAGCTGCCGGGGCACATCCATCTTGGCCGAGGCCGGATAGCCGTCGATGCCGAGCGTCAGCACCTCGGGCGGCAGGATGTCCGCGCACAGCCCGTGGCCCTGGCACAGCGACCAGTCCACCAGGAGCTTTTCCATCGGCCCCCGCTGAGGGCGCTCGTCGCGCGCAGCGGGGTTCAGCGGGGCGGGCGGCAGGGCCAGCGGCAGCGCGTCCTCCGGCAGCGGCAGCACGCCCATCGTCGGCCGTCCGCAGCCGGCGCCGAGCGCATGCGCCTCGAACTCCTCGGGGAACGCGTCCAGCGCGGTGGTCACGAAGCCGGCGGTGCCGTCGGGATGGCTGCAGGCGCCGCGCCCCCGCACCGAGTTGACGTAGGCGCGCACATTGTCGATCGAGGACTGGCCGCCGCCGCGCTCCACCTGGCCGATGGCGTCCGCGAGCGCCGGCAGCCCGATGAAGCAGGGCCCGCACTGACCGGCCGTCTCGGCGGCCAGCCAGCGCGCCACCCGCGCGGTCTCGCCGAGCGGGCAGGTGTTCTCGGGGATGGGCAGCACCGCCCCGGCGCCCAGCCGGGCGCCGTACTTCTTCATGGACTCCCGGGAGATCGTGGCGGCATTGATGCTCCTGGGGTCCAGCCACTTGCCGTGGTAGCCGCCCACCAGCACCGCCTGGCCCGGGGTGAGACCGCACAGCTCCAGGACGTAGGTCAGCGGCACCCCGGTGGGCGTCTCCATCACGTACTTCCCGCCGACCGTCAGCAGCGTCGTGCCCGGTTCGGTGGGCAGCCCCACCGAGCGGTACGGCAGGGCGCCCATCCGCGCGGCCACCGCGAGTTGGGCGAAGGTCTCGGTGTTGGACAGCAGGGTGGGCAGTCCGCTGAGCCCGCTGTCGCTGGTCCGGATCTTCCGGCCATTGGGGATGGCCGGGGCGCCGCTGATGCCGTTGATGACCGCGCCGCCTTCACCGGCGACGAACCGGTCCGGGGTGCGGTTCACGCTCACCGGGACCCCGCTGGGGCCGCGTTCGGCGATGGCGGCGGCCACGGACTCCTCGACATCCGTGCGGTGCACCGCGATGGCGACCTCCTCGGCACCGAGCGCCTCGGCGGCCAGGACGGCGCCGTCGATCACCAGATGCGGGGTGTGCAGCAGCAGCGCGGTGTCCTTGAGGCAACTGGGCTCACCCTCGCTGCCATTGACCACCACGGCGCAGCGTCCCTCGCGCCGGCCGGCCGACTCCACGACGGCCTGGACCTTGGTGGCGAAGGGGAAACCGGCGCCGCCGCGCCCGCGCAGATCGATGTTCTCCGCGAGCGCCACGAGTTCATCCGCCCGGAGGGCGGGCATGGTGCCATGAACGGTCAGATGGCCGACCCGGTCGAGCCGGTACACCTCGTCGAGCCCGGCCAGCAGCCGGGGCGGATCGACACAGGCGAGCCTGGGTTTGGTCGTGATCACCGGTCCCACCCGCGAGAGGCACCGAGCGGCTGACTGTCACGCGTGCCGGGCTCGGCCGAACGGGGGCGCGGCACAGTGGGATCGGCCCGCCGGGTCCGGCCCTCCTGCATGCTGCGGGCGGGAGGGTTCCTGACCTCGATGCCGTCCGCCCGGTCGATGTCCTGGCGCCGCCGCGCGACCAGCCGCAGCCACAGCGCGATGGCCACACCGGCCAGGGCGGCGATGTAGCCGTAGGTGGCCCAGGTCTTGGCGGCACGCCCCGCCTTCAGACCGTGGATCAGCGCCGCGCACCACGCCGGATAGGCGCCCACATGCAGCGCCCGCCACCAGCGGTACCGCCAGCGGGAGTTGCCGGCCGAGGCGAACGAACTGCGCACCGCACCGGTCACCGCGGCGATCACGAAGAGATAGCCGGCGATGGTGCCGAGCCCGATCAGCACCGGCTGATTTGCGTCAGCGAACGGCAGCACGATGGATGCGGCGTTGGTGTGGCTCTCCGCGATCTTGACCCAGATGTGAACGGCCAGGAAGAGCAGACCGGCGACCGCGGCCGCCCGGTGGACGGCCTGGGCCATCAGCCGCTGCCTGGTGTGCAGGATCAGCTGGTCGGTCGCGGCGAGCCCCCACAGCACCGCCGACGTCAGACAGACCAGCGCGAGCACACCCGCGCCGAAGTCGAGGAACACGAAGGTCTTGGCGAACGCGCCGGCGTCCCAGGCCACATACAGGGACAGCGCGATGGAGCCGAGAATGGCGTAGATCCGGATGTGGCGTGGCCATCCCATCCCGGATGGATCACGCTGCTGAGTCCGGCGAGCGGCCCGTCGTCCGCCTCGAGCCCGGCGTCCCCCGTGACGCCCCTGCGAGGAGGGGAGCGGCGTTTGGGACATGGACATTGGAGCCTCCCGATCGCGCGGATTCGCGCGGGTGACGAGATACGTCAAAGTCGTCTTGGGGGCAGCAGCTTCTCGGAAGTACACGTGATCTCCATAAGATTTGTCGTAACGTGACAACTTCTAGTGGACGGACCCTGCCCACGCCGTTCCCGGCTGATCCACTGTCGTTTCAATGGCAAAGAACCGGCAAAGTGTCGGGACCGGGAGGGGGTGGGGTCCTCTATGACGTAGCGGAGGACCCTCGACTCCCTGACCGGTACTGGACGAACCGGTGACGGAGGCAACCTCCACGGACCTGGCCGACCCCCCAACGGCCAGGTCTCCCCCCGGCAAGAACGAGGTAATGATGGGCGAACTCGTGAACCGCGTCTGGTCCCGCCCCCGTGGCGAGTGGACCCGAGTGCTGCGCAATGAACTCCCGTCCGTGGCCGACGAGGTGGTTGAGAACCTTCGGCACAGAATTCCGGGATTCGCCGAACTTCTGGAGGACTCTGAGCGAGACAAGGTCCGAGGGGGAGTCGAGCAGGCTCTCCTGACGGCACTCGGCCACCGCAAGGCGGGCGAGGACGGTGCGGGCGAGCAGGCCGCCGTCCCCCCTTCCGGTGAGGAGGCGCTGGCCGAGGTGCCGCCCGAGCGGGCCCGGCGCGACCTGTTCGAGGCCCTCATCGGTGAAGTGGCGGTATCCGAGCGCACCTTGGTGGAGCTTTCCCGGGCGGCCCGGTGGCCGCTTCCCGAGACAGTGCAGGCCATCGCCCTGCCCACGCCGGGCGAGGCGCCGCAGTTGGCCGCCGTGCTGGGCGACACCCTCATCGGCGCGGTCGGCGACGAGCTGTGCCTGCTGATCCCCGACCCGGACGCGGACCCGGGCCCCACGGTGGAGACCGCCGCCACCGCCGCCACTGCGGAAGGCGACCGGGAGCCGGAGCGCGAAGCGCCCGCCGAGCCCGGCACCCGGACGGCACTGGAGACCGCGCTGCGCGGCCGCACCGCGGCCGTGGGCCATGTGGTGCCGCTCAACGACGCGTCCTCGTCGGTGCGGTGGGCACGGCGCCTGCTGACCCTGGCGCCCGCCCGCTCCGGCCCCGAGGCCCGGGTGCTCTTCGTCGACGACCATCTGTCGATGCTGCTGCTCCTGCAGGACGAGTCGCTGGTCCGGGCGCTGGCCGCCCGGTGGCTCAAGCCGCTGGTCGGGCTGACCCCCCGGCAGAGCGAGCGGCTGCAGATGACGTTACTGGCCTGGCTGGAGGGCGGTGGCGCGCCCGAGGCGGCCAAGGCCCTCAAGGTGCATCCGCAGACCGTGCGCTACCGGCTGCGCCAGATCGAGAAGCTCTTCGGGCCGGGTCTGCGGGACCCCCGAATACGCTTCGAGCTGGAGATGGCGCTGCGCGGCCGCAGGCTGATGGCGCAGATGGACCGGATACGGCGCCACGCGTCCCGGGTCGGCCGCCGGACCCGTGCCGGCGCGCCCCCCGGTGTCCGGCCGCTGGGCATCGCCAGGGAGGCACGCGTCAACGGACTCTGACTCGCAGAAGGCGAACCGCCGGCCGCGCTCACGCGGTCGGCGGTTTTCGCTGTCGCGGGCCGACCCGGACCCGCCGCTCGGACGATGCGGATCGCCGGAGGAGGGCCCTAGCCTCGCGCCCCGGCGGGCGCCGCGGTACGCGGGGCCGTACGCATCGCCGCGTTCAGGCCGAGCAGTTCGCTGTAGGCGTGGGAGCAGAAGGCGCATCCGGCCAGATGGCGTGCGAGCGCCCGGCCGCGCACCCCGCCCCGGCGCACCGAGGCGCCGATCAGGCCGCTGTAGTGCCGGCACCGGTCATCGCGCGCCGACTCCAGATGGGCCCGCAGATACGACTCCCGCAGCCCCTCCCGGGCCCGGAAGGCCAGCGAGGTCACCCCGCTGGGGGAGATGCCCAGGACCATGGCCACCCGGTGCGGGGACTCCTCCTCGACGAGGGTCAGCCACAGCACGGTCTGCCAGCGCTCGGGAAGCCCCCGGAAGCTGCGGATGAGCAACCGGCGGTCCTCCCGGGCCACCAGATGCTGCTGGGGATCGGCCGTGGACGCGTAGTGCCGCCAGGACTCGAAGTCGGCGGTCAGCAGCACCCGGCGCTCCCCGGCGCTCCACTCCGTCGCCGTATGGCGCACGACCGTGAGCAGATACGGCCGCCAGGGACCCCTGGGTCCGCCCCCGGCGCGAACGGCCTGGAAGGTGCGGAAGAACGCCTCGGAGGCCAGGTCCTCGGCGTCATGCGGGTCACGGCAGCAGGTCAGGGCGTAGCGCAGGGTCGCCGCGTGGTGGCGGCGGTAGAGCAGGTCGCCCGCCGCCGGGCTGCTGCTGCCCGACCGGTAGCCCTCCGTCAACTGCCGGGTGAGCTCGTGGTCCGAGGCGGTACGGACCGGGCGGTCGGTATGTCCCCGGCCCTGGAGCCCCTCGGTGTCCGGATGTCCCGCCGCCGGAGTGTCGGTGGCCGCGTCGTCGTCCGCGGCCTCGTGTAAGTGCGCGGTGGCAGCGCGACGCGCGCCGGCCTCACGGCCGACGCGCGTCTGGTGATCGTGTTCCATCAGCCGCACTGCTTGCCGCTGTTGATGCAGTCCACCGCCTCGTTCATCAGGTCCTCCGACATCACGTTGATGAAGTCGTCGTGGTCGGTGATGGGCTTGTGCAACTGCTCGGGGAAGCCGTCCACCGCGAACGGGGTGTTGGCCGGCACATCGTAGGTGATCGTGTTCACCAGCTGGGGGATGGCCTGGAAGCCGTTGGGGCAGGAGCCGTCCTCGCCTGCGAAGGCCACGTGGTCACGGTGGTTGGCGCTGTCGATGTTCTGGCCGTCCCAGCAGCTCTGGAAGTCGAAGGTCCGGGTGACGGAGCTGCCCTCGGGGCAGAGCGGGTACTTGTCGGTCAGCTGCCGGTCCTCGAAGCCGGTGCAGCTCCAGGAGGCGTTGGCGTTGGCGTCGCCGTTGGTGAACGCCTTGGCGTCACCGGTGATGATGCGCAGGAATTTCGGCATCGCCGTGACCTTGCTCTGCGCGTTGCCCTTGAACTCGATCTTGGAGCTGGTGGGGGTCAGGATCGTGCCGACGTTGCCCTCCTGGCCACCGCCGAGCTCATTGGCGTCCGCCTCGTCCTTGCCGTCCTGGGCGCGGACCACGGGCCAGTAGTAGGTCGACTTGTCGTCCTGGTTCTTGCAGGAAGTGCCGCCCTGCTCGAAGGTCTGGTTGTTGGCGAAGGCGTCGTTGCTGTCGTTGCCCACGTAGTCGTGGGTGTGGTGGGCGCCGTTGCCGACACCGGGCGCGACGATCACGTTGTCGCTGTTGCGCAGCTCGGGGTCGCCGACGCCGCACTCGGTGGCGAAGGTGCCGGTGGAGCCGTTCTCCTGGGCCTGCGGCGGCTGCTGGACGTTCGGCTGCACCTTGGTGATGTCGACGAAGTCGTCCTGCGAGGGGCCGTTGCCCGCCTGGCCGCCCGCGTTGCCGGGCACGTCGTTGGCGCCCTCGCCGCCCTGGTCGCCGCCACCTTGCTGGTCGTCGCCCTGCTGGTCGCCCTGCTGCTGACCACCTTGCTGGTCGCCTTGCTGGTCGCCCTGCTGCTGACCGCCTTGCTGCTGACCGCCCTGGGTGGCGACCTCCTGCCACTTGCAGTCGTTCATCCCCTGCAGCTGGGAGTTGTCGCCGCCCATGGCCGAGCCGATGTTGTCCATCGTCCGGGAGCGCTCGTCGTTGAGCTTGGAGAGCACCGCGTCGTTCGAACCCTGCTGCTGGTTCATCTGCTGGTAGGCCTTGGCCACCTGGTTGTCCAGCTCGGCCAGGTTCTTGTCGACCTCGGGCCTGGCCTTCTCCGGCACATCGCTCAGCTTCTGCCCCACATCGGGGCACTGGATCGTCCCCGCCTTCGCGGCCACGGTGTTGTTCTGGCCGGAGTCGCCCTTGTCGCCGTGGGCGGACGCGTTGGCGGCGATGATCGCGGCCCCGCCACCGCCGAGCGCCAGGGCGGCGACGATGGCGACGGTCTTATTGGTGAACCGCCCGCGTTTGTGGGTCTGTTGCCTCATAAGATCACTTCACTTAGTCGTTAGAGGGTGTCGAAGTCGACAAGCCCGGTGTCCTCGAGGACCGTGATGTGGTCGAGAACGATGGCATTGGCCCTGGTGGCCAGAGATCTGACCATGGAGTTGCGGCTCTCGGCTCGCACCTGCGCCACAAGGTTGAACACCTTGCCGTGAGCGGCGCGCAACCGGTTTGCGAACACCCGCTCGAACTGGGCGCTGCTGCCGGCGCTGGTCATCTCGTTCAGCCAGCCCTGTTGCTGCGCATTGGGCTGGTTGGGCAGCTGGATCCCGAGTGCCCGGCCGACCTCCTCGGAGCGGCGGTCGAGTTCGGTGTGTCCCTCGATGAGATGCTCACCGGCGGTCTTCACCGCGTCCCGGCCGCCCCGCTCCTGGGCGAGGCGCCCAGCGGGGAGCTCCCACGTTCCGGCGAGCCTGACTTTGCGGACAAAGTCCCGGTCAGTGGCCGTGAGCGGCCCGTACTGGGTGCTGACCGTCCCACCGCCGTCGTCCGTGACGCCGTTGCGCGGCAGGGCCGCGCTGCTCTCGCCGAACAGCGACACCGGGATGAGGATCGCCGCCAGTGTGACGGCGAGCGCCCCAATGATGAGGCCGGTGCCGATGGTTCGGCTGGAGGCGATGGGTCTGGTGAGTTTTGCTGGTGGCACAGCGCCCTCCTTGGTTCGGAGTGACACCGGACGCTAGTACCTCGTGTGGCTCGGTCGTGGAGACCTCATCACCAGTGAATAAAGCCGGGACAGAGATCACTTCCAGCTGCTACCCTGCGCGGCCGCGATCCGCGGGGCAGTTGAGAAATTTTTTCCCGCCTGGTTGAGCAACTCACCGGGCCCGTACGTACGGCAGGGAGAACCCGGTGCCCGGCCGCGCCCCAGCGGCCCGCCGCGCACCGTCCCGACGACCCGGAGGCGCCCCGCCGTGGATGCGACAGCGCGGAAGACCACGCCCACCAGGCCCCGTCATCCGCTGAGAGCCGAGGCCGGATGCGGTGACTGCCGGTACTGCCCCAGTTTGCCGTCGAGGACCCGGGCATCGGGGTGGTTCAGCTCCTGGAGAATCTCCAGGGCTCCTCGCCAGTCGATGAGCGCGGTGGCCAGGTCGCCCTGGGCCAGGCGCGTGTCCCCCTGGTGGTGCAGTGTGTCGGCCTCCAGGTACCGGTCGCTGATCTCGCGGTAGATGGCGAGCGCCCGGCCGTACGAGGTGAGGGCGTGCTCATACCGTCCGAGGTGGTGGTACGCGTACCCCACGCTGTCCAGCGCGGCGGCCTCGCCGGCCGAGTCGCCGATCCGCCGGTGCAGTTCGACGGCCTGGCGGCAGTGGGCCAGCGCGTGCTCGTACTCACCGCGGAGGATATGGGTCCAGCCGATCTCGTTGAGCACGCTCGCTTGTCCGCTGAGGTGTGCCGCGGCGCGGTAGTGGTCGAGCGCGGGCCGGTAGTGGTCCAGCGCCTCCTGGTAGCGGCTCTGACTGTTGGACAGGAAGGCCAGCGAGCGCAGGGTGCGGGCCTGTCCGCCCGCCTCGCCGAGCTCCGTGAACAGCTCCAGCGCCCGCTCCAGATGGCCACACCCCTCCTCGTACCGGCCCAGCCGTCCCTCGGCGAACCCCAGGGTGCGGTGGCTGTGCGCCTGGCCGAGCCGATCGGACAGGGCCCGGGCAGCTCCCAGCGCGGTGCGCTGGATGGCGGTCTGCTCCTGCCAGTGACCGCGCCGGTCCAGGAAGAGCTCCAGCGTCACGGCCAACCGCCAGGCGTGGGACGGGAAGCCGTGGTCGCGGGCGTGCTCGACGACCGACAGCAGAACGACCCGCTCGGCCGAGAGCCATGCCTCGGCGCGGTCCTGGCCGCCGAGGTGCTCGGGCGCGGCGTCGGGCCGGGCCGGGGACAGGGGCAGCGGTTCGGTCCGGCGCGGGGCGAGCAGCGTGGCGGCGGTGCGCGCGGTGTGCAGATAGTGGTCGAACATCCGGTGCCGGGCGTCGTGGCGGATCTCGTCCGGGTCGTGGTCCTGGACCAGTTCCATGGCGTAGGCCCGCAGCAGATCGTGGAAGGTGTAGCGGCCCGGCGCCTGCTCCACCAGCAGATGGGCGCGGGTGAGCGCGGTCAGCAGGGCACGGGTGACCCGGAGCGGGAGCCCGGCCAGGCTCGCGGCCGCGGCGGCCGAGACCTCGGGCCCCGGATGCAGGGCCAGCAGCCGGAACAGCCGGGCGGCCTCCCGGTCCAGGGCCCGGTAGGACCAGGAGAAGACGCTCCGCGCGTCGGTGCTCGGATCGGCGCCCGCGAACGCGTCGAGGTTCCCCTGGCTCTCGCGCAACTCCGCGGCGACAGAAGAAAGGGGAAAGGACGGACGGGTCGCGGCCCGGGCGGCCACCACCGCCAGCGCGAGCGGCAGCCGCCCGCACAGCCGGACGATGGTCGCCACCGCCTGCGGCTCCGCGGCGACCCGGTCCGTGCCCAGCCGCCGGACCAGCGCCTCATGGGACTCGGCCGGGGACAGCGGCCCCAGAGTAAGAGGACGGGCCCCCTCGCTCGCTATCAGACCGTGGAGCTGATTGCGGCTGGTGACAATGGTCAGACAGCCGGGGGAGCCGGGCAGCAGCGGCCGGACGTGCTGGGAGTCCACCACATTGTCGAGCAGGATCAGCATCCGCCGCCCCGCCAGCAGACTGCGGTACAGCGCGGTCTTGGCATCCAGACCCGTGGGCACCCGGTTCGGTGGAATCCCCAGCGCGTGGAGGAACGCCCGCAGCGCCTCGTTCGGCGACATCATCGAACCGGTCGGATCGAAGCCGCGCAGATTGGCGTAGAGCTGCCCGTCCGGAAAGCGATGGGCGATCCGATGGGCCCAGTGCACGGCCAGCGTGGTCTTGCCGACCCCGGCCATCCCGTCGATCGCGCTGATCACCACCGGGCCCGGTGAGCCGGCCTCGGCGCCCTCGGGGAGCAGAGTATGGACACCGGCGAGTTCGGCATGGCGTCCGCTGAACGCGGGCAGGTCGGGCGGGAGCTGAGCGGGGCGGACCGCCGGGGCGGGCGCCGCCGCCGGAGGGACCGGCTGGACCGGCTCGGCGGGGGCCGGGGTCGACCGGGGCACCACCTCGCGATGGGCGGCGCGCAGTTCGCGGCCGGGCGGGACGCCGAGCTGATCGGCCAGCCGGTTCCGCGCGGTCGAGAAGACCTCCAGCGCCTCGGCCCGCCGTCCGGTGGCGGCGAGCACCCGGATCAGCTGGGCCTGGAGGGTCTCGTCCAGCGCATGGTGGGTGGCGAACTGCTGGAGCACGGTGGGCAGCTGCTCCGGGACCTCGGAGGCCAGTGCCGTCGTGGCGGCCTCCTTGGCGATGGCCAGAAGTTCCCGGTCGACACCGGAGAAGACGGGATGGGTCTGGATGTCGGAGGGGACTCCGGTGGCGGTCGGCCCCTGCCACAGAGCGAGCGCCTGTGAGAAGAGCTCGGCCGCCCGCTCCGGCTCGCCCGCGGCGGCGGTGCGCCGCGCCGATTCGCTCAGCTCCCGGAAGCGCAGCAGATCCAGCGCGTCCGCGTCGGCGTTCAGCCGGTAGCCGCCCGAGCTGCGCACCAGCCGGCTGCCCTCCGCCCGCGCCGGCAGACCGGGTTCCAGCAGCCGGCGCACCGACCCCACATGGCGGTGCACCACATTCACCGCGGTGCTCGGCGGATCCTGCGCCCAGAGGACGTCGACGATTTCGCTGAGCGCCACGGGCTGTCCCGCCCGCACCAGCAGCAGTGCGAGCAGCGCTCGTTGTTTGGGCGGACCCAGCTCCAGTTCGACATCGTCACGCCACGCCCTGACCGGGCCTACCACCGTAAATCGCACAACTAGGGATCTTAGTCGAGCCCGTTTCGGGCACCGCGTTCTTCCGGCCGCCATGTGACGTCAGACTTTCGTCACTCAATCGGCGTCGCCCTTCTTTTACGCTCGCGCCATTGACACATGAGCCTCGGGGGGAACGAGACGATGGACAACCGCGCGGCGGCCGTCACGACCGACGCCGACACCTTCTTACGGACGCTGTACCGACGGCACGGCTTGGCACTGCACCGCCTGGCGGCCCGGATGCTGGGCGGGGACTGGCACCGGGCCCAGGACATCGTGCAGGAGGTGGCGATCCGCGCCTGGCAGCGCCCCATGGACGTCGGCCCCATGGACGAGACCGTCCGTAACCGGCTGTTCACCGTGGTCAGTGACCTGGTGACCGATGGCCACCAGGACCAGGCGGAGCGATCGGTGGAGACGGCCGGTGAGGCGGAGATGGCGCTGCTGACCGCGCCGGACGCGGTCGATCAAGCGCTCACCGCACAGCTGGTGTGGGACGCGATGGCGGACCTGGCGCCTCCGCAAAGAGAGGTGCTGCTGCATCTGCACTACCTGGACCGCAGCGTCAGCCAGGCCGCCCGTGCGCTCGGGGTGCCTCCCGGAACCATCAAATCGCGGACGTACTACGCGACTCGGGCCCTGCGCACGGCTCTGCGGGCGCGCGGCGTCACCGAGTGCTGACCCCCTCCGGACACCCGCCGACTGCTTTCTGATCGAATGATCGCTACTATGGCGGTGTTTCGAGTGCAGACGAAAGCCGATCGCGTCAGGGGTGGGGAACATGCGGGAGTCGGCGCGGAAGCGGCAGGCACGGATCGCGGCACTGGTGGAGGCCCGGGGCAGCGCGCGGATCACCGATCTCGCGGATGAGCTGGCGGTGTCCGTCGTCACCGTACGGCGGGACGTGGAGGACCTGGCCCAGCGCGGGGAGGTGCGCCGCGGCCACGGGGTGGCGCGCTCGCTGCGGCCGATGGCCCAGGAGTCCACCGCCACCGGCGACACCATCGGCATGGTGGTCCCCGAGCGCAACACCTATCTCACCGAGGCCGTCCAGGCGGCGCGCGAGGCCGCCGAGAAGTCCGGGCTGCGACTCGCGCTGCACATCGCCGCGGACGAGCGCGGCACCGAGCGCGCGGTCCGCCAGGCGCTGGACGCGGGCGCGCGGGGTCTGCTGCTCTCGCCGCGCTGGCGCACCGAGGCGGAGGAGCGGGCGGATCATGCGTGGCTCGGCGCCCTGGAGCTCCCGGTGGTGCTGGTCGAGCGCCGGCCCCACCGGGGCAGCGCCATCTACGGGCTGGACTGTGTGCGTTCGGACCACGCCCACGGGGTGCATCTGGCGCTCGAGCATCTGACCTCGCTGGGGCATCGGCGCATCGTGCTGGCGGCGCGCGACGACAGCCCCACCGCACGGGTGATCCGGTTGGAGTTCGCGGCGCAGACCGCGGCCCGTGGCATCCGTGAGGGGTGCCCGGTGATGCTCAGTTCGCGCACCGCCGGGCCCGATCCGCGTCCGCGTGACGCGGGCGCGGCCGACCTGGCGGAGGCGGTGCGCCGCGCCGGGGCCACCGCCGCGCTGATCCACGGCGACATGGACGCGCTGGTGCTGGTCCAGCGGCTGCGGGAGGCGGGTGTCGAGGTGCCGCGCGACTGCTCGGTGGTCGCGTACAACGATGTGGTCGCCGACATGGGGCAGATCGCGCTGACGGCCGTGGCGCCGCCCAAGGGCGAGGTCGGGCAGGCCGCGCTGGAGCTGCTGACCCGCCAGCTGGAGCGGACGCGGACCGGGCGGTGGGCCGGCGCCGCCCGCCATCTGGAGCTGCTGCCGGAGCTGGTGGTCCGGGATTCCACCGCCCCACTTCTCTGATTGTTTGACCGCTTTAGTTTCTTCTGTTCGATGTATTGACGGCTTTTCAGTCAAGCGCTCAAGATTCCCCTGACTCCACCGCTGACTCAGGGGAGGGCCCATGCCAGGTCATAGACGCCCAGGGCGCTCGGCAACCGGACGCCGGGCGACGGCGGGCACCACCGCACTGCTCACGCTGCTCGCCCTCGTTCTGGCGGGCTGTTCCACAAGCCGCGGATCCGACGCCGTCGGCGACGGTCCCGTACGCCTGACCTTCTGGTCGGCGCTGCGTGGAAGTCAGGAGGTCGTGGACGAGTTCAACCGCACCCACGACAGCATCAAAGTCGAGTTCCAGCAGGTCCCCTCCGGGGAGCAGGGCGGCTGGACCAAGCTCAGCAACGCCGCGCGCGCGGGCAACGCCCCCGACGTCGCCACCATCGAATACCCCCAGCTGCCCGGATTCACCATCGACGGTGTGCCCCGGGACATCACCAAGCTGATGCCCGACTCGGTACGCAAAAAGATCCTGCCGCAGGCGCTGGACCTCACCACCTTCGACGGGCGCACCTACGCCGTACCGGTGGACATCGAGCCGATGGTCTTCCTGTACCGCAAGGACATCTTCACCAAGAACCACATCCCGGTCCCCAAGACCTGGGCGGAGTTCGAGAGTTCGGCCCGCAAGCTCAAGCAGGCCCAGCCCCGGTCCCGTATCGCCAGCCTCTTCACCACCGGCGGCACCCTCTATATGGCGGGCTACGCCTGGCAGGCCGGGGCGAAGTGGTACGACACCGTCGGGGACACCTGGCAGATCTCCATGGACGACGCCCCCACCCGTAAGGTCGCCGGTTACTGGCAGCGGATGATGGACGACGACCTGGTGCGGGTCGAGCCCGGGTCCAGTCAGCAGTGGCGGGCCCATCTGCGCAGCGGGGAGACGGCCGGCTATCTGGCGGGCGCCTGGGCCGCGGGCTCGATGATGGCGTCCACTCCCGACGGCAAGGGCAAATGGGCCATCGCGCCGATGCCGCAGTGGGATCCGGCGAAACCCAAGGTGAGCACCCAGGGCGGTTCGACCTTCATGGTCACCAAGGACAGCCGGCACCCCAAGGAGGCCATGGAGTTCATCTCCTGGATGGTGACCAGCCCCGGCGCCCTGAAGGCCAAGCTCGCCAGCGGCGTCAGCAGCGCCTTCCCGTCCGTGCCCAGCCTGGTGCCGGTCGCCCGCAAGGAGATGGACACCAGCTACTACTCCGGCCAGGACATCTTCGGTCTCTTCCAGAAGGAGGCCGAGCGGATCGCGCCCACCTGGAAGTGGGGCCCGCGGATGACCTCGACCACCAGCTCCGGTGACGACGGGCTCGCGAAGGCGGGTGCCGGCAGCGGCGACATCCTCAAAGCCCTGCGCGATGCCCAGAGCCGGACGATGCCCGATCTGAAGAGCCTCGGCCTGTCGGTCACCACCCGCTGAGCCCCGTCATCTCCCGTCCCACCCCGAGCCGCACCTCTTCCCGTTGGAGCCGAGGTAATCCGTGAGCACCGCCATGTCCTCGAAAGGGGCGGCGCCGCCATCGGCGGCCGCCGCCGACCCGCCCCGCAGAACCGGACGACGCCAGCAGAGGGTCGCCGCGGCCGTTCTGCTGACCCCCTTCACGGCGCTGCTCGTCGCCGTGTTCCTGGTCCCCGTCGGCTACGCCATCTACCTCAGCCTCTTCTCCGAGGACCACGAGGGACTCGGCTTCGGCGGCGGGCGCACCGTCTTCACCGGATTGCGCAGCTATCTCTCGGTGCTGCAGGACCCCAGCTTCCTCTCCGGGTTCGGCACCATCGCCCTCTACTGCGCGATCTTCGTCCCGCTCGTGGTCATCAGCGCGCTCGCGCTCGCCCTGCTGCTCGACTCGGGCCTCGTGCGGATGCGGCGGACCGCGCAGATGCTGGTCTACTTGCCGCACGCCGTTCCCGGCATCATCGCGGCCGTCATCTGGCTGTACCTCTACACCCCGGGGCTCAGCCCGGTCATCAAGCTCTTCGCCCAGGCCGATATCACCGTCGACTTCCTCGGTCTGCACACCGTGCTCCCGTCGATCGTCAATATCGCCCTGTGGAGCGGGCTCGGCTACAACATGATCATCTTCTATGCCGCGCTCCAGGCGCTGCCGCGTGAGGTGATCGAGGCGGCGACCATCGACGGTGCCGGGGGCATCCGTACCGCGCTCCAGGTCAAGGTGCCCATCATCAGGGGCTCCGTCGTCATGGTGTGCATGTTCTCCCTGATCGGCGCGCTCCAGCTGTTCACCGAACCCATGCTGATGAACCAGGCCACCCCGATGGTCAACTCCCGCTTCACCCCGAACATGTACATCTACGACGCGGCCTTCCGCCGCAACAACTACGGACTCGCCTCCGCGGCCTCCATCATTCTTCTGATCGTCACCTGTGTCCTGTCGTACGCCGTGACGCGCTGGTCGGGCCGCCGGGAACGGAGAGCGTGATGACCACGACCACACCCACCACCCCCGTGAACGCTCCCCAGGGACCACCGGCCAGACCGCTCGGCAAGCCCTTCGGGCGCTCCAAGCTGACCAGCCGTGGCATCGCCAACGCGGTGGTTCTGATCGCCGCCCTCTACACCATGCTGCCCGCGCTGTGGCTGCTGCTGGCGTCCACCAAGAACGCCGACGCCCTCTTCGGCAGCGACATCCTCTCCTTCGGCGACTTCTCCTTCGGGCGCAACCTCTCCGACCTGTTCTCGATGGACGGCGGGCTCTACGGCGAGTGGTACGTCAACAGCCTGCTGTACGCGGTCGTCGGCGCCCTGGTGGGCTCGCTCATCAGCGTCGCCGCGGGTTACGCCTTCGACAAGTACGAGTTCCGGCACAAGGAGAAGCTGTTCGGCCTCGTGCTCACCGGCGTCATGGTGCCGCCGACCGTGCTGGCCCTGCCGCTCTATCTGGTGGCCTCCAACATCGGAATGGTCAACACCTTCTGGTCAGTCTTCATCCCGGTGCTCTTCAACCCCTTCGGCGTCTACCTCGCCCGCCTGCTCAGCAGCGGCTATGTGCCCAACGAGGTGCTGGAGGCGTCCCGGGTCGACGGCGCGGGCGAACTGCAGACCTATGTGCGGGTCAGCCTGCGGATGCTCGGGCCCGGGTTCGTGACCGTCTTCCTCTTTCAGCTCACGGCCATCTGGAACAACTTCTTCCTTCCGATGGTGATGCTCTCCGACCAGCACCTGTATCCGCTCAGCCTCGGCCTCTACACCTGGAACAGCGCCGCCACCGTCTCGCCCGAGTACTACCCTCTCGTGGTCATCGGCTCACTGCTCGCCGTCGTGCCGCTGATCGTGGCGTTCGTGATGCTGCAGCGCTACTGGAAGTCCGGACTGACCGCAGGGAGCGTGAAGTGACCGACCCGCACATCTCCGCCCGCCACCGCCCCCGAGCCGCCCTGGCCATGGCCGAGCGCTCCGCCCGGCAGGTGCTCGGATCCGGAAGTATGGACCGGCTCACCGAACTCCTCGACCTCGATCCCGGCCTCGTCCTCGAGGACTTCACCACCCCGGCCGCGCGCCGTGCCCTCGCCGATGCCGAACTGCTGGTCACCGGCTGGGGCTGCCCGCCCCTGGACCGCCGCGCGCTCGACGCCGCGCCCCGGCTGCGCGCCGTCGTCCACACCGCGGGCACCGTACGCCACCACATCACCGACGCCTGCTGGGAGCGCGGCATCTCGGTCTCCTCGGCGGCCGCGGCCAACGCCGTACCCGTCGCCGAGTACACCGTCGCCATGATCCTGCTGTCCAACAAGCGCATCCTGGACATCGCCCGGGACTACCGCGCCGAGCGGCGCACGATCGACTGGAACGAGCGCTATCCGGACGCGGGCAACTACCGCCGGACGGTGGGCATCCTCAGCGCCTCGGTCATCGGCCGCCGGGTGATCGAGCTGCTGCGCCCGTACGACCTCGACGTGCGGCTGTACGACCCGTATGTCACGGCTCAGGAGGCGCAGGAACTCGGCGCGCGCCAGGTCGGCCTGCGGGAACTCTTCGCCGGCAGCGATGTCATCAGCGTCCACACCCCCCTGCTGCCCGCCACCCAGGGGCTGGTCAGCCGGGAGCTGCTGGCCGCCATGCCGGACGGCGCCACACTCATCAACACCGCGCGCGGGGCGGTGGTGGACCAGGAGGCGCTCACCGAGGAGCTGGTGGCCGGGCGGATCCGCGCCGTCCTCGATGTCACCGTGCCGGAGGTGCTGCCCGCCACCTCACCGCTGTACGACTGCGACAACGCGCTCATCACCCCGCACATCGCCGGATCCAAGAGCGGTGAGCTGCGCCGGCTGGCCGACCTCGCCATCGGCGAGATCGAGAACTACGTCACCGGCCGCGACTTCGCCCACCCCGTACGACCGGAGATCCTCGACCGCTCGGCGTAAGCGGGCGCGCGGATGGGTGGGGCGGCGTCGCGGGGCGATGGGCGGCGCCTGGCGGCGCTGTCGTCGGTCGACGACTCCCCCAGCTACCGCTGGGAGGTGCCCCCTCCGCGTCGCCTCCCTCCTCCGCCTTGCCGTGCTTGCCCCTCGTCCCGCTCCCTCCTCCACCCCAGCTATCCGCGCGCCCTCTCACGTCCCGCGACCCCAGGAGGCCCACCCCGCCATGCCCGAGCTCCCCTTCCTCCTCCCCGCCGACGACCGCACCCTCAGCCCCCACACCGGCTACACCCGCGCCCACTGGGAGGCCGCCGCGGACGGCATGCTGCACGCTGCCCTCCGCTACGCCACTCCCGGCCAGGGCCTGTTCGACCTGCCCGGCCCCCCGTCGAGGTCCGGGGTGCGCTCCGACGGGCTCGAAGGGTTCGCCCGCACCTTCCTCCTGGCCGCCTTCCGCGCCGCCGGGGCCTCGGGCAAGGACCAGCACGGCTTCCTGGAGCGCTACACCGCGGGCATCGCCCGTGGCACCCTCACCCCCGGGCGCGACGACGCCGAGTCCTGGCCGGTGATCGGCCATCACGGCGCCCACGGCCAGCCCATGGTGGAGTCCGCGTCCGTGGCCCTGGGCCTGCGGCTGACCGCGCCGTGGACCTGGGAGGCCCTGCCGTCCGACGCCCAGGACCGCACCGAGGAGTGGCTGCGCGGTGCGCTGCGCCACCAGCCCGCCCCCAACAACTGGTATCTCTTCCCCCTCACCGTCGCCGGTTTCCTGGAGTCCGCCGGACGCGGCGACGCCGAGACGGCCCGCGCCATCGAGCGGGGGCTCGGCCTCCTGGAGGGCTGGTACGAGGGCCAGGGCTGGTACTCCGACGGCGACGGGCGGTCGTTCGACCACTACAACGGCTGGGCGCTGCACATGTACCCGCTGCTCCACGCCCATCTGGCCGGCGATCAAGCGCTGCTGGACCGGCTCGGCCCGCGGCTGCGCACCTTCCTCGAAGGCTTCTCGCTGCTCTTCGACGCCGACGGCGCCCCGATCCACCACGGCCGCTCCCTCACCTACCGCTTCGCCGCCGTCGCCTCGGTGGCCCTCGGCGCCCTCACCGGCCACACCCCCCTCGCCCCCGGAGCGACCCGCCGCATCCTCAGCGGAGCGCTGCGCCACTTCCTGGACCGCGGGGCGCTCACCGAGGACGGGGTGCTGAGCCTGGGCTGGTACGGGCCGCACGCCGCGACCCTGCAGCGCTACTCCGGGCCCGGCTCGCCCTACTGGGCCTCCAAGGGGTTCCTCGCCCTGCTGCTTCCGCCCGACCACCCGGTGTGGACCGCCACCGAGGAGGCCGCGCCCGCCGAGGGGCCGGACCGGGCGCTGGCGCTGCCCGCCGCCGGGTTCCTCGTCCAGACCACGGGCGGGGACGGGCTGGTGCGGCTGCACAACCACGGCAGCTACAAGCTCCGCCCCTGGGAGGCCGAGCACGGGCCCGCCGACCCGCTGTACGCCCGGCTCGCCTACTCCACCCGCACCGGGCCCACCAGCGCGGACAACACTCCCGACAACCACATCGCCATCGAGGTGCGCGGAGTGCGCAGCGCCCGGCTGCGCATCCACCCCCTGGCCGCGGGCCCCGACTGGCTCGCCTCCTCCCACACCCCCGCCTTCCCCGACGCCGGCCCCAAGGTGCCCTCGATCCGCGTCGACAGCCTGACCCTCGTCCGCGGCCGGCTCGAAGTGCGCGTCCACCGCGCCGTCGGGGTCCCCGCCGGGACCCGGATCCACCACAGCGGCTGGGCCATCGCGCTGCCCCCGGGCTCCCCGGCGGAGACCGAACAGGGCGCCGAGATACGGCTGGACGGGGAAGAGGTGACCGGTCAGCTCCTCGGACTGCACGGCTGGGAGAGCGCCACCGCGGTCAGGGCGCCGCAGGGCACCGCGTACGGGCCGTGGGCCCTGGTCCCCGAACTCACCGGCACCGTCGGCGAGGACCCGGCCGGCACCCTCTTCGTCGCACTCGCCTCGCTCACCGGCGAACGCGACCCGGCCCCCCTCGCCGATCTCGCCACCGCAGAGGTGAACGGGCTCGCGGTCACCGTGCGGCTGCCGGACGGCCAAGGCGTCGTGGTGGACTTCGGCGCGGGCGACGCGCCCACCGTCACGGAGGCGGGCGCATGACGCGGCTCGGCATCTGCTCGGTGACGCTGCGCCGGCTCGACCCGGACCGGGTGATCGCCGCCGTGGCCGGAGCGGGCCTGGAGTGCGTCGAATGGGGCGGTGACGTCCATGTGCCGCCGGGCGACGAGGACACTGCCCGGCGGGTCCGCGACGCCACTGTGGCCGCCGGGCTCGCCGTCGCCTCGTACGGCTCCTACTACCGTGCCGGGCGCGGCGACCCGGAGGAGTTCGACGCGGTGCTCCGCTCCGCCGTGGCGCTCGGCGCCCCGCGCATCCGGATCTGGGCGGGCGCCACCGGCACCCGGGAGACCCCGCCCGAGGCGCGCCTCGCGGTCGTCGAGGACACCCGGCGCGCCGCCGCGCTCGCCGCGGACGCGGGGGTGGAACTCGCCTACGAATTCCACCGCAACACCCTGACCGACGGCGCGGACCACACCCTCCGGCTGCTGGACGAGGTGGACCGCGCCGAGGTCGCCACCTACTGGCAGCCGCCCGTCGACATGCCCGACGCCGAGGCATTGAAGGGGCTGGACGCGCTGGGGGACCGGGTCGCCGCGGTGCACGCCTTCTCCTGGTGGCCGGGGACCACCCGGCTGCCGCTGACCGCCCGCGCCCCGCTGTGGCGCAGCGCCTTCGAGCGGCTGCTCAGGCACCGCGCCGCGGTGTCCGGCGGCCCGCCGCTGGATGTCCTGCTGGAGTTCGTGCCGGGGGACGACGAGCGGCTGCTGCCGCGGGAGGCGGCCACGCTGCGGGCGCTCGCCGACGTGTAGGGGGTGTCCGGGGGATCGTGGCGCCTGCGGCGGGCTGCTCCCCTCCTCGCCCCTTCCCTCGACTGGGGCTCCGCCCCAGGCCCCGGACCGGGGCGTCCGCCCCTTTCCGCGGGATCGATATGCGGCTCCGCCGCGTGGTGGGGCTCCGCCCCAGGCCGCGGGGTCCAGGGGCGAAGCCCTTGGTAGCGGGAAGGGGAGGGGAAAGATCCTCACTGGGGGGCGCGGGAGGCGCCCCCGTAGGAGGTGTCCTCCTCGATGGTGCCGCCGAACTCGTCCCGGAGCGTCTCCATGTTCTTCCTGGGCGAGGACGACAGCACCCAGCGGTTGCCGACCAGATAGACCCCGCCGTACATCTGCGCGGTCTCCAGCCAGTCGCGCTGGCCCTTGGCGGTGACGAAGTCGAGGAAGACGAACTTGCCCTTGGCCGTCTTGCAGACGGCCTGGCGGTAGTCGTCCACCTTGGTGGTGAACTGCGGCTCGCAGCCGACGGCCGAGGCGAGCTGCTCCACCCGCGCGGCCTTGGGCGCGGTGCTCGCGCTCGGCCGGGCGGCGTTCCCCCCGGTCTCCGCTTTGGCGTCCGCCTTACCGTCCCCGCCGCCGCATCCGGTGACGGTCAGCAGCGCGCCCACCGCCGCGGCGACCGCCACCGCGCGCGGGCCATGGCGGCGCGGGGGGCGGTCGGCGGTCCGGAGCGGGTGCTGGGCGTCGGCGGCGTCGTACATGGAAGGCCCTCTCGTATCGGGTCCCGGGTCGCGGCTGCGTCCACCGCATCTACGGATACGGAGGGGCGGAGCCGATCGTTCACCCCGCTCGCACCCTTCCGCGCCCGGCCGGGTGCGTACCGGCGCGGCCGGGCTGTCCTGACCCTTGACAGCCAGGTCGGATGCTGGATTACTGGACCGCGCCCGAACGGTGACCGAATGTTCGGTCGGCAAGCGGAGGTGGTGGACGGCCCATGGCGGAATCCCTGAGCGTGGCTCCGCTCGACGACGCCGAGCGGATGAGCCCCGAGGAGCTGAGGGCGCTCCAGCTCACCCGGCTGCGCGCCACCTTGCGCCATGCGTACGACCATGTCGAGCTGTACCGCAAGAAGTTCCGCGAGGCCGGGGTCGGCCCCGAGGACTGCCGCGCCCTGGAGGACCTGGCCCGGTTCCCCTTCACCACCAAGGACGATCTGCGCGACACGTACCCCTTCGGGATGTTCGGCGTCGAGCACGGCGAGGTGCGGCGGCTCCACGCCTCCAGCGGCACCACCGGCCGCCCCACCCTCGTCGGCTACACCGAGCACGACCTGGCGGTATGGGCGGAGGTGATCGCCCGCTCGATCCGCGCGGCCGGCGGCCGGCCCGGCCACAAGGTGCACATCTCCTACGGCTACGGCCTGTTCACCGGCGGCCTCGGCGCCCACTACGGCGCCGAGCGGCTCGGCTGCACCGTCATCCCCGCCTCCGGGGGCATGACCGCCCGGCAGGTGCGGCTCATCCAGGACCTCAGGCCCGAGATCATCATGATCACGCCCTCCTATCTGCTGACGCTGCTCGACGAGTTCGAGCGGCAGGGCGTCGATCCCCGCTCCACCTCCCTCCAGGTCGGCATCTTCGGCGCCGAACCCTGGACGGAGGATATGCGCCGGGAGATCGAGGAGCGCATGGACATCCACGCGGTGGACATATACGGGCTCTCGGAGGTGATCGGCCCCGGTGTGGCCCAGGAGTGCGTGGAGACCAAGGACGGGCTGCACGTCTGGGAGGACCACTTCTACCCGGAGATCGTCGACCCGCTCGGCGACGCGGTGCTGCCCGGCGGCGAGGAGGGGGAGCTGGCCTTCACCACCCTCACCAAGGAGGCGCTCCCCGTCATCCGCTACCGCACCCGCGATCTGACCCGGCTGCTGCCCGGCACCGCCCGCCCCGCCTTCCGGCGCATCCAGAAGATCACCGGCCGCTGTGACGACATGCTCATCGTGCGCGGGGTCAATGTCTTCCCCAGCCAGATCGAGGAGATCGTGCTGCGGGTCCCGGCGGTGGCCCCGCACTTCCAGCTCGAGCTGACCCGGCGCGGCCGGATGGACCACCTGGCGGTGCGGATCGAGGCCCGCTCCGGCGTCGGCCCCGAGCAGCGCGCGGCCGCCGCGGCGGCGATCGCGCGGGGAGTGAAGGACGGGGTGGGGCTCACGGTCGAGGTGGCGGTCGTGGACCCGGAGACGCTGGAGCGCTCCGTGGGCAAGATCCGCCGGGTCAAGGACCGGCGGACGGAGGGCTGAGCACGGCCCCGGGTGCCGTCCTTGGACGGGACGCAGCGCCCGGGACGCAGGGCCCGGGACGCAGCGCCCGGAACGGAGGGCCCGGAGCGGAGGGGCTCAGCGTGCCAGTTCGAGGGCGGGGATCTCCTGATGCAGGGGCAACCGCGCCCCGCCGACGGTCGCCTGAGCCTGTGCCGCGACCCGGCGCCGGTCGTCGACGTCCCGCATCGGCCGCAGCGCACGGTGCACGGCCACCCGCACCATGAGCCCGTCGGCGCGCAGCACCCGGCGCAGCGAGCCGCCGAAGTCGTCCTCGCCGACGAAGGCGGCCACCGTGGTCGGGGCGCCGTGCTGGACGTACTCCAGCGTCACCGGACGCACCGGCGCGCCCGCGTCCAGCGCGGCCTGGAAGGTGGCCCGCCGGAAGCTGCCGCCCGTGCCCGAACACCAGGTGATGCCCTGCGGAAAGGCCATCACCGACTGGCCGTCACGCATCCGGGCCGCCATCTCCCGTACGGTGTCGGGGAGTTCGCGCAGCGAGCCGCGGTCGATGTACAGCGTTCCGGCGCGGGTGGCCAGCGAGCCGATCAGCGGCCAGCCCGCGATCTCCCGCTTGGCCAGCATCACCACGGGCTCCACCGCGAGCAGCGCGAGGATGTCCAGCCAGGAGATGTGGTTCGCCACGACGAGCGTGCCGGTGCCGCCGGGCGCGCTGAGCGTGCTGTCGCCCGTCACCTCCAGCCGGATGCCGAGGGAGTCCAGCAGTGCCGCCGCCCGCGCCCGCAGCGTCTCGGGCTCGGCGAGCCGCCGACCGGACAGCATCGCGCCTATCACCGCCCGGACGAAGACCGCGGCCCGCCGGGCGCCCCGGGTGGCCGGGACGCGGTCGGCGGCGTGCGAGACACAGCCGGGAGTGCACGGGGACCAGCCCGCCCAGGCGTGCTCGGGCAGACTCATCGCGGCCGCGTCGGTCACTGGGATTCACCCAGGAAGTAGCGGCGGTAGCGGTCGTTCATCTCCTCGGTGTCCAGCAGCACGAAGAAGTCGGCGTCGTTGAAGGCCCGGTCGTGCTGCGGGGAGCCGCACATCCAGGCGCCGACCCGCAGATAGCCACGGAGCAGCGGCGGCAGGTCCGCGTAGCTGGGCTCGCCGTCCAGCGGACGCGAGGGTATCCACGGGTCGAGCGGGTGGACCCGCATCTCGGCGGGGGCGGCGTGCTTGGTGGTGCCCAGCAGCCAGGCGTTGGCGGCCGCCCCCTCGCCCTCGGCCAGCGGAACCGAGGCACAGCCCGCGAGGTAGCGATGGCCGGACAGCAGCACATAGCGGGCCAGACCGGCCCACATGAGGTTGATGACCGCGCCCGTGCGGTGGTCGGCGTGGACACAGGCCCGGCCGGTCTCGACCATGGACGAGCGGACCTCGGCCGGAAGGCCGCGCAGATCGAACTCGGTGTCCGAGTAGAGCCGCTCGCTGCGCCCGGGGGGAAGTAGCCGGTAGGTGCCGACCACGGTGTCCGTCGACGTGTCCGTGACGATCAGGTGGTCCATGACCTCGTCGAACTCGTCCACGTCGCGGCCGTCGACCGCGGCGTCCAGCCGGCCGCCCCTCTCCTCGCCGAACACCTGGTAGCGCAGCCGCTGCGCGGCGTGGATCTGCTCCTGGGTGTGGGCGATCGAGGTGACGTACGAGTTGGTGGCCGCCGTCGTCGAGGACGTCGTGAGCACGGGCATTCCTGTTCTCCGTTCAAGGGAAGTCAGGAGCGGTGGGGACTGGGGAAGAGCGGAAGAAACGCCTCACTCGCCGTGCGGTGCGCTGAGGCGGCGCGCACTGCAGGCGTTCACCAGTCTTGCCGTGGCGACGTACGTCACAGTGTCCGTGTGGTGATTCGTCGACTGCCAGTCGATGACGAACACATGCCGCTGGTCGGCCCGTGGTTACGGAGCGATAGCGCCGGTGCCGCCGGTGTCATTGGTGCCAGCGGTGCTCCCGAGCGGGAAGCCCAGCGAGTGGGCGGCGGTGGCGGGGGTGGGCTGGGACCAGTAGTCGCTGACGGCCTGGGCCGAGGACAGGGAACGAGTTTCGGCCAGATCCAGATAGAGGACGCCGTCGAGATGGTCGGTCTCGTGCTGGACGATCCGCGCGGGCCAGCCGGTGAACTCCTCGTCCAGCTCCCGCCCCGTCTCGTCCTGCCCGCGCAGCCGGATCCGGTCCGGGCGGCTGACCACGGCCTGCCAGCCGGGGATGCTCAGGCACCCCTCGAAGAACGCCGCCCGGCCGTCGCCGACCGGTTCGTAAGCGGGATTGACCAGCACCCGGTACGGCTGCGGCACCCGGCCGCGTACCTCCCGCACCTCGGCCGCCACCTCCGCGGGGTCCTCGATCACCGCAAGCCGCAGCGGCACACCGATCTGCGGGGCGGCGAGCCCCACCCCGGGCGCGGAGTGCATCGTCTCCCGCATCGCCGTCAACAGCCGGTCCAGCTGATCCGTGGCCAGCTGGCCCTCGTACGGCAAGGCCGGTTGCCGGAGGACGGGGACGCCCGCGGAGATGATGGGCAGCGGGCGGGTCCCGGAGAGCAGTTCGTCGACGAGCTCGGACACGGTGGTGGTCGGCATGGGGACAGCCTGACAGACGATCACGCCACGGCAGTCCGCGGACCTTGGCCGGGATCCGGACCGCCCCGGGCACCGGGGGCGCGGCCGGTGCTCACCATCGGACAAAAGGTGAACAGGGCACCGATGGGGTCCGTAGACGCCGATGAGCCGCCGGGAACATCCCACGCCCCCGCGGCTCGGCCGAGTCCTCCCGGCTCGGCCGCTGCCGCCCTGCACTGCTCCCCCCGTTGTGCACGGCGGGGCGGCAGCCCTTCCTGCCACCCTCGCCCATTATGTCGTTTTCGCCGTACGCGCGGGGGTACCCGCTCGCCGCACGGGCCCCGGAGGGGGAGGAGGGAGGACGGATGACCAGCCACGACGACCTGCCGCTCGCCGACTACGACCATCTGCCGCTCGGCTCCCTGCGGCACCGCATCCGCGCCCTCACCGAGGAGCGGCTGCGGAAGCTGCTGGAGTACGAGCGCTCCCATGCCGACCGCCGTCCGGTCGTCGAGGTGGTCACGGCGCGCCTGCGCCAGCTGGAGCGCGGCGCCACCCCCTCGCCCGGCGAGCCGGGCGCCGAGCCGCTCCCCGAGCGGCCGGATCCGCCGCGCGGCGGATCGCCGGTGACGCCGCAGACGGCGGCCGAGCCGAGCCCGCCACCGCGCCACGGCCACCCCGGCCACCCGGGGGAGGCGGAGTGAGCCGCTCGCACCGGCCCTCGGAACCTAGGGGCGCTCTCTCCAGCTCTGCTCGGCCCGCGCCTCCGGCAGCAGTTCCCGGATGTCGCTCGGCAGCACGCCGTAGAGCTTCTCCATCAGCTCCGGGTCCACGGCCGAGTCCAGCACCTCGAAGAAGGCGGCCGCCTCGCGCAGCGCCTCCTCCTCGGTGTGCTCGGTGCGCCAGGCGACCCGGCCCGCGAAACCGGTGAGGTCGAACCGCTCGCCGTGGTCCCGCCGGTGCGCCCGCTCCTCGGGCGTGCCCTCGTGTGCGGCGGCGACCCGGCGCAAGGGCTCGCCCGCCTCCTGCGGCAGCTGTGCCGCCATATGGTCCGCCAGCCCGCCCGGGATGCGCTCGGCGAGGGTCTCGAGCGTCGCCCGTATGGCCCGCTCGGCCGACTGCCGGTCGGGGAGCTGGGCCCGGGCCTGGACCAGGCCCGTCAGTTCTTCGTAGCGCATGGTCGGCGCTCCTCGTGGTCGGATGCCCGGCTGCCGTGCCGAGTGCCCCGTGCCGTTCGCTCAAACCGTCGCCGGGCGCCCGGTCTGCGGGGTGTCCTCCCGTGCGGCGAGCAGTGGCCCGAGCACCCGGGTGCCGGGTCCGGTGCGCCCGCCGGGGCCCGGGAGCTGGGTGGTGTTGCCGACCGTCAGGGGCTCCCCGCAGTGGGCGCACGCGGACACCGGTGTGGTGTCCCGGCCGCAGCCGAGATGGCGGATCCGGGCCGGCGGCCCGGCGGCGCCCGCGTACCAGCGGTCGCCCCACTCCATCAGGGCGAGCAGCACCGGATAGAGCTCCTCGCCCTTCGAGGTGGCGCGATAGTGCTCACGTGGCGGCCGCTCTTGATATGGCTCCCGGACCAGCACCCCCTCCTCGACCAGCCGGGACAGCCGGGCGGCCAGGATCTTCCGCGATATGCCCAGGTCATGGGCGAGATCGTCGAAGCGGGTGACGCCGGTGAGCACATCCCGCATGATCAGCGCTGTCCAGGCGTCGCCGAACAGATCGGTGGCGCGGGCGATCGAGCAGGCCACATCGGCGAGCGGAGTACGGGTCATGACACAACCCTAGCCGAGTTCCCTGAGGGAACTTAAGGATGTTAGGTTTCCTCGGGGAACCGGGCGAGCCCGTCCGGGCCTCCCCAGGCACCGGTGAATCCGCCACCCGTGAGGGAGAAGACGATGGCCGCCGCCCCGCACATCGAACTGGACTCACGGTCGCCCGAGGCCGTCGACGGCCGGCAGATCCGGGCCATCACCTTCCAGGACAGCCGCCTGGAGTACGTCCGCACCACCCTCAAGAGCGCGGACCTCTCCGCGCCCGGAAGCCGCGCCGTGGCCGTGGGCAGCGGCCGCGGGCTGCTGGCCCGCGGGCTGGCCGGTCTCGGCTTCGAGGTCGTCGCCGTCGACCCCTCCGCCACCGCGACCGAGATGGCGCGCGAGGCGGGCGGGGGTGAGTACCCCGGGATCGAGTACCGCACCGCGCCCGCCGAGCAACTAGGCCTCGCCGACGGCACGTTCGACCTCGCCTACTACGCGGACACCTTCGAGATCACCTCGGAGCTGGACCGGGTGCTCGCGGAGGCCGCCCGAGTGCTGCGGCCCGGCGGTGTGCTGATCTACGACACCGTCAACCGCACCCTGCTCTCCCGGCTGATCTACCTCGGCGCCTTCCAGCGCGTCCCGATGACCCGGATCATGCCGGCCGGCCGCTACACGGCGGCGCGGCTGCGCACCCCCGCCGAACTGACCGCCGCCCTGGACCGGCAGGGGCTGCGCAACGAGGACATCTGCGACTTCAAGCCCAAGGACCCGCGCAGCCTGGTCAAGGCCACCATGGCGCGCCGCAAGGGGCAGATCAGCGATGAGCAGATCCCGCCGATCGTCGACTTCGTCCTGGCCCCGGACGCCCGGCCGCTGGTCACCTACCTCGGCTACGCCCGCAAGGGCTGACCCGGCGAGCCCGGCGCTCCACTCCGGCGGGGTGGGCGCACACTGGGCGCTGTGACGCGTAAGCGCAGCGCCGGACTGATGCTGTACCGCGGTACGGGCCCGGCGGGTCCGGCCATCGAGGTGCTGCTCGCCCATATGGGAGGCCCGTTCTGGGCCGCCAAGGACGCGGGCGCCTGGACGGTGCCCAAGGGGGAGTACGACGAGGACGAGACCCCGGAGGCCGCCGCGCGCCGGGAGTTCGAGGAGGAGCTCGGCGTGCCCCCGCCCGGTGGTGAGCCGATTCCGCTCGGCTCCGTGACGCAGACCGGGGGCAAGGAGGTCACCGTCTGGGCGCTCGCGGGCGATCTGGACCCGGAGCGGATCACACCCGGCACGTTCACCATGGAGTGGCCGAAGGGGTCCGGCCGGATGCGGGAGTTCCCCGAGATCGACCGGGTCGCCTGGTTCGGCCCGGACGAGGCCCGCCGGAAGATGGTGACGAAGCAGCGGGTCTTCCTGGACCGGCTCGAGGAGCTGCTCCAGGGGACGGACGGCGCGGGCCCCGGGGGCGCGTGACCGGGGCCCGCGGCCATCCGCCCTCAGGTCATCCCGTTCCTCCCGTTCCGCAGCGCACCGTGGCCGCTCCCCAGTCGGCGTGGTCATGCGCGTTGCCGTCGCCGCCGTCGGTGACCCGCAGCCGGAGCCGCTGCGCGCCCTCGACGTCGGCCTTCACCGGTACGGCCGCGTCCGAGCCGCGCACCGTCTCACCGCGGTACACCCGCTGGCCGTCGGCGTAGATCTCGAAGACGACGCTGCCGTCGGCGCCCACCTCGTCGTCCAGGCCCGTGTCGGCCGTGAAGGACGAGCAGTTGCCGCCCAGGAAGACCTCGACCGTCGCATCGGCGTGCGTGCCGAGGCCGCGCTCGTAGGTCGTGCCGCCGACGGTCAGGGTCTTGCCGTCGCCGGGGGCGGACTCGCCGTTGCTGTGGTCGCGTTCGACCGGGCCCCAGCCGTTGTCCGCGGTGAGGAAGTCGAGCGTGGACACCGCCACGTCGCCGCGCGGCGGGGGAGGCGTGCCGTCGATCTCGGCCGACGCCGAGCCGCTCACCCGCGCGCCACCGGCCGAGGTGGCGCGGACGTCGGCGACGGCGGGCCGCAGGCCGTCCGGGGTGCCCTCGCCGCGGGTGATCTCGGTCCGTACGGTCGCGGTCCGGCCCGCCGCGAGGTCGCCGACGTCGAGGGTGCCGGGCTCGGCGGTCCACCCCTCGGCCAGGCCGAAGGCCGCAGTGACGTCGTGCAGCGGGGTGTCGCACGGGTTGGTGACGGTCAGCTCGGCCGAGGTGGACTCGCCCGCCGCCACCGTGGTGTCGGCGGCGGTGAGCTTGGCCTCGGGGGCGCAGACCACCGGGCCGCGCGGGGTGCCGGTGCGGGCCTCGGCGCCGGTCAGCGGGCGCAGCCGCAGGGTGTAGGCGTACTCCTTGGCGGGCCGCACCTGGTACTGGGGCAGCACGGTGTGGAACGTCTCGCTCACACCGCTGACCGCGTGGTCCAGGTGCAGGGTGTTGCCCCCCGGGTCCTTGCGGAGGGCGAACGGATAGGCGGCGCGGTCGATCCCGGTGTAGGGGGTCACCCCGGCCGAGAAGTCCCCCGACACCAGCAGCCCGCCGCTGCCGTCGGACAGCGAGGCCCAGCGGACGTCCTCGTGGTTCCCGTAGTCCTGCGGCTTGGTGTAACCGGCGAACTGCTCGTCCACGTCCGTGGAGTACACCCCCACGGGGGCGCCGTCTTCGCGGTCGTTGTAGTTCTCCTGCGGCCCGCGCCCGTACCAGGTGAACCGGTCGTAGCGGTCGGGCAGCCGGAGCGAGAGCCCGATGCGGGGCAGATAGGGCACCGTGCGCGCCGCGCCCCGGGCCTCGACGCGGTGATCGAGGCGCAGCTCCCCGGTGCCGCTGACGGTGTACCGCAGGGTCTGGGCGAACGAGGAGTCCTGCACGCCGGGCGCGGCGGCGGAGGAGGGCACGGTGACGACGACCTCGCCGTCCCGCTCGTCCACCGTGACCTTGCCCGGCTCGGTGCGCAGCCGGTCCAGGCCCGCCTCGCGCCAGGGCCCCTCCTCGGAGCCGATCTCATTGCTGAGCGGGGCGCGCCAGGCGTCCAGCTCGGGGCCGGAGCCGAGCAGCTCCCGGCCGCCGGACTTCATGGAGACCAGCTCGCCGCCGGCCCGGTCGAAGCCGTACGAGAAGCCCTCGCCGGTGACGGTGAGGCGGCCGCCGGACGTGGTGGCCTTCACCTTCCCCGGTGCCCGCGCCGGTACCGTGCCCGCGAGCTGCCGGCCGCCGATGTCGAACTGCTCGACCGCCACCCGGTCGCCCGCCTTCGCCCAGGCCGTGTCCGTGGCCCGCACCGCCTCCACGGTCAACTGCCGGTCGGCGTCCTCGGGGTTGGCGGGCGGTTTCGGCAGCTGGAGGGTGGCCCGCTCACCGGGGGCCAGGCCGAGCGCGCGGCCGCCCCGGGCCAGGGTGCGGGCGCCCTCGGTGATACGCCAGCGCAGCCGGAGGTCGTCGGTGCCGGTGAAGGACCGCTCGTTGCGCACCTCGATCCGCCCCGCGCGGGCCTCGTCACCCGAGATGCGGACCGGGGCGTGGACCGCCGCCATGGCGCGGGCCTCGGGCTGGACGGTGCGGTCGGAGGAGACCACCCCGTCGACCCCGCCGGTCCCGGCGCCATAGGACAGGAACTCCCCCTTCCGGTCGAACCGGTCGAAGTCGAGCGCGAGCACCGCGTCCCCGCTGGGGTCGGCGGCGAGCTGATCGGCGCTCAGCGCCTTGTGGTAGACGCGGACCTGGTCGACGGTGCCGTGTGCCATCCGGGTGCGGATGTTCTCCTGGTCGGTCTCCGGGTTGCGGCCGATGTTCACCGGCTGCGCGGAGGAGCCGACGGTGCCGGTCCAGTCGGCCGACGCGGTCTGCTTCCCGTCGATGAGCAGCCGGAGCGTCCGGCCGTCGAAGGTGCCCGAGACGCGATGCCATGAGCCGTACCAGCCGTCGGGGACATCGGCCGCGACCGTGTGCCAGTCCCCGTCTCCGTAGACGAAGAACTCCAGGGTGTCCTTGTCGCGCATCTTCAGCGCATAGCTGTGGTCGCCCTTGGCGATCACGGTGAAGGAGCCGGTCCAGTCGGCGGGTTTCACCCAGGCGTCCAGGGTGAGCGCGTCTGAGACCGCGTCCAGCTTCGGGTCGCGGTAGACCTCCACGAAGTCGTCCAGTCCGGACAGCTCCAGCGCCTTGCCCCGGTGGCCCGCCACCAGATCGGGTTTCCCGGAGACGTACGACAGGATGTCGTTGCCGGAGGTGTCCGGGGTGGTCAGCAGTGGCTGGGTGATGTTCTGCTCCGCCCAGTCCCATATGTAGCCGCCCTGGACCTGGGGATACTTGCGTACGACATCCCAGAACTCGCGGAAGTTGCCGAGCGAGTTGCCCATGGCGTGGGCGTACTCACCCATGATGATGGGCTTGGTGGTGGCCTTCGCCTTCTCCTCCAGACCTGAGGGGGAGGGGTAGCGCGGGCCCCACACATCGGCGAACGGGGCGTCGCCGTCCGGGCTGTTGGGCTGGTGGTAGACCGGTCGGGCCGGGTCCTCGCGGTTCAGGAAGTCGGCCATCGCGTAGTGGGCCTTGCCCAGTCCGGCCTCGTTGCCGGTGTCCCACATCAGCACGCTGGGATGGTTCTTGTCCCGCTCGTACATCGCCGTGAGACGGTCCATGAACGCGGCCTGCCACTCGGGCCGCTCGGCCAGGCAGTCGTCCGGGCAGGCGTCGTGGTGATGGGTCTCGATGTCCACCTCGTCGTCGATCCACAGGCCACGTGCGTCGGCCTGTTCGTAGAGGTACGGATCCGAGGGGTAGTGGGAGGTGCGCACGGAGTTGACGTTGAGCTGCTTCATCAGGGAGACGTCCGAGGCGGTGCGCTCACGGGTGGCGTGGCGGCCGGTGCCGGGGTCGGTCTCGGAGCGGTTGACGCCCTTGATGAGGATGCGCTCGCCGTTGACGAGGAGCTGTCTGTCCTTGATCTCGATCTTGCGGAAGCCCACCGGCTGCGCCGTGGTGTGGGTGACCGTGCCATCGGCGCCGGTGAGCCGGACCACGAGGGTGTAGAGGTCGGGCGTCTCATCGGTCCACTTGGCCGGATTGGCCACATCGGCGGTGAGGGTGGTGGACCCGCTGCCACCGTCCACCGTTCCCGACATCGTTGTCACCTTGCGCCCGCGCCGGTCGTAGAGCGTGCCGAGGACCTTGCGCTCATCCGTGGCGCGCCGCGGGCCCTTGGTGGCCACCTCGACCTCGGCGGTCAGCCGGGCGTCGCGGTACCGGGCGTCCAGATCGGTCTTGACCGTGATGTCCCGCAGATAGGTGGCAGGGGTGGAGTACAGCCCGACCGAGCGGAAGATGCCCGAGAAGCGCCACTGGTCGTAGTCCTCCAGATGCGCTCCCGAACCCCAACGGTGCACCTGCACCGCGACGGTGTTGCGGCCCGGGTGCAGCCGGTCGCTGATATCGAACTCGGCGGGGGTGTAGCCGCCCTGGTCATAGCCGGCGTAGGAGCCGTTCACCCACAGCAGATAGCCGCTGGTGACGCCCTCGAAGCGCAGAAACGTCCGCCGCTTCTCCCAGCTCTTCGGCAGCTCGAAGGTCTTGACGTAGGCGCCGGTGGGGTTGACGTCATGGGGGACCTTCGGGGGAGCGTCCGGATACATCTCGGTGGGGATGTTCCGGAACACCGGATGGTCGAGACCGTCCGTCTGCCAGGTGTGCGGCACGTTCACGGTGCGCCAGCCGCTGCGGGAGGTGTCATAGCCCTCGGTGAAGAAGTCCTTCGGCACCTCCTCGGGGCGGTCGGACATATGGAGCTTCCAGCTGCCGTCGAGCGAGGCGGTCCAGCGGCTCCCGGAGCCGCCGTCGAGGGCGCCGGCGGTGTCGGCGTACGGGGTCAGCCGCGCATGGGCGGGCTCCTGGCCGACCGAGGTGACCTCGGGGTCTTCCAGCAGCTTGTACACATCCGCGGGCGGATCGGGGGGATTCGCCGCTGCCGCCGGGGCGGCGGGGGCGGCGAGCGCGAGGGCCAGGGCGAAGGCGGCCAGCCGGGAGATCCGGAAGATCCGGGGCGGCCGGGGTGGCCGGGAGAAGCGGGAGAGGAGGAGACGACGACGGAGGCGTCGGGACATCTGGTGGTCCACCCTTCTGTGGGTGTGGAAACGCTCCAGAGTGAACAGGCCCGCACATTAGCCAACGTGTCCTCTCCCGCCAAGATGTTCCGACCGACTCACCGTCGGCCGAGCGCGGCTACCGTGAAGAGAGTGAGGGCCGTGCGGAATGCCGCGCCGGGCGCGGTGAGGCCGACGGAGGCACCGTGGGTATGGAGAGCGCGAGGAGTACGGAGTCCCTGCCCCAGCTGCGGCTGGACGAGCTGCTGGAGGAGCTGCAGCTGCGCATCGACGGGGTGCGCGGCACCCAGGACCGGGTGCACAGCCTGCTGGAAGCCGTCCTGTCGGTGGGCCGGGAGCTGGACCTTTCGCATGTGCTGCAGAGGGTCGTCGAGGCCGCCGTGGTGCTCGTGGACGCCGAATACGGCGCGCTGGGGGTGATCGGCGAGGATCAGCGGCTGGCCGAATTCCTGCCGGTTGGCGTCGACAAGGAGCGGATCGAGGCGATCGGGCATCTGCCGTCCGGCCTCCTGGCGGAGCTGATCCGCCACCCCCAGCCGCTGCGGCTGGCCGAACTCTCGGAGCATCCGGCCTCCTACGGCTTTCCGCCGAACCATCCGCCGATGCGCTCCTTCCTCGGGGTGCCCATCCGGGTGCGCGACGAGGTCTTCGGCAACCTCTATCTCGCCGAGAAGCGCGGCGCTGAGGAGTTCGACGGCGAGGACGAGACGGTGCTGTCCACCCTCGCCGTGGCCGCCGGAGTGGCCATCGAGAACGCCCGGCTGTACGAGGAGGCCCAGCACCGCCAGCGCTGGCTGGAGGCGAACGCCGAGGTCACCCACAGCCTGCTGTCCGGAGTGGACGAGACAAGGGTCCTGGAGCTGATCGTCGAGCACGCCCGCCGGATCCTCTCCGCCGATCTCGGCGTGCTGATGCTGCCGGTGGCCGGCACCGACGAGCTGCAGGTCGCACTCGCGGCGGGGACCGACGCCGAGGCCCACCGCGGTCTGGTGCTGCCGCGCCGGGGCACCTTCGGCGGGGCGGCCTTCACCGCCTCCGAGCCGGTCACCAGCACCGATGTCCAGAACGACCCGCGGATCACCGTCGGCCCCCAGCGCTGGGAGGGGCTCGGCCCGGCCGTCGCGGTGCCGATGCGGACGAGGGACGGAGTGGGCGGGGTGCTCTCGCTGGCCCGCATGGCGGACAGCCCCGCCTTCACCCAGATCGAGACCGACACCCTGCTGGGCTTCGCGGGCCAGGCGGCCATCGCGATGAAACTGGCCGAGCGGCGGCGCGACGCGGAGCAGCTCGCACTGCTGGAGGACCGCGACCGGATCGCCCGCGATCTGCACGACCTGGCCATCCAGCGGCTCTTCGCCGCCGGGATGACGCTGCAGTCCACGCTGCGCTTCGTCCAGCACCCGGAGGGCTCCGAACGGCTGCTGCGGGTGGTGGACGACCTGGACGACACCATCAAGATCATTCGCTCGACGATCTTCGGGCTGCGCTCGCACGAGGCGGGCCCCGCCGTCCAGGGGCTGCGGGTCCGTACCGCCAAGACCATCGAGGAGGCCGTGCCCGCGCTCGGCTTCACCCCCTCGCTGCGCACCGAGGGCCTGGTCGACACCGATGTGCCGCGCACCGTCGCGGACGACATGGTCGCCGTCCTGGCCGAGGCGATGTCGAACATCGCCCGGCACGCACGGGCAGACGCCGCCGAGATCTCGCTGGTCGTGGCGGCCGGGCGGCTGACCCTCATGGTCACGGACAACGGGATGGGCATCCCCGAGGGCGGCCGCCGCAGCGGACTGCGCAACATGGCCGAGCGCGCCGAGAAGCTCGGCGGTGAGCTGGAACTCGCCGAGCCGCCGGGCGGCGGCACCCGCCTGGTGTGGGGCGTACCGCTGCCGGAACGGTAAGCGGGAGGCGTGTCGCCCTCGCCCTGGTCGTGCCGCCTCAGCGGCCCCCGTCCAGGGTCTCGGCCGCCCCGCTGCGCGGAGTGGCCGGCCCGACCGGTCCGTAACCCAGCCGGATCAGCATCTGCACATGGCCGGACATCCGGTGGGCGTCGCTCAGCGACCACCGCAGATCCGACCACTCCAGCGCCTGGTGCAGCAGGGATGCCCGGACCGTGTACGAGGTCGCCAGCAGCAGTACGTGTTCCAGCGCCTGCCCGGCCCGCAGCCAGTCGGTGCGCCGGTCCTGGTCCGTGGCCAGTACGGCGATGGCCGGGTGGCTCTCGAACGCCGCGGCGGGCGAATCACCGCCCCGGCCGTCCGGCCCCGGACCGAGGTAGTCGCGCATCGGCAGCCGCCCGGTGACGTCCCGCGGCCCGAGGGCGGCCGCCGGGATGCCGTACGGCCCGGTGTCGCGGACCCAGTCGCGGCTCTCGGCGAGCCGGCGCGGATGCCCCGAGGTGCGCCGCTCCGCCTCGGCGGTCAGCCGCAGCAGCCGCGAGGTCTCCTCGGGGCCCGCCAGCCACAGCGTGGCCCCGTGCGCGCGCGCCGCCTCCGCCAGTTCGTACAGCACCCGTGGTGGCAGCCGGCGCCCGGAGAAGGGGGAGCGGCTGCTGTGCCGTCGCCAGATGACGTCGTACAGGTCGCGGTGCGGGGCATCGTGCCGGTCGCCGTGGTGCGGGCCATCGTGCCCGGCGCCGTCGTGGGGCGACGCGGCCAGGCGCACCGTGGCCAGCAGATCGGGCTGCGACCGGTACGGCAGCAGCCGGACCACCGGGTCCCAGCCGAAGTGGGCCACGGCGACCCGCAGATTGAACACGGCGGCCCCGGCGGAGACGCTCAGTGCCCGGCCCATCGGATCGGCGTACCGCAGCGCCCGCTCCGGGGCGGCCCGGACCTCCAGCGTGACGGTGTCGGGGTTCAGCCGATAGCGCCACGGCTGGGTGTTGTGCATCGACGGGGCGGCCACGGCCGCGGAGATGAGCTTCTCCAGGATCGCCGCGTCGAGCATTGCGGGCTGCATGGGGTCTCCTCGCCGGTGGGCCGTCAGTGGTGGTGGGCCGTCGGTGGTCGGGCCGTCAGGATCGGGGCCGTCGGGGTACGGACGGGGCCGTGCGGCCCCGGGCCCGGGTCATCCCGGATGGTCGTCGGCGGGGGACGGGGCCGAATGGGTCGCCAGCACCGCCGCCTGGATACGGCGCTCCACGCCCAGCTTGGCCAGCAGCCGGGAGATGTGGTTCTTGACCGTCTTCTCGGACAGGAAGAGCCGCTTGCCGATCTGCCGGTTGGTGAGCCCGTCGCCGATCAGCACCAGGATTTCCCGCTCGCGCGGGGACAGCCCGGCCAGCACCTCGTCCCTGGGCTCCTGCGGGGCGGTGTCACCCCGCAGGGTGCTCATCAGCCGGGCGGTGGTGGCCGGGTCCAGCATCGACTGGCCGGAGGCGACGGTGCGCACCCCCGAGACCAGGTCCGACCCCTTGATCTGCTTGAGGACATAGCCCGCCGCCCCGGCCATGATCGCGTCCAGCAGCGCATCGTCGTCGTCGAACGAGGTCAGCATCAGACAGGCCAGATCCGGCATCCGGGAGCGCAGCTCGCGGCAGACCGTGATGCCGTCCCCGTCCGGCAGCCGGACGTCCAGGATGGCCACGTCGGGCCGTAGCGCCGGGCCGCGGGCCAGCGCGTGGTCGACGGTTCCCGCGTCGCCGACCACCTCGATGTCCGGTTCGGCATCCAGGAGATCGTGCAGTCCGCGCCGGACGACCTCGTGGTCGTCGAGTACGAACACCCTGATCGGTGTCGCCGGTGCCGCCGGTGTCGCTCGTGTCTCGGTCATGGCTCTCGCACTGTTCGTCCGCCGTCCGCCCTGCCCCCGGTGGGAATCGTGGCGCAGCAGGTCAGGGCGGTACCAGGGCCGAACGGGCCCTCAAGGGGGCTGCCCGGCCCTCGTCCCGCCCTCCCCGCGCGTGCGACGGTCGCGACATGGGCACGGAAGTGCGGGGGCGGCGGACATGGCGGTGGCGTCGCAACCCGCTCAGACGCCGCTCGGATGTGATCGAGGCGTGGGTCGTGCTGGTCACCGGCCTGGTGATGGCGGTCGGCGGCCCGGCGGCGGGGGTGGCCGCGGGCACCGCCGTGGACGCGTCGCTGCGGCAGGAGCGGGCGGACCGGCACCGGGTGCCCGCGGTCCTGAAGGAGGACGCGCCCGTCGCGCAGCCCGCCGGCGACGGGTCCACCACCGGCCAGGTGCGCGCGATCGTCCGGTGGACCGGCCCGGACGGCACCGTCCACACCGGCACGGCCCGGGTCCACGACGGCAGCAAGGCGGGCACCGCCACCGAGGTCTGGACCGACGACCGGGGCCGCCTGGTCCAGCGACCGCCCACCCCCGAGCAGATCGCCACCCGCGCGGTGCTCGCCGGGACGTCGGCCGCGGCGGGCGTGGGCGCGATCTCGCTGGCCGGGCGCGGCGTGGTGCGCTGGCGCCTGGACCGCGCCCGCACCCAGGAATGGGGACGCGCCTGGGCCGAGGTCGGCCCCCGCTGGAGCCGCCACATCCGGTGACGAGCGGTCACGTAGCGCCGTGCCCGGCGGGCCTTTCGTGCGTGTGGCAGCGGCGGCTGACGCTGCCCGGGCCTGTGGCGTCCGCGGCCGGGGCGCTTCTCAGCGGCGCTGGGCCGCCATATCCGGTGAGGCCCGATCTCGAACCGCTGTGCCCGGCCGGTCTTGGTGTGTGGCATCGCGGGCGGGCGGCGTTCGGGGCCGGGGCGCCTCCCAGCGGTAGCGGGCGGGCGGCGTTCGGGGCCGGGGCGCCTCCCAGCGGTAGCGGGCGGGCGGCGTTCGGGGCCGGGGCGCCTCCCAGCGGTAGCTGGGGAGCATCGCGCGGCGCTGCACGCCTACCCGCGAAGCGCCGCCGCGGTGCGCGCGGCGGCGCTGGAGTCGCCACATCCGGTGACGCCCGGCCACGCATCGCCGTGCCCGGCCGGTCTCGGTGCGTGTGGCATCGCGGGCTGAGGCCGCCGGGCGGATGGCGTTCGGTCCCGGGGCGCTTCCCAGTGGCGCTGGAGTCGCCACATCCGGTGACGCCCGATCACGTACCGCCGTGCCCGGTGGGTCTTGGTGTGTGTGGCATCGAGGGCCGAGGCCGCCGGGTGCGCGGCGGCGCGGGAGTGGCGTAGGGCCCTCGTCGTCTTCGTGCCGTGGCGCCCTCGGACGGTTCCGGCCACGCCGCCGGGCGCCTCCCGGCGGCGTGGCCGGGCGCGCCGTCCCGCCGCCCCGGCGCGGCAGGGCCCGCCGGAGCGCACCGCAGGCCTACCGCCGCTGGGCCGTATGGGGCGCGGCCGTGAGTTGGTTGTCGAAGTCGACCACGCCCTCGATCGCCCGGATGAGACGGGCCGCCGCCGGGATGAGAACGGCCTCCTTGACCCGTCCCGTCAGGGTGACCACGCCCTCGTTCACGCTCACCCGGACCGTTTCCCCCGCGGCCGGGAAGAGATGGGCCACCACCTCGCGGCGCACCTCCTCCTCGATGTCGTCGTCCGGCCGCAGAAACACCTTCAGCAGGTCGGCACGGCTGACGATGCCCTCCAGCCGGCCCTCCTCGTCCACCACCGGGAGCCGTTTGACCCGCTTGTGGGTCATGATCCGCGCGGCTTCGGCGAGCGTCGCGCTCGCGTGGACGGTGATGGCGGGGGACGTCATCAGCTCATCGGCCGTCACCGCGCCCGCCTTGGCGACACCGGGGAGGTCGGGCAGTTGCGCCCCCCGCGCCGGATCGCTGTCGCGGAACTCCTCCTTGGGCAGCAGATCCGCCTCGGAGACCACGCCGATGACCCGGCCCTCGCCCTCCAGCACCGGCAGGGCGCTCACCCGCCACTGCTCCAGCGTTCTGACGATCTCCTTGAACGGCGCTTCGCGGCCGACGGCGACGACGGTATGGGTCATCACATCGCTCACAATGTGTGCACTCCGGGGCACGGCATCCTCCTTGGTCACGCTGCCTGTCTTCCGCCGGCCTCGCCGCCGGCCGCCGGCCGGTGCTCGATCCGGCGCTCGATCCGGTGGCGCACCCGCCCCGCGAGCCCGGCCAGTCCGGCGGAGGTGGCCGGCCGGGGCGGGACCGGGTGGCGGATCCGCAGGGCGTGCGGCGGCAGCCCCGCGAGATCGGTGTCGAACCGGCGCCGCGCGCGGTCGAGGGTGTCGGGGGCTCCGGTGCGTCTGCCCTCCCGCATCACGGTCTCCAGCAGTGGCTCGCCGCCGTTGGGCGGAAGTTCGTCGCATTCGCCGATCACATCGGCGTATCCGGGGCGGCGCCAGACCTGCTTGGTCCCGGGGGCGGTGGCCTTGGCCGAGGACAGTTTCATCACCGGCGTCCCGTCGTAGACGACCAGCTTGTACGCGGTGTCGAGGGCGGCGGCGTCCGCCGACACCCCCATCCGGGTGCCCACGGCGAAGACATCGATCGGCGCGCCCGAGTGGATCAGCTCCTCCAGGGCGTACTCGTCGAGCCCGCCGCTCACCACGATCCGCACCTCGGGCAGCCCCGCCGCGTCGAGGATCTCCCGCGCCTGCACCGCCTGCTCGCCCAGGTCGCCGCTGTCCAGCCGGATGGCGCCGCTGGGCCCGGATTCCAGCTCGCGCAGCACCCGCGCCGCGGTGGCCACTCCGGTCGCCGTGTCATAGGTGTCCACCAGGAAGGTGACCGGGCCGGGATGGGTACGGGCGAACGCGCGGAACGCGGTCTCCTCGTCCGGGAACGCCTCGATATACGCATGCGCCATCGTCCCGCTGGCCTCGATCCCGTACGCGGCCGCCGCCGCCACATTGCTGGTCGCCGTGAACCCGGTCATCGCGCTCAGCCGGGCCGACTGCATCCCGGCCCAGGGGCCGTGGGTGCGGCGCAGCGAGAAGTCCACCACCGGGCGCCCCTCCGCGGCCAGCACGCACCGGGCCGCCTTGGAGGCGATGGTGGTCTGATGGCTCAGCTGGCCCAGCAGATACGTCTCGACCAGCTGGGCCTGCGGCAGTGGCGCGGTCAGCTCCAGCAGCGGCTCCCCGGCCAGGACGATCCGCCCCTCGGGCACCGCCCGCACCTCACCGTCGAAGCCGAGCCCCAGCAGGGGTTCGAGGTCCTCGTACGGACGGTGCATCGCCGCGGCGAACGCCGCCACGTCCTCGGGCCCCACGCGGAAGCCGGACAGAAAGTCCAGCGCCGGCTCCAGGCCCGCGGCGACCAGGAAGCCCCGCTCGGGCGGCAGCCTGCGGGCGTAGAGGTCGAAGGTGGCCGGTCCGGTCATGCCCTCGCGCAGATACGACAGGGCCATCGTCGCCTCGTAGAGGTCGGTGGTCATCGCCTCCGACACGTCACTCTCGCCTCCCTTCGGACATCAGCCGCACGGGACGACCACCACCGGGCACGGCGCGTGGTGCACCGCCGCGTGGATCACCGAGCCCAGGCGGGGGACGGGGTCCGGCTCGGTCTCCTCGCGGCCCAGTACGAGCAGCCCGGAGCCCGGCGCGGTGTGCATCACACCGAGGGCCGGGCGCTCGGAGGTGAGGGCCTCCGCCACCGGCACTCCGGGGTACTTCTCCCGCCAGGGGCGCAGCGCCGCGTCCAGCGCGGCCGCCGCCGCTTCCTCGTCTTCCGGCCCGTTCGCGCCCGCGCCCGCGTGCACGGCGCGCAGCGCGCCGCCGCGCCGGGCGGCGGCGTCGAAAGCGAACCGCAGCGTCTCCTCGCTCGTCCCCCGCAGGCACACCCCGACGGTCACATCGGCGGTCAGCGGCCGGTCGTCGGCGTGCACCATGACCATCGGCCGTTCCCCGTGCGCCAGGACATGGCGGCCGGTCGATCCGAGCAGGAAGCCGCCCGGCGTGCCGCGGCCGCGCGAGCCGAGCACCAGCATCTCGGCGTCCCGGGCCGCGTCCAGCAGGGCGGGCACGGTCTCGCGCGGCACCAGCTCGGCCGAGACCCGCAGCCCCGGATGGGCGTCGCGCAACTCGCCCACCAGGTCGGTCAGCAGACGCTGGGCCCAGTAGCTCAGGTCGTCCTCGTGGGGGAGGGTCGGGGCCTCGGGAGACGGCGGGTTCCAGGCGTGGATCAGACGCAGCCGCAGATCGCGCAGCAGCGCCTCGCGGGCCGCCCAGTGTGCGGCCGGCGGGCTCTCGGCGAAACCGTCGACGCCGACGACGATCGGCGCTCCCATGCGTGTCACCTCCCCGCTCACATCCCCCGGGCCACCAGCGGACGGGCGGCCTCGCCGAGCGCGATCTTGATCGCGCCGGTGTCGGCCGCGCGGGCGAAGACGTCGTACGCCTCCTCCATCTGGTCCAGCTCGAAGAGATGGGTGATCAGCGTGGACGCGGGCAGCCGCCCGGCGGCCAGCAGGGAGAGCAGGGTCGGGGTGGAGAAGGTGTCGACCAGCCCGGTGGTGATCGTCACGTTCTTGATCCACAGCTCTTCGAGATGCAGCGTCACGGGCCGGGCGTGCACTCCGACATTGGCGATCCGGCCGCCCGGCCGCACCATCCGGGTGCAGGTCTCGAAGCTCCGCGGGCTCCCGACGGCCTCGATCACCACATCGGCGCCGAGCCCATCAGTGAGATCGCCGACCAGCCGCTCCGGGTCCTCGGCGGAATCCGCCACCGCGTCGGCGCCGACCCGCTTGGCGGCGTCCAGCCGGGCCGGGTCCGGATCGACGGAGATGATCCGGCCGGGGGAGAAGAACTGCGCCGTGGCGATCGAGGCCAGCCCGACCGGCCCGGCGCCCACCACCACGACCGTATCGCCCGGCCCCACCCGGCCGTTGAGGACGCCCACCTCGTAGGCGGTGGGGAAGACATCCGCCAGCAGCACGGCGTCATGGCCCTCGGCCGACCCCGTCAGCGGATGCGTGGACAGATCGGCGAACGGCACCCGGACGTACTCGGCCTGGGTGCCGTCGATCATGCGCCCGAGGATCCAGCCCCCGCCGTCACGGCACTGTCCGTAGTTGCGCTCCCGGCAGAAACGGCAGTGGCCGCAGGCCGAGATGCAGGAGAGCAACACCCGGTCGCCGGGACGGACCCCGCGGACGTCGGCACCGGTCTCGACGATCTCGCCGACCCCCTCGTGGCCGAGCACCCTGCCGGGGCTGACGTCAGGGAGCTCGCCGCGGAGGATATGCAGATCGGTGCCGCAGATGGTCGTGGTGTCGATCCGGACGATCGCGTCGGTGGTGGCCTCGAGTTCGGGGTCGGGCACCTCCTGCCAGGAGGACTGCTCCGGCCCGTGGAAGACGAGTGCTTTCATGGCCGTTTCCCTCTCCTCCGGTTGTTCGCCTTCGGCTTCCGCCGTGGTTCTCAGCCGCCTCGTCGCGCGGTGTGTCATCCGGTCGGGCGCGTTGTGTGGTGAGGTGGCGGCCGAGCGTTCCGAGGTCTCATCGCTGGGGCACGATCGCTACGGGGCAGCCGGCGTGGTGCGCCACCGCCTGGGTGACCGGCCCCAGCCGGGGGCCGAACCCCACCTGGCGCGGACCGCGGCCCACGACCATCAGCGCGGTCCCCGCCGCCATGCCCACCAGCTGCCGGGCCGGGCTGTCCGACGCGATCTCCTCGAAGACCCGCACCTCGGAGAACTTGTCCCGCCACGGCGCCAGCACCTCGCCCAGCGCGTGCTCGGACTCCTTGCGCGCGTCGCTCAGCCCCACGTCCACCACCCAGGGGGCGTCGCCCCGGATGGCGGGGACCCGGCTGGCGTACGCGGCCCGCAGCACACCGTCGCGGCGGGCCGCGGCGTCGAAGGCGAACTCCAGGATGTCCTCGCCCGGCTCTCCCGGCTCCACCCCGACCACCACATCGCCCTGCCGGTCCTCGTGCCTGTCCGCCCGCACCAGGACCACGGGCGTCACGGCGCGTGCGGCGAGCTCCAGGCCAACGGAGCCGAGGAAGAACCCTGCGACCGCGCCGATCGAGCGGGACCCCACCACCAGCAGCTGGGCCCGCTCCGCCTCGGCCAGCAGAACGGGCGCGGGCCGGCCGGGGATCTGGTCGGTGAGGATCGCCATATCCGGGTGGTCGGCGTCCAGCTCGGCGCGCGCCGAGTCCAGGGCGCGCTCGGCCCAGTAGTGCCAGGCAGCCTCCCGGCCCGGTGTCAGATCCTTCTGATCGGGCCCCGGCCACGCGTTCACCAGCTGCAGCGGAGCATCGCGCGAACGGGCCTCATGCGCCGCCCAGTCGGCGGCGGCCAGACTCTCGGGGGAACCGTCCAGTCCGACGGTGACGGGGCGCGCCATCGCTGCCTCCTTCCCGGCAACCCACTCGGCACCTCGGCCCGCCTCCGGGCGTACGAGCCGCCGTCCGTCAGCCGCCGGCCGACGGATCCGACCGCGCTCGGCGCCGCATGCCCGACCGCGGCCCGTGCGCAGCCTCACGCGGCGACGCACTCCTTGTACGTAGGTGCGGCCACCGCTGGGAGGCGCCCAGCCCGAGGCGCGGCGCCGGGGGCGCCCACTTCTCGCGGGCCCTGATTGCGCGGTGCGCGGTATTCGTGCGTCCGCTTCTCCGCGTCTGCCGGATGCCCCCGGTGCCATCTCCAGCGGACCATGACCGGGCCCTCACCGACAGGGCCGACCGGTCCCGGGCAGGTCCCAGGGACCAGGTCATCCGGCCCTTTCCACCGCCCAGAACACGCCCCGGAACCCGGCCCGGGCCAACCTGCCCACCCGGCGCGGCGGCCTGGCACCCCCGCTCGCCACGGTCGCCCGGAGCGGTCGACCGGCCTCGCTGCCCGGCCTGTCGACCGGCCTCGTCGCCTGCCCCGGCCGCTCGGCGCCATCGCTCGGCGCGGTCGCCTGGCATGCCCGCCGATCTGGTTGCCCGGCCTCGTGGCCTGGCCTGCCTGCCCGGACCGGCTGCTCGACGCGGCGCGGTCTCCTTGGCCCGGAGCTTCACCGCCACTCCGCTGTCCTTGGCGACGACGTAGGGCTCGGCTCGTCGCCTGGCCCGTCCCTCGGCTCGGTCGCTGGGCACGGCCCACCGGCCCGGTCGTCTGATGTGCCTGTCTGGCGCGGCGGCCCGGCCGGTCCACTGACCCCCGTCGCCCGGTTCGGTCGCGCGGACCGTCCACCGACTTCGCCGCCCGGTTCGGTCGACCGGCCTCCGCGCCCGGCGCGCCCACCGTGCCTCGTCGCCCGGCTGGGGCCCCGGGGGATGTACCGGTTGGGGAGCCCCGGCCCGTCCCAAAACCCGGAGCTACTCCACCGGCACCAGCACCACCGGGCAGTGCGCGTGGTGGAGTGCCGCGTGAGTGACGGGGCCGAGTTGCATGCCGAGGCGGGGGGTTCGCCGGTGGACGGCGAGTACCAGGACGTCGGCCGCTCGGGACGCCTCCACCAGCGCTTGGGCGGGGGCGGTGTGGGTGGTGTGCTCGCGTACCCGGATCTGCCCGAACTCCTCGCGCAGGCCGGTCACCATGCCGTAGGCCACCGTCTGTTCCCGCTCGGCACGCAGCGCCACCACCTCCCGTGCGGGCAGGGCGTGTTCGCCCGCGAAGACCCGGGGCCGCGGCCAGGCGTAGAGCACCCGCAGCCGGGCCCGGCGCCGCTTGGCCTCCTCGAAGGCGAACCGGGCCGCCGCCGCGTCCGCGCCGCTCTCCACCCCGACCAGCACCTTGCCGTGGCCCTCGAGCCCGTACGTCGTCGGCGGCCCGCCGCGTACCACCAGCAGCGGGCGCCGGGTGTGGGCGGCCAGCCGCAGCCCCACCGAGCCGAGCAGCAGTCCGGTGAAACCGCCCAGCCCCCGGGTGCCGATGACGATCAGCGCGGCGTCCCCGCCGATCCGCAGCAACTCGGGCACCGCGTCCTGCGCCGTGAGGGTGGGCACGATCCGAAGCTGGGGATCCTGCTCCTGGGCCCGCGACACGGCCAGCCGCAGCACGGTCCTGGCGATCTCCACCGCGGGCCGCCGCGGTTCGCTGTCCGGGTCGAAGGCGAGCGGGTCGGTCCGCGCCCACGGCCAGGCGTGCACGATCTCCAGCGTGGCGTGACGGCGCCGCGCCTCGGCGACCGCCCCGTCCAGCGCGGCCCAGGCGCTGTCCGAGCCGTCCAGGCCCACCACCACCCGGCCGTCCCGCACCGGCCTGGCCGGGTGGGTCATCGCCGCGCACCTCCCCGGCCGGCGGAGTCGTCGATGAGGTAGGTGAGCCGGTCGACCACAGCCACCACGCCGTCCACCTGTCCGGTCATCCGGATCGCGATGGGGATCTCGCTGTGCCGGTCCAGCCGGCCTTCCAGCCGTACGATCCCGTCGGTCACGGTGACCGCGATGGACTGCGGGGCGAGCCACAGCGAGCGGACCAGCACCTCGTCGATCACCTCGGCGCGGATCTCGTCGTCCGGGCGGAGGAAGACCCGCAGCAGATCCTGGCGGGTGACGATGCCGATCAGCCGGTCCTCCTCGTCCACGACGGGAAGCCGCTCGACGCGATGGCGGTCCATCGCGCGGGCCGCGTCCACGATGCTGTCCTGGGGGCGCACGGTGACCGCGGGGCGCGACATCAGCTGCCCGGCCGTCGGGGCGGGTTGGCTGAGATCGGTCCCAGTGATCATGCCGACCACCTTGTCGTCGTCGTCCACCACGGGCAGCCCGTTGAAGCGGTGCCGGGAGAGCAGCGCACCGACCTCGTCGAACGAGGTCATGGAGCTCACCCGGACGACGTCGTCGGTCATCACGTTGCCGATCTTGCGGTGCTTCATCCGTGCCTCCCCGGTCCGGTCCCAGCTTGGGACGGCGACCCGGCCGCTCTCTTGGGCTGCCCGGGGTCCGATGCGGACCGTTCGGCCCGCATGGGTGCCCTGGGCCGAACGACCCCCGGCGGGGCCGAAGCGCCCCTCGCGCCGGATCCCGCACAACCGCGAGGGTGAAAGGCGTCGGCACACTGCGGCCGCCGAACGGAAGGCTGCCGAGCGGAAGGTGGTGGAATCGGTGGAGCTCCCCCTCGTCGTGGGCGTCGACGGCTCCCACCACAGCCTTCAGGCCGTGGACTGGGCGGTGGACGCCGCGGCCCGGCACGCCGTGCCGCTGCGGCTGATCCACGCCTCGCTGTGGGAGCGGTACGAGGGCATCGCCCCCGCCGCCGATCCGGCGCGCCCCTGGGAGCTGATCAGGGACGAGGAGATCGCCGCGTCCGCCGCGGAGCGCGCCCGCCGGTGCGGACCCGAGGTGAAAGTCTGCGCCGAGGTCCTGCCGGAGGACCCGGTCGCCGCGTTGCTGCGCGCCGGCCGGGACGCCTCGGGCCTGGTCACCGGCTCCCGCGGCCGCGGCGAACTCGCCGCGCTGCTCCTCGGCTCGGTCAGCCTCGCGGTCGCCGCCCGCGCCTCGTGCCCGGTCACCGTCGTACGCGGCGGCGAGCCCAACCGGCGCGGCGCCTTCGGCCGGATCGTGCTCGGCGTGGGCGAGACGGCCGGGCCCTCGGCCGCGACCCGGTTCGCCTTCCGCGAGGCCGAGGTGAGCGGCCGCACCCTGGAGGCCGTACGCGCCTGGCGCGCCCCGGCCGGTGAGGTGACGGATGATCTGCTGCTGGAGGGGGACCCGGTACGTGCCCAGTGGGCACGGGCGGAGCGGACGCTGGACCACGCCCTGCGGATCGCCGGACGGGACCACCCCGAGGTCCCCGTCGACCGCGAGACGGTCGAGGGAACGGCCCGCAAGGCGCTCCTCCACGCGGCGGCCACCGCGGATCTGCTGGTCCTCGGCGCCCGCCGCGGCCACGGTCACGCTGTGGGACTGGAGCTCGGCCGCATCGCCCACGCGGCACTGCACCACGCGCCCTGCCCGGTGGTGATCGTGCCGGAGCGGGTCTGAACGGCCGACCGGCGGCGCGACCGGCGGGCAGGTAACGCGAGCGGGCGGGCAGGACAACCGGACGCACGAGAGCACGCCACCGGACAGCACGAGAGCACGCCACCGGACACCACGAGGGAGAGAGAGGTCCATGCCAGACGCACCGACCACGACGGGCTCACCGGACAGCTCGACGGGCTCACCGGACAGCTCGACCGGCTCGCCGGACAGCGGGCTCGGCGACGACCGGATCCGCGCCCTGGACGCCCACTGGCGCGCCGCCAACTACCTCGCGGCGGGCCAGATCTATCTGCTGGCCAACCCGCTGCTGACCGAGCCGCTGCGCCCGGACCACATCAAGCCCCGGCTGCTGGGCCACTGGGGCACCTCGCCCGGACTCAACCTCGTCCACACCCACCTGAACCGCGTCATCAAGGACCGCGACCTGGACGCCATCTGCGTCTGGGGCCCCGGCCATGGCGGCCCCGCGGTGCTCGCCGGCTCCTGGCTGGACGGCAGCTACTCCGAGATCTATCCGGACGTCAGCCGGGACGCGGCGGGCATGGCCCGGCTCTTCCGGCAGTTCTCCTTCCCCGGCGGGGTGCCCAGCCACGTCGCCCCCGAGACCCCCGGCTCGATCCACGAGGGCGGCGAGCTCGGCTACTCCCTCGCCCATGCCTACGGGGCCGCGCTGGACAACCCCGGCCTGCTGGTCGCCTGTGTCATCGGCGACGGAGAGGCGGAGACCGGTCCGCTGGCCGGCTCCTGGCACGCGAACAAGTTCCTGGACCCCGTCCACGACGGCGCCGTGCTGCCGATCCTCCACCTCAACGGGTACAAGATCGCCAATCCCACGGTGTACGCCCGGCTGCCCCGGCCCGAACTCGACGAGCTGCTGCGCGGGTACGGCCATGAGCCGATCCACGTCGCCGGGGACGAACCGCTCGCGGTGCACCGGGCCATGGCGCACGCCCTGGACGAGGCCCTGGACCGGATCGCCGTGCTCCAGCGGACCGCCCGCGAGGAGGGCATCGCCGAGCGGCCGCGCTGGCCGGTGATCGTGCTCCGTACGCCCAAGGGCTGGACCGGGCCCGAGGTGGTCGACGGGCTCCCCGTGGAGGGCACCTGGCGCGCTCACCAGGTCCCCCTGCCGGGCGTCCGGGAGAACCCGGAACATCTGCGGCAGCTGGAGCGCTGGCTGCGTTCGTACCGCCCCGAGGAGCTCTTCGACGCCGACGGGCGGCCGCGGCCGCCGCTCCTGGCCGAGGTCCCGGAGGGCGACCGCCGCCTGGGCGCCAATCCGCACGCCAACGGCGGGCTGCTGCTGCGCTCGCTGCCCCTGCCCGACCTGGAGCGGTACGCGGTCCCCGTGGACAAGCCCGGTGCGACCCTCCACGAGCCGACCCGGGTCCTCGGCGGGCTGCTGGAGAAGGTCATGGCGGACACCGGCGCCCGCCGCGACTTCAGGGTGGTCGGCCCCGATGAGACCGCCTCCAACCGGCTGGAGGGCCTCTTCCGCGCCACCGGCAAGGCGTGGCAGGAGGCCGTCCTGCCCACCGATGAGCACCTCAGCCGGGGCGGCCGGGTCATGGAGGTCCTCTCCGAGCACCTCTGCCAGGGCTGGCTGGAGGGCTATCTGCTCACCGGGCGGCACGGCCTCTTCTCCTGCTACGAGGCGTTCGTGCACATCGTCGACTCCATGGTCAACCAGCACATCAAATGGCTGAAGGTGTCCCGCTCACTGCCGTGGCGGCGCCCCGTGGCCTCGCTCAACTACCTGCTGACCTCGCATGTGTGGCGCCAGGACCACAACGGCTTCTCGCACCAGGACCCCGGTTTCGTCGACCATGTGCTCAACAAGAGCCCGGAAGTGGTGCGCGTCTATCTGCCGCCGGACGCCAACACCCTGCTCAGCGTGGCCGACCACATCCTGCGCACCCGCGACTACGTCAATGTCGTCGTGGCGGGCAAACAGCCCTGTTTCGACTGGCTCGATCTCGACCAGGCGCGCGCCCACTGCGCCCGCGGCGCCGGGACCTGGGACTGGGCCGGTACCGAGAACGGCGCGCGGGAGCCGGATGTGGTGCTGGCCGGCGCGGGCGACGTGCCCACCCAGGAGGTCGTCGCGGCCGCCGGAATCCTCCGCCGCCATCTGCCCGATGTGGCCGTGCGCGTGGTCAACGTCGTCGACATGACCCGGCTGCTGCCGAAGGAGGAGCATCCGCACGGCATGCCGGACCACGAGTTCGACGCCCTGTTCACCCGCGACCGGCCGGTCATCTTCGCCTACCACGGGTATCCATGGCTGGTGCACCGGCTGTCCTACCGCCGGGCCGTCCACCCGCATCTGCATGTGCGCGGCTACAAGGAGATGGGCACCACGACCACACCGTTCGACATGGTGGTCCGCAACGACCTGGACCGCTACCGGCTGGTGATGGACGTCATCGACCGGACCCCGGGGCTCGCGGCGCGCGCCGTGGCCGTACGGCAGCGGATGCAGGACGCCCGCACCCGCCACCACGCCTGGATCCGCGAGCACGGCACCGATATGCCCGAGGTCGCCGAATGGTCCTGGACCGGCTGAGGACCGGCCCGGACACTCTCACCCGTCGGATCGACGGGCTCACCCGGTGGGGAAGTAGCCGTCCAGATAGGCGTTGCGGAACTTCCCCGCCGGGTCGTGCTCGGCCAGCAGCCGCGCGAAGTCGGCGGCCCGGTCGTACGAGGAGAGGACCCGCTCGGGGGCGGCCGTCGTCAGCTTGCCCCAGTGCGGCCGCGCCCCCAGCGGCAGCAGCGCCTCCTCCATCGCGGCCACCACCTCGATCACCGCCTCGTGGTCGGGGACCCAGGTGAAGTGGAAGGCGACGCTGTCCCGGCCGTACGCGGGGCTCAGCCACAGCTCGTCCGCCGCGACCGTACGGACCTCGGACACCTGCACCACGGGCGCGATCCGGTCGCCGAGGCCGCGCAGCGCGGCGAAGGCCGCCGAGGCGGCCTCGCGCGGCAGCAGCAGCTCCGACTGCAGCTCATCGCCGTTGCTGGGGGTGAAGTCCGGGCGGAAGTGCGGCAGCCGCTCATGCCACGGGCCCGGCGCGCCGAGCTGTTCGGTGCAGTGCAGCGGCGGCATCGCGGGCACCGGGTGGTGATGGCGGTCGGCCGGGACGGCCCCCAGCCACGGCTGCCCGGGCTCCGGGGGATCGGGCAGATCGGTGCGGCACTTCAGCCACACCACCCCCTCGCCCGAGCGCCAGTCGGTGAAGACGCTGACGCTGTAGGCGGCGCCGAAGATCTCCTCGAAGCTGTCGTCCAGCCGGTCCAGCGGAAGCCCGGTCCACACCCACTGGGCCACGTCGTAGGTGGGCTCGATGTCCAGCGTCATGGCGGTGACGACGCCCAGTCCGCCGAGCCCGACCACGGCCCCGTTCAGCCGGTCCCGGTCCTCGTCCCGGCCTATCCGGGTCACCTCGCCGTCGGGGCCGACGATCTCCAGCCCCGCGACCGCCGCCGCCAGACACTGCTGAGCGCTCCCCGAGCCATGGGTGGCGGTGGCACAGGCCCCCGCGACCGTGATGTGCGGCAGCGAGGCGAGGTTGGCCAGGGCCAGGCCCTCCGCGTGCAGGGCCTGGGCCACATGGGCGTAGCGCATGCCCGCCGCGATGGTCGCGGTGCGCTTTTCGGCGTCGATCTCCACCCGGTGCGGCAGCCGGTCCAGGTTCACCAGATCGCCCTCGGTGTCGGCGATGCGGTTGAAGGAGTGGCCCGTGCCGAGCACCCGCACCCGATCGGCGGAGCGGACGATCCGCCGCAGCTCGTCGACGGTGTCCGGGTGGTGCAGCCGGGCGGCGGAGAACGTGATGTTCCCGGCCCAGTTCGTCGGGGCGTGGGTGGTCGGCATCCGTGTCGTCCTGTTTCCGCTGGAGGGCGATGGGTGATGGTGTCCTGACCTTGGTACAGGGCCGCACCCTGATCCGTACAGACCGGGTTTCGCCGTCCGTGACCCGTCCATGGCCGTCCACGACCCGTCCATGACCCGGACGGCCCAGCAGGACGGGCCGCCGTGCCGCCGCGCGCCCAGGATGGGCGCATGACTGACCCGAAGGCGGACCCGAAGGCGAACCATCCGAGGTCGGCACTGATCGGCGAGCTCTGCGCGGAGTTCGCGGGCACCATGGTGCTGATCCTCTTCGGCTGCGGCGTCGTGGCCCAGGTCGTGGCCGGCGGCGCCCTCACCAAGCCGCCGGGCGGTCTCGGCGACCACGATTCCATCGCCTGGGCCTGGGGCCTGGGCGTCACCCTCGGTGTGTATGTGGCGGCCCGGCTCAGCGGGGCCCATATCAACCCGGCGGTCACCGTTTCCCTGGCGGCCTTCAAGGGCTTCCCCTGGAGCAAGGTCCTGCCGTACGTGGGGGCCCAGACACTCGGCGCGTTCGTCGGGGCCCTGTTGGTGCGCTGGAACTACACCGAGGTGCTGGGCCAAGCCGACCCGGGGCACACCTTCAAGACCCAGTTCGTCTTCTCCACCCTCCCCGGCAACGGCGCCCTTCCGGTCAGCGAATGGGGCGCGCTGCGCGACCAGATCATCGGCACCGCGATCCTGGTGCTGCTCATCTTCGCCGTCACCGATCTGCTGAACTCGGCCCCCAAGGCCAATCTGGGGCCGTTGATCATCGGCCTGATCGTGGTCGCGATCGGCATGGCGTGGGGCGCCGACGCGGGGTACGCCATCAACCCGGCCCGTGACTTCGGCCCCCGGCTCGCCAGCTACATCACCGGCTATCACAGTGCCTGGCGGGATCAGTACGGGAACATCTACTTCTGGGTGCCGATCGTGGGCCCGCTGGTCGGAGGGCTGATCGGCGCCGCCCTCTACAAGGTCCTGATCACTCGCTACCTCCCGGTGGCCACACCGGAGGTGGGGCGCACCCCCACCCCCGAATAGCCGGTCCGGGCCGGACCCCACCCACGAGAGGCGGCATCATGCCGGAATTCGTCGGCGCGGTGGACCAGGGAACCACCAGCACCCGCTTCATGATCTTCAACCACGACGGCGACGAGGTAGCTCGGTACCAGCTCGAGCACCGCCAGATCCTGCCGCGCGCGGGGTGGGTGGAGCACGATCCGGTGGAGATCTACGAGCGCACCAACTCCGTGATGCAAAACGCCCTCCGCACGGGCGGGCTCTTGCCCGCCGACCTGGCCGCGATCGGCATCACCAATCAGCGCGAGACCACGGTGATCTGGGATCCGCGCAACGGCCGCCCGTACTACAACGCCATCGTGTGGCAGGACACCCGCACCGACACCATCGCGGCCGCCCTCGAACGGGACGGCCGTGGCGAGATCATCCGCCGCAAGGCGGGGCTGCCGCCGGCCACCTACTTCTCCGGCGGCAAGATCAAATGGATTCTGGAGAACGTCGAGGGCGTCCGCGAGGCCGCCGAGCGCGGCCACGCCCTCTTCGGCAACACCGACGCCTGGGTGCTGTGGAACCTCACCGGCGGCCCCGGCGCCGGCATCCACGCCACCGATGTCACCAACGCCAGCCGCACCATGCTGATGAACCTGGAGACGCTGGACTGGGACGACGAACTGCTGGAGATCTTCGGCATTCCGCGCGCGATGCTGCCGACGATCAACCCCTCCTCCCACCTCGAGGCGTTCGGCCAGGCCCGCACCTCCCGCCCGCTGCGCACCGCCATCCCCATCACCGGCGTCCTCGGCGACCAGCAGGCGGCCACGGTCGGCCAGGTCTGCTTCGCCCCCGGCGAGGCCAAGAACACCTACGGCACCGGTAACTTCCTGCTGCTCAACACCGGTGCGGAGCTGATCCGCTCGACCAGCGGGCTGCTCACGACCGTGGCGTACCAGTTCGGCGACAGCCCTCCTGTCTACGCCCTGGAGGGCTCGATCGCCGTCACCGGCTCGGCCGTCCAGTGGCTGCGCGACCAGATGAAGATGATCGACGACGCCCCGGGGAGCGAGCGGCTCGCCCGCACCGTCGAGGACAACGGCGGGGTGTACTTCGTGCCCGCCTTCTCCGGGCTCTTCGCCCCGTACTGGCGCTCCGACGCCCGGGGCGCGATCGTCGGCCTCACCCGCTTCAACACCAATGGCCATATCGCCCGGGCCACCCTGGAGGCCATCTGCTACCAGAGCCGGGACGTGGTCGAGGCCATGGAGCGGGACGCCGACATCCACCTGGACGTCCTGCGGGTGGACGGCGGGGTCACCGACAACGAGCTGTGCATGCAGATCCAGGCCGATGTGCTGGGCGTACCGGTCAGCCGCCCCGTCATCGCCGAGACCACCGCCCTGGGCGCCGCCTACGCCGCGGGGCTGGCGACGGGATTCTGGCGGGACACCGATGAGCTGCGCTCCCACTGGAGCGAGTCCAGGCGGTGGGAGCCCCAGTGGGACAAGAAGGCCAGGGAGGAGGGCTACGCGGGCTGGAAGAAGGCCGTCCAGCGCACTCTGGACTGGATCACGGTCGAGTAGGTCCTGGATCACGGACCCGGTTGCGCCGGGCGTCCGACGGCGTTTCGCTGGAAGTACCCGGTGGTGGCCGAGACGTCCTGGGACCACGCCGTTTCCGCCACCACCGCCGTTCGCTGCCGACGCGGAGGTGATCCAGGTGAAAGCCGTCGTCTACGAGAAGCCCTATGCGGTGGCGGTGAGGGACGTCGAGGATCCTCGGATCGAGCATCCGAACGATGTGATCGTGCGCGTTACGTCCAGCGCGATCTGCGGCTCCGATCTGCACATGTACGAGGGCCGTACGGCGGCAGAGCCAGGCATCGTCTTCGGGCACGAGAACCTCGGCGTCGTCGAGGAGACCGGCCCCGGTGTCGTCACGCTGTCCAAGGGCGATCGCGTCGTCATGCCGTTCAACGTGGCCTGCGGATTCTGCAAGAACTGCCTCGCGGGTGACACCGGCTTCTGTCTCACCGTCAACCCCGGTTTCGCAGGCGGTGCCTACGGCTATGTGGCGATGGGCCCCTACACGGGCGGTCAGGCCGAGCGGCTGCGGGTGCCCTTCGCCGATTTCAACTGCCTGAAGCTGCCCGCGGGCGAGGAGTTGGAGACCGACTTCGTCCTGCTCGCCGACATCTTCCCGACCGGCTATCACGGCTGTGAGCTGGCCGAGGTCTCCCCGGGCGAGAGCGTGGCCGTCTACGGCGCGGGCCCGGTGGGGCTGATGTCCGCCTACTCCGCGCTACTGCGCGGCGCCGCCAAGGTGTTCGTGGTGGACCGGGTCCCCGAGCGGCTGGCCAAGGCCGAGGAGATCGGCGCCATCCCCATCGACTTCAGCAAGGACGACGCGGTGCGGCAGATCTTGGACCGCACCGGCGGCGAGGGCACCGACAAGGGCATCGACGCGGTGGGCTACCAGGCCCAGGGACGCGAGGCCGGCCACGAGGAGCCCGCGGTGGTGCTCAACTCGCTGGTCGATACGGTGCGGCCGACCGGACGGCTCGGCGTGCCGGGGCTGTACGTCCCCTCCGACCCCGGCGCCCCCGACGAGCACGCCAAACGCGGCCAGCTCCTGGTCTCCATCGGCCGGATGTTCGAGAAGGGGCAGCGCATGGGCACGGGCCAGTGCAATGTCAAGCGCTACAACCGCCAGCTGCGCGACCTGATCATCGCGGGCCGCGCCAGGCCCAGCTTCGTGGTCTCGCATGAACTCCCGCTGGACCAGGCCCCGCAGGCGTACGAGAAGTTCGACAAGCGGGTGGAGGGCTACACCAAGGTGGTGCTGCATCCCGTGCTCGCGGCCTGACAGGTCACTTAATAGGGTGAAATGCACCATACTTGGCTATATGCACTGGAATGGCTGTCTCGTTCAGCTGCGGGAGGAGGAGCGATCATGAAGAACTCCCGGGTGGCGCTGGCCTTCGTCAGCGGCTATCTCTTCGGGCGCGGCCACAGGGGGACCCTGGTCCTCGGCCTCGCCGGTCTCGCCGCGGGCAAGCGGCTCTCCGGAATCAGCCCACCGGGCGCCCAGGCGCTGAAGTCCTCCGAACTCGGCAAGCTGGGCCAGGAGATCGGCAGTCGGCTGGTCTCCGTGGGGCGGGAGGCGGCCATGTCGGCGGCCAGTAGCCGCATCGATGCCCTGAGCGACCGGCTGGAGCACCGCGCCTCGGCGCTGCGCACCGGTGGCGCGGAGGGCGGGAAGCCGGACGCCGGGGAGCACGAGGAGCCGGAGGAGCACGAGGAGCCGGCCGAGCACGAGGAGCCGGCCGAGCACGAGGAGCCGGCCGAGCACGAGGAGCCGGCCGAGCACGAGGAGCCGGCCGAGCACGAGGAGCGCGAGCGCACCGGAAAGCAGCAGCGCAAGCCGGCCGACCGTCCGGCACAGGCCAGGAAGCGGACGGCTCCGAAGGGCCCGCGCGACGAAGCCAGAGGTGAGGGTCATGGCTGAGGAAACCCCAAAGGGACGGGCCGGTGGGGGCGGCGCGCTGCCCACCGACCGCCTGGTGAAGGAAGCACAGGGTCTGCTGATGGCGCTGGGCGAAAAAGCTCTGGAATCGGTCACCCACCTGGGGGGGAACCCCGGGCCGGGCGGCGCGCTGAAGGGCGGGCTGAAGGGCGGGCTGAAGGGCGGGCTTGACCAGGTCAAGGAAAAGGTCGTCGACACGGCCAAGGAGAAGGTCAAGGACCAGGTCAAGGAAAAGGTCGTCGACAAGGCCAAGAGCTTCATCCCGGGCCTCGGCGGTGGCGGCGACGGCGGCGGCAAGGGCGGAAAGAAGCTCAAGGTCACCAACATCGTGGAGCAGATCGACGTGGGCGCGCCCCTCTCCCTCACCTACAACCTCTGGACGGAGTGGGAGAACTTCCCCTCGTACATGAAGAAGGTCGAGGACGTCCAGAACCAGGGCGAGGACGGGGACGAGCCCGGGACGGAATCCGAGTGGAAGGCCCAGGTCTTCTGGTCGCACCGCAAGTGGCAGGCAGAGGTCGTCGAGCAGGTGCCCGACAAGCGGATCATCTGGACGTCACGGGCCGACAAGGGCCATGTGGACGGCACGATCACCTTCCATGAGCTGGCCCCCGAACTCACCCGGATCCTGTTCGTCCTGGAGTACTGGCCGCAGGGCTTCATGGAGCGCACCGGCAACCTCTGGCGTGCCCAGGGCCGCCGGGTGCGTCTGGAGTTGAAGCACTTCCGCCGTCATCTCATGCGCGAGGTGCTGCTCGACCCCGACGAGGTCGTGGGCTGGCGCGGTGTGGTGCGCGACGGCGAGATCGTGGAGGGGGACGAGCGAGAGGAGGGGGAGCCCGAGGAAGGCGAGGAAGGCGAGGAAGGCGAGGAAGGCGAGGAAGGCGAGGAAGGCGAGGAAGGCGAGGAAGGCGAGGAAGGCGAGGAGTACGACGAGGAGGAAGAGCCCGAGGAGCCTGAGGAGTACGAGGACGAGGAGCCCCGGGACGAAGACGAGGAGGAGTAGGAGGACGAGGAGCCCGTACGGCGCCGCGCGCGCCGCTGACGGCTCCCGTCCCGGGAACGGGTGAGCGCGGTGACCGTAGCACGCCAGCAGCAGAGCCAGTATCTGGACCAGACCGGGCGAGTTCCAGCGCCCTGGTCGACGTGGTCGACCTCATCCTGGACAAGGGCCTGGTCATCGATGTGTATGTGCGGGTGTCCCTGGTGGGCATCGAGCTTTTGACCTCGACGCCCGGATCGTCGTCGCCGGTGTGGACACGTATCTGCGGTTCGCGGAGGCGACCAACCGACTGGACCTCGCCCGCAGCGGCACCGAGACCCACGGCCTGCCCGGCCTCATGGACGACCTCCGGGAGGGGGGCGGCAAGAAGAAGACCAGGGGCGCCCTGGAAGGTGTTCAAGGAATCGGTCTCGGATCTGCTGCGGGACGATGACGACGAGGACCGGGAACCCGAGCGCGAGGAGCGGGGCAGGCCCCGGCGCACAAGGGGTTCCCCCAGCCACAGGGAGCGCGAGCGGTGATGGCCGAGGACGGACGTGCCTGCTATGTCTACGGGGTCGTCACGGACGACCGGACCGATGAGTCGGTCAAGGATCTCCCAGCCGTCGGGGATCCGGAGGCCCCGGTGACCCTGGTCCGCCACCGCGGCCAGGCCGCGGTGGTCAGCGAGGTGTCCGTCGGCAAGCCGCTGGGCACCCCCGAGGATCTGCGCACCCACGCCAAGGTGCTGGACAGCCTGGCCGAGCAGGGCCCACCGGTGCTGCCGTTCCGCTTCGGCACCGTGGTGCGCGACGCCGCGGCGGTGACCGGCGAGCTGCTGGCTGAGGGACATGACGACTTCGCCCGCGGCCTCGACCGGCTCCGCGGCCGCTCGCAGCTCACCGTGCGGGCCCGGTATGAGCAGGACGCGGTCTTGCACGAGGTGGTGACCGAACAGCCGGAGGCCAGACGGCTCCGCGAGGAGTTGCGGGGGCTGCCGGAGGAGGAGGGGTACGAGCAGTGGATCCAGCTCGGCCGGCTCGTCATGGACACCATCGACGCGAAGCGGAGCGTGGACGCGCTGGAGCTCGACCGGCGGCTGGGGCCGTACGCGCTGGCCTCGGTGTCGCAGGAGGCGGCGTCCACCGAAGGGCTGGTCAACGCCTCGTTCCTGGTGGAGGACGCGAAGCGGCAGGCGTTCGAGGGGGCCGCCGAGGAGCTCGCCGAGCACTGGCACGGCCGGGTCCGGATGCGTCTGCTCGGCCCGCTGGCGCCGTACGACTTCGTGGCCGACGCACTGCTCGAAGGAGAGGAAGGCGACGAGTAGCCATGGGATTGTTCACCGGCCTGGCCACACTGCCGCTGGCCCCGGTGCGAGGTGTCGTCTGGGTGGCCGAGCGGCTCCATGACGAGGCCCATCGGCAGCTGTACGACCCCGAGGTGATCAAGCAACGGCTGGAAGAGGTCGCGGAGGCCCGGGAGAGCGGAGAGCTCACCGAGGAGGAGGCGGCCCGCGAGGAAGACGAGCTGGTCCGCAGGCTGATGTCCCCGGGGCCGCCCGGCGGGGGCATGGAGGTATGAGCCGTGCCCCCCGAGGAACGGCCCCCCGAGGAACGGCCTCGCGAGGAACGGCCTCGCGAGGAGCGCCACCACGAGGAACGCCGTCGCGAGGAGCGGCCGCGCACCCGGCCCCGTGAGGAACGGGACCGGCAGGAGCAGGGCCAGGAGGAGCGGCCCCGCCGCGCCGCCCTGGATGCCCGCGACGCCGCGCGGAGTGCGGCGCGCCATGTGGAGGGGCTGACCGGGCGGGCCGCGGAGGGCGTCACCTCGCTGGAGCGCGGGGCGGATGGCTGGGTCATCGGTATCGAGGTCGTCGAGACCCACCGGATACCGGACTCCATCGACATCCTCGCCGAGTACCAGGTCGAGCTGGACGACCACGGCGAGCTCGCCTCCTACCGCCGCACCGAGCGCTACTACCGCGGCAGGGGGGAGAACCGGACATGAACCAGAGCTTCGACTGGAACGCGCCGGTCCGGCGCACCGGCGGCGCTTGCGAACCGGCCCGCCGCGGATCCGAGCCCTCCAGCCTGACCGACATCCTGGAGCGGGTGCTCGACAAGGGCATCGTCATCGCCGGTGACATCCAGATCAATCTGCTGGACATCGAACTGCTGACGATCAAGATCCGGCTGCTGGTCGCCTCCGTGGACCGGGCCGAGGAGATGGGCATCGACTGGTGGGAACACGACCCCACGCTCTCCTCCGGCGCCCGGGACGTCCTGGAGGAGAACGAGCGGCCGCGGCGGCGCGTCGGCGAGCTGGAGGACGGCCCCGGCGCGCGCGAGGTGGACCGCGGCGCGAAGGGGGAGGACGAACGGTGACCGAGAAGCCCCTCGCCACCTGGCTGTACGCGGTGACGGCCGCCCTGGAGGACGGCGCCCCGCCGCTGGGGCTCACCGGTGTGGCGGACGAGCCGGTGCGCCTGGTGGAGAAGGCCGGACTGGCCGCCGTCGTGGGCTCCGTACCGCTGGCGGAGTTCGACGAGGACGCGGTGCGCGGCCATCTGGAGGACCTGGAGTGGCTGGAGCGCACGGCCCGCGCACACCACCGGGTGATCAACGGCGCGGCCTGCCTGGGCCAGGTCATCCCGCTGCGCTTCGCCACGCTCTACCACGATGACGACCGGGTCCGCGCGATGCTCCAGGAGCGCCGGGAGGATTTCACGGCCACGCTGCGGCGGGTGGCGGGCCGCACCGAGTGGGGCGTCAAGGTGTATGTCGACCCCAGGTCCTTCCTGCCCGACCCGGACGAGCCCGCCGGCGGCGAGGACAGCCCCGGAACCGCCTATCTGCTGCGCCGGCGGGCCCAGCGGCAGGACCAGGAGACCGCGCATCTGAGGGCGACCGAGCGCGCGGAGGAGATCCACGCCTCCCTCGCCGCGCTGGCGGTGGCGACTGCCGCGCATCCACCGCAGGACACCGCACTGGCCGCGTACGAGGGATGGATGGTGCTGAACAACTCCTATCTGGTGCCCGATGGCCTCACCGAGGAGTTCACCGCCCTGGTGACCGCGCTGGGGGAGCGCTACCCCGCCGTCACCCTGGAGGCCAGCGGCCCCTGGCCGCCGTACTCCTTCACCGGTCCGCCGAAGGCCGAAGGAGAGGCCCGGCCGGAGGAGGCGCCGTCGTGGCCCGTGCGATCGAGCGCAGGGAGGTGGCCCTGGTCGACCTGCTCGACCGGGTGCTCGCCGGAGGCGTGGTGATCGCCGGGGAGATCACCCTGACCATCGCCGACATCGACCTGGTGCGGATCTCCCCGCGCGCCCTGATCGCCTCCGTGGTGGAGAGCGAGGAGGAGGAACGAGGAGGAAGGGAGGGGGTCCGCCATGACGGATGACCGCGCTCCCCGGCCCGGCCGGCGGATCGAAGTGGACGAGGAGCCGGTCCGCAAGAGCCTGGCCGGTCTGGTGCTCACCATCGTCGAGTTGCTGCGGCAGCTCATGGAGCGGCAGGCGCTGCGCCGCGTCGAGCAGGGCGGTATCAGCGATGAACAGACAGAGAAGCTCGGGCTGACACTGATGGCCCTGGAGCAGAACATGGCCGAGCTGCGGGAGCACTTCGGGCTGACCGAGGACGACCTCAACCTGGATCTGGGTCCGCTGGGCCCTCTGCTGCCCCGCGACTGACCGGGCCCCGCGACCGGCCCCGGCCACGCCACCCCTAGCCCCTGACCTGGGCGTCCGGCGCAGATTCGCGAGACACCCCGGCCGGGCGCGTCATCCGCCGAGTACTGTGCGGGTGTGGGGATCACGCTCAACCTCCAGCGCGCACGACCGGCCGATGTGTATGTCGGCCGGTCGGCGCTGGCCGAGCTCATGTCGGTGCTGCACATCATGGCCGAGCCCGACCACCACCCGGAGGCCCAGCGCTGGACGCACCGGCTCGGGACGGTGATCTCCCCCGCCCTCGCCCATGAGATGAGCGCCCTGTCCCCGCTGTGGGCTCGGCTCCGCTGCCGGCTGCTGTTCCCGCTGGGACTCCCGCTGGACCAGCCCTTCGAGGAGGAGCTGCGCCATCTGGAGAAGCTGCCGCTCGAGGAGTTCGTGGGCCTGTGCTCCCAGGGAGTGCTCGGCTTCCGCGAGGCCGTGCCCCCGGCGCACAGCCTGCTCACCGACCCCGAGGCCGCCGAGCGCTACGTGGCCCAGTGCGAGCGGCGGTCCATCCGGCGCGGGGAGCTGGCCCACGATCTGGTGGCCTCGCCCGAGGGGCTGCGCGGCCGGCTCCTGTGCTTCCTTGACTCCTGCGCCGAGGCGTTCTTCGCCTCCGAGTGGCGCACCGTCCGCGACCGGCTGGAGTCGGCCGCCGCCCGGGTCCGCAGCGACATCCGGCGGCGGGGTCTGGCCGAGGTGCTGGCCGGGCTCAGCCCCACCGCGGTGGTCTCCCGGGGCGGGGCGCGGGTGCGCTACGACAAGCTGGCCGTCGCCGAGATCGAGATCGGCCCGCGCCCGCTCTTCCTGCTCCCCTCCGTCCATGTCTGGCCGCATCTGACCGTCAAGGACGAGGAGTCCCACCCCGTGGTGCTCCAGTTCGCCGCCCGGGAGGACGGGACGGCCGATCAGCTCACCCAGGCGGAGCTGCGGGCCCGGATGTCCGCCCTGGCGTCCCTGGGCCGGATGGAGGTGTGCCGCCATCTGCTGGGCGAGCCCATCACCACCTCCGAACTGGCCCAGCGGATGGGGCTCGCCGATACGCAGGTCTCCCGCACGCTGCGCCAGCTGAGGGACGCCGGGCTCATCGAGTCCGAGCGCGAGGGCAAGTACGTCTACCACCGGCTGGCCACCAGCACCCTGCTCCGGCTGGGGCAGGACGTGCTGGCGACCATCATGCGGTGACGGCCGCGCGCCCGCGGCCCGTCAGCCCGGCTGGGTCCACAGCAGTACCGCCGAGGGGCGGTCCGCGTCCATGTGGACCCGGTTGGTCGCGACCACCTTGCGGCGGCTCACCGCCTCCGGCACCCCGGTATTGGAATTGACGTCGAACCGGGGGAAGTTGCTGGAGGAGATGTCCACCCGCAGCCGGTGCCCGGCCTCGAAGCGGTTGGCCGTGTCCGGCGCCGGGATCTCGATCTCGTACACCTCGCCCGGCTCCAGCGGCTCCGGGCGCTCGAACGACTCGTGGAAGCGGCAGCGGAAGATGCCCTCGGTGAGGTTCATCGCGAAGCCGTGCGGATAGTCCTCGTTCGGCGGATGCACATCGACCAGCTTCACCGTGAAGTCGGTGTCCGGGGCGGAGGAGGAGATGAACAGCCGGGCCGTGACCGGTCCGGCCACCACCAGCGGCTCCTCCAGCGGCGGGGTGGTCAGTGAGACCACATCGGGCCGGGAGTTCAGCGGCAGATACGGCGGGCGGGCACCGTAGAACCGCTCGTCCGGCACCTGGTCGAAGGCCCCGCCCACCATCACCGGCTCACCCGAGGTGACTTGGCCGCCCAGCGTCGGCACCGGGTCGTTCGGGTCGAAGTCGTACTCCACCCAGGCTCGTCCGGCCGTCGGCCGCTCCCGGCTCAGCTCGCCCGAGGTGTGGCAGTAGAACGCCGTCTCCCGGGTCCCGGCCGGGGGCCACTGGGTGTCGGTGTGCCACCGGCCGCCGTGCCGCATCCGCCCGGCCTCGTCCCGCCGGCCGTCCCCGCCGCCCATCAGGAAGTACCGCACCCGCGGGATCGACTCCGGGTCGCCGCCCACCAGCACCGCGTCGAACCAGCGCTGCCGGAAGGACAGATACGAGGTGTCCACATTGCCGCTGAAGGTCGATGCGGGCCCGAAGTCCACATCGCCGGCGAAGGTGACACAGCGCAGCCCGTGCTTCCACGGCCCCATCACCAGATACGCCGGGGACCGCTTGAGACGGCCCATGGCGGTGAAGTTCTCGATGGTGGAGCGCACGTACGGGTCGTACCAGCTCGACATGTGCAGGGTCGGCACATCCGGGAAGCGGTCGTAGTGGCCGCGCCCGTAGATGGCCGGCTGGCGCCAGTACGCCCCGAAGGCGTCATGCCGCCACTGGTCGAGCAGATAGCGCTCGTAACTCCCCACCTGACGCAGCGGGGAGACACCCGTGCGCCACGGCAGCACGGTGAACCAGTCGCGCAGATCCGTCCCCGCGAAAGCCTTGCGCACCAGCGGGTCCCGCTCCGCCTCCGGGCTCTCCTCACCGTGCCGGAAGGCCCAGGTGATCTGCTTGAGCTCGAAGGCGCCGCCCATCCGCATCCCGGCCTCGTAGGCGCTGGCGAAGCCGCCGGAGTCCATGAACATCGCGGACAGGCCCGTGGGGGACTCGGCCGCGGCCGCCGTCTGGGCGTGTGCCGAATAGGACACCCCCATCATGGCCACCCGGCCGTCGCACCAGGGCTGGGCGGCGATCCAGTCGATGGTGTCCGCGCCGTCCGGCCCCTCGCCCAGGTACTTCACGAAGGTGCCGTCCGAGTCACCGCGGCCCCGGCAGTCCTGCCGCACCACGTGGTACCCCGCGCGGACGAAGAACGCCGAGGTCTCCTCCGGCGTCGGCACCGGCTCGTCGTGGCGGCTGCGGTCGGAGTCGCGTACGTGGCGGCGGCCGTAGGGGGTCCGCTCGAGGATGACCGGGCGGGGCCCGGGCCGCTCCTCGGCGGTGAACAGATCGGCGGCCAGGAAGATCCCGTCCCGCGTCGGAACGCGCAGGGTGCGTCGCCACACCCGCTCGTCCAGCAGCCGGGCGGGCTCCTCCCAGGCCGCCCGCTCTCTGCCCCCGCTCGTTTCGGTCTGACTGGTTCGTGCCATGGAAGATCTCACTGGGTCTGGGATTGCTTGGAGCCGTTGAGGGCGAGCTGGGAGCGGGTGACCGTGGACAGCGGCAGCCCCCACTGGCCGAAGAGCTTGGCGTAGGTGCCCGATTCGTACATCTTCCGCAGCCCCTTGACGATCACGGAGGCCAGCCCGGTGCCCTTCTTGGCCTGGATGCCGTAGATGGCCGTCGCGGCGGGCAGGTCCAGCATGTCCTTGAGCTCGAGCGTCTCGAAGCGGTCCTTCGAGTTCTGGCTCACCGAGGTGTTGGAGGCGCTGGGCGCGGCCACCGCGTCCACGCGCTTGCTCTGCAGTGCCAGCGAGGCGGCGGGCAGATCGGTGTAGAGCTTCGCGTCCACCGACGGCTTGCCCTTCGCGGCACAGCGCTTGTTCTGGGCGGCGAGCACGTTCTGCGTTCCGGCGCCCTTCTCGACGCCGACCTTGTGCCCGCAGACCTCGAGACCGTTCTTGGGGCGGAAGGAGCCGTCCTTCAGCACCATCAGCGTCACACTGCTCTGCGCGAAGTCGGCGAAGTCGACCTCCTTCTGGCGCTCGGTGAAGTCGCCGGAGGGGGCGCTGAGGTCGATCCGGCCGGACTTCAGCCCCGGGATCACCGCGTCGAAGTTGGTCCGCTCCACCTTGATCTTCACATCGAGCAACGAGGAGAGCTGCGCGGACAGTTCGGGGACCAGCCCGGTGATCTTCCCGTCGGACTCGAAGGTGACATACGGCGCGTACTCGCTGACGCCCATGATCAGCGTCTTCTTGGTGTACTCCTCGGGCACCTCGGCCGCCAGCGCGCTGTCCTTGGGCTCGGGGGCGAGCGTGGCCGCCGGATGGCTCTGCTCGGCCTTGCCGTCGCCGGGGGTGTCGTCCACCGAACAGGCGGACAGGGCGAGCGTCAGGGAGGCCAGCAGGGCGCATGCGGCGACATGGGGACGGTTGCGCATGGGTGCTCCATTCCAGGAGGTGGGGGGTAGCGGATACGGAAGAGCGGGACCGGTCAGCGGCCCCAGACGGTCTCGGCGACGCGCCGTACGTTGCCCCCGGCGAGCTTGGCCACGTCCGCTTCGGAGTAGCCCCGCTCGAACAGCCACCGGATCATGTTGCCGACCGCCTCCGCGGGGTTCTCACAGCCGCGTACGTACGCGACCTCCTCATGCGGTGGCAGTTCGGGGGCCTTGCCGTCGTGTGCGTCGTCCTTGCCGAAGAGCGGGGCGAACGTCCGGTGCCAGGCCGTGTGATCGCCGAAGTTGGTGTCCGGGCCGAAGGCCACATGGTCGATGCCGACCAGATCGATACAGCGCTCGATGTGTTCCATCACCGAGTCCAGGCTGTGCCGGGGGTGCTGGGCGGTGATGGTCGTATGCGGCGCCGCCTCGACGCCGATGAACCCGCCGGACCCGGCGCAGGCCCGGATCACATCGTCCGGCTTCATCCGCGGGGTCGGCCACAGCGCCCGCGACCCGGCGTGGGTGATCACCACGGGGGCGGCGGAGCGGCGCACGGCGTCCAGGGCCGTCGCGTCCCCGCTGTGCGAGACGTCGACGATGATCCCGAGGTCGTTCATCCGGCCCAGCGCCCGGCGGCCGAGCAGGGTCAGACCGGTGTCACCGGCGTCGGCGAGCCCCGAACCCAGCTGATTGCTCTCGCTGTAGACCAGGCCGAGCAGGCGGACGCCCAGACCGTAGAGCAGATCGAGCCGGTCGACGTCATTGCCGATGGGGGAGGCGGACTCCAGGGTCAGCACCACCCCCACCTGATCGCCGGCCCGTGCCCGGTCGGCCTCCTCGAGCGTGCGGACGGGCGTCACCAGCCGCTGATGGGCGAGGTCCGCCTGGCGCATGGCCAGATCGCTGACCGCGTCGTCCCAGTCCCAGGGGGCGTGCGAGCGGATCATGCTCACCGCGGCCGGGCCGCCGTCGAAGAACAGGTCGACCCCCGAGTGCGCGATGCCCTCGTAGGGAATCGACTCCCGGCCCTGGCGGCGGTAGTCGGCGAAGTCCCCCGGATCCGCGGGGCGCAGCGAGAGATGGTCATGGGCGGAGATCACCGGATGGCGCTCCTCGAAGTCCCGCGCGCGGACCTCGACCTCTTCGCTCCACTCCAGCGCGGCCCCGGGGACCCGGCCGAGCGCGGGCGCCAGCTCGAAGGCGCGGAAGTCCTCCCCGGCCTCCAGATACTGGTACGAGTGGTAGGAGTCCCACAGCTCCAGGCGCCGGACGGTCTTGGCGGGCAGGGGAAGATCGGTACTCATGCTGTACAGCTTTCATTCGCTTCTCCGCCCGCGCGGCGCAGCGGCGCGGGCATCGTAGCCAGGTGCGGCCCGGCAGCCGCGCATGCGTCGCTCATGGGGAGACCTTCGACAAGAACGTACGGGTGCGGTCGTGAGAGGGGGTGCGCAACAGCTGGTCAGGTGCACCTTCTTCGACGATCCGGCCGTCGTCCATGAAAACGATCCGGTCAGCGATATCGGCGGCGAAGCGCATCTCATGGGTGACGACGACCAGCGTCATGCCCTCGCTGGCCAGGTCCCTGATGACGCTGAGCACCTCCTGCACCATCTCGGGATCGAGGGCGGAGGTCGGCTCGTCGAAGAGCATCACCTTGGGGCGCATCGCCAGGGCGCGGGCGATGGCCACCCGCTGCTGCTGGCCGCCGGAGAGCTTGTCCGGGTAGCTGTCCAGCTTGTGGGCGAGCCCGACCCGGGTCATCAGCTCCACGGCGCGCGCGTCGGCCTGGGCCTTGGAGAGCCCCAGCACCCGGCGCGGGGCCTCCACGATGTTCTCGCGGGCGGTCAGGTGCGGGAACAGATTGAAGCTCTGGAACACCATGCCCATCGCCGAGCGCTGGGCGGCCAGCTCCCGGGGGCCCAGCTCATGCAGGGTGCGGCCGCGCAGCTGGTAGCCGATGACGCTGCTGTCGACCACCACCACGCCCTGGTCCGGCACTTCGAGGTGGTTGACGCAGCGCAGCAGCGTGCTCTTTCCGGATCCGGAGGGACCGATCAGACAGACCGTCTCACCTCGGTGGATATCCAGGGAGATACCGTGCAGCACCTCGGTGCCACGGAACGACTTGCGGATCTCACGCAGGGAGACGATGGCCTGCGATTGCTTTTCCGATGCCACGGTCATACCGAGTGCTCGATCCTCTTCACTTTCCCGGTCCGGTCGGCCGAAATCAGGGTGTGTCGTCCCAGGCGTCGCTCCAGGCGCTGCTGCAGAAGAGTGATGACGCCAGTGATGATCATGTACCAAATGGCGGCCACGATCAACAGCGGAACGGTCTGGAAGTTCTTGGCGTAAATCAGCTGGACCGAGTAGAGCAGGTCGGCCAGGGTGATCACGCTGACCAGGGAGGTGGCCTTGAGGAGAGATATCAGCTCATTTCCCATCGGTGGGACGATCACTCGCAGCGCCTGGGGGAGGGTGATGCGGAAGAAGATCTGAGCTGGCGTCAATCCCAGTGCGGACGCCGCCTGGTGCTGTCCGGCGGGCACCGCGAGCAGCCCCGAACGGATCAACTCCGCGATGTATGCGGTCTCATGGAGCGTCAGGCCGATGATTGCGGCGGTCAGCGGGCCGATGACGTCGTTCGAGTCGAAGGTGAGGAAACGTGGCCCCCAGGGAATGCCGAGAGACAGTGTCGGAAACAGGGCGGCGAGGTTGTACCAGAACAGTAGCTGCACCAGCATGGGAATGCTGCGGAAAACCCAGATAAAGGCGGCTGCGGCCGTGGACATGAGCCGGGAGTCGCCCATCCGCATAAGAGCGACCAGGGTGCCGGACACCAGAGAAATCGCCATGGTCACCGCGGTCATTCCGATGCTGACCCCGATGCCCTTCAGCACCCGGATTTCAAAGAAGTATTTCGCGACGGTGTTCCACTCGAAACGAGGGTTGGTGAATATCGTGGTGACCGCCATCGCGGCCAGTACCAGCACGATCGCGTTGGCCACCAGAAGTCCGGGACGCCGTCGCTTCGCGCGTTTGAGCACGGTTGGCTCGGATAGTGCATCGACGTTCGGGACTTTGGTCATGGCGTGCCTTCGGACGGTCGGGTCGCGGCAGAATTACCGCATCCTAAAACCGCACGTGGGGGCGGTCACCAACAGTTGACACAGAACGGTCAACCGTAAACGAGGGAATGTGCCCGTCCGCCCGGAGCGGCTGGGCGGGCGAACGGACGGGTGTTGGCGGACAGGGCTCCGCCGGGCCTACAGCCCCTTTTCGAAGGGGAGCGGGCCGATGGTCTCCGGGTCGGCCGAGATATCGAACAACGGGGTGTAGCCGGTGGCCAGATACAGCCCGCGCGCCTCCGGCTGGCGGGGCCCGGTGGTGAGGTAGACCCGGCGGTAGCCGCGCTCGGCGGCCGACCGCTCCAACTCCGCCACCACCCGACGGGCCAGCCCGCGCCGCCGATGGCCCGAGTGCGTCCAGATCCGCTTGAGCTCCGCCGTCCGCCCGTCGTAGCGCCGGTACGCACCCCCGGCGACCGGCTCACCGCCCTCCAGCAGCAGAAGCAGCTCCCCGTGCGGCGGGGCGAACTCCTCGGCCGGATAGCGGTTCAGCTCACGGTCGGCCGCTCTGCCGTAGCGGGTGGAGTACTCGTACGCCAGCTCGCGCAGCAGTGGCTCGACCCGCGGATCGTCCACGGTCACCCGCGCCACCGTCAGCCGGGGCGGGGGTTCGGCCGCGAAGGCCGCGTCGGAGCGCGGACCGGGCTGTGAGCCGTCGTCGGTGGCGGCGGTGCCGAGGAACTCCACGGACATGGGGTGACCTTTCGGGAAGCGGAGAAGGAAGAGAAGGAAGAGAAGGAAGAGAAGGAAGAGAAGGAAGAGAAGGAAGAGAAGGAAGAGAAGGAAGAGAAGGAAGAGAAGGAAGAGAAGGGAGAGAAGGGAGAGAAAGGCGAGAGGCACCCCGGAACCGGACAATGGCGCGGTTTCAGGGGTGAGGGCGCGTCAGGCGCGGAAGTGACAGGCGGGGGCCCTGAGATCAGAAGAGGGCGGCCGGTGGGACGGCCCGCTGCCGGGTCAGCCGGAACAGGAAGCGGACCACACCCGACCGAAGTCGATGTGGTCGCGTGTGACCAGGGGCAGCTCAGTCCTCACCCGCATCATTCAGCCCCGCGCGGGCCCGTTCCGTCAACCGCTGTCCACATGATGGCCCGTATGCGTCCCCGCCACGACAAAGCCGCCCGTATCCCCCTTCCGCCGCGTGAGCGGGCGGGGAGACACGGGCGGCTGCGGAGCGACCTCGGCCGTCGGCCGTCGGTTGTCGGCCCTGGGTCAGCGGCCTGCCACCGGCTGTGGTGTGCCGGACCGCTCCGATGGGGCCGTGAGCCGGTCCGGCCCGCGGCCCGGCAGCAACGAGGCGATCGCGAGCGCCACCAGCGCGGCGCCGCCGCCGATCACGAAGGCGGTGCGGAAGCCGTTCAGGGACGGGACCTCGGTGGGCCCGAACGCGGTGGTCATATGGGCGAGGACGACGCCCACCACCGCACTGGCGGTCGAGGTGCCGATGGACCGCATCAGGGTGTTGAGGCCGTTGGCCGCGCCCGTCTCGGAGACCGGCACCGCCGACATGATCAGCGCAGGCATGGCGGAGTACGCGAGGCCGATCCCGGCGCCGATCACACACGAGATGATCACGACCTGCCATGCGGCGTCCATCAGGAAGACGCCCATGCCGTACCCGGCGGCGATCACCCCCGCGCCGAGCATCAGCGACACCTTGGGGCCCCAGGTGGCCGTGATCCGCGCCGACAGCGGTGAGATGGCCATCATCACCAGACCGGACGGGCCCAGGCACAGACCGGCGGTCATCATCGACTGGCCCAGTCCGTACCCCGTCGCCTCGGGCATCTGCAGCAGCTGCGGCAGCACCAGCGACATTCCGAACATCGCGAAGCCGATGACGATGGAGGCCAGATTGGTCAGCAGCACCTGACGCCGGACGGTGGTGCGCAGATCCACCAGCGGCCCGGTCACCCGCAGCTCCCACCGGCTCCACAGCAGCAGCACGACCACCGCGCCGCCGAACAGCCCGATGGTGGTCGTGCTGCCCCAGCCCCAGTCGGCGCCCTTGGAGATGGCCAGCAGCAGACACAGCAGCCCGGCCGACAGCCCGATGGCGCCCACCAGGTCGAACCGCCCGCCGCCGCGCACCGGGGACTCCGGTACGAGCACCAGCACCAGCGCGATCACCACCACGCCCAGGCTCGCCGATACCCAGAACAGCACATGCCAGTCGGCGTGTTCGGCCAGCGCCGCGGCGCCGGGCAGGCCGAGGGCGCCGCCGACGCCCAGCGAGGAGCTCATCAGGGCCATCGCCGAGCCGAGCCGTTCGGCGGGCAACTCGTCCCGCATGATGCTGATGCCCAGCGGGATCACGCCCGCGGAGAAGCCCTGGAGCGCACGGCCGACGATCATGGGCGCGAGCGCGTCCGAGAGCGCGCACACCACCGATCCGACCACCAGCATCGTCAGGCTGAGCAGCAGCGTCCGCCGTTTGCCGTACATATCGCCGAGCCGGCCCAGCACCGGGGTGGCCACGGCGCCCGCGAGCAGGGTGGCGGTGATCGCCCAGGAGGCGTCCGAGGCCGAGGTGTGCAGCAGTCCCGGGAGATCCGGGATCAGCGGCACCACGAGGGTCTGCATCAGGGAGACGACGATTCCGCCGAAGGCCAGGACGGCGACCACCGGTCCGGAGCGCGGCGGGTGGGCGGTCATCGCCGCTTCGGGGGCATCGGGGGTCGGAGGTAAGGAAGTCACGGTGGTCCTTCGTCGGAGCGCGGCCGGTCCACGTCAGGTGCCGCAGCAGTGTCGCATAAATTTGTGTAACTGGTACGTCAAATATAGCCGCCGCTCTCGCCCGTCGGCTCCGCGGCCACGCCGCGGTAGATCTCCCGCAGTTCACGCTTGAGGATCTTGTCGCTGGGGTTCTTCGGCAGCGCCTCGGCGAGCCGGACGAACTTGGGCACCTTGAACGCCGCGAGCCGCTCCCGGCAGTGCGCGAGGATCTCCTCCGCGCTCACCTCCCGCCCCGGTTTGGCCACCACCACCGCGGTCACCGGATTCCCGGAGGATGCCCCGGCCTTCGGGCCGGGGAGCAATCCGGTTTCCCGCGTAGCGGGGCAGGAGAAGCCGGATCGCCGCCGGGCGGTCCGGGGTCCGCCAGGGGAGAACTGAGGGCGTTCTGCTGGCGGAGTGGGACCGGTGCCGGTGGATCTGGAACGAATGCGTCGCCAACTCCGAGGCCGTGCATCAGCGCAGCAAGACGACCGGCGAGAAGCTGACGCGCGGTCCGGCCCAGCTCGACAGGATGCTGACGCAGGCCCGGCGTAGCACTCCTCGGCTTGCGGAGGGCGCGAGTGTTCCGCAGCAGCAGGTGATCCGCGATTTTTCCACGGCGCGGGCCAAGGCCTTGAAGGACGTCAAGGATCGGCTGCCGGTGCGCCGCCGGGCGGGAATGCCGCGCTCAGCGGATGATGGCCCGGCGCCGCCGCCGGAAGGGACAAGCACAGTCCAAGGGCTACCGGACCGCCCAGGCGCAGGCGGTGAAGCTGCACAAGAAGATCACCCGGCATCGAACCTGTGCTTGCACCGTGTGCAGAGCCGTATCCCCTCGGGATAAGAACTCCGCCCGCGTGATGCTGGTCCGGGCTGGCCTGAACCCGGACGGTGCTGAGGGCGTAAGACCGCCTGGACCGCTGGTCCGGACGGCGGCCTGAGCCGTAAATCCCCACTCGACCCGAGGGCTGGAATCCCCTCCCCTCAGGGAGGGAGCAGTCAACGCCTCGATCCAGTACGGATGCCGCACCCCGGACACCGCGGCTTCCGTGACCGCCGGATGGACATGTCCTCCACCTCGCGCCCCGAAGACGCACGGGCGGATCGGATGCGGTCATCGTCAGATCTCCCGGGGGTCCGGACGGGCCGGACGGGTCGTCATCCCGGCACGGCGTGGGATGGCGTCCACGGCCTTGGACGGCTACGAGCGGCACCCGAGCCGACTTGCGTAGCCTTGGGGCCTGGCACGACGGGGGCGAGCGAAAGGACACCGGATGGCCGGGACCGCGGAGGGGACCGTCCGCAGGGGACGCGGGCGCCCGCCCCGCCTGTCGCGCGAGCAGATCGTCCGCAGCGCCGCCGAGCTGGCGCTCCGCGAGCCGGAGGCCGCGCTGACCGTCAAAAGGGTCGCCGAGGCGGTCGGTTCCGCCCCCATGGCGCTCTACCGCTACTTCCCCGACCGCGACGATCTCCTCCAGGCCGTGGCCGACCGGGTCCTGGCCGAGACCCAGCACAAGGACCCGCCGGGGGAGACCTGGCAGGAGCGGCTGCGCGCCTGGATGCACAGCAGCCGCGACTATCTGCTGCCCCACCGCCAGTTGCTCCCCTATATGGCCGCCACCCAGCAGCCCGCCCGGATCTCCTCCCTGGTGACCCTGACCCGGATGCTGCGCCCCCTGCGGCTGACCGAGGACGATCTCGCGCTGGCGGTGACCCTCATCGGCTCCACCGTCATCGGCCACGCGGTCTACGAGACCCACCGCGGCCCCGTCTCCGCCCGCAAACTGGACGCCCTGAGCGAGGCGCTGGCCCTCTACCCCCAGGAGGAGCGGGAAGCGGTCGCCCCGCTGCTGTCGAGACTGCCGCGGGCGCAGAGCAGGCTGTACGACGTGGTGGTGGACCGTACGGTCGCCGCCATCGAGGCGCTGGCGACGGAATGACCCGCCCCGGGGCTGCCGCGCCCCGGAACGGGCCACCACCCTTGCCGAGCCGTGAACTTACGTGGTGCACTCCATGGACGCCGGGTCCGCCGCGTCGCGGATCAGCGCCTGATGGGCCTGGCGCAGCCGCTCCACGTCGGGCTTGATCTCCTTGCGGTCATAGGTGAGAAGCCCGTTGAGCTCGCCCTCCACATCCGTGATCTGGGTGTAGACGGCCCCGCTGCTGCCGTTGCACGCGACCAGCTCGCGCACCTTGTCCAGCAGCTTCAGATACTCCCCGGTGTACTGGTCCTTGTCCACGCCGACATAGGTGTGCTGCACGGGCCAGGCATGCCCCGGTATGGCCAGGCCCAGGCCGCCGTATTCACCGGTGACGCCCGCCCGTGTGGCGTCGGGGCGCGGATCGCCCGGTCCCGGGTAGGCGTGGATATCGGCGAGGTCGCCGTTGCCGGTGTCGTTCCAGCCGCTGGCGCCGTCGATGAGCCGGGTGGGGTCCCAGCCCTTGGCGAGCTCGGGCACCTTCGGGCCGCCGTACTGGCCCCAGCTCTCGTTGAAGGTGACCCAGATGGCGATCGACGGACTGCTGATGTGCTGGTCGATCATCCGCTTCATCTCGTGCTCGTACTGCGCCTGCGCCTTCTCGGACGGGGTGACCGTGTTCATGGCGGGCATGTCCTGCCACACCATCAGGCCCAGTCGGTCGGCCCAGTAGTACCAGCGGTCGGGCTCGACCTTGATGTGCTTGCGCACCGAGTTGAAGCCCATGCGCTTATGCATCTTCAGGTCGTACGCGAGGGCCTCGTCGGTGGGTGCGGTGTGCAGCCCGTCGGGCCAGAACCCCTGGTCGAGGGTGGCCATGGAGAAGATCGGCTTTCCGTTGAGCACCGTGCGCTTCTTGCCGTCCACCTCCTTGACGGCGATGCTCCGCATGCCGAAATAGCTCTCCACCCGGTCCGCCGAGGCCCCCCGGCCGACCGTGACCTTCAGCTGGTACAGATGCGGATCGTCGGGGGACCACAGATGCGGCGAGGGCACGGGGACGGTCAGCGGCTTCCCGGTGCGGCCGGTGGCGGTGCCGACCACGCGCCGTCCGTCATAGGCGGTCGCGGTGACCGGGACGCCGTCCCGCACCCCGCGGACCTCGGTGGTGAGGGCCTGGCCGGGGACGTCCGGGGTCAGCTTGAGGGTGTCCACGTGGTCGGTGGCGACCGGCTCCATCCAGACGGTCTGCCAGATGCCCGAGGAGGGGGTGTAGAAGATGCCGCTGGGGTCGAGACGCTGCTTGCCCATCGGCGGGTTCTCGCCGTCGGCCGCGTCCGTCGGGTCGTAGACGCCGACGATCAGCTCCTGGGTGCGGCCCGGCCGCAGGGCGTCGGTGACATCGGCGCTGAACCGGTCGTAGCCGCCGCGGTGGTCGGCCACCCGGGTGCCGTTGACGTACACCTCGGCCTGCCAGTCGACGGCGTCGAAGTTCAGCCGCAACCGCTTTCCGTCGCCGACCTTCCAGTCGGCCGGCACGGTGAACGTCCGCCGGTACCACATGCGGTCCTCGTGGCGCTCCACGCCGGAGAGCTTGGACTCCACCGGGTACGGCACCAGGATCCGCTCCTTGAGCCGCTGTCCGACGGGGGGCTTCTCCCCCTCCTTCGCGGCGGCGAACTGCCAGCTGCCGTTGAGGTTCCGCCACTGATCGCGGGTCAGTTGGGGGCGCGGGTACTCGGGGTGGGCGTTGTCGGGTCCGACGTCCTTGGCCCAGGGAGTGCTCAGCTGATACGTCGACGTGTTGCCGCCGAAGGACACATACGGCTCGATGGCACCGTCGCCGTCCTCCAGACCGCCCTCGCCGTCATAGCGCACAACGGCCTCGCCGCCGCGGCCGACCACCGGCTCCTTCAGGGCGAGCAGCAGCCTGGACGGGTCGGAAGCGTCCAGCCGGGCGCGCCCGAGCGGCCAGGCCGCGCCGCCGATGACGGCGGTGAGATGCGACGTCAGGTCGGCCGGGGGAGTGGTCAGGGGCTGGGCGAAGTCCAGCAGCAGCGTGCGGCCGTCGGGCTGGACGGCGCTGGCCACCGGGCCGTCGTAGTCGAAGTCGGCGGGCAGCCGGAAGGCGGACGCGGGCACGGGCGCCTTGGCCGCGCCCGGCGGGGTCCAGGACAGATGGAGGTTGGAGCCGCCGTAGTGCTCGAAGTACTCGACCTTGATGTCGTACGCCTTGCCCGCGGTGAGCTCGACGGGCTGGGAGGTCTGCTCCTTGTCCCAGTCGTCCACCCAGTGGTCGATGACCGGCTTGCCGTCGATCCACAGCCGGAAGCCGTTGTCGCCGGTGATCGAGAAGGTGTGCGCACCGGAGCGCTCCGGTGTGATCTGGCCGGTCCAGCGGACGCTGACGTCGTCGGACCGTCCGGTGGTGGCCTGCAGCCGCGGCTCCAGATTGTCGAAGTCCAGGGCGGTGTCGAGGCTGGTGGCCTTCAGCTCGTGGAAGTCGAAGGCCCCCGCGGCGGACTGGAGGTAGTAGTCGCCACGGAGGCCCTGGACGACCGGGGAGTCGTCGGAGGGGGTGTCGGCCGCGGCCGGACCTGGACCGGTCAGCAGACCGAGCGCGCCAAGCGCCAAGGCCACGGTCGCGACCACGGATCTGGCGAAAGATGAACGAAAACGCACATGTCCTCCTTGCTGGAACAGCTACTGAGGCTGTTGCTGGGACAAGTGGGGCGCCGCCATTGCGCCATCCCCAACAGAACCTGTCAATAGTGAACGCAAGGCAACAGCCTGCCTGTTGGGTACCGAGTCTTGACGAGAATGCGCTTTCTCCCTAGCGTGCGGTTCATAGATGTGACTGAAATTCAACAAGCTGCACGGAGGAGGCCCGTGATGGGGCGACGGATCGTGGTGTCGGGCGGCGGTACCGGCATAGGACTGGCGGCCGCGGAGACCTTCGCCGCCGAAGGGGACCGGGTGGTCATCCTCGGGCGCCGCGCCGAGGTGCTGCGCACGGCGGCGGACAAGCTCAACGCCGCCTACGGCCCCGACCTGGTCACCTGGACCAGCGCGGACCTCAGCGACCCCGAGCAGACCCGGCGCGCCGCCGAGTTCATCACGGCGGACGGCGGGGTGGACGTCGTCGTCACCAACGCCGGAGGCAATGTGGCGGCCTCCAACGACGGCACCCTCGAAGGCATCGCCGACCAGTACCAGCGGAACTTCGCGGCCAACGTGCTGACCGCCGTGCTGCTCACCGAGGCGCTGTTGCCCCACCTCACCCGGCCCGGCGGCCGGATCGTCCATCTGTCCTCGGTCGCGGCGCTGCGCGGCCCCGGATCGTACGGCGGCACCAAGGCCGCGCTGCACACCTACACCTTCGAGTTGGCCAAGCGGCTCGGCCCGGAGGGCGTCACCGCCAACGCGGTGGCCCCCGGCTATGTCGAGGAAACCGAGTTCTTCGGCGACCGCGGCACGCCCGAGTTCATCGCCCAGCAGATCGGGCAGACGCTCACCGGACAGCCCGGGACGCCCGTCGAGATCGCGGCCGCCATCCGCTATCTGGCCTCCCCGGAGGCCGCGTATGTCACCGGCCAGGTCCTGCACATCAACGGGGGCGCGCAGTTCGGCCGCTGACGCCGCCTCATCCGCGGCGGCAGCCCCGGGCCGGACAGAGCCGCGGATCGGTTCCGCGCTAGGGCCATACGGCCCTGGAGCAAGGGCCGCGCAGCCCTGCCACCGCGTTCAGCCGTGGTCCACTCTGGTCCTCCACACAGGTGGGGGGAAGACGGACGGACGGCCGCACCGAAGGAGTCAGCTCGCTGACTCCAAACCATCTTCGGGCGCGGCCGCCCGTCCGTCCTGCGTTACCACTGCTTCACCATGCACGACGCAAGGGGGGACCTCATGTCCGCATACACCGCCCGCATCGGCGCGGCGCTCGCCGCCGGCTGCGCGATCGCCCTGCTGTACCCGGCGACACCCGCCGGTGCCGCGGGCTCCGTACACCTTTCCAAGATCTACTACGACTCTCCCGGGACGGACAACCGGAGCACCTCCAGCCTCAACGGTGAGTACGTGCAGATCAAGAACTCCACCTCGCGCGGGGTCAGCCTCAAGGGCTGGGTGCTCGTCGACGCGAGCAACCACAAGTACACCTTCCCGACCTACACCCTCGGCGCGGGCAAGACCGTGACCGTCCGGACCGGCATCGGCTCCGACACCTCGGCCACCAAGTACCAGGACCGGCGGGCCTACGTCTGGAACAACGATGCCGACAAGGCCACCCTCCGCAAGACCGGCGGCTCCACGGTCGACACCTGCTCGTACAACAGCAGCCGGGTCGACTACAAGATCTGCTGAGCGCCCGCCGCGCGGGGGCGCGGTTTTGTCGTCCGAATCCGGCACCACTTGTCGCTCGGGGCTGAGAACGCCTGGTTTCGCCGGAGGGCGATGTCTGTGAGTTCTGGCAACGCCTGGGGGCTTGCGGTGGGAGCATTGACGTGCTCTGCAGGATGAGGCTGCGATGGCGCCACCGAAGTCCAAGGTCGACTTGTACGCGGCGATCCGCCGTGACGCTCGGGCAGGGATGTCGTACCGGGCCTTGATGCGTGAGTACGGAGTCGGATTCCGCACGGCCAAGGCCGCGTTGGAGTCGGTCTGGCCGCAGCCGCGGAAGAAGCCGCGGCCGCGCGGGACCCGCCTGGATGCCTACAAGCCGTTGATCGACGAGATGCTCCGGGCGGATCTGGATGCTCCGCGCGAGCAGCGTCACCGCAGTCCCACCGGCCGGGGGCCGAGGCGGAGGTGGACTTCGGCGACGTGAAGGTACGCCTGGCCGGTGAGCAGGTCACCTGCTGCAACGGGAACGTCGACGCTGCGGTCATCCACACTCTGGCGACCTGTGAGTGGGTCAAGAAGGGCTTGCCGCTCTGCCTGATCGGCGACTCGGGCACCGGCAAGTCCCACCTGTTGATCGCGCGGCCCGAGGGCAGGACGCCGCCGCGAACTGATCCCTTCTGGCGCACCGCCGTGACCGGACCTTCTCCCAGGCTTGGGTGTGCAGTCAGACAACTCACCTGGTTTACAGGGGTGTGACCGAGATGCGCGTCGAAGGAGAAAGGGGATGGCCTTAACCCGGCGCCCACCCGACGCGACAGCCGGGCCCTCGCCCTGCCCAGACACCGAAAACCCGCACAACAAGCCGAAGAGGGACTGTCAGCAGGCTGACGGCCCCTCACGAAAGATCGAGGTTAGGCAAGGGGGGTTCTCTCAGTACCTGTATCACGAGGGTCTCCCTGCCGGCCGCGAGCCCTGCTTAACCTGTGGTCGGTTCCCGGCTGAACGCAGGGAAAGCAATGGGCCAGATGGTCTTTTCTGAAGGAGTATCTCTAGTGCAAAAGCGCAAACTTGGACAGCAACTCGAAGTCTCGGCCCTGGGGCTCGGCTGCATGGGCATGAGCTTCTTCTACGGTGCGCCCCCGAACCCAGCCGAGATGACGAAGCTGCTGCGGGCGGCAGTTGACCGCGGCGTGACTTTCTTTGACACCGCCGAAGTCTATGGCCCTTTTATCAATGAGGAGCTAGTCGGTCAGGCGCTGGCGCCGGTGCGCGACCAGGTGGTGATAGCCACCAAGTTCGGTATCAAGCACGGCGAACACGGGCCGACCCCGATATCGGGGGTCGATAGCCGACCCGAGCAGATCCGCCGAGTAACTGAGGCCTCGCTCACGCGTCTTAAAACCGAGTGCATTGACCTGCTCTATCAACACCGCGTCGATCCCGACGTGCCCATTGAAGACGTGGCCGGCACGGTAAAAGAGCTGATTTCCGAAGGTAAGGTCAAGCACTTCGGTTTGTCGGAGGCCGGCGCGACGACGATTAGCCGCGCCCACGCTGTGCAGCCTGTGGCGGCGCTGCAAAGTGAATACTCGCTCTGGATGCGAGAGCACGAGGCCGATATTATTCCGACCTTGGAGAAGCTGGGCATTGGTCTGGTGCCCTACAGTCCGCTCGGGAAGGGCTATCTGACCGGCAAAATCGATTCCAGCACGTCGCTGGCCGACGGCGATCTGCGCCGCTCCCTGCCGCGCTTTACGCCTGAAGCACGACAGGCTAATCAGGCACTGGTCGAGTTGCTCCAGCAGATTGCCGACGACAAGGGAGCTACGCCGGCTCAGATCGCCCTCGCCTGGGTGCTGGCGCAGAAGCCGTGGTTCGTGCCGATCCCCGGCACCACCAAGCTGCACCGCCTAGAAGAGAACCTAGGTGCACTCGACGTCGAGCTGACGCCCGGTGACCTGCAGCGTATCGAGGAGACCGCGGCCCAAATTCATATCCAGGGCGGGCGCGTTCCCGAGCAGTTGAAGTCACTGTTCGGCCGCTAACCCGCTCGAATTCTGCACCGCCCTCCGGGATCGAGGTCGAACCGGCATGGTCGACGCGCACTGCCTTGACGCCAAGCACTGCGACGATCAGCGTGCGCTCACCGGCGAATCTCTGCGGCCAAGCCGGGTCGGAGGCTACGACCTTGATTTCGCGCTTCTCCACTCCACCGATCAGCTCCACGGTTGCGATCGAATCGATCGGGCATCCGGAAGGGTTTAGACACAGACCCGCGACCTGAATAGAGGGTAATAACCTTCTTCAACGAAAGATGCGGCCACGGAACCGTTCAGCTGGCCGCCGTGTTCTTCTGGTTTCGGGTGTGAGCGAGGCGGTAGGAGTGGGTGCTGTACCGATGTTCCCCGAGGCCGGACGTAAGCACTCAAGATCATCCCGTTGCCCCTTTGACGCGTATCTCGGTCACACCCCCTACAGGTCGGCCACGACAAGCCGGTAGCCGACATCGAGTTCTTCGCGATCGAGCAGGTCGTCATGGCGTTGGTGCCACCGGCCGGAGGACAGGTCCTCGGACAGCCGGGCCAAGCCCGGCTGGAGGACTTCGTCCCGGGCCTGGGCGAACAACGAGATACCGGCCCGGACCTGCGGATCGAGGTACGCCTCGGGTCGGCGCCAGAAGGCAGCGAGAAATCCGTCGGTGCAGTCGTACGGGATAGGGATCGACTCCGCGGATGCCTCCAGAGCCCGCGCGGATCCGGCCGGACGCTGAGCGATCATCACCGAGCTGGGTTCAACAGCCACCACCGTGTGTGACGGTTGGTAGGAGCCGGTGCCGGCTCCCACGTTGATCACAGTGCCGGCACCACCGAGGGCTTGATAGATCCTGTCGGCGATTCGGGGGTCCGGTCGCCGGGTGTCAGCGTAGGTCGCACCGATGCTGTTGTAAGTCGCCCACACCGCACAGTATGCGCTTCCTGCCGGCACCGGGAAGCGCTCGCAGCGTTGTCGGTTCTCATCGACATTTTCGAGCTGTTTGATCGCCAACTGCTACCCGAAACCGTCGACAAACGTTGCTCGCTTCCACTGACAAAACCAGGGGCGCGGCGCAGCCGGTGAAGTCCCGCGGCCCGGACGACAATGGGGGTGTCGAGGGAGGAGAGCCGGTGAGTGGCCGTGGCGGACTGGGTATGGGAGTACGAGGGCTATGAGCCCGGCGAGGAGCGGCTGCGCGAGTCGCTGTGCACGCTCGGCAACGGCTATCTCGCCACCCGGGGCGCGGCCTCCGAGGCGGCCGCCGATGAGACGCACTACCCGGGCACCTATGTGGCGGGCTGCTACAACCGGCTGACGTCGGTGATCGGCGGACGGCAGGTCCAGAACGAGGACCTGGTCAACCTGCCGAACTGGCTCCCGCTGCGCTACCGCGTCCACGACCCGGAGCGGCCCGCCGGCACCGGCGGCTGGCTCACACCCGACGGGGCCGAGCTGACCGGCTACCTGCAGACCCTCGACCTCCGGCACGGCACCCTCCTGCGGCGGCTGCGGTACACCGACCGGCACGGCCGGGTGCTCCACGTCGAGCAGGAGCGGCTCGTCCACATGGGCGATCCGCACCTGGCGGCGATGCGCATCACCTTCCGGGCCGAGGGCTGGTCCGGCACCGTCGACCTGGAGTCGGGGCTCGACGGTGCCGTGGCCAACACCGGTGTGGCCCGCTACGCCGCGCTGTCCGGCCGCCATCTCATCGACCGGCGCACCGGCGCCGCGGGCCCCGACACCGTATGGCTGAGCTGCCGCACCACCACCTCCGAGGTGCGCGTGGCCATGGCCGCGCGCACCCGGACCGTCCGTGGCGCGCCCACCGGCAGCGGGCAGCGGCTCACCGAGAGCGCGGTGATGCGCACCCTGACCGTGCCGGTCGCGCCGGACGCCCCGGTCATCGTCGAGAAGACCGTGGCGGTGTACACCTCCAAGGACCCCGCGATGAGCGATCCGACCCAGGCCGCCCTCGACGCAGTGGCCCAAGCGCCGGAGTTCGGCAAGCTGCTCGCCTCCCACCACACCGCATGGGAACACCTGTGGCGCGAGGCGGCGTTGGAGGTCCCCGGCGAGGCGGGCCACATCCTGCGGCTGCACCTGTTCCACATCCTGCAGACGCTCTCGCCGCACACCGCGGAACTGGACGTGGGCGTCCCGGCCCGCGGCCTCCACGGTGAGGCGTACCGCGGCCATGTCTTCTGGGACGAGCTGTTCGTGCTGTCGTATCTGAACCTGCACTTCCCCGAGGTGTCCCGGGCCCTGCTGCACTACCGCCACCGGCGGCTGCCCCAGGCGTGCCGCGCCGCCGCGGACACCGGTCGGGCGGGGGCGATGTACCCGTGGCAGAGCGGCGGCGACGGGCGTGAGGAGACCCAGACGCTGCATCTGAACCCGCGCTCCGGCCGCTGGCTGCCGGACCACTCCCGGCTGCAGCACCATGTGGGCTCGGCGGTGGCGTACAACGTGTGGCAGTACTGCCAGGCCAGCGGCGACACCGACTTCCTGTACACCAAGGGCGCCGAGATGCTGGTGCAGATCGCCCGCTTCTGGGCGGACACCGCCGTTCTGGATCCGGACCACGGGCGGTACCGCATCCGCGGGGTGGTCGGGCCCGATGAGTACCACGACGGCTATCCCGGCACCGACCGCCCCGGGATCGACGACAACGCGTACACCAACGTCACCGCCGCCTGGGTGCTCGACCGGGCCCTGGAACTGGCCCGCACCCTGCCCGAGCCGCGCCGCCGCGAGCTGTTCGAGCGGGTGGGCCTGGACCGCGCGGAGCCGGAGCGCTGGGAGGACGTCTCACGGCGGCTGCTGGTCCCCTTCCACCGGGGCGTCATCAGCCAGTTCGAGGGCTACGGGGAGCTGGCCGAACTCGACTGGGACGGCTACCGCGCCCGCTACGGCGACATCCGCCGGCTGGACCGGATTTTGGAGTCCGAGGGCGACTCGGTCAACCGCTATCAGGTCTCCAAGCAGGCCGACGCGCTGATGCTCGGCTACCTCTTCGCCCCCGCCGAGCTGTCGGGTGTCTTCCGGCGGCTCGGATACGCCCTGGACGACGACGTCTGGCGGGCCACCGTGGCGTACTACCTGCCCCGGACCAGCCACGGCTCGACCCTCAGCGAGTTGGTGCACGGCTGGGTGCTGGTGCGGGCGCGCCGGGCCGAGGCGTGGCGGCACTGCCAGGAGGCGCTGCTCGGCGACGTGGCGGACGTCCAGGGCGGCACCACCGGCGAGGGCATCCACCTCGGCGCCATGGGCGGCACCCTCGATCTGGTGCAGCGCGGCCTGACCGGGCTGGAGACCCGCGAGGACGCGCTGTGGCTGGACCCGGTGCCGCTCCCCGAACTGTCCGGGCTGTCGGAGTACCGATTCTCGGTGCGCTATCGCGGCCACTGGGGCGTCGCCCTGCGGGTGCGGGGCGGGAGGCTGTGGATCAGCGTGCCGGACTCGGAGGAGTCCCCGATCGAGGTGCGGCTCGCCGACCGCTCGCTGACCGTCGCCCCGGGGGAATCCCGCTGGGTTCCGCTGCCGCCCGGCTGAACCGGCGGGCTGAACCCCGGATGGGATTCCCCGTCGGCCCGCTCAGCCGAGGCCGGGGACCACCAACGCCAGCCAGACGACCGGGGGCACCGCGACCACCATGATCCCGCCGTAGACCATCAGCTGCCGGAAGAACCGGTCCCGGTCCACATCCGGCGCATTGGCCAGCACCAGCGCCCCGTTGGTCGAGAAGGGGCTGACATCGACGACGGTCGCCGACACGGCGAGGGCCGCGATCATCCCCACCGCGCCGATGTCGCCCTGGGCGAGGAAGGGAACGGCGAGCGGGATCAGCGCGCCCATGATGCCCACCGAGGAGGCGAAGGCGGAGACGATCGCGCCGATGTAGCAGAGAAGCAGGGCGGCGAGCAGCGGAATCCCGATGTCGCTGACCGCCTTGCCCGCGTAGTCGATGGTGCCCATCTCGTCCAGCACCCCGACATAGGTGAGCACACCGCAGATCAGCAGCACGGTGGGCCAGGTGACCTCGTTCACGGCCTTCTTGCCGTGGTCCGGCCAGAAGACGCTCAGGGCCACGGCGAGCGTGATCGAGGTGAGCCCGGCGTCCAGATCGAAGGCGAGCACCGCGACCACCAGCACCACCAGCGCGCTCAGCGTGGCGATACGGGCCGGGGTGAGATGGCCCTCCGCGTCGGCCGGTGCCTCCCCGGCCCCGTCCGCCCGCTCCTCCCCGGCGGCGACGGCGGTCCTGGGGAGCTTCAGCCCGCCGCAGACGACGAAGACGACGGCGGCGATGATCAGGTTGACCACCAGGCTCGCGAGGAACAGCGTGACCTCGTTGCCGGGCAGCTTCTCCCGGTCCACGATGCCGTTGACGATCGAGCCGTAGATGCTGATGGGGGAGAAGCCGCCGCCCTGGGCGCCGTGCACCACCATGGCACCCATCAGCAGCGGGCTGATGCGGTACCGCGCGGCGAAGGAGAGCGCGAGAGGGGCGACGATCGCGACCGCCGCCGGGCTCACCGCCCCGATCGCGGTCAGCACCCCGCTGATCGCGAACATCACCCAGGGGATCAGCGCGACCCGTCCGCCCACCAGCCGGATCGAGGCGTGCACCAGCCAGTCGGTGGTGCCATTGGCGCGGGCGAGGGCGAACAGATAGGTCACCCCCACCAGGACCACGAACAGATCGCCCGGGAACCCGGCGAAGATATGGTCCGCGCTGAAGTCGGCGACCAGCTCGCCCACGCCGAAGGCGGCGGCGAAGGACAGGGCGCCCATGTTGATCGAACGAGTGGTGGCGATGACGAAGACCACCACCAGCACGAGTATCGAGATCAATTCGTCGGACATCGAGCGCTCCCGTCACGGGGACCCGGTCGGCGGACCGGGGACGGTCGGGCCAAGTGGCCTGCTGGCTGACTCACGTTGGGGGCCGGGTGGTTCAGCAGTCAAGACATCGGTGGCACATTGGCTCAGCCAATTGACCAGTGCTCCACCGGTCCGGCAGGACCACCGCACCATCCCTCCACCCGGTGCTACGCTGCGAATCGGGGCCATCACAAACCGCGATGGGGGGAGCCCGTATGGCCGGGGACGCGCTGCGCCCGATGCACCGTCAACGCCTGTACGAGCAGGTGCTGGAGAGGCTGCGCGCCTACGTCGAGGAGGCCGGGCTGCGCGCGGGCGACCGGCTGCCGACCGAGCGCGAGCTGGCCCAGCGCCTCGGCATCAGCCGCGCCTCCGTCAAACAGGCCATCGTCGTCCTCGAGGTGCAGGGGCTCGTCGAGGTGCGCCAGGGCGGCGGTATGTGCCTGCTGCGCGACAGCCTCGACACCGAGCCCGTCGAGCGGCTGGTGGAGCGCCGCCGGAGGCTGCCCGATGTGCTCGACGCCCGCGAGGCGTTGGAGACCAAGCTGGCCGAACTCGCCGCCGAGCGCCGCACCGACGACGACCTCATGGCCCTCCAGCAGGCCCTGATCTGGATGGAGGACGAGATCGAGTCGGGGCGCTACGGCATCGAGGGCGACCGCCGCTTCCACGCCGCCGTCACCGCGGCCGCGCACAGCCCGCTGCTCGGCGAGTTCATGCGCTCGATCGCCGACCAGATCGCCGAGAGCCGTGAGGAGTCGCTGCGCCAGCCCGGCCGCCCCCGGCGTTCGCTCGGCCAGCACCAGAGCATCCTGGACGCCATCGCCGAGCGCCGCCCCAAGGCCGCCGCCGCGGCCATGCGCCGCCATGTCCGTACCGTCGCCCAGGTGCGGCTGCTCAACTGGGACCCGGACGACGCCCCGTGAACCCGCCGCGGCATCCGTTTCCGAGTGTGACCGTTCACGGTCTTGGTCTGGACTTTCCCCCCTGGCTCGCTAGGCTCGGCGCGATCGACACGTGAAAGCGCTCTCACCTGCCGAACCGAAGGGAAACTTCCATGAGACGGAAGCCCGTTGTCCGTGCCGGACTGTCCGCACTCCTCGTCCTCGGTGCCCTCTCGGGCGCCGGCGGGGCCTTCTCGACCGCCGCCGCGGCATCCGGCGCCGACGCTCCCGCGGCGAAGCCCGCCGCCGCGTCGGCGCCGTCCGCCACCCTCGTCCGCGCGCTCGGCCGGGACCTCGGCCTGACCGCGGACCAGGCGCGCGAGCGGCTGACCCAGGAGGCCGCCGCCATGAAGTTGGAGCCCAAGGCCGAGCGCGCCGCGGGTGCCTCCTACGGCGGCTCCTGGTTCGACACGAGCAGCGGAAAGCTGGTCGTCGGCGTCACCAGCGCCGAGCGGGCCGCGTCCGTACGGGCCACGGGCGCCAGCACCCGGATCGTGAAGCACAGCGCCGACGCGCTCGACGCGGCCAAGGCACGCCTCGATGACAAGGCCCGGAAGAAGGCCGCCCCGGCCGGGGTGAGCAGCTGGAGCGCCGACCCCCGCGCGGGCGGCGTCGTGGTCCAGGTCCGCGAGGGCAGCGAGGGCGACGCCGCCGTCCGCGCCTTCCTCCGCGAGGCCAAGCGCTCGTCCTCGGTCCCGGTCACCGTCGAGAAGGCCCCCGCCCAGGCGCCGACGACCTTCGCCGCCGGTACGGTCGGCGGCGACCCGTACTACACCGGCAACGTCCGCTGCTCCATAGGCTTCTCGGTCCAGGGCGGTTTCGTCACCGCCGGACACTGCGGCCAGGCCGGGGGCTCCGTCAGCGGCTGGGACGGCTCGTACATCGGCAACTTCCAGGGCTCCTCCTTCCCCGGCAACGACTACGCCTACGTCAGCGTCGGCAGCGGCTGGTGGACCGTGCCGGTGGTGCTCGGCTGGGGCACCGTTCCCGACCAGCTGGTCCGCGGCTCCGCCGAGGCTCCGATCGGCGCCTCCATCTGCCGTTCCGGCTCCACCACCCACTGGCACTGCGGCACGGTGCTGGCCAAGAACGAGACCGTGAACTACAGCCAGGGCGCCGTGTACCAGATGACCAAGACCAGTGTGTGCGCCGAGGGCGGTGACTCCGGAGGCTCGTTCATCAGCGGCGACCAGGCCCAGGGCGTGACCTCGGGCGGCTGGGGCAACTGCTCCAGCGGCGGCGAGACCTGGTATCAGCCGATCAACGAGATCCTCTCGGTGTACGGCCTGCGGCTGCACACCGCCTGACGCGGCGATACGGCGACAAGACGACGGGGCGGGCCCGGCGGCCCGCCCCGTCGCAATCGTTTCGGCGCCTATCCGTGCTGGTGCGCGGACAGCCGGTGCGGGTCGTGGCCGGGGATGGTGCCATCGGCCTTGGCGACCAGGAACAGCCCGGCCATGCCCATGTCGGAGTGGCTCTGGACATGGCAGTGATACATCCAGGCACCGGCGCCGACGTTCTCCCCGGCGATCACCTGGAAGCCGAAGGAGTCGGCGGGCCCGGTGATCTTGTTGTCGATGATCCGGCTCACATCGTCCGGGCCTGCCAGGAGCCCGGTGCGGTTGTCCGCCCAGCGGTGCCCGTGCATATGGAAGGTGTGGTAGTACTCGCCGTGCGTGATCATGATGATCTCGACGCGGTCGCCCACCGTCGCCCGGAACTCGGGGGCTTCATGCCCCGCCTTGTTATTGATCGTCATGTCGTTGAAGACGATGGTGAACTGCTTGTCCGGCAGGATGTCGCCCGCCCGCCGCACCACCACGGGGCCGTACAGCCCCTTCCGGAGGCCGCCGGTGCCGTGCGGGGTGCCCACCGCGTGGTCGTGGTAGTGCCAGTAGCCCGCGCTGCCCGGCCGCCAGGTGCCGTCGGCGCGCTTGCCCGGGGCGTGGGTGCGCCAGGTGTAGGTGCGGGTGCCGCCCGGCTCCACGGCGCTGCGGTTGAGCTGGGTGCCGTCGCTGGCGACGTCGTAGTCCAGGCCGTGCACATGGAGGCTGGCCGTGACGTCCATGGTGTTCTCGAACTCGATGTGCAGGGTGTCGCCCTCGGTCAGCTCGATCAGCGGACCGGGGATGGTGGCCTTGCCCTTCTCGAGCCCATAGCCCATCTGACCGTCCGGCAGCTTCTCTGCGTAGAGCTTGAGATGGCGGACCGCCCCGCCCGCGGCCGCCGTCCGGACCGCGCCGGACGGGGCCTTCGGCGCCTTCGCGGCGGCGGAGGTGGTGAGGGCCAGCGGTCCGACGGCCGCGGCGGCCGCGCCGCCGGTGAAGAGCCGTCTGCTGAGACCGCGTCTGGAGGTGATGCCGGGTGCGTCGCTCATCGTTCTCCCAAATCGCTGTGGATCCCCTGCCGTTGACGATGCGCAGATGCCCCGGGGTGCTTTCACGGTAGCCGGGGGCGGCCCGTTCATCCACACTCAGGACAAAGTTCGTTGAGTTGCGGTCATAGCTATTGGCGGGTTGCGAAAAGCCGTCTAGCTTCCTTCAGCGGTGGTTTCCGTGATGTGAGAGGGATGGGTGACCCATGCGGGACAAACCGTACCAAATGCCCTCAAAATGGAGAGGGCTGACAGTCGGTCGGCTGCGGAAGAGACGCGCGGGGGTGGCGGCGCTGCTCTTCGGCGCGCTCACCGCGACCCTGCTGGGCGGGAGCCCCGCCAGCGCCCGGCCCGAGGATCGTGCGCCACTCACGCTGCCGTCCCCGCCCGGCGGGGACAACGTCCGGGTGCTGGTGTTCCACGGCTCGGCGGGGGACGAGCCGGCCACGGTGAACGCGGGCATCGAGGCCATCGAGAAGATCGGCAACCAGGGCCCCGCGGCGACCCGGTTCACCGTCGACGCCACCGCCGACGCCTCGGTCTTCACCAAGGCCAAGCTCGGCAAGTACAACGCCGTGGTCTTCCTGACCGGCTCCGGCGATGTGCTCGACCCCGAGCAGGAAGCGGGGCTCGAGGCGTACATGAAGGCAGGCGGTGGCTTCCTCGGCATCCATGACGCGGCCCGCAACGAGCCGTACTCCGACTGGTACAGCGGGCTGATCGGCGCCCGCCCGGCGGCCACGAGCCCGGGCAACGCGCAGCGGGCCGTGGTGGAGGTCGGCGACCGCGTCCACCCGGCCACCAAGGAGCTGCCGCTGGAGTGGAAGCGCACGGACACCTGGCTCAACTGGAAGGACAACCCCTCCGGCACGGTGCACACCGTGGCCCGGGTCCGCGAGTCCAGCTACCAGCCGGGCACCGGCGCAAACGGCTGGGACCACCCGATCTCCTGGTGCCGTGACTACGACGGCGGCCGCTCCTTCTACACCGGAATGGGCGGTACCGTCGCCACCTTCCAGGAGACCGACTTCCGCGCCCATCTGCGGGGCGCGCTGCTGTGGACCACCCGTCTCTCGCGCGGCGACTGCAAGGCCACCATCAACGCGAACTACAAGGCCGAGCGGGTCACCAAGCCCAATCAGCCGGGTCAGTCGGACCAGATCGGCGAGCCGCACGGCCTCGTCGTCGCCAAGGACGGCCGGGTGCTGTACATCGGCCGCGGCGGCGGTGACAACAGCGCGCCCGTGGTCACCGACTGGAACGACCCGGAGATCGGCAAGGGCCAGGGCCAGATCCATGTCTACGACCCGGCCACCGGAAAGGTGACGCTCGCGGGCGCCCTGACCGTCTTCGGCAACAAGGGCGGCGGCGATGAGCTGATCAAGGTCGAGGAGGGGCTGCTCGGCATCGAGCTGGACCCGGACTTCCTCACCAACGGCTGGGTCTATCTCCACTACACCCCGCACTCCCGGATCAACCGGGACACCCAGATGGCCGAGCGCCGCGTCTCCCGGTTCACCCTGGACCTGAAGACCAACAAGCTGGACCTGGGCTCGGAGAAGGTCCTGCTCTCCTGGCCGGTTCAGATCCACAGCTGCTGCCATGCGGGCGGCGGGATGTCCTGGGACTCCAAGGGCAATCTCTACATCGCCACCGGGGACAACAACTCCTCGCAGTTCAGCGACGGCTACTCCGGCAACAACCCGCAGCCGAACTACAAGGGCGTCTCCTTCTCCGACGCCCGCCGCACCGCGGGCAACACCAACAACCTCAACGGCAAGATCCTGCGGATCCACCCCGAGGACGACGGCACCTACACCCTCCCCGAGGGCAATCTCTTCACCGGTGAGGAGCCCGACGAGGGCGGGGGCAAGACCCGTGGCGAGATCTATGTGATGGGGGTGCGCAACCCGGCCCGGATCTTCGTGGACCAGAAGACCGACATCCTCTACGCGGGATGGGTCGGCCCCGACGCGGGCGAGCCCAGCACCACCTGGGGCCCGGCCAAGTACGACACCTTCGCCGCCATCACCAAGGCGGGCAACCACGGCTGGCCGTTCTGCATGGGCAACAAGCAGCCCTACCGGGACCGCAATCTGCCCGATCCCAGCAAGCCCCTGGGCTGGTACGACTGCGACCACCCCAAGAACGAGTCGCCCAACAACAACGGTCTGGTGAACCTGCCGCCCATCACCGGGAACACCATCTGGTACTCGCCCCAGGGCGGCGCCCCCGACTATCCGCGGGACGCGGGCGGCATCCCCAGCTACAAGGTGTCGGAGGCCAAGTACCTGCTGCCGTGGCTCAAGGGCGGCGGCCAGGCCACCATGAACGGCCCGGTCTACCGCTACGACGCCGACAGCAAATCGACCACCAAGTGGCCCGCCTACTGGGACGGCAAGTGGTTCGTCGGCGACTTCTACGACGCCGACCAGCCGCGCCACGCGGTGGTGACCGACCCGAAGACCGTCGGCAAGGGCGGGCTGCCGGTGCACGCCGAAACCCTCAAGAAGATCATCCCGGTGGGCGCCGATGGCATCCGCAACCTCATGGACTGGAAGTTCGCCCCGGACGGCTCGCTCTACGTCCTCGACTACGGGCGCGGCTTCTTCACCTCCGACTCCAAGTCGGCGCTGTGGCACATCACCTACACCGGCGGCGAGCCCACTCCGCTCGCCCAGGATCTGGTCAGGAAGGCGGAGTGACCGTGAAACGAAGGCGCCCCAAACCCAGCAGACCCTGGCTGCCCCTCCTCGCCGCGCTGCTCATGATCCTCGGGCTGAGCTCGGCGACGGCCACGGCGGCCCACGGGCAGGACGACACCCGGCAGGCCGCACAGCAGACACTCACCTGGACCGCGGGTGACGACATCACCAAGTACGCCTCGGCGCCCACCACCGCGGTCGCCGGGAAGACCACCATCGTCTTCGAGAACAGCACCGCCACCGGCAACACCATGGGGATGCCGCACACCCTGACGTTCGACGTCTCCGACCCCGAGTACAACAACGACGTCCCGCTGAACATCCTCGCCAACCCCTCGGACGACAGCGGCGGCAAGCACACCGCCGAGGTCACCCTCAGCCCCGGCCGCTACCGCTACCACTGCACCATCCCCGGCCACGGCCAGATGCAGGGCATCCTGGTGGTCACCGACGGCGGCGGTGGCGAGGACTCCACCGCGCCCGACGCCTCGGCGAAGGTCGAGGGCGAGAAGAACGCGGACGGCGCCTACATCGGGATGGCCACCGTCACGGTGTCCGCCACCGACGAGGGCTCGGGCGTGGACCGGATCGAGTTCGCGGAGGGAGACGGGGCGTTCCAGCCGTACACCGCCCCGGTGATGGTCCACCAGGTCGGCCAGCACACCATCCGCTACCGGGCCGTGGACAAGGCCGGGAACGTATCGGAGGTGAAGTCGGTGGACTTCACCGTGGTGGCGCCGCCGACGGACGACACCACGGCGCCCGAGACCTCCGCCACCGTCTCCGGTGAGAAGGACCCCTCCGGTGCGTACATCGGCATGGCCACCGTGACCATCACCGCCTCCGACACCGGCTCCGGGGTCAACCGGATCGACTACGCCCTGGGCCAGGGGGAGTTCCAGCCCTACACCGGTCCGGTCATGGTCCATGACGCGGGCTCCCACACGGTGCGCTACCGGGCGGCGGACAAGGCCGGGAACGTATCGGAGGTGAAGTCGGTGGACTTCACCGTGGTGGCCCCGCCGGCCGAGGACACCACACCCCCGGCGGTCTCCGCGGCGGTCGACGGAACGAAGAACTCCGACGGTGCCTATGTGGGCAGCGCCAAGGTCACGCTCACCGCGACCGACGACGACTCCGGAGTGGAGAAGGTCGAGTACTCCCTGGACAGTGGTCCGTATCTCGCCTACACCACCCCCGTGGCGGTGGACCGGGTGGGCCGCCACACCGTCGCGTACCGCGCCACCGACAAGGCGGGCAACACCTCCGAGGCGCGGCAACTGGCGTTCACCGTGGCCGAGGGCGGCGGGGTGCCCGCACCCGCGTGCCCGGAGTGGGACGAGCGTCTTACGGTGATCGTCGGCACGGTGGACACCGGCGTCCCCAACCGCATCACCCGTAGCCGCTGCACCATCAATGAGCTGATCGAGGACGAGAAGGACTGGTCCTCCCACGCCCTCTTCCTCAAGCACGTCACCTCCGTCACCGACAAGCTGCTCACCGACGGCGTCATCGACCAGCGCGAGTACCGGGCGATCAACAAGGCGGCCAAGCAGTCCGGGATCGGCAAGCCCGGTCAGGACGAGGGCTACCGCCCGCTGTTCGACGGCACCAAGAAGTCCTACGACAAGTGGCAGCACGTGGGCGGCGGGGCCTTCGGTCTCAATGACGACGGCAGCATCACCAGCAGCACGTCGGTCGAGGGCATGGGCATGCTGTGGTTCCCGCAGCGGACATACGACGACTTCTCGCTGAAGCTCCAGTTCCGCGATGACGCACCCGGGACGGGCAATGCCAACGGCGGTGTCTTCGTGCGCTTCCCCTATGTGCACGACCACCCCGAGGAGTCCCGTCCGGAGTGGGTCGCCATCAAGTACGGGCACGAGGTGCAGATCCTCGACCGCCCCGACGGCGACATGTACAAGACCGGATCGATCTACGGTTTCGACCGGGTCGGGCTCAGCGGCGCCGGGGTCACCCCCAAGGGCAGCTGGAACGACTACGAGATCCGGGTGGTCGGTCAGCACTACTCGATCTATCGCAACGGTGTGCTGCTCAATGAGTTCGAGAACACCGGCGGCCAGGAGTTCACCCCGCCGCGCGGGGACGACCCCGGCACGGACGGCCGTCGGTACTCCTCCGGGTACATCGGTCTCCAGGTCCACAGCACCGATGATGTGATCTCGTACCGCGACATCCGTATCAAGGAGCTGTAGGACAGCCCGCGTACGGAGTGAGGAACGGCGCGAGGAGATGAGTGGCCGCCGGAGCACCCCAGCCCCCGGCGGCCACCGTCTTGTGGCACGGATCGACGTTACCTCAGGTAACACCCCTCGGTAACCCATTTGGATTGACGTATCGTCAGGAAGCCAGGGCGTCCAGAATCCCCTGTCCGTACTTCACCAGCTTGTTCTCGCCGACCCCGCTCACCGTGCCGAGCTCTTCGAGCGTGGTGGGGGAGAGGGTCGCGATCTCGCGCAAGGTGGCGTCGTGGAAGACCACATACGCGGGGACGCCCTGCTCCTTCGCGGTCGCCGCACGCCAGGCGCGCAGCCGCTCGAAGACCGGCACGGCCTCCTCCGGCAGGTCCACCGGGGCCTTCTTGGACTTCCCCGAAGCCCCCGTCTTCGCCTTGACGGCGCGCGGCGCCTTCTCCGGCTCGCGCCGCAGCCTGACCTCGCGCCGCTGGCCCAGCACCTCCGAGCTCGTGTCGGAGAGCACCAGCGTGCCGTAATCCCCCTCGACGCCGATCAGCCCCTGTGCCAGCAACTGCCGTACCACGCCGCGCCATTCGGCCTCGCGCAGCTCCGTGCCGATGCCGAACACCGAGAGGGCGTCATGGTCGAACTGGATGACCTTGGCCGTCTTCTTGCCGAGCAGGATGTCGATGATCTGCCCCGCGCCGAACTTCTGGTTGCGCTCCCGCTTGAGCCGCACCACCGTGGACAGCAGCTTCTGCGCGGGGATGGTGCCGTCCCAGGACTCCGGTGGCGTGAGGCAGGTGTCGCAGTTGCCGCAGGGGGTGGATTCCTGGCCGAAGTAGGCCAGCAGCCCCACCCGGCGGCACTCCACCGTCTCGCACAGCGCCAGCATCGCGTCGAGATGGGCGCCGAGGCGGCGTCGGTGGGTGTCGTCGCCCTCGGAGGTGTCGATCATCTTCCGCTGCTGGACGACGTCCTGGAGCCCGTACGCCAGCCATGCGGTGGAGGGCTGCCCGTCCCGCCCGGCGCGACCGGTCTCCTGGTAGTAGCCCTCGACGGACTTGGGCAGGTCCAGATGGGCCACGAACCGCACATCGGGCTTGTCGATGCCCATGCCGAACGCGATCGTGGCCACCACGACCAGACCGTCCTCCCGCAGGAAGCGCGCCTGGTGCTCGGCGCGCATCCGCGCGTCCAGCCCCGCGTGGTAGGGCACCGCGTCGATGCCCTGGGCGACCAGGAACTCGGCCGTCTTCTCCACCGAGGAGCGGGACAGGCAGTAGACGATCCCCGCGTCGCCCGCGTGCTCGGTGCGCAGCAGCTCCAGCAGTTGCTTTTTGGGCTCGTTCTTGGGAGCGATCCGGTACTGGATGTTCGGACGGTCGAAGCTGGCCACGAAGTGCAGCGCGTCCTGCAGCTTCAGCCGGGACGCGATCTCCGAGTGGGTGGCCTCGGTGGCGGTCGCGGTCAGCGCGATCCGGGGCACGGTGGGCCAGCGCTCATGCAGCTCGGACAGGGCCAGATAGTCGGGCCGGAAGTCGTGGCCCCACTGGGCCACACAGTGCGCCTCGTCGATGGCGAACAGCGAGATCGTGCCCCGGTCCAGCAGCCGCAGCGTGGACTCGACCCGCAGCCGCTCCGGCGCGAGATACAGCAGGTCCAGCTCGCCCGCGAGGAACTCGGCCTCGACCATCCGCCGCTCGTCAAGATCCTGGGTGGAGTTGAGGAACCCGGCCCGCACCCCGAGGTTCCGCAGGGCGTCGACCTGGTCCTGCATCAGCGCGATCAGGGGGGAGACGACGACGCCGACACCCTTCCGCACGAGCGCCGGGATCTGGTAGCACAGCGATTTGCCACCGCCGGTCGGCATGAGGACGAGCGCGTCACCACCGGCCACGACATGGTCGATGATCTCCTGCTGACCTCCCCGGAACGAGTCGTAACCGAAGACGCGGTGCAGCACGCCGAGCGCCTCGCTCGCATCGGTGCCGAGCGCGGCGCTCGTATCGGGGCCGGTGTCGGGAAGAGCCATCCGCCGATTCTAGGGGGCCCGCCGGAACCCGCGGTGACCACCTGTGGACAACCGGCCGGATGAGGCAAGGTGTGTGGGCACAGTGGCCGATGAGATGGGCGGCGTGCCATGCTCATGCCCACTTGCTCTGTCCGTCCTTCCCCCACAAGGAGGCCGATCGTGAGATCCAGCAAGTTCGTCCGTGCCTTACCCGCCGCGGTGACGGCGGTGCTCGCCCTGACGGCCGGACAGGCCGTGGCCGCTCCCTCCTCCGCCGCCCCGGCGGAGCACACGGCCGCCGCGCGGGTCGTGACGTACGACGCCAGCGGGGCGGCCGAGTTCAAGGACGCCGTCTCCAAGGGTGCGGCGATCTGGAACGAGAGCGTGGCCAACGTGGAGCTGAAGCCGGCCGCGTCCGGGCAGCAGGCCAACGTCCGCATCATCGCGGACAACGGCTGGCCCCGGACCCTCTCCACCGGGCTGGGCCGCGGCACGATCTACTTCGGCCGCCAGGCCGTCGACGAGGGCTACAACACGGTGCGGATCTCCTCGCATGAGCTCGGCCATATCCTCGGCCTGCCGGACATGAAGCCCGGGCCGTGTTCAAGCCTGATGTCCGGCTCCACCGCCGGGATCTCCTGCACCAACCCCTACCCGAACACCGCCGAGAAGGCCGAGGTCGAGGACAGCTTCGGCCTGGTGGGCGCGACGACGGCCGCGCCGCGGATGTACCGGGACTGACCCGAGCGGGCCGGGAGCCAGGCTCCCGGCCCCTCACTCGGACCGGAGCGGTCCGTCGTCAGACGGTGATCACCTCGATGTCGGGCAGTGCCCGGAAGGGACCGAGCTGGTCATCGGTGGCCCCGCTGTCGGTGACCAGCGTCCACGGCCGGTCCAGCGGCGCCCAGGCGCTGAACGGTGACTCGCCCAGCTTGCTGCTGTCGGCGAGGACGTACAGCTCCTTGCCGCGGTCGGCCATCATCTCCTTGAGCGAGGTCTGCTGGAGGCTCGCCTCGCAGATGCCCCGCCGCGCGTCCAGCCCGTCGGCGCCGAGGAAGACCTTGTCCGCGGTCAGCCGGGACAGGGTCAGCTCGGCGAGCGGCCCGACGAAGCCCTGGCTGACATGGCGCAGGGTCCCGGCGAGGGTGATCAGCTCGACGCCGTCCGCCTCGGCCAGCTCGCGCAGCGCGGTGAGCCCGCTGGTGATCACGGTCAGATCGGTGCGGGCGCGCAGATGGTGGGCGAGCCGTCCGGTCGTGGTGCCGGCGTCGAGGATGACGGTGTCGCCCGGCCCGATCCGGGCGGCAGCCCAGCGCCCGATGCGGTCCTTCTCGGCGACCGCGAGCCCGCTGCGCTGCCCGAGGGTGGGCTCTGCGGTGTGACCGGCGCTCATCGCGCCGCCGTAGGTGCGGGCGATGACGCCCTGTTCGGTGAGGAGCGCGAGATCCCGGCGGATGGTGGAGGGGGTCACCTCCAGCGAGCGGGCCAGCTCCTCCACGACGACCGTGCCATCGGTCTGGATCATTCGGGCGATCAGCTCCCGGCGGTCCCCGGCGCGCAGCCGTCTGCGCTCCTCCACACCGGCCTCCTGGCTCATGGTGGCCCCCATCCTTCCCTCACCCTGCGCGACTCCGCGCAGCCTGAGCAACATTATCAGTCTGCGCATTCCGCGCTGTTTCCTCGCGGACACTGCGCAGAGTCTTGCGTGTTACGTGCAATCGTGCGAGCGTTCCGCTCACAACACGCATGGAGCGGGGAGGTCGCATGACGGCGGACAGTGTGCCGGCGCAGGTCGGAACGGGGGGCGAGGCGCGGTCCGACGATCCGTACGCACCGCGGGCGGGCGACATCAAGGAGCCGCCGCGCGATCTACGCGGGACGGTGCGCCGGCTGGGCCCCGGGATGATCCTCTCCGCCGCCGTGGTCGGATCCGGTGAGCTGATCACCACCACCTCCCTGGGCGCCAAGGCGGGCTTCGTCCTGCTGTGGCTGGTCATCGCCAGCGCGCTGGTCAAGGTGTGGGTGCAGATGGAGCTGGCCCGCTGGACCATCCTCACCGGCAAGACGGCCCTGGCCGGCTACGGCCAGGTCCCACCCAAGGTGGGCCGGATCGGCTGGATCAATGTGCTGTGGATCCTCATGGACTTCGCCAAGATGCTCCAGCGCGGAGGCATGATCGGCGGTGCCGCCGCCGCGTTCAGCATCCTCGCCCCGATCGGCGGCGCACCGCTGGGCCGCACCTCGCTCACCGTCTGGACCGTGGTCGTGGTCGCCTCCGTCGTCGCGCTGATGTACACGGGCCGCTACGGGCTGGTGGAGAAGGCCGGGTTCATCACCGTCGTCTTCTTCACCCTCTCCACCGTCGCCCTCGCGGTCGGCCTGCCCTGGACCGATTTTGGTTACGGCGGCTCCGATCTGGCCTCCGGGCTGACCCTGTCCATCCCCGCCGGGACGCTCGGCTTCGCCGTCGCCATGTTCGGCATCACCGGTGTCGGCGCGGATGAGATGACCACCTACACCTACTGGTGTCTGGAGAAGGGCTACGCCCGCTGGACCGGCCCCGACGATGGCACCGAGGCCCGGGCCCGGCGCGCCGAGGGCTGGATCCGGGTGATGCGGATCGACGCGCTCACCTCATGGGTCGTCTGCACCCTGTGCACGCTCTCCTTCTACATCATCGGCGCGGCCATCCTGCACCGGCAGAAGCTGGTGCCCGAGGGCAACGACATGATCACCACGCTGTCCCGGATGTACACCGACACCCTCGGCCCCGCGGGAAAGTACCTCTTCCTCGTCGGCGCCATCGCCGTCCTCTACTCCACGATCATCGCCTCCACCGCGAGCGTGCCGCGGCTGTGGACCAACACCCTCGGACTGCTCGGCGTGTTCGACTGGCGGAACGTCAAGGCCCGGCAGCGCGTCATCCGCCTGCTCACCGTCGTCCTGCCGCCCCTGTGGGCCGCCTTCTACCTCTATCTGCAGGAACCGGTGCTGATGGTGCAGGTCGGGGGCATCGCGGGCGGGATCTTCCTGCTCGCGGTCGTGATCGCGGTCTGGCGGCTGCGCGCCACGGAGGTCGATCCGCGGTTCCGCCGCAACCCGGTGCTGAACGGCGCGCTGGTGCTCAGCAGCACGGCCATCGGCGCCCTGGGAATCTATTCGGTCCTCGATGTCCTCGGGTTCGGGGTGGGGAGTTGAGCGCGTTGAACGAGGCGAACGAGGCCGGCGGAGCCACCGGCCACGACGTCCTGGTGACCACACCCAGCTTCGGACAGCATGCGAGCGAGCCCTGGGAGGTGTTCGAGGCCGCCGGGGTGCGGGCGCGCACCGCGCGCGCGGCGCATCCGCTCACCGAGCGGCAGCTGATCGAGGAGGCCGAGGGCGTCAAGGCGCTGGTCGTCGGTCTTGACCCGGTGACGGCGGCCGTCCTGGACGCGGCCCCGGGACTTACGGTCGTCGCCAAACACGGCGTCGGCACCGACAACATCGACCTGGCCGCGGCCGCCGCCCACGGGGTCCGCGTGGTCAATGCCCCCGGGAGCAACACCACCGCGGTCGCCGATATGACGATGGCCCTGCTGCTGGCCGCCGTACGGCGTATCGTGCCCGCCCACGCCTCGGTCACCGGCGGCCGCTGGGACCGCTTCTTCGGGCCCGAACTGGCCGGGCGCACCCTCGGCATCGTCGGCTTCGGCCGGATCGGCCAGGCGGTCGCCCGCCGCGCCCGGGGCTTCGACATGGACCTCATCGCCTACGATCCGCACCTCCCCGCCGCCGTCTTCGCCGAGCAGGGGGTGCCGGCCGTGACCTTCGAGGAGCTGATCGCGGCCGCCGATGTGATCACCCTGCATCTGCCGATGCCCTCGGGCGGACCGCTGCTCGGCCACGCCGAACTGGCGGCCATGAAGCCGGGCTCCTGCGTCATCAATACGGCACGGGGCGGGCTCGTCGACGAGGGCGCCCTGGCCGAGCTGCTGCACAGCGGGCATATCGCGGCGGCCGGTATCGATGTGTTCGCCACCGAGCCCCCCGCGGGGAATCCGCTGCTCACCGCCCCCAACGCGGTGCTGACCCCGCACTGCGCCGCGTTCACCCAGCAGGCCAACGCGGCGATGGGCACCACCGTGGCCGCCGATGTGGCGCGCGTCCTGCGGGGAGAGGAACCGGTCAACGCCGTGGTGTGAACGCGCCATGGCCCACCCCGTAGCCGCCTGCGGGAAAGCTCCTGAGCCAGCACGAGAGAGAACGAGAGAAGCTGACAGCATGAACACTTCCCCCGCCGACTTCGCCGCCCGGCTGCGCGCCCGCCAGCGGATCATCGGCTACTGGGTCGTCCTCGACAACCCCGTGGGCACCGAGCGCCTGGCCGGGCTCGGCTACGACTACATCTGCGTCGACGCCCAGCACGGTCTCCTCGACTACAAGGGCACCCTCGGCGCGATGACCGCCATCGACGCCCGCGGCACCGCCGCCGGTATGGTGCGCGTCCCGGCCAACGACGGCTTCTGGATCGGCCAGGCCCTCGACGCCGGGGCCCGCGGGGTCATCGTCCCGCTGGTCAACACGGCCGAGGAGGCGGCCGCCGCGGTCGCCGCCTGCCGCTACCCCCCGCTCGGGGTGCGCTCGTACGGCCCGATGCGCTCGGGCCTGCGCGTGGGCCCCGCCCCGGCCGAGTCCAATCAGCAGGTCGCCTGCATCGTGATGATCGAGACGGCCCAGGCACTGGCCAACACCGCGGAGATCTGTGCCACGGACGGGCTCGACGGCGTCTACATCGGCCCCTCCGACCTCACCATCGCGCTCGGCGGCCGCACCTCGACCGACACCTCGGTGGCGGAGAAGTTCGACGCGGCGCTGGCGAAGGTCGCCGAGGAGGCACGGGCCGCGGGCATCGCCGCCGGTATCCACTGCCCGGACGGGGCGACGGCCGCGCGGCGCCTGGCCCAGGGCTTCACCTTCGCCACCGTCAGCAGCGACCTGGTCCACCTGGAGCAGGCGGCAGCCGCGCATTTGCGCGACGCGACCGCCTGAGCACCCGCCCCGGACCCGGGCGGGTCCGGCGGCGGAGCCCACGGGACGGGGGTCCGGGGGCTCCGCCCCGGCAAAAGCCCCGGCGGGTCAGTCCTCCACGCGCAGCGGCGGGTCCGTCAGGCCCCGGGCCCTCGGCAGCAGCACCGTCCGCAGGGCGACCCCGGGGGACAGCAGACGGGACGGGCCCGCCGCCAGATAGGTGACATCACGGAACGCCGCCCCGACCACCGGGTCGATCGCGGCCCGGTCCGCCAGCCGCCCGAAGTACCAGCTCCGCAGCCGCTCGGCCGCCCCCGGCGGCGTGGTGCCCGCGTCCGCGGCGTACGGGCGGTCCGCGCCGACGGCGGTCAGCCAGGCGGTGTCGCTCGCCCGGGCCACGGCGCGCTGTGCCGTGGCCGCGAAACCGGGCCGCAGACCCGACTCGGCCAGGCAGCGGCGCAGGGCCAGCCCGCTGAGGGCGGCCACGGCCATGCCCTGACCGTAGATCGGGTTGAAGGTGCAGGCGGCGTCCGAGACCGCGAGAAACCCCTCGGGCAGCGCGCCCGGGGCGTCGTAGTGGCGGCGGCGGTTGGAGGTGTCGCGGAATCCGTACGGCGGGGACACCGGCTCACAGGTCCGCAGATGCTCGTACAGGGTCGGCTCGTTGAGGGACTTGACGAAGTCGAGCACCTCCGAGCCCTCGGTCGGCGGATGCTGACCGCGCACCCCCGACAGCGTCAGCAGCCAGTTGCCGCCCTCGACCGGGGACCATGCCGCACCGCGCGGACAGTCCGGGCGCGGCTGGATGACCATCACCATGTCCAGCGGTTCGGTGGGCCGGAACATCTGGGTGCAGTAGCCGATTCCGGCGTCGACGATCTCCTCGCGCGGCGCCGGAGCGCCCAGTTCCGCCAGCCACTTGGGGGCGCGCGAGCCGCGCCCCGAGGCGTCGACGACCAGATCGGCGGGCAGCTCCCGGCCGGCCCGTCCGGCATCGCGCGCCCGCACCCGTACGCCGGTCACCCGGTCCGCGCCGCCGAGCAGCCCGATCGCCTCGGTGCCCTGGAGCACCTCCACCCGGGTCCCGGACCCTTCGGCCTCGGCCAGCACCCGCGCCCGCACGGTGGCGTCGAACAGCGCCCGGGTGCAGCTGGTCGTGGCGTGCCGGCCCTCGTGGAAGCGGCGCTGCCAGCCGTTGGGGGCCTTGGTGATCACATCGCGCGGCGCCTCCAGGCGATGCGCGCCCGCCGCCTCCAGCTCGCCGTTCAGCCCGGGTAACAGCTCTTCCAGGGCGCGCCGCCCGCCGCTGAGGAAGACATGCAGATGACGGCCCTGGGGCACGCCCTTGCGGAAGGCGGGCTGCTCCGGGTACCGGTCGCGCTCCACCAGGGTGACCGTGTCGACGTGGCCGAGGAGCGCCCCCGCGGCCAGTGTGCCCGCGAGCCCTCCGCCCACCACCACCGCGTCGCCCTTGCCCATCTGCCCGCCCTCTCGCCGACCGTGATCATTGACGGCCCAAGCCTGGTGCCCCCGGCCCGGGCCGTCAACCACGTACGGTTACGGGACGACCACGATCTTCCGGCCCTGTCCCGCCTTGAACTGGTCGAGCGCCTGGGGGTACTCCTCCAGCGGCAGCCGGTGGCTGATGAAGATCTTCGGGTCCAGCACCCCGGTCGCGAACAGCCCGGCGGCACGCTCATAGCTGTGCAGCACGGCCATCGAGCCGGTGATGGTGATCTCCTGGTTGTAGATCTTGTACGGCTCGATGGTGGCCCGCGTCGCGTAGTCGGAGACACCGAACTGCAGGAACGTTCCGGCCTTGGCCACCCGGCCCAGGCCGTCCTGAATGGCGGCCTGGTTGCCGGTGGCGTCGATGACCACGTCCCAGCCGCGCGGCTGCTCCAGCTCGTCCGCAGAGGCGGCGGACCGGGTGCAGCCGAGGGTGCCGGCGGTGGCCAGTCGCTCGGAGTTGACGTCGAGCATGTCCACGCTGGCGGCGCCGGTGCGCTTGGCCAGCTCCAGCATCATCAGCCCCATGGTGCCGGAGCCGTAGATGAGCACCTCGGCGCCCAGGTTGCCGTTGAGCACGTCATAGCCGCGCACCGCGCAGGACAGCGGCTCGATCAGGGCCGCGTCGGCCACGTCCACATGCTCGGGCAGCTTGACGCAGTTGGCCACCGGGGCCACCGCGAACTCGGCGGCCCCGCCGGCGACGCTGACTCCGATCGCGTTCCAGTTGTCGCACAGATTGCCCCGGCCGATCCGGCAGTAACGGCACTCGTGGCAGTGCAGGGAGGGGTCGACCGCGACCCGGTCGCCCACCTCCAGCTCGGTCACACCGCTGCCGATGCCCACGACCACACCGGCGAACTCATGCCCGGGGACGATCGGCAGCGTGGGCGCGAACTCGCCCTGCAGAATGTGCAGATCGGTGCCGCACAGCCCGCAGGCCGCCACGTCCACCACGACCTCACGGGGGCCCGGGGTGGGGTCCTCGACGGTGGCGACGGTGACCTTGCCCGGGGCTTCGATGACTGCGGCCCTCATTTGACTGCTCCTAGCGACAGGCCCTGGACCAGCTTGTCCTGGGCGGCGAAACCGGCGGCGAGCACCGGCAGAGAAATGACCATCGACGCCGCGCACACCTTGGCCAGGAACAGCCCCTGGCTGGTGACGAACGTGGTCAGGAACGCCGGGGCGGTTTGGGCGACCACACCGGTGAGCACTTGGGCGAAGAGCATCTCGTTCCAGCTGAAGATGAAGCAGATCAGCGAGGTGGCGGCGATGCCCGGGCCCGCGATCGGGGCGACGACCCGCCACAGGATGGTGGGCAGCCGCGCCCCGTCCATCTGGGCGGCCTCGATGATGGATACCGGGATGTCGGCGAGGAAGGACTGCATCATCCACACCGCGATCGGCAGGTTCATCGAGGTGTAGAGGATCACCAACAACCAGACGTTGTCCAGGAAGTTGATGTCCCTGGCGAACAGGAACACCGGCAGCAGTCCGGCCACCACCGGCAGCATCTTGGTGGACAGGAAGAAGAACATCACATCCGTCCACTTGCGCACCGGCCGGATCGACAGCGCGAACGCCGCCGGAAGCGCCAGCACCAGCACGAAGCAGGTGGAGAAGAGGGAGGTGCCCACCGAGTTGAGCAGCGCGGGCCAGGGGCTCGCCCCGCCGCCCACGCCGAAGAAGTCCTTGTACCCGTCGAGGGTCAGCGGAGCGGCCAGCGACGGCGGGTTGGTGGCGGCGTCGGCCTCGGAGTGGAACGAGGTCAGCAGCATCCACAGCACGGGCAGGACGAAGACGATGCCGATGAACCAGGCCAGTACGCCGAGCGCGGCACCGCGCCGCTTGGCCCGACGGGTGGCTTCCGGAACGGATGTGATGGGCACCGGGGTGCTCACGGCGGTCATGCGCGGGACGCCTCCTCACGGAAGAGGGACGACACCACGCGCAGCGCGAAGGTGGCGATGATGATCGTGCCGATCACCACCACGACCCCCGCGGCCGATGCCAGCCCGTACTCGTGGGCGTTGTAGAAGGTTTCGTAAATGGTGTACGGCAGGTTGGCGGTGTCCAGGCCACCGCGGGTCATGGTGAAGACGGCGTCGAAGTTCTGCACGATGTAGATGGACCCGAGCAGGGTGCCGAGCTCCAGATAGCGGCGAAGGTGGGGAAGCGTCAGGAAGCGGAAGATCTGCCAGTTGCCCGCCCCGTCCAGCCGGGCCGCCTCGATCATGTCCAGCGGGCGGCTCTGCAGCCCGGCCAGCAGGATGAGCATCATGAACGGCGTCCACTGCCAGATCAGCGACGCCTCCACCGCGATCAGCGGCGTATCGGTCAGCCACTCCGGCTGGGGCCCGCCCAGCCAGTTGAGCACGCCGTTGAACAGGCCGTACTCGGGGTTGTACAGCGCGTGCTTCCACAGCAGCGCCGAGGCCACCGGCACCAGCAGGAACGGTGCGATGAGCATGGTGCGGACCAGGCCCCGGCCGCGGAACTTGCGGTCCAGCAGCAGCGCCAGCAGCAGCCCCAGCACCACGCTGACGATCACCACGGAGGCGGTCAGCAGCACAGTGGTGACGATGGACTCGCGCAGCGCATCGTCGCTGAGCACCGTCTTGTAGTTCTCCAGCCCCGCGAACGCACGGCGATCGGGCCGGAACGAGTTCCAGTCGAAGAGCGAGATCACCAGCGTGGCCACGAACGGAAGCTGGGTGACCACGATCAGGAAGACCAGTGCGGGCAGCAGCGGCGCCCGGGTGGCCCACTCCCGGGCCCGGTTCCGCTGCGCCACGGGGCGCCGTGCGGAGGCGGGCGCCGCGGTCGGTGGCCGCTCGCCGCTTACGGATACTGCCGTCGTCGGATTACTCATCGGTACTCCTCGCCGACCTTCTCGGCCAGCTGCTGCGACTTCTTCAATGCCGACTCGACGGATTGCTTTCCGGCGATGGCGGCGCTGATCTCCTGGGCGACCTTGGTGCCCAGGTCGGCGAATTCGGGGATATCGACGAACTGGATGCCGATGGTCGGCCGCGGCTGCACTCCCGGATCACGCGGCTTGGCGCTGAGGATCGCCTTGCGGGTCTCTTCGGAGAAGGAGCCGGCGGTGTCGCGGTAGTCCGGATTGGAATAGGTGGACGACCGCTTGCCCGCGGGTACGTTGGCCCAGCCGAAGTTCTTGCCGACCAGGTCCTCGTACTTCTTGCTGGATGCCCAGGAGATGAACTTCCACGCGTTGTCGGGGTGGCGCGACGCCTTCTGGACACCCCAGGCCCAGGTGTAGAGCCAGCCCGAGCTGTCGGTCTTCTCCACCGGCGCCTGGACATATCCGATCTTGCCCTTGACCGGGGACTTCGCGGCCTCCAGCGATCCGGCGGCCGAGGTGGCGTCGTACCACATGGCGCTCTTGCCCTGGGTGAGGTTGTTCAGGCACTCGGCGAAGCCCGACTGGGCCGCACCGGCCTCACCGTGCTTGCGCACGAGGTCGACATAGAACTTGGTCGCCTTGGTGAACTCGGGCGAGTCCAGCTGCGCCTTCCAGTCCTTGGTGAACCAGGTGCCGCCGAAGGTGTTGACCACCGTGGTCAGCGGGGCCATCAGCTCGCCCCAGCCGGGCAGTCCGCGCAGGCAGATGCCGTTCATGCCCTTGCGGGAGCCGTCGACCTTGGCCGCGATGTCCGCGACCTGCTGCCAGGTGGGCCGCTCGGGCATCTTCAGATGCTTCTCGGCGAGGACGTCCTTGCGGTACATCAGGAACGACGACTCGCCGTAGAAGGGCTCGGCGTAGAGCTTGCCGTCCTCGGCGGTCAGCGACTGCCGCATCGAGGGGAGGACGTCCTTCTGATCGAAGGCCTTGTCCTTGGCGGCATAGCGGTCCAGCGGCATCAGCCAGCCGTTCTTCGCGTAGAAGGGCACCTCGAAATTGCTGATGGTCGCCACGTCGTACTGGCGCGCCTGATTGGCGAAGTCCTGGCTGATCTTGTCGCGGACCTCGTTCTCGGGCATCATCGTGAATTTGACCGTGATGCCCGTTTCCTTGGTGAAATACTTCTTGGTGAGCTTCTGCAAGTCCACCATCTGCGGGTTGTTCACCATCAGAACGCGGATGGTCTTGTCGCCTGAGCTGCCGCCCCCCATACCGGCGCAACCGGTCAGGAGCGCGCCCGCGGTCAGGGCCACCACCGGTATCCGGGCAGCACGAAGAGTCAGGACTGGCATAACGGGTCCAATCGAAGGGACGTGGGGAAGGTGAAAACAGCGGAGGAAGGGCGTCAGACCCTGACGATCTGGGGGCCCAGCAGCGAATAGCGATGTGCCTCGGTCAGCGGTAGACCGGTGTCGGTCACGATCGTTTCGAAGTCCGAGACATCTGCGAACCGGCAGAAGCTGACGGCTCCGAATTTGGTGTGCACCCCGGAGAAGATCTTCCGCCGGGAGACCCGCACCACCTGCGCCTTGATCTCGCTGACCGCCGGATCCGGGGTGGTCAGGCCGTACTGGCGGGAGATGCCGTTGGCGCCGATGAACGCCAGGTCGATGACGAAGCCCGAAAGCATATGCGTCGCCCAGTGGTCGACGGTGGCCATCGTGCCGCCGCGCACCCGGCCGCCGAGGAGCAGCACGGTGGTGTTGTCACGGGTGGCCAGGCCGGTGGCGGTCGTGAGGGAAGCGGTGATCACGGTGAGCGGCCGGTCCCGGGGCAGGGCCTCCGCGATCAGCTGCGGGGTGAATCCCTCGTCGACGAAGACCGTCTCGGCATCGCCCAGCAGATCGGCGGCCGCGGTCGCGATCCGCGACTTCTCCGGCACATGCATGGTGGTGCGGAAGGCCAGGGTGGTCTCGAAACCGGCGCTCTCCACGGGGTAGGCGCCGCCATGGGTGCGCCGCACCAGTCCGTGCTGTTCCAGAACCCGCAGATCGCGGCGCACCGTCTCCTTGGACACCCCGAGGTCGGCGGCGAGCTTGCCCACATCGACGACGCCGGCACGGCGAGCCGTGTCGAGGATCTCCCGACGGCGTTCCTCGGCGTCCACGCCGCACCTCCTGCCTTGTCTTTCGGCTTGCGTGGCAGTTTTACAAGCGTGCAACAGGAGTGGCCAGCCTTGGCACCGCAGAGATCGTGACTGTATGCGCCCGTTTCACAACCGTTATCTCAGCAGGTCAGGACGGATGAGGCAACGGACGGTGAGGAACCCGGATGGCTGATTGTCCCCCCGACGGGCCCGATTCTCGCCCGTTTGCCGAAAGAGGGCGTGAACGGAGCCCGACCGGGCGCCTCCAGATACTGGGGAATGCCCGAACGGACATGTGCTATGAGCGGGCGAGCGCCCCGGAGGCGTCCAGAATCCGGCCCGCGACCTTGACCGAGTCCACCAAGGGGTGGAGCGCCAGGGCCCGCAGGGCCGCGCCGCGGGCGATGCCCGAATCGCTGCCCGCTTCGGTCGTGGCCGCCTCGATGGCCGAGCGCTCCACGGCCTTGAGCGACAGCATCAGGCCGAGCTGGTCCGGCGCCACCGCGCCGGTCGCCAGCGGCCGCGCCCCGCCCGCGTCCACCAGGCAGGGGACCTCCACCACGGCGTCCTCGTCCAGCCCGGGGACCGCCGTACGGTTGCGCACGTTGAGGATCAGCGTGGCGCGCTCATCGCGGGCGATGGCCCGCATGATGGCGAGCGCGATCCGGTCATAGCCGCCGCCGTCCAGATCGCAGGTGTCGCGCTCCCAGCCGCCGGTGGCCTCGCGGCTCTCGGCCATATACGTGGCCTCGCGCTCCAGCCGGGTGCGCTCCCACGCCGTGAGCGCCCCGGGCGTGCCGGAGCCGGCCGTCTCGTAGAACCGAGCCTGCTGCTCGCGGAGGAACTCCCCACGGGTGGCCGGGGATTGGCGGATCGAGGCCACCGCCTCCCGGTTGAAGTAGTAGTAGTGCAGATACTCGTTCGGCAGCGCGCCGAGCGCCCGCAGCCACTCGGCGCCGAAGAGCTTGCCCTCCTCGAACGACTCCAGGGCGGCGGTGTCGCCGAGCAGCTGAGGCAGCCGGTCCCGGCCGTCCACCACCACCCGCCGCAGCCAGCCCAGATGGTTGAGGCCCACGTAGTCGTAGACGGCACGGTCCGGATCGGCCCCGACCGCCCGCGCGGCGCGGCGGCACAGACCGACCGGGGAGTCGCAGATGCCGATCACCCGGTCGCCGAGCACCCGCTGCATCGCCTCGGTGACCATGCCCGCCGGATTGGTGAAGTTGATGACCCACGCGTCCGGGGCCACGGTGGCGATCCGCTCCGCGATCCGCAGCGCCACCGGGAGCGTGCGCAGCCCGTAGAGCACCCCGCCCGCGCCCACGGTCTCCTGCCCGAGCACCCCTTCGCCGAGCGGAATCCGCTCATCGCTCGCCCGGCCTTCCAGGCCGCCCACCCGGATGGCCGAGAAGACGAAGTCGGCGCCGCGCAGCGCCTCGTCCAGATGGGTGGTGGCCCGGACCGCGGGGGCGGTGGGGCGGCCCCCGGCCTGTTCGGCCAGGACCGCGCGGATCGCGTCCAGCCGGTGCGGGTCGGTGTCGTACAGCACCAGCTCGGTGCAGCGCCCGGCCTCGTCCCCGGTGTCATCGAGCAGGGCCCGGTACACCAGGGGCATACGGAACCCGCCGCCGCCCAGCACAGTCAGCCTCATACGGTCACTACCTCCACATCGGCCTCGCGGAATACGGCGAGCGTCGCCGGGTCGGATGTCTTGTTGGTGATCAGAGTGTCGATCCGCTCCGGTCCGCAGATCCGGGCGAGGCCGGTGTCACCCGGGAACTTCTTCGCGGTGGCGAGCAGCACGACCTCCCGGGTCGCGCCGAGCATGGCCCGTTTGACCGGCACCTCCACATGGGTGCTGTCCAGCACGCTGCCGTCGGGGAGGACCCCGCTCGCGCCGAGGAAGAGCCGCCCCACTCGCAGCTGGCGGAGGTTGGACTCGGTGAGAAAGCCGACCAGGGACCGGTAGTTGGCGCGCACCTGCCCGCCCAGCAGGATCAGGGTCACCTTCGGGTCGTCGCGCAGCTCGTCGTAGACCGCGAGATTGCTGGTCACCACGGTGACCGGCCGGCCGCGCAGCAGCTTGGCGAGCTGGAGGGTGGTGGTGCCGATGTCCAGCAGCAGTACATCGCCGTCCGCGACCAGTTCCGCGGCGGCGCGGGCGACGGCCTCCTTGTCGGTCAGGTCGTCGACCGCCACCTCGCCGAACGGGCGCTCCTCGTCCTCGGTGGGTGCCGCCACCGCGCCGCCATAGACCCGGGTGAGCCGGCCCGCCCGGCCCAGCTCGGTGAGGTCCCGGCGGGCGGTGGCCTCGCTGATGCCCAGACGCGTGGCGATCTCCCCGATGGGCAGCACGCCCTCCTCGCCGAGGATGCTCAGCAGCTTCTCGTGGCGGGTCTCTCGCAGCATGGTGGCAACGTACTCCAGATGAGCGAGTGTGCGCGACTCTGATCGACCTCTTGCATTCACCCGGAGTGCGGTGCAAGGTGTCGCTCACGCCATCAGGGTCCTTCTGACGGATCTCCGTGGGCGAAGAAGCGGCGTCCGGTTCGTGCTCCCGGCGTGTCGCGCGGAGGCCCTCGTAGCGGAGCTACTTGGGTTTTCGCGCGGTGCGGCGAGAGGGCGTGCCGGGCGTCGCGACGCCGCGGAGATCCGCCAGAAACCCTGGGCGCGAACACGCCATGCCGCACAAGGAAAGGCACGTCGGTGAGCACCACGGCCGCAACACCCGATCCGATCCAGCCGATCGACCCGCTCGCGGCGCTGCGCGCCTCCGCGGACCCCGAGCACGACGTCTACCTCACCGGCACCGTGTTCCTGGACATCATCTTCACCGGGCTCGACCACGCCCCCATCCGCGGCACCGAGTCCTGGGCGCGCGGCATGGGATCGAGCCCCGGCGGCATCGCCAACATGGCCACCGCCCTGGCCCGGCTCGGACTGCACACCACGCTCGCCGCGGCCTTCGGCACCGATGTCTACGGCGACTACTGCTGGGAGAGCCTCGCCCTCGGCGAGAGGGTGGACCTCACCCACTCCCGGCGCGTCCCCGGCTGGCACTCCCCGGTCACCGTCTCCATGGCGTACGAGGGCGAGCGCACCATGGTCACCCATGAGCACCCGGCCCCGCCGCCCGCCGTCCAGGGCGCGCCGCCCCGCTCCCGCGCCTGTGTGACCGCCTTCGAGCCGGGGAGCCAGGAGGACTGGGTGCGCCAGGCGCACGCCCAGGGCAGCAAGATCTTCGCCGATGTCGGCTGGGACGAGTCCGGCCGCTGGGACCCCGCCGCGCTCCCCGATCTGCCCTACGCCCACGCCTTCCTGCCCAACGCGGCCGAGGCCCAGCGCTACACCCGCACCGACAGCCCCGAGCGCGCGGTGCGCGCCCTGGCGGGGCTGGTGCCGATCGCGGTCGTCACCCGGGGCGCCGAGGGCGCCGTGGCCATCGACTCGCTCACCGGGGAGAGCGCCGAGGTGCCCGGGCTGCCCGTGGACGCGCTGGATCCGACCGGGGCGGGCGATGTCTTCGTGGCCGGATTCATGACCGGAACGCTCGCGGGCTGGCCGCTCGCCGACCGGCTCGCCTTCGCCAACCTCACCGCCGCCCTCTCCGTCCAGCACTTCGGCGGCTCCCTGGCCGCGCCCGGCTGGTCGGAGGTGGCCGCCTGGTGGAACCGCGCGCGGCGGTCGGCCGACGGCGGGGTGGACGCGGCCGAACTCGCCCGCCGCTACGCCTTCCTGGGCGATCTGATCCCGGACCGGGTGCGCGACTGCCCACGGCTGCGGGCCCTGCCCACCATCGGCTTCCGGCTGCATGACAGTGCCCAACGGTCCTGACGCTCCTGACCACCGCATCGAGGAGAACCCCATGGAACTCGCCCGTACCCGGGCGCGCCGGCCACGTGGCAGAGCCGTCCCGGCCGCGCTCGCCGTCGGCGTCGTCCTGCTCGCCGCGGGGTGTGTCCCCGGCACCGACGGCTCGGGAGCCGCCGGTGCCGGGTCCGGCGCGGCCACCGCGATACCCGATCCGGCCAAGGCCGGAAAGACCACGCTGACCGTGTGGGACCAGGAGATACGTGGCGGGACCAACGGCGAGATACAGGAGCTGAACCGGGAGTTCGAGAAGAAGTACCCCAATGTGCGGATCAAGCGGGTCGCCCGGAGCTTCACCGATCTGAAGACCACCCTGAAGCTGGCCGTCTCCGGCAACAATCCGCCCGATGTCATCCAGGCCAACCAGGGCTACCCGGACATGGTGGCCTTCGTCCGGGCCGGGCTGCTCGCCCCGCTCGACAACTACGCCGGGATCTACGACTGGAACACCCGCTACCCCGGCACCCTGCTCAATCTCAACCGGATCTCCGCCGATGGCAACGACTTCGGCAGGGGGCGGCTCTACGGCATCTCCCAGACCGGCGAGTACATCGGCCTCTACTACAACAAGGACCTGCTGCGGCGAGCCGGGCTCCAACCCCCGCGCACCTGGGGCGAGTTCACCGACGGCCTGGCCCGGCTCAAGGACCGTGGCGAGCTGCCGGTCCAGTTCGGCAACCTCGACAAGTACCCGGCCATCCACACCTTCGGGGTGCTGCACGACCAGCTCGACGCCACCGACGCCCGCGACACCGTCCTCGGCCGCGGCGACGGCTTCGACAACGCCGCCACCAAGGACGCCGCGGCGACCCTCGCCGACTGGATGAAGCGCGGCTATCTGCCGGGCGGCGCCAACGGCCTCGGCTACGACGACGCGGCCAAGAAGTTCGCCTCCGGTGACGGTGCCTATCTGCTGACCGGCACCTGGCAGCTGGCCGACCTCAAGAAGTCCATGGGCGGCAAGCTGGGCATCATGCCGCCCCCGCCCGCCGAGGCCGGCGGCGACCCCGTCACCACCGGTGGCCAGGGCCTCGCCTGGTCCATCACCTCCCGCTCCCGCCACCCCGAGGTGGCCGCCGCCTATCTGGACTTCCTCACCGACGCGCACGCCGCCGACGTCATGACCCGGCACGGAGTGCTGCCCGCCGTACCGGCCAAGGCCGCGGCCAAGGTGAGCCCGGACAGCGCCGACGGCCAGATGATCGCCGGCTGGAAGCGGCTGAGCGCCGCCGACGGACTCGTCCCGTATCTGGACTACTCCACCCCCAGCTTCTACGACACGCTCTCGGCCGCCCTCCAGGGCGTGATCAGCCGCAAGACCTCCCCGGACACCTTCGCCGCGACCCTGCAGAAGGACTACGGCGCGTTCATGAAGAAGCAGCGCGAGCAGCACGAGGCCACGCCCGCACCGGCGGGGACCCGATGAAGGCCACCGCTTTGACCAGGGCCTACCGCCGCCGGGCGCCCGGAGAGCCGCGCGCCATCGGCTATGTGTACATCCTGCCCGCGCTGATCGTGTACGCCGCCTTCCTGCTCTACCCCTTCGGGCAGTCGGTGTGGTTGTCGTTCGTACACTGGGACGGGCTGACGGTCGCCACCCCCGCCGGATTCGACAACTACCGCGCGCTGTTCAGCGATGCGAGCCTGCGCGCCCCCTTCCTCCACGCGCTGCTGCTGCTCGTCTTCTACGCGGCCCTGCCGGTGGCCATCGGGCTGCTGCTGGCCGCCCTGATGTCCCGGGTCCGGATCCGGGGGATGACCTTCTTCCGTACGGTTCTGTTCCTGCCGCAGGTCCTGGCGCTGATCGTGGTCGGCGTGGCCTGGCGCTCGATCCTCGCCCCCGACGGGCTGCTCAACGACGCCCTCCGCGCGGTCGGCCTCGGCGGTCTCGCCCGCCCCTGGCTCGGCGACTACACCTGGGCGCTGCCCGCCGTCGGCGTCGTCGGCACCTGGGTCGGCACCGGGCTGTGCATGGTCCTCTTCCTCGCCGGGGCCCAGCGCATCCCGCGCGAACTGTACGAGGCGGCGCGGATGGACGGCGCCGGGCCGGTGCGCGAATTCCTCACCGTCACCCTGCCCGGGCTGCGACCGCAGATAGCGGTGGCGCTGACCCTGACCATCGTGGCGGGGCTGCGCAACTTCGACCTGATCTACATCACCACCAGCGGCGGCCCCGGAAACGCCACCTCCGTACCCGCCTACGAGGTCTACCACCGGGCCTTCGAAACCAACCAGGTCGGCTCGGCCGCCGCCGTCGGCGTGGCCCTCACGGTCCTGATCTTCGTCCTGACCGTCACGGTCTCCCGGCTCGTGGAAGGGCGGCGGGCATGACGACACGCCTGGAACGCACCGTCACCTACGGCATCCTCGCCCTGTTCACCGTCATCGCGCTCACCCCCGTGATCGGCATCCTCTCCACGGCCTTCGGCTCGCAGAACTCCCTGGACACCGGCTTCTCGCTGCCGAAGGGCGGTCTGCACTGGAGCAACTTCGCCGACGCCTGGAGCCGTGGCCACTTCGGCACCTATCTGGGGAACTCGGTCCTGGTCACCGCGGTCGTGGTGGCCGCCACCACCGTGCTGGCCGTCCTCGCCGCGTACGCCTTCGGGGTGATGCGCTTCCCCGGCTCCACGGTGCTGTTCCACCTCTTCGTGATCGGGCTGACCCTGCCCCAGGAGGCGTTGGTCGTCCCGCTCTACTTCGATCTGCGCTACGCCGAACTCACCGACAGCTACTGGGCGTTGATCCTGCCGCAGACCGCGCAGTCGCTGGCCTTCGGGGTCTTCTGGATGCGCACGTACTTCCGCGGCAGCGCACGGTCGGTGATCGAGGCCGCCCGGATCGACGGGGCGAACACCTGGACCACGCTGTGGCGCGTTCTGGTCCCGATGGGCCGCCCGGCGATCTCCACCATGGTCGTGATCACCTTCATGTGGACCTGGAACGAGTTCCTGATGGCCCTGGTGATGGTCAGCGACGAGGCCCATCGCACGGTCCCCCTCGGCCTCGCCTTCTTCCAGGGCCAGCACAGCTCCGACGCGGCGCTCCTCGCGGCGGCCTCGGTGCTCATCGCCCTGCCGGTGGTCGTGGTCTACGTGGCGCTGCAGCGCCGGTTCATCGAGGGCATGCTGGGCGGGGCGGTGAAGGAGTGAGCCCGGCGGGCAGCGGGCCTACGGAGTGCGGTGCCGCCGACCGGGCGGTCGCTACCGCGCGGGGGCGGCGCTGACCGGGCGCCCGGCTCGGGCGACGGCGCGAGCGAAGACGGCCGCGTCGTGCACCGCCGCCCCGCCCGTGTCGTTGTTGAAGTACGCGTAGACCCGCGCCTCGGCCGGCCAGGTGTCCCGGATCCGCCGCGCCCAGGTGTCCAGCGCCTGGCGCCCGTAGTGCGGGGCCGGCCGGGCGAGGCCGCCATGGAAGCGCACATACCCCCACCCGGTGGTCCGCCACAGCGGGGTGACCGGGCGGGAGCCGGAGTCGGCCCAGCACAGCGCGGCCGCGCGGCGCTCCAGCACCGCGCGGATCTCCTCGGTCCACCAGGAGGTGTGCCGCGGCTCGACGGCCACCCGTGTGCCGGAGGGGAAGCAGCGCAGGCAGCGGTCCAGCAGCTCGCCGTCGGCCCGCAGGGTGGGCGGCAGCTGCAGCAGCACCGGGCCCAGCCGGTCGCCGAGCCCGGCCGCATGGGACATCAGGCGCGCCACCGGCTCGTCCGGATCGCGCAGCCGCTTGATGTGGGTGAGGTACCGGCTCGCCTTGAGCGCCATCACAAAGCCCTCGGGGAGGCGCTCCCGCCAGGTGGCGAACTGGTCGTACGAGGGCAGCCGGTAGAAGGCGTTGTTGCTCTCCACCGTGTCGAAGGCATGGGTGTACTCCTCGAGCCACAACCGCTGCGGACAGCCCTCCGGGTAGAGATCGCCGCGCCAGTCCCGGTACTGCCATCCCGAGGTGCCGACCAGGACGGTCATGCCTCGCCCGGATGCCAGGGCGGCCACTGCCCGGGCCGGTCCTCCCAGTGGACCTGGGCCGGGTCGTCGAGGTCGATATCGGGGAAGACCTGCCGGACGCGCGGCTCGAACTCCTCCGGTTCGAGTGGTTCGCAGCCCAGGCCGCGCAGCCGCACCCGCCGGTAGCGGCTGTCGGCGTCGAATGACTCGACGAAGACGGGGTATCCGGACTCGCCCGGGCCGGTGGCGTTCTCCATACCTCCAGGGTGCCGGAGTCCGCGGCATTCGCGCGCCCTGGCCATCGGCCGGGGGCCGCCGGTTTGCGAAGGGGCGAATCGTCGGCTTGATTCGTAACCGTCGGCTTGATGCGGAGAAGAGTCCTGAGCAGCGGGGGTGAGTCCATGATCTTCACCGACCGGGTGGACGCCGGGCAGCGCCTCGGCGAGGCGCTGCGCCCTTTGGGTGACGCTGAACCGGTCGTGCTCGGGCTGCCGCGGGGCGGGGTGCCGGTGGCCTTCGAAGTGGCCCGGACGCTCCACGCGCCCCTGGACGTGATCATCGTCCGTAAGCTCGGCGTCCCCTTCCACCGGGAGCTTGGGTTCGGCGCCATCGGCGAGGGCGGCGTACGGGTCGTCCATGAGGCGATCGTCCGGATGAGCCGGGCCGACCAGGAGGACCTCGCCGAGGTGGAGCGGACCGAGCGGGAGGAGCTGGCCCGCAAGGCGCGGCGGTTCCGCCAGGGCCGCTCGCGGGTCCCGGTCGAGGGCCGGACCGTGATCGTCGTGGACGACGGCATCGCGACCGGCGCCACGGCCCAGGCCGCCTGCCGGGTCGCACGGGTCCAGGGCGCCGCCCGGGTGGTCCTCGCCGTGCCGGTGGCGCCGCCGGACGCGGTCACCACGCTGCGCGAGGACGCGGACGAGGTGGTGGCCCTCTCCACCCCCTCGGACTTCGCGGCGGTGGGGGAGTGGTACGAGGACTTTTCCCAGACCGCGGACGACGAGGTGGTGGACTTGCTGTCCCGGTCGACTGGAGAGACGGGTGAGGCGCATCCTGGAAGGTGACGCAGGAGGTGATCGCGATGGAGACGATCGTGGGATGCGACATTCAGATGGAATTCCGTGAGATCGGTCCGCTGACCGAAGCGGTCGTCCGGCTGAGGATGCACGACGGCACCGAGATGCTGGCTCAGGGCCGTGCCAACCGCAACCCGGAGGACCCGTCACAGCCGAGGGTCGGCGAGGAGATCGCGGCGGCGCGGGCACTGACCAATCTCGCGCACCGGCTGATCGGCAAGGCAGGTGGCGACATCGAGGAAGTCACCCACTCCAAGGCACATTTGTTGATCTGAGGCCCGTTGAGGCGGAGGGCCGTCCGCCGCGGTGGTCCACCGCGGTCCACGGCGGAGGCGTGCATGCGTATGTGCGCGCGTGTCCGTATGCCCGCCGCTGTCCGGACGCCCGGCCGTTCAGGGGCGCCCGAGGGTGAGTCGCTGGCCGGGGCGGATCACATCCGGGTCGGCGCCGATCACCTGGCGATTGATCTCGTAGAGCCGCTCCCAGCCGCCCGCCACGTTCTCCGTGTCCGCGATCGCGGAGAGGGTGTCACCGTGGACGACCGTGTACGAGCCGGCCTGAGGGTGCGCCTTGGCCGGGGGCTCGGGCACGGCCTTCGGGACGATGAGGAGCGGCTGCGCCTTCGAGGCCGGGACGGCCTTGACGGTCTTGACGGCCGGGGCGGGCGAGGTGGGTGTGGCGGCTGAGGCGGCGTTCGCCTGGCTGATGCCGATGAGCGGCAGGGCGACGCCGGCGCCGCCCGCGGTGATCGCGAGCGAGGCGCGGGAGACACGGTGGGGCCGGGGCCGGCGATGACGTCCTCGAGCGGCCATGGAGTCCTTCTTCCTGTCCTGGTACGGCAGTTGGCAACTGCGATGGCTGCCGAACAGTAATCCCACGGTTCTGGCTGGGACAAGACGTTCCGATGTTTGCGGTGGAGAATCCCATGTGAGGAATTGGCGCGCTGATGCGCTCAATGTGCCCGGACATAAGAGCCTTCAGGAGGGGAAGGGAGACCGAAGGGGGACGCACGGGAGGCATCGGGGCACCCGACCTCGCGGCCGGTCCCCGGCAGATGGCTGACCTCGGGAGGTCGCTCATGAGTCAACGAAACGGCTCGGCTGCTCGGCGTACGACGACATCGCGGTCCCGCTCGCTCCGGCCACCGGTCTTATGCGCGCTGCTGGTCGGCGCGCTGGCCACGGTCACCGCGTGCGGCAGCGACACCGGGGACGGGGACTCCGCACAGCGCGCCTCGTCCGTCAGCTCCGCCTCCTCGGCCGCACCACCCTCCTCCCCTTCGGCCGACTCCGCCGGCACATCCGAAGGCTCACGGAACGAGCGACCCGCCTCGCACACCGCGCAGTCCCCTCCGCCCTCGGCGCACCCCGCCCCCTCGCACGCGTCCTCCTCGCAGCCCGCCGCCGCTTCCGGTGCGCGCCGTGTCTGCTCCAGGACGCAGTTGACGCTGGCGGCCGGCCGGGTGGATGTGGGCGCCGGCAATGTGTATCTGCCTCTGGTGTTCACCAACAAGTCCTCCACGACCTGCACTCTCACCGGATATCCCGGTGTCTCGCTGCTCGACTCCACCGACGCGGCGATCGGCGCCCCGGCCACCCGGCGCGGCCCCACGCACTCGCCGATCTCGCTGCCGCCCGGCGGCAGCGCCTCCGCCGCCCTGCACACGCTGAACGAAGGCATGACCGACACCCCGTGCCGGCGCGCCGCCGCGCGGATTCGCGTCTATCCGCCGGATTCCTTCGACGCGATGAAGGTCTCGGCGCGGTCGTTCCGGGCGTGCGGAGGCGTCTTCGAGGTCGAGGCGGTGCGGTCCGGAACGGGTGGATGACACCGGCATATCGGGGCGTTCCCCGGCGCGCCGACGTGTCCGAAAATCTTGACAAGGCGGGCGCCGACTGGCCGTGTTCACCCTTTCGCAATCAATAGGGGGTAGGCCACCATAGGGATGCCGCAAATGAGCCGGTAGGGAGCGTCCGGAGGGGGACCGTGTCATGGAGCGAGTCGCGACCGAGGTCGAGACGGAGCTACTGGACCTTTCGGGGGCGACACTCGAGGACCTCGAGCGGCACGAGGGGCTTTCCGCGGTGACGGAGCGGCTGCTGGACATCGTCCAGTTCCCGCCGACGGTCGCCGGTAACTCCTCGTCTACGAACCAGTGCTGAGTTGAAGGTCACTATGACGTCCTCCGGCGTTCGGGGTGGCGCCCATCGTTTATCGGCGGAGTGTTTCGCCGAGTTGGCGCGGGGTTCGGGCGGCCCCTCGGCCGTGGCCGAGCTGAGGTCGGGACAGCGCAGCCGGGCCATGCTGCTGCTGCGCGCCTTGGCGGACATCGCCTCCGAGCACCCCGCCCTGCCCGGCCCCCTTCCTCCATCCCGGGACGCCTGGCAACTGCTGATCCGGGCCGAGCGCCGCTCCCCGGCCGCTGTGGAGACCCTGCTGCTGCACCCTCCGGTAGGGGTGTGGCTCAATCGCTGTCTGCGCAGGCTGCGCGGTCTGGAATCGGGGGATGGCCCGCTGTGGAGCGCGGTGGGCTATCTGCATGCCACAGCCGCCTCGGCCGCTCTTCTCTCCGGAATCGACTTCCGCATCACCGTCCCGGTAGGCGACGGCGGGGTGATGCTGCCCGCTCTGGGAATCGCCCGCATTCCGGACGGGGCCGAAATCGCCGAAGTCGTCGTGGCCGAGGGAAAGGCGGCAGTGTTATGCGGCCCGCATTCGGTGACACTGCCCGCCGATTTCTCTGCGGAGGCCCCCGGTTGGCACGGTCTGCGGCGGCTGAGCGGAGAACACCGGGGGATTGTCTGCTCACCCTTTGTCGACGACATTGATCCCTATCGCGACTTTTTCCGCATCAGACCCCCGGAGCGCCTCACCGACGAGGAGCGGGAGGACTGGCAGGAACGATTCGACGGCGCCTGGCGGCTGGTCTGCCAACAGTCCAATGTGGATCCGAGGGGAATCGGTGCTTCCCTGTCCTCCGTCGTGCCTGTGCCGTACCTCTCCTGGCCCGAACCGTTCAGCGCCTCATCGCCCGAGGCGTACGGCTGTGTGCTGCTCAACGGGGCCACGGACCCGCTGACCCTCGCCGCGGCGCTGGTGCACGAGGCCCAGCACATCAAACTCAGCGCACTGATGGACCTGGTGCCCCTCATCGAAGGGGGCCTGGAGGAGATCCACTACGCGCCCTGGCGGCTGGACCCGCGACCGCTGCGCGGGCTCCTCCAGGGGGTGTACGCGTTCCTGGGCGTGACCGGATTCTGGTGGGACCGGGTGCGGCGCGCCGAGCCCGGACCGGCTCGGGACAGCGCCGCGTTCGAGTTCGCGCTGCGGCGGGCACAGACCGCCTCGGGGGTGCGCACGCTCCTCGCTCACGCCGAACTGACCCCCAGGGGCGAGGAGTTCCTCCACCGGCTGGAGGGCCGGCTGGCCTTGTGGCTCGCCCAGCGGGTGCCCTCCGTACCGAAGCGCCTGGCGTCCGATCTGCTCGACGACCACCGGCTCGTCCACCGCATGCGCCACCTGTCGACGGACCCGGAGCGGACCGCCCAGTGGTCGTTGGCCTGGCGGGAGCGGACCGACCCTCCGCGGGAGCTGCCCGCGACCTCGGTCCGGCCGACCCGCCCCGGGGCACTGGCGCGCCCGGCGCTCGCCCGGCACCGGCTGAGGGACCCGGCGGGGTTCGCCCGGCTGTGCGAGGGTGCGGAAGCGGGGATTCCACAGGGCGACGAGGCCCCGGACCAGGCCGACCTCGATTGGGCCGCGGGGGACACCGCGGCCGCGCTGCGCGGCTTCCGGGACCGGCTGGAAGCGGACCCGGAGGACATCGAGGCGTGGGCAGGGCTCGCGCTCGGCCTACCGGACGGCCCGGCCAGGACGACGCTGCTGAGCCGCCCCGAGCTGGTTCTGGCCGTGCACCGGGGGGTGCGCACCGCGCACGGCGAGGGCCCCGATCCGTTGGCTCTCGCACGATGGATCGGGACGCGCACGCACCGATGAACGGCCGGTGGGGCGGACCGTCCGCGCGGCGGGACGGCCGCCGGAGGTCAGACGGCCGTAGCCTCCACATCGCAGTCCGCCCGGATGCCCCGGGCTGCCGCGACCGTCGCCGGATGGCTGGCCGTCAACACCCGGCGCATCCGGCTGAGCGCGTCCTGGTGCAACTCCTCCGCCTGCCTGCCCTCGCCCAGCGCACGCAGATCCCCCGACAGATTGACCGCACACGCGAGGGTGGTGGGGTGGTCCTCACCGAGCTTGGACCGGCAGGTCGCCAGGGTCTCGGTGTCCAGGTCGTGGGCCTCCTGGTAGTCCGCGAGCGTGTAGTGGTCGCTGGCCATGTTGATGGCGCAGGTCAGCGCCACGGGATGGTCGGCCCCCAGCTGCTCGACGAGCACCGGCAGCGTTTCCTTGTTCAGCACGAGCGCCTCATCGGTCTCGCCCAGCAGCCTCAGGGTCACCGCGAGGTCGACCGCGGCGCTCAGGGTCGCCGGATGCCGTTCCCCCAGGGCGACGCGCATGTCGTCAAGGCACTTCCGGCCGAGCTCACGGGCGCCTTCCAGATCGGCGGTCTGCCGTAGATCCATCGACAGGTTCAGGGCCGTCGTGGTGATGTTGATGTTCGGTTCGGTATAGCGCAGCCGATAGCGCTCCAGCACCTCTCGGCTGAGGTCCAGGGCGCCCTCGTGGTCGCCCGCCTTGCGGCGTGCCACGGCGAGATTGCGCAGGGCGTAGACACCGACGGGCGCGTTCTGCGGCAGCACCCGGCGGACGCGGGCACAGGTCTGCTCCAGCATGTCGCGGGCGGCCAGGTACTCCCCGCTCTCGCGGACATCGATGCTGAGATTGGCCTCCACCAGAATGGTGAGCAAGGCGTCCTCGCCGAGCACCAGACCGGCGGTGCGCCGTGCCTCCTCGTCCATCTGCCGGGCCTGCGCGTAGTTCCCCGCCGCGCGCAGCGCCACGGCGTAGTCGTTCGCCGCGCCGATGGAGTACGGGTCCTCGTCCCCGAAGAGCCGCAGGGTCCTGGTCCAGCGGTTCTTCTCCAGCTCCACGTATCGTGGGTAGTCGCCCTGGTAGCGGGTGTCGACGGCGACCGCGCCCTGAGTCACCAGGGTGTTCTCGTGGTCGTCGCCCTCGCTGGCGCGCTGCAGCTCCAGCGTCCGGCTGTTGAGTTCCCTGGCCTCCTTGAAGTGGCCGAGCACGGTCAGGACGTGGCCCAGGGTCCGGGAGACGGCCAGCGTCTCCGGACTGTCCTCACCGAGTGTCTCGACCCAATTGCGGCGCACCTGGTTACCGAGTTCCAGCGCACCCTCGTGGTCCCCCCAGATAAAGAGGAAACGCACCAGATTCCGCACCATCTGCCGCACCCATTTGTCATCGCACTCCATCGCGCGCGACGCCCGGACATGGGAGAGGAGGTCGGCGTACCGCCCCCAGTTCGGGGGAGCGACGTCGTTGGGGTCGCCGAAGGCCAGCAGCACATGGGCGCTGTGCCGCATGTCCGCCTGCTGCTGCGTGGACATCTGGCCGATCAGCACGGCCTGCACCAGCCGGTGCATTTCGATCGTGTTGCTGCGGTGATTGATTTTGATCAGGGCGTACCGGTTGATCTCACGGATCGCGTGGCCGAGCTTGATGGGGTCCTGCAGCACCTCCGACAGCTCGGGGGAGAGGGAGACCCCGCGCACGCCGGAGAAGAGCCGCCGGGAGATCGGCTCGGGCGCGAAGAACGAGCACATCTGCAGCAGTTGGAGCGCACCGGGATGGGTTTCGGCCAGCCGGCGCAGCGACATGTTCCAGGCGGCGGCGACCGGTTCGGGGTAGTCCACCGGAACGCCCGCCGCCAGCAGCTCGTTGCGGCGGGTGGAGACATCGGCCCGCTCGTCCTCGAACACCTGAAGGTATTCGTCGACCGGCATACCCGTTTCGGTGAGCCAGGCTGCCGCCTGCTCGATGGCCAGCGGAAGGTCTCCCAGGGCGTCGGCGACCCGGTCGGCCTGATCGCGCGGCAGCTCCGGCCCCCGGCGGCGCAGCAGCTCGATGCTCTCCTCCCGCTCGAAGACGTCCACTTCGACGGTGCGGGCGGCGCGCGACCACTGTGCGTTCCTCGAGGTGACCAGGATCCGGCCCGGCCCGCCCGCGGGGAAGAACGGCCGCACCGTCTCCAGTTCCTCGGCGTTGTCGAAGACCAGAAGCCAGTTGCGGCACGGGCGTCCGGTGCGCAGCGCGTCGAGCACGCTCGGCACGGCCGTGTTGGCCTCCATGCCCGCGCGCAGCCCGAGCCGGTCGGCGAGCTGCACCAGCGCCTGCCGGATCTGCTCGGGGCGCTCCGCCGGGATCCACCACACCGCGTCGTAGTCGGCGGCGTGCTGATGGACGTACTCCAGTGCGATCTGTGACTTGCCCACCCCGCCCAGCCCGTGCAGGGCCTCGGGCAGCACTGCGGCGGTGCCCTCGCTCCTCAGCCGCTCGTGGAGAGTGTCGAGCAACGTCTGCCGCCCGGTGAAGTTGTTGTTCCGGGGCGGTACATTTCCCCAAATGGACGGGGGTTCCCCGGCCTGGCGCTCCTCCACGGCGGGCAGGGACCGGGCAGCGGTCACGGACACGAATGTTCCTCTCAGATGCTCCCCCGCCGGGCCCGGCGTGCCGTGCGCCGGCGGGGATGGTGAATCGTCGGCCTCGGGTTGCGGATCAGGTCGGGGAGTCGTGGAGTACGTCATGTCAACCGCCTCAGAGTCCACATATTTTCCCCTGCGTAATGCGTCTTCAACTGGATCGGGTCGGCTTTCCCTCGAGCGGGCGAGCGCCTGATGGGCCAGGACCAGGGCGCGAAAGGAGCGCGCGCCCTCCAGGTACGGACCGGAAAGCGCTTGGTAGACCTGCTCCTGGAGGCGGATGTACGGCAGCAGGCGCTCCGTCTTGGGAAGGTCGCGCACGGACCCGGAGGGGTGGTTGAGCAGATCGCGGAGCATCAGCAGCGGTTTCCAGCGGCGGCCGAGCCGATCGAGGACGCTCCCGAGGATGTACAGCGACTCGTCCCGCATCCCGGCGGACAGCAGCAGTTCCCGTACCCCGTCGTGGAACTCGTAGCCGATGCCCGTCTCGTCCAGCGGGTCGGCGGTTCCCACCTTGCGCAGCAGTCCGCCCAGCAGGACCTCGGCCAGATCGCCCGGGCTGCCCTCCGGCTGGTGGATCCCCTGCACGAACTCCATCACGGGAATGTTCAACGGCGCGGCGGCCAGCCGGGCCGCCAGCCGGAAGGCGCTCGGCGAGGCGGTGGCGCGGAACCGGAAGACACGGTCCCAGGCGCTCGGTTCGGGTTCGGGGTCCCAGCGCTCGGCCGGCGCCCCGGGCAGCAGCGCCATCGTGTCCTCGCCGCGCGCCGACGGGCGGGCCACCAGCCGCGCCCAGTTGGCCATCCACCGCGCGTCCAGCTCCAGCACCGGGACCGGTGGTGCGCCGCCCGGCCAGGAACCGCCGTCCGCCCGCCGCCAGGTGCCATTGGGGGCGCCCGGTTCGGGGACCCGCACCCGCACCCGCTCCGGCGCCACACCGGTGTGGTGCCAGCGGCCCTGGTGCAAGACATGCAGCACGGCGACCGAGGCGTGCCGCGCCCAGTGGGCCAGCGCGCGCTGGGCGCTCTCATCGGCCCAGGCCGCGCCGATGCCGTCGGTCAGCACCAGCACCGTCCGCTTGCCGCGCGGCGGCATCCCCTCGACCGGCGACCGGTCCTCGGGTAACGGATGGTCGGTGTTCAGCCGGTGCACCCGCACATCCCGGAAGGCGCCGGTGCGTCGCAGCACGGTGACCAGATGCTCGGCCGTCCGCCGCCACACCACCATCGAACTGCCGCAGTCCACCACCAGAACGGCGTCCATCCAGCGCTCGCGCACCGGCACACAGGCGGGCACCCACAGCCCCTCGCGCGCCGCGCACTCGGCCGTGGCCTCCTCGTCGATCTCCATCTCGACCAGCGAGGGCGAGGTGCGCTTGAGCGGCCGCAGCGCCCGGGACAGGGCGCGCTCGGGCAGCGGCGGCTCGGAGACGGACGCCCGGCGCGCGGGCACGAAGGCTTCCGCGACGGTCACCGGCTCCGCCTCACCGGGCGGTGCGGGGACACCGAGCAGCTCCGCGGGGAGCAGCGGCTCCGCGACCGTGGGCCCGGCCTCGGGCTCGGACGCGGGGCGCTCCCCTTCGCGGTCCTGCCGCGGCTCGTCGGACGGCTCGTCACCGGGCGGCGGGGCGTCCGCCTCCGGTGTCCCCGGGAGGGGTCCCGGGCCCGGCCGTCCGGGGCCGGGGTCCGTCTCGGCCTTGCAGACCGCCAGCCACAGGGCGTCGGCCAGCTGCCGCCAGTCGAGGTCCCGAGGGGCGGGCCCGGCGGACCGGCCGCCTGGGTCATGTGTCATGTCGAGCCTGCTGCACTGTCCAGCCGGTGCCAGACGGCCTGCAGTAGCTCCTCCCACTCGGGCCCCGGTACATGGGACTGGGCCGTCACCAGATACACCGCGTTGAGCAACTGGTCGGCGGCGAGGCCGCCTTCGCGCTCGCTGCGCTCGAGGAACATCTGGATCAGCTCCCGCGCGCGTGGATCGTCGGCCCGTCCCAGATGCGCGGCCACGATCGCGGCGAGCCGGTCCGCGTCCGGGTCGGGCAGCCGAAGCTGGAGACAGCGCCGCAGGAACGCGGGCGGGAAATCCCGTTCGCCGTTGCTGGTGATGATGACGACGGGGAAGGCGCTGCAGCGCACCCGACCCGAGGCGATGACGGTACTGCGCTCCGGATCGTCGGTGAGGACCGATACGGCCGGGCGGCGTCGGCGGATGCGCACCAGCTCGGGAATGGAGTACTCGCCGGCCTCGAAGATGTCGAGCAGGTCATTGGGCAGATCGATGTCGCTCTTGTCGAATTCGTCGATGAGCAGGACGCGCGGCAGACGGTGCGGGAGCATCGCCGTGCCCAGCGGGCCTAGTTGGAGGAAGTCGCCGATGTCCTCCGGTCCGGGTTCGTGCGTGTCCCCCTCCGACGCCTGTCCCGCCGCGGCGGCGTGCACACGGCCGACGGCATCGTAGCCGTAAAGCCCGGCCCGCAGGGTGGATCGCGTCGTGATCGGCCAGCGCAGCACCCGGCCCAGGCCCAGCTCCCGGCTGATGCGGTACGCCAGCGTCGACTTGCCGGTGCCCGGGCGGCCCGTCACCAGAAGGGGACGCCTGAGGATCAGCGCCGCGTTGACGAGATCGGCCTCCTCGGGGTCGGAGCGCACGCCCAGGGGGGCCGCGCCCAGCCGCCGGGCGGTGTCCTGCTCGTCCTCCGGCGGCGCCGGGGGCTCGGTCGGGGTGTCGTCCCGATCGGATAACGCGCCGGGCCGGCCGTCGCCCTCGGGCGGGCAGGCCGAGACCCCGCCGAAGGTGCGCCACGGGGGCGGCGGCGGAAGGATCTCCTCCAGGCTTACGTCGTGGAGCGGGCGCCCGGTGCCCTGGTAGATCCACCAGGGGCGCGGTATCCCGGACGGCAGGGCACCGGAGGCGGACCCCGAGTCCTGGGGGACCCGTCCGTTGTGGCGCCGCGCAGGCTCTCCGTCGCTCATCGACCACCTACCCCGTCGTCCGGCCCCGAAATGCGCCCAAAAGGTTCCACCGGTCGGGTTGGGTCGTCCCAAACGAGCACCACATGTTGCCCGAGGTGATGCTCCCCCTCCGCGGAGCCGATCGTATGGGCGTCCAGACGTAACTCTGTCATGGCTTCACGGAGCCGTGCCAGGTTCCCGCTTGGCTCGGCCTGTTTTTGTCTCAGTTGCTGGACGAAGGCAGGGTCACGGGGCGTCCGGCCGTCCCAGGCGACCACCGGGATCCCGGCCCGCCACGCGGTCAGCACCTCCGAGTTTCCCTCGGGGGTGGCCCCCGGGGGCGAGCTCAGGACCAGGGCGACCACCTGGGGGTCGGCCTTGAGCCGGGCGAGCAGGGCGGTGGTGTCGCCGGAGCGCGGGCTGTCCGGGTCCTCGCCGTCCACGACGAGCTGCTTGGCGCGCTCGGGCTGCTGGTCGAAGACGTTCCAGCGCTGCTTCCACTCGCGGTGCCAGCGCTTGGTACGGCTTCGCTCCAGGCTCCGTACCACCACCGGATAGCCTCCCATGTACAACGGGATGGGGGACTCGCTGTCGAGCTCCAGACGCCACCGGTGGACCGGCAGATTCAGGTCATCCGTGTCGAGCATGAACTCGATGTGGATCGCGCCGGCGTCGTCCCACTCCTCGGCGGCCTCGAACACCAGCGTCTGGACCGCCCGTTCCGCGGTCTGCGAGGTGACCTGGGTGATCGGGCCGCGGGCCGGATGCCAGCCGGTCGGGTCGTACTGGTGCCAGGACGAGAGCTCGTAGCACCCGGCCTCCTCCTGCGGCAGCAGCCGGATCACCAGATAGGCGTCCACCGGCCCGGCCGGGGCGGCATGCCCCACCTGCTGCCGCAGCGACCGCAGCTGCGGCGTCAGGCCCAGCTCCCGGGCCTGCTCATCGGCCCATTCGCGCAGCGCGTCGGCCCGCTGCAGCGGACGCGCCGCCGCCGCGAGGTACTCCACGAGGGCCAGCCCCGGGGGCAGCCCGCCCGGCTGCGCGTTCATCCGGCTCAGCACCTCGAAGGCGTGCCAGGGGCTCGTGACCGCGGGGATGTCCTGCAGCGGGCCCGCAGCCGTACGGCACAACTGGCCCAACTGCTCGATCTCCAGCTCCTCCAGCAGCGACCGCAGCTTCGCGGCGGCGGTCTCGGGCAGTGCCGGACGCGCCGTCATCTGCTCCATGACCGAGTCGAGCCGCATCATGGCGTCCTCGTCGGCCGCCGCCATCACCGCGAGGGACGCGCGTAGCGCGTGCATGATCCGCACGTTTTCCAGGCATTCGCGGGCCAGCTCCACCAGGAAGTAGTCGGTCACCCGGTGGACGCGCACGGGAACGCTGGTCATCTCCAGCTCCATGGCGACCAGATCCAGACACAACGTGCGCAGATCCGGATCCGTCAGACAGCGGAACTCCTTCAGCGCCGTGACGAGGCTGCCGACCGATTTCAGGCCACCTTCCCCCATGGCCGCCATGCTGTGCCCTCCCCCGAGGCCGCATCACCGGTCCCCGCCGCCGATGATCCCGCCGGAGACCCTGCCACACGCGGGCGCCAATCGCTCGGACTCCGGGACAAGTTGTTTTCCCCGCAAGTTCCGCCTGACACCCCCTGGGTGAGTATGTCCAGGGCACCGTCCCCGCCCCCGGCGGGCCCCGCCGAGGCGGGGACACATCCCGGTGGTGGACCGGGGGAGCATGTGCGCGTGAGGCGGAGGGCGGTCCTCCCCAGGGGGCCACCTGGACGATTCCGGTGACGTGGTGTGCAGGACGCCCTTCCGTCGTGGCCCGGGGAACGTGCGGACCCCGCGCGCGGGCGCCCCGGGGTTCGGCACCCGCCGGGTCGGGAGGGTGAGGAGGGTCACTCCAATCCGAGCTCCTCGACCCGCCGGGCGAGTTCGGCGGCCGCCGGATCGTCCGGGGCGAGCACCGCGACCACCTCCACCAGCTCGCCCATCGCACGCCGCGCCTCGCACGTGCGCAGCAGGGACAGGGCCTCCGCGCGGCTCCCCGACTGACGGCCCACCGCCGTGCCCACGGTGGGCAGCTCGTCGAGCAGCTGCTGCCAGCGCGCGGGGGAGGTCATCCCGGACACGGCCAGCAGCGTGTCCGCGAGAACGCCGAGGTCACGGATCATCAGCTTGCGCCGCCGGGGGGATTCGGGTTGGGTTTCGGCGGCGGGGGACCGCGTGCCGGTGGCGAGCGGCGGCGTTTCGGCCGTAAGGGACGGCGTATCGGTGGCGAGGGACCGCGTCTCGGCGGCGAGCGGATGCCTCGCCAGGACGTCCGCCACCGCCGGGGCATCCGCCGCCACCGGGATACGGCCGATCAGTTCGAAGGCGAAGGCGGCCGCGTGCCGGGAGGCCACGGGCTGCCAGCGCTCGTCGTGCGCCTCGCCCTTGTCTCCGAGCAGATCCGAGATGCCGCGGATCACCAGCGCGTCCAGCTGCTGGTTGACATACGCGCCCGCGAGGAAGCCGAAGCCCTCCATGTCCACCGCGAGCGCGTCACCCGCGCCGGCCGCGAGTCTGAGCCCGACGTCCGAGCGGTGGTGCGCCACCACCCGTCCGCCCGCCGCGAGGGGTTTCACATGGGCACGGGGCCGTGGCGCGTCGTCCCCCGGGCGGATCCGCCCCTGCCACGCGTCGCCCGCCGCCACCAGCCGGGCCAGCTGCACCAGACCATAAGCGGACTGATAGGTCTTCTGCCGGGGCAGGAACCCCGACTCGGTGTCCTTCCCGGTCTCGTAGTCGTACACCGCGTCGGCGGCCACCACGTCGCCCAGCGCGACGTCCTTGACGCCGCCCGCAACCCCCACGAACAGCACCGCCCGGGGCGCGAAGAGCGCCGCGCCCCGCTCGACCGAGGCCGCGGCGCCCGGATTCCCCGGACCCGTCATATGGATGGCGACGCTCCGCTCGCCGGATCCGTCGCGAAACACGCCCAGTTCGAACAGGGCGCCCCGCTCCGCCTTGACCGGGCGCGGATCCTCCAGATGGGCGCGCACCGCCCGGTACTCGACCTCCAGCGCGGTCAGGACCACCACATCGGCCCGCGCCGTCCCGCCCTTGCCCTCAGCGCCCATGGATCCCCCCTAGGACAGCTTCCGCCGACACCTTACGGATGCGACGCACCCTATGGTTCTCATGCGTCAGGGCCGGTGCAGATCCGCGTACAGCACGATCTGCACCCCCAGGACGGTGATCAGCGCCACCTCCGCCACCGACACCGCCAGCAGCACCGCCCGCACCGGCTCCGAGGCCCAGTACACGACGAGGGCGGCGATCGGCGCCACCGTGAACAGCAACAGATCGGCCGCCAGTTGCAGCCGCTTGCGGGAGATCCGGCGGCCGTCGTCGCGGTGGGCCCGCTCCCAGCCGAACACCGGTGGCCGGCCCGGGACGAGCGTCGCCAGCCGGGGCCCCAGATCCTCCCGGACATACCGCCCGATGGCCGATATCTTCTCGTCGTTGACCAGATACGCCCAGCCCAGCAGGGCCGACGCCGGGGGCAGCAGCAACAGCAGCTCCGGACGTCCATGGCTCTGGAGGGAGAAGGTGATGATGGCCGCCATCGCGGCGAGTGTCGCGTAGAGCAGATTGTCACGGAACCCGATCCGCGCCCGCTGCTCCTCCTTCACCTGCTCGTACTCCAGAATCAGCAGCCTGCCCGTGACCGCCTCGCCCTCGGCGCTGTTGTCTCGCGTCACCGTTGCCCCCTCCGCGACCGATGACCGGCTCCCCTGCGACCGGCCCCCCTGGTGACTGTTTCCGTTCCTACGCCTGGTCCATTCCCCTACGCCTGGTCCATTCCGTACGCCCGCAACTTCCGGTACAACGTGGCCCGGCCGATGCCCAGGGACTCGGCGGCCCGCACCTTGTTGTCCCCGTGGCGGCGCAGCGCCTCCAGGATCGCCGTGCGCTCCGCCCGTTCTATGCCACTCAGCCGACGGGTGGCCGGTGGCACCCGCAGTCCGTACGGCAGCTCCTCGCGCCGCACCGGCCCGGTGGCGCGGCGGCGCTCGGCCACCTCCCGTACGACATGGGCGAGTTCGGTGACATTGCCCGGCCAGGTGTGCTGCTCCAGCGCCCGGCGCGCGTCCAGGCTCCAGGTCAGCGGGGGACGTCCGGGGGAGGGGCGCCGGGCGAGGCCCGCCAGCAGCGCCGGGATGTCCTCGAGGCGTTCGCGCAGCGGTGGCAGCGTCACCGACCGGGCCGAGAGGATGTCCAGCAGCCGGCTCAGACACGGACCGGTCGGCGCGCCCGGGGTATGCGTCGCCACCAAGGCCACCGCGGGCCGCTCCTCCAGCAGCGAGAGCAGCGCGGCCACGTCGGACTGGCCCAGCCGCTCGGCGTGGCGCAGGAGCAGCGGCGGCGCGCCGCCGTCCCCCTGCGCGAGCGCGCGGCACCAGCGCGGGACCTCACCGGCCACCTGCTCGGCGGCGTCGACCAGACGCGGTGCGGCCGTGCCCCGGCGGCCGAGCAGGGCACGGGCCAGCGCGGTCTTCCCCACGCCGGCCTCGCCGATCAACAGCAGCGGCTCCGCGGCCCGCGCCAGCTCCGTCGCCCGGGAGACGGTCACCCGCCAGGGCGGGGACGTGCCCACGAGCCCCGGGAGCCGGTCGTGGCCCGGCCGCTCCGCCGCCCGCGCCCGCGCGGCCGCCGGGCACACCGTGGCGACGGCCCCGATGACCTCGCCCCCGTGCACCACGCGCGTCATCCTTACGGTGAGCCCGGCGCCGTCCGGTACTTCGATCTCCTCCGGTGTCCCGGAGTGCGCGCCCTCCGGTCCGGCGTCCGCGTCCCTGAGGAGGGCTGTGGCACGCCGTTCCAGCCGCGCCAGCGTCTCGTGCGACAGCAGTCGCGCGGCCTCCGGGCTGACGAGGCGGCTGCTGCCGTCGAGCGCCACCACGGCCGCTCCGTCGGCCCGCTGACGCAGATACGCGTCGAGCAACACCCGCTCCGGCGGGCGCGCCCGGCCCAGCAGCTCCGTCTCGACGGCGTGCGCGGTGGCCTCGGCGATGGCCGTGCCCGGGTGGCCGGTGCGGCCCTCGCCCAGCGGGGCCACCACGGTGATGGTGCCGGCCGGGCGGCCCGCCGTCGGCTCGTACAGCGGCACGCTGACCGCCGACACCTCCTGCCACAGGTCGAGGAAGTGCTCCGGGCCGTGGACCTCGGCCCGGCGCCCCGTGCGCAGCGCGAGCGCGGCGCTGTTGTGCCCGACCGCCTTCTCCGACAGATCGAGGCCGGCCACATCGGCGGACGTGCCGGTGTAACGGCCGCCGCCCGACCACAGCGCGCGGCAGCGGGAGTCGACCAGCACCAGCCTCATCTCACCGCTCAGCGTGGACGCCACCCGGTCCAGCGCGGGGCGCGCCGCGGCCAGCAACGGTGAGTCCTCGGGCGGCCGGACCCTGGGCGGGGCCACCAGATCGCGCGGTACGCCGAAGAACCGCGCCCGCCGCCAGGCTTCGGCGAGGTCCTCGGGGACCCCGTCGCCCGGAGGCCGTCCGCTGAGGAACCGGTCGCGCGCCCGGCGCAGCGATGAGAGGGCCGAGTCGGCGGGGGTGTCGTCGATGGTCGTCACAGCCCCTCCACCGTATACGCCGCCGGTGTTTCGAAATGAGACACCTCGGGGCCCGGGTTCTGGAACAAGATCACCAATGGTCGATCGCCGGTCGTGAGGAGGTCGCCGATCGTCATGACCGATCGCTGAGCGCCGGTCGCCGGTCGCCGGGAGACCGCCGATCGTCAGGAGATCGCCCATCACCCGGAGAGGAGCCCTTCAGCAGTGGAGACCGTCGAGACCGACGTACTGGTCGTGGGCAGTGGCCCCGCCGGAGCCGCGACGGCGCTCGCCTTGAGCACCTACGGGGTGCCCAACCTCATGGTCACCCGGTACGGAAGCCTGGCGGACACACCCCGCGCGCACATCACCAACCAGCGCACCATGGAGGTGCTGCGCGACCTCGGCGTCGAGGACCAGGTCACCGCCCAGGCCACGCCGCAGCCACTGATGGGGAACACCGTCTTCTGCACCAGCCTCGCGGGCGAGGAGCTGGGACGGCTGCGCTCCTGGGGCAACGACCCGCTCGTCCAGGCCGCGCATGAACTGGCCAGCCCCAGCCGGATGTGCGACATGCCCCAGCACCTGATGGAGCCGGTGCTGGTGAACGCCGCGGTCTCCCGGGGCACCGCGCTGCGCTTCCACACCGAGTACCTCTCCCACGAGCAGTCGGACGACGGCGTGACCGCGCTGGTCGAGGACCGGCTGCGCGGGGACACCTACCGCGTCCGGGCCCGCTATCTGGTCGGCGCGGACGGCGGACGCAGCCGTGTCGTGGAGAACTCCGGGCTGCCCACGGTCGGCCGGATGGGCGTCGCCGGCAGCCTCAACATCGTCTTCGAGGCGGATCTCACCGATCTGACCGCCCATCGCCCCTCCACGCTCTACTGGGTGCTGGCCCCCGGCGCGACGGTGGGCGGCATCGGCGCGGGCCTGGTGCGCTGTGTGCGCCCCTGGACCGAGTGGATGGTGGTGTGGGGTTACGACCTCGAGGCGGGCCCGCCGGACCTCACCGAGGAGTTCGCGCGGTCCGTGGTACACCGGCTGCTCGGCGACGACACGATCCCCGTGCGCATCACCTCGACCTCCGCGTGGACCGTCAACCATCTGTACGCCGAGACCTACGCCGACCGGCGGGTGCTGTGCGCGGGCGACGCCGTCCACCGTCATCCGCCGTCCAACGGCCTGGGCTCCAACACCTCCATCCAGGACGCGTACAACCTCGCCTGGAAGCTCAAGCTGGTCCTCGACGGCACCGCCGCCCCTGCCCTTCTGGACACCTACTCCGCCGAACGGGCGCCGGTGGGGCGGCAGATCGTCGAGCGGGCCAATCGGAGCATCGGTGAGACCGCGCCGGTTTTCGAGGCGCTGGGTGTGCTCGCCACCTCCGACACCGAGCAGATGTGGCGCAATGTCGACGCCCGTAAGGCCGCCACGCCCGAGGGCGCGAAGCAGCGGCGGGAGCTGCGCGAGGCCATCGCGGCCAAGGTGTACGAGTTCAACGCGCACGGCGTGGAGATGAACCAGCGGTATGTCTCGGACGCCATCGTCCCCGACGGCACCCCCGACCCCGGTTTCGGCCGCGACCCTGAGCTGTACCACCAGCCCAGCACCCGCCCCGGCGCCAAGCTGCCGCACGCGTGGGTCGTCCGGGGCCGTGAGCGGCTGTCCACCCTCGACCTCGGCGGCCACGGCCGGTTCACCCTCTTCACCGGCATCGGCGGCGACTGCTGGGAGGAGGCCGCCGAGGCGGCCCGTAAGGCGCTGGGCGTCGAACTCGTCACGGTTTCCATCGGCCCCGGCCAGGAGTACGAGGACCCGTACGGCGACTGGGCCCGGCTGCGCGAGATCGGCGACTGCGGAGCCCTGCTGACCCGCCCCGACAACCACATCGGCTTCCGGCACCCCGAAATGTCCCCGCACGCGGGGGAGTTGCTGATCGGGGCGCTACAAAAGATCCTCGGCCGCGGCTGACACCTACCCCCCCGGTGCAGGGAGCCCAACCTGGGGCTCCATCATGGACACGCCCACATCCCCAGAGAAACCGTTAGTGAGATGACTGCAATGCCCCTCGCACTGCTCCGGCGCATGCGCACCAAGCGTCCGGACCGCGGATCAGGACTCAGGATCCCCCTGCCCGTGGGTGCCGGAGCCTTCAGCTGCGAGGTCCTGGACCCCGTCGGCCAGGCCCTGGGCGGCGTGGAGGTCACCGTCACCGAGACGCGTGGCGCCGCCCGCACGGTGGCCAAGGCCACCACCGATCCACACGGCCTGTTCTTCGCCACGCTCGAGCCGGGGCAGTACACCGTGCTGCTCACCGGAAGCGGGCTGCAGCCCAACCGCCTCACCGTCGACATCGCCTACGGCCAGAGCGAACCGCCCCGCCGGGTGCAGATGGAACCCTCCCAGCAGCTGGAACTCCCCCCGCCGGGCACCTGGCTCTTCGACCCGCCGCACACCGCGATCCGCTTCATCGCCCGCCACGTCGGCATGGCCAATGTGCACGGCCGCTTCACCCGCTTCCGGGGTGGCATCCACATCGCCGAGCGGATGGAGGACTCCCGCGTCGAGGTCGTCATCGACGCCTCCAGCATCAACACCGGCAACAACACCCGCGACAACCACTTGCGCTCGGCGGACTTCCTCGACGTCGAGAACTTCCCGGAGATCCACTTCGCCAGCAACCGCTTCACCTGGCGCAGCGGACCCAAGTGGACCCTCCAGGGTCCCCTCACCATGCACGGCGTCAGCCGCTCGGTGACCCTGGACACCACCTACCTCGGTGCCGTGAACGGCGGCTACGACCAGGAACTGCGCTGCGCCGCCCTCGCCACGGCGGAACTGCACCGCGAGGACTACACTCTGAACTGGCGCAATATGCTCGCCCGCGGCATCGCCGTGGTCGGCCCCACGGTCAAGCTGGAGCTCGACATCCAGGCGATGTACCGCAGCCACGACACGCCGACGCCGCCCGAATAGGCCGCTACCCGGCAGGCGATGGGGCGGGCTCTGCGGCCCGCCCCATCGCCGTGTCAGATCACCTGTAGAAGACGGCGACGCCACCGTGATGCGAGCACGCGCCCTGGTGGTGGGCGGCGTAGGAGTAGGTGCCGTCGTTGCAGAGCGCCGTGGCACCGCTGCTCGATCCGCCCGTGCCGCTGGACGATCCGCCGGACGAGGAGCCGGACGACCCGCCGGATGACGACCCGCCGCCCGACGAGGACGAGCCGCCGGATGACGAGCTGACACCACCGGTGGAGGAGGACGAGTCGTCCTCAGCACTCTTCGTCGCCTTGGGCGCGGGCCTCGGCTTCGGCTTCGCCGTGACGGTCTTGGTGACCGTCACGGTGGGTGTCGGCTCGGCGGTGTCCTTCACCCGGGCGGGCTTTGCCGTGACGGTGACCGTCACCTTGGGCGTGGGCTTGTCGCCGTCGGCCGCCTTCGCGTCCTCGCCCTGGGCCGACCCTATGCCGACTCCGGCGAAGAGCAGGATGGCCGCGACGGGGACGGCGACACGCTTGCGTGCCCATCTGGGGCCCCTCGGTGCCGGTGATGGCTGGTTATTCCAGGACATGGTCCCCCCTTGAGTGATACGTGAGGAACCGACCTTAGCCACGCCGGTTGAAAAGTGAAGAGGTTGTGTGTGCTTGGTGTTCATATCGTGATCGGGCGTCACGAGCTCGTGAGCGCATAGATTTGGGCTCACCCACCGAACGACGAAGGCGGTTGATCCCATGAGCCTGTACGACATTCCCCTGCACACCCTTACCGGCGAGCCGACCTCACTCGGTGAGCATCGGGGCGCGGCGCTGCTGGTGGTCAATGTGGCGTCCAAGTGCGGTCTCACCCCGCAGTACGAGGGGCTCGAGCGGCTGCAGCAGCGTTACGCCGGGCGCGGGTTCACCGTGCTGGGGGTTCCGTGCAATCAGTTCGCCGGGCAGGAGCCGGGGACGAGCGAAGAGATCCAGACGTTCTGCTCGACGACCTACGGCGTGTCCTTTCCGCTGCTGGAGAAGGCCGATGTCAACGGCGATCAGCGGCATCCGCTCTACGCCGAGCTGACGCGGACGCCGGACGCGCAGGGCGAGGCGGGGGATGTGCAGTGGAACTTCGAGAAGTTCCTGATCTCGCCGGACGGCGAGGTCGTGGGCCGGTTCCGGCCGCGCACCGAGCCGGAGGCGGACGACGTCGTCGCCGCCATCGAGGCGCAACTGCCTCGGTGAGGCGACGGCGGGGGGGGGGGGCCCCCCCCCCCCCCCCCCCCCGGCGGCGCCGCCCCCCCCCCCCCCCCCCGACCCCCCCCCCCCCCCCCCCCCCCCCCCCCCCCCCGGGCCAGATATAGCACACCCAAAAGGG